>JAHDFP010000002.1:391814-457355 GCA_020628095.1 Saprospiraceae bacterium
ATAATGTTCCAATCAAGTAAAAATAATCGGGAATGACAATAGACATTATAGGTGCTGGTATAGGAGGTCTGACTTTAGCTAATGCGCTACAAGCGAAAGGTGTAGACTATCGTATCTACGAAAGAGCTGAGGAACTAAGACCAGTGGGGGCGGGAATTATTCTGGCTAATAATGCCATGCAGATATATGAGAAATTAGGTCTCAAAAAGAAAATCGAAGAAAAAGGAAATCCCATTTCTTCCTTTACTATAACCGATAGAAGACTTCGTTGTATTTCGGGGATTAATCTAAAATACTTTGAAGAGAAACATGGTGTGCAGAATATTGCTATACATAGAGGTGTATTGCAACAGTTATTATTATCTAATCTCAAGAAGTCTCCTAAGCAAGGCTATGAATTAATCGATATACAAGAACAAGAAAAGAGATATCAATTAAAATTTACCAACGAAAAAGTGGTGAGTTCTGAGATGGTTATAGGAGCTGATGGAATCAGGTCACAGGTGAGGGAAGTTGGTTTAGGTGGAGGGGTAATCCGTGATCATGGTCAGATATGTTGGCGTGGTGTCGCTGATTTTGAGTTGCCAGAGAATTATCAGAATGAGCTGAAAGAAGCTTGGGGTGGTGGAGATAGAATTGGTTTTGTCAAAATAGCAGATAACAAAACCTACTGGTATGCTCTCAAGTCAATCAATAAAACTAGCACTTATACTAAAGACCAAATAGGACATTATTATGAGGACTATAACCCTGTAGTCAAAGAACTGATCCTAGCCACCTCAAATAATGCCATCCACGAAGCACACATAGAAGATCTCAAACCGATGAGCAGATGGTATAGAAATAATATTTGCCTTATAGGCGATGCTGCTCATGCCACAACGCCCAATCTAGGTCAAGGAGCTTGTCAGGCGATAGAGGATGCATATTATCTAGCGGACAGCCTTAGTAGATCAGAGCCATCCGTTGCGTTTGACGAATATCAAAAAATCAGAAAACCCAAAGCAGATACTATTGTAAAGCTAAGTAGTAGAATAGGTCAAATATCGCACTGGGAAAATAATCTGGCCGTAGGGCTAAGAAATTTATTTATGAAAATGACACCTGAGTGGGTTAATCGCTTACAGTCAAAAAAGATTTTTTCTATCGACTATTTATAATAGCGTAGTTGCTGAGGATTGTTTTTTTTAAAAACAAAAATCTAAAAGCAACCCCACACCGAGTGGAATGAGATCGCGATTAGATTTTCGTACAATAATATTTGTTGCTATTTATTAGTCCAGACAGATTTGCCTGAAGAATCTTCTAGGTGCAGCACACCTTTGTCATCTAGTACAAGTTGAATTGGCTTAGGGGATATGGTATGCGTTTTGGCATCCCAGACCCATTTGTCATTGCTATTATATACGCAGAGATTACCATCTTTTTGTAGGGTGATATAACTACCTGCTACAGTTGTCATATTGCACCAGACCCATTTCTTCTCTTTTGTATATATACAGAAGTTTCCGTCATCCTGCATTATGGCATAATGACTGTTAGTCGGACTCCAGATACGATCACCTGCCTCCATTTTCTTACCTACCAAAAGTCCTTCTGGAGGATGTATTTCTCCGTCAGCCCACTTATTCATGTCCTCTATCCCTTTTATCTGACTAAAGCACATGGAGCTAAACAACAGAGCTGCTACAAATGAAATTAATAATTGGTATTTCATATTGAAATTTTACGAGGTTATTATAATATCTGTTATCCTAGTTTCTTGATGGAAAGAGACCCTGTATACAGATTATATAATTTAGTCCCAGAGAAGGTGGAGAATTACTAAATGCTGAACTCGCTGCTCCTTGTACTGTACTTGTCAGAGTTTCTGTAGATTGGTTACCCACACTAACTAATGACGTATTACCATGTATGAAGGCTTGTCCAGGCTGGACATTACCGCCTAAAGGCATCTCGTATAGACCTTTATTCAAGGTAATGCTGCCCATAGGAGGAAGATTAGACGTTATTAAACTTGTGGTTTGATTACCCCATCTTTCGCCAAGAGTAATATTTTCTAGACCTGGTCCCCTACGAGCACCTACCGCAGTTCTTCCTCTTAGATCAGGTAAACCGAACGTGGTACGTCCATCTCCACCATAAGTCGTGCCTAGTATAGAAAATAGTGCCGAGTTAGATGAAATAGCCAATAATTGTCCATCACAAAAAGCCCATCCTCGAGGTGCAAAATTCCCAGCAAAAAGTCTGACTTCGCCTAAAAATCCTTCTTGTTGAGCTTGAGTATCTGTGGAGAATACAAATAAGCTACTGAGGACCAGCAGAAAATTTAAAATTAATTTTTTCATTTTTTAGTTTTTTAGAGTTAAGTAAATATTGGTGTTTACCAATTCAATAGTGAATTGGCATTTATTAGAAAATGTTATAAATCCATAAATAATTTATACTAAGAATAAGGGAAGACTGATACCTTCCGAATAGAGGAATGTGTTTGACCGTTTCTCGATAAAGAATACTATAACGTATTCCAGCTAGACGTTTATGTCTTCTTGGTTGTGACAATTGGGGTTATTTGGTTATGCAGGAAGGTGGGTTACTTTGCCTCCCTTAATTCCAATATCAAACTTTTATTTTTCAGAACAAAATAAATACCTTATAAATTAAATTTTGCTTCTAATTAGTTAAGCTATTTAACATTATGAGGAGCAAATAAGCTGATAATGAGCGCCTTATATGAATTTATCACAACATAAAAAAGACATTTTTAGACAAGCAGTAATAAATAATCAATCTAATCTAGTCAGAGATTTGTTGGTTCAAAATCCGCAATTAGCTAGGATAGATTTGCGCTCTCACGAAAAACAAGATCATTTCACTAACGGCTTTGCTCTAGTAGAGGCTTGCAAAAATGTGCATATAGAAGTCACCAAAATATTGCTAGAGCATGGCGCCAATCCAGATGCGCCAAGTATAAATGCAGATGATCCACCAGAATTTGGTATTCCTTTGTGTCTTGCTGTGGAAAGTAAAAACTACAAACTGGCTAATCTCTTATTGGATTTTGGTGCAAGTACAGAGGCCTTTCCTTATTGTGACCAACCCATGATAGAAGTATTATATGAACAAGCGCGACTGGCTGGTGTAACACGGGATACTATACGCAAAGGTTATAGTCGTTATCTCGGAGAGATCAATATGGATGAGCCACATATTAATGCGTCAGAGGTCATTCTTCTTTATCACAGGGTAATCAATCTGGGAGTAGAGCCTCCTATCAGCGCCATCGTGCGTGACCAAGATAAAGACCTAATAGAAGATTTACTTAGGACATGTCCAATGGAAAGAACCACAAAGTTGTCTTATCCTGACGGTTCTATATTTGAGTGTATTGTTTATTTATCATCATGGTATGGATATCCAGATATCGTCAGGTCATGTATGGTCATTTGTCCCGAGTTGTTCTCAGCGGAAGTGTCAAAGTACTGTATATACAGAGCCATCGTTAGCCATAATAGAGACGGCACGACTAATGATTACTTGACTCTGATTTCTGAACAATTAGATTTTCTCAAATCAAAGAACAAATGGAATTGGATAAAACATGAAGAGCCACTCTATCCTTTTCACGTTTTGGCAAAAGAGTTCTTGAATAAAAGCACCTATGGCTACAAAGCACCCCTAACCACTGTCAAAGATCTAATAAGACTAGCTCAGCTCTTTTTGGATTACGGTTTTGATGATTATAATATTCTTGAGTCTAAAGAAGGCATGACACCAATACAAATAGCTACTGAGAGGTTTCAGAAATATCCTTCGATCAAGGAGTACATTGATTTTTTGAACAATCTTGTTGAATGATTACTCCACAGAACTTATCAGCTTAAGCTTAACCTCTTTCATATCCTGATCACTTTCTATAAGGAATGTCACGATATCTTGAGGTTTGTATTTTTCTAGAGCCTCTTGTAGGTCGGCATTAGAGCTGATACGTTGACCATCGACAGCTTTGATGACGTCACCCGGAAGATAACCTCTGGATGTTCTGGATAGACCCTTGAGTCCTGCTCTGTCGGCTGGTGTGTTCTCAAATACGCGCTTGATCATCGCACCGTCTACATCGACATAGTTTTCGTTCATTAGTTCGACGCCCATGATAGGTCGGTTGACACGTCCATATTGTATAAGGTCAGGCACGATAAGATTGACGATATCTACAGGGATAGAAAAACCAATCCCGGAATATGCACCCGATGGAGAATAGATGGCTGTATTGACACCAATAAGACGACCCGAAGAGTTAAGCAATGGACCACCTGAATTGCCAGGATTGATGGCAGCATCCGTCTGGATGACATCATAGATTTTGCGGCCATTCATTGCAGTTATTTCTCTTCCGAGTGCACTGACGACACCAGTGGTCAAGGTCTGATCGAAACCAAAAGGATTACCTATGGCATAAGTAGATTGTCCTACCTTGAGGTTGCCTGATCTACCGATGGGAAGTGGTTTGATCTTAGAGTTAGGGGCATCTATTCTTAGTACAGCCAGATCTTTACTTGGTTCTACGCCTATGACTTCAGCGTTATAGGACGTCTGGTCCGATAACATGACCGAAAACTTATCACCACCCTCTATAACATGAAAATTAGTCACAATATGTCCATTCTCATCCCACATAAAGCCCGTTCCCGATCCTTTGGGGACTTCTGTCGCATCATAGAAATAAGAGGCTTGCTGAATTGCGGTAGTTGTAATAAATACAACAGAAGGTGCTGCATCCTCGAATAAGTTAATGACAGCATTCTCTTCTGCGGTGAGTTGTGAGTTAGAGTTATCCGTGGTATTACTGTCTTTAGCAGATTTGCCATAGGACATAACCTGAGTCTGCTCAGACGCATTTTCTATTATCGTATCATCTGATGACGGCCCTTGATCAGCAAATGAAAAATTAGTGCCCAGTAAGAATCCCACGACTAAAAGCCCAAGGGCTAAGAATATTTGTAAGAATTTCATAGATGCAAAAAATTAGAAAAACTAAATTTAGTGTATTATTTGATGTCCTGTCATTAAATAACTTATAGTTAGTCTCCTATATTATAGCATATAATATATTATAAAAATAAATATGTAACAATTCCAATTTTTTGTCTTTGTTTTAGGGTCGATCCCAATTTATCTTTATGTCATATTCTTAAGAACAGAGGCATTGTTGGCTAATAATGATTAGCAAAGTTCTTAGACAAATGATTACAATATATGGTCGATTTTGTCCAAGAGAGATTGAGTTTTGCTTATTTTTTTTGAGTTGGTTTTCCAAAAAAAATAACAATGTCTTTGGTACTTAACTAAGGATATGTTCATGGGATTATAATTTGCAGATGGTCGCTGGGGAGCGACCATTTTTTTTTGCCCTAAACCGAAGTTATGCCCTCATTATCCCATACTAAAGTCAATTGAGTTGCTAATTGGTAAAATATCATCAAGTAAAAACTTTATTGGCTTACAGTAGACCCTGCATCATCTGGGTTTTATTATCTTAGACCTTCACCAATTTATATTTGGTGTTTTCCTATGAAGAGAAGAAGATTCTTACAGACCACTGCGATGGTGCCGTTAGTTTCCTCATCTATGACTTGCTCATCTAAGCAATCCATAGATGCGATGGGATTCTCGCATTCTATATGTCGATGGTGCTATAGCAAGACACCTTTAGAGCAACTTGCGGAGCGCGCTATTGATTTGGGTATCAACTCCGTAGAGTTGCTCAATCATGACGAGTGGGATATAGTAAAGGCTAAGGGATTGGATTGTGCCGTATCTAATGGCATATCCATAACTATCACCGATGGATTTAATGATCCTACTAAGCATGAGCAATTTTTAAAAGACTACGAGGTTCTTATTCCTTTAGCGGCAGAAAAGGGCATACCTAACATCATCTGTTTTTCGGGAAACAAAAGACAGCTCACGGCAGAAGAGGGACTGGAATATTGTGCCCAAGGATTAGACCCCATAGTCAAGATGGCAGAGAAATACGGTGTCAACATTATCATGGAACTACTGAATAGTAAGGTGGATCACATTGATTACCAATGTGATAATAGTGACTGGGGTGTCGCCTTAGTAGAGAAACTGGGATCTCCTAATTTCAAACTACTCTATGATATCTATCACATGCAAATCATGGAAGGAGATATAATATCCACCATCACTAAGAATAAAGATTACATAGCACATTTCCATACGGGAGGCGTACCAGGTCGCAACGAGATCGACGAAACGCAAGAAATAAATTACAAAGCCGTCATGGAAGCGATACAAGCCAATGGATTTAAGGGTTATGTGGCACAGGAGTTTATTCCCACGTGGGATGATCCATTCGAGGCGCTTTCCAAGGCCATAGATATATGCAAAGTATAATACGATATAATCAATTTTATGAATTTTAATTCAACAGGAAAAGATGAGGTGACCTATGATGCGATAGTCGTAGGAACTGGTATCAGTGGAGGCTGGGCTGCCAAAGAGCTTACTGAGAAGGGTCTGAAGACTCTGGTAATAGATAGAGGCCGAGATGTCAAACATGGCGAATATCCGACGGCTAATCTGGAACCTTGGGATGTGCCAAGAGGCGGAAAAGTAACGCATGAAGAAATGCAGGATTATCCCGTGCAAAGTAGAACAGGGTATACCATCAATGAATATTACAAGCACTGGTGGGTCAAAGATACAGAGCAACCTTACGAGGAGGTACAACCCTTTACATGGATACGTGGATATCATGTAGGAGGTCGGTCTCTGATGTGGGGTCGACAATCTTACCGTTGGTGTCCTATAGATTTTGAGGCGAATGCAAAAGAAGGAGTAGCGGTAGATTGGCCCATAAGATATGAGGATATAGCTCCGTGGTATGACTATGTAGAAAAATTTGTAGGAATAAGTGGTAAGAAAGAGGGGTGGTCTTATCTACCAGATGGTCAGTTTTTGCCTCCGATGGAATTTAACTGTATAGAGCAGCATGTCTCAGACAAGATCAGAGATAATTACAAAGATAGGATCATGACCATCGGTCGTGTGGCGCATCTCACGCAACCACATAATGGACGTGGCGAATGTATGTCCAGAGACAGATGTATGCGCGGATGTCCCTTGGGAGCATATTTTAGTTCTAATGCCTCGACGATACCTGCTGCGGAGAAAACGGGTAATATGACTTTATTACCTAATAAAATAGTCACAGAGGTCATCTTTGATCCAGATACTCAGAAAGCCAAAGGTGTCCGAGTCAAAGACACCAATACTCTGAAAGAAGAAGAATACTTCGCCAGAGTAATTTTCCTCAATGCCTCTTGTCTCGGGTCGACCTCTATACTGATGCAGTCCAAGTCAGATAGATTTCCTGATGGTATGGGTAATGATAGTGGGGAGTTAGGACATAATATGATGGATCATCATTTTCATGTCGGTGCGGGTGGATCTATGGAAGAGTGGCAGGATCAGTATTATAAGGGAAGACGACCTAATGGAATATACGTCCCACGATTTAGAAATGTCGGCGGTAAGAGTGATCAGAAAGATTATCTGCGTGGCTATGGTTACCAAGGTGGTGGCAGCAGATCGGGATGGGGTAGAATGGTCGCAGAATACGCTTATGGCAAGGACTTTAAAAATGCCCTCGCGAAGCCTGGAAAATGGAACTTTATGTTTTTCGGTTTTGGTGAGATGCTCCCATATCATGACAACAAAGTTTCTCTCAACTATGATAAGCTGGATAAGTGGGGTATGCCAACGCTCATTATGGACGCAGGTATCAAGGAGAACGAGATCAATATGAGAAAGGATATGGTAGAACAGGCTGTAGATATGGCAGAAAAAGCCGGACTTAAGGATATATACCCTTATGAGGGTGAGTATTCTGTAGGCTTAGGGATACATGAGATGGGGACAGCGCGTATGGGCAGAGATCCTAAAACTTCTGTACTCAACAAGTGGAATCAAATACACGCTGTCAAAAATGTATTTGTTACAGATGGGGCGTGTATGACTTCTGCATCTTGCGTCAATCCTTCCTTAACCTATATGGCACTGACAGCAAGAGCCGTAGATTTTGCCCATAAGGCACTGAATAATAACGAATTATAGTCATGGAAAATACTAAAAAAACTCAATCAGATATAGGCAGAAGAGATGTCCTTAAGCTAACAACCGCTATGCTCGGATATACATTGACGGCTGGTACCGCGGCGGCTATACTTAATGGGTGCAAGGCAGATACATCGACAGGATGGGTGCCGTCCTTCATGAGTAAGGATCAGTTATCATTGGTAGCGGAGGTAGCGGAGATGATTATTCCTGAGACAGATATAGCAGGAGCCAAGACGGCTATGGTAGATCGTTATATGGATGCTATGTTAGAATCATATTCGGCAGAGGAGAGGAAGATGTTTTTGGATGGATTATCGCTTTTTGATCAGAAGTCCAAGAAGCTCAATAAGGTCTCATTTATGAAAGCTGACGAAGAGCAAAGAAAAGCGGTACTAGATGATATGGTCAAAGAAAGCAAAAATGCAAAAGGGCCTCATATTTGGAATATAGTCAAAGAAGGAACAGTATCGGGTTACTGTAAGTCGGAAGTAGGTGCGACGCAGTTACTTAATTATGATCCGGTGCCAGGACCATATCAGGGATGCGTTGACTTTAGTACAATAGGAAAAACAAGTTATATCTAATGTACTCTGATCGACGGACTTTCTTATCAAGATTAAGTTTTATTGGTTTAGCTCTTGGTTTTGATTTTTTCTCATCATGTCGAATTGATCAGAAGATTAATAATGAGAATATAAGAAAGGTGGATTCCTCCATTAAATTATCCCTGGCGGAATGGTCACTGCACAGAATGATCAAATCGGGAAAATTAGATCACTTACAATTTGCAGCTAAAGCGAAGTCTTTAGGTTTCGATGCCATAGAATATGTCAATCAGTTTTTTCCAGATCGCGCCTCAGACATAAAGTATCTGGATGAGATGAATCGAATGGCTAAAGAGTCAGAAGTCCGTCAATTATTAATAATGATCGATGGGGAAGGGGGATTGGCCAACACGGACGAAAAACAATTACTACAGGCTGTCGATAATCATAAAAAGTGGGTGCAAGCTGCTAAGCAGCTGGATTGTCATTCCATCAGAGTTAATTGCTTTGGTGAGGGTGATAAGAATGAGGTCAAGATGGCGGGTATCAAAGGCTTATCTCTACTGTCAGAATATGCACAGCCCTATGATATAAATGTCATCGTAGAAAACCATGGTGGCTATTCCTCTGACGGTCAGTGGATGTCCGATGTGATAAGACAGGTCAATCTTCCTAACTGTGGAACACTGCCTGACTTTGGTAACTTCTGTATAAAAAGACAAGGAGGAGAAATGTGGGGTACACCCTGTATAGAGGAATATGACATATACCAAGGTGTCAAAGAATTGTTACCCTATGCCAAAGCGATCAGCGCAAAATCTTATCAGTTTGATGAAGCAGGCCAAGAAACAAGTATAGATTACAAGCGGATGATGTCTATTATCAGTCAAGCTGATTATAAAGGTTACATAGGCATAGAATACGAAGGCGATGATGATGACGAAGTCAAAGGGATATTGAAAACTAAGGCATTATTAGAACAGGTGATAAATCAACATGATTAACTAACCTCAATAATTATATTATGGATATGAATTTTATTCCCATTTTGGTTGCTGGACTTGTACCGATGATAATTGGTGCTATTTATTATGGTCCACTATTCGGTAATGTGTGGATGCAGTCTGCTGGCTTGACTAAAGAAGACGTCGAGAGTGGTAATATGCCTGTGATTATGGGTTTGTCGCTCTTGCTTGCGATGGTTTTATCTTTCGGACTCAATATGCTGGTAGAACTAACTCATGGTAGTTTTACGACAGGGGAGTTTGTTGCTGGCAGTACTCATACGTTCGGTCATGGCGCATTTCACGGGGTGATGTTCAGTTTATTCATTATAGCACCAGCTTTGATTATTATGTCATTATTCCATCGGATGTCTGCCAAGAACATTTTTATTAATGTGGCATATTGGGTTATAACCTGTGCTATCATGGCGGGTATAACGGATGTATGGAATTAATTTTCTTATTCTTTAAAGTTCATAGAATAAGACTAGCTGTGATCACAGTGAAATATAGAAACAGCCTTTATTACTAAATGCCTACATGATATAGGCAATGTTAGGAGAATAGAATATTGTATTGTTCCAGATCAGCGATTAGTTGATCTGGATTTTTAAATTGTACGGCATTTATCCCCAGCGATTTTGCACCTTGTACATTCTCCATATTGTCATCTATGAACAAACATTCTTCTGCTTGTAGATAGTACCGGGACAGTAGAATATTATAAATTTTGGCGTCTGGTTTCATGCATTTCTCATCACCGGACACTACTATTCCTTCAAACCAACCCAAAAAATCATATCGCTCCAAAGCAATAGGAAAAGTCTCTGCACTCCAGTTAGTTAGTGCCAATACTTTATATTGTTTCGTATCTATTATCTGGCGTAGGATATTAACTGTGCCATCTATGGGGCCACCGAGCATTTCAGTCCATCTGCTATAATACGCTTCTATTTCTTTTTGATATTCTGGATGTTTGGATACTAAGATGGACGTGGCCTCTGACAAGGACCGCCCTGCGTCTTGCTGTACATTCCACTTATAAGTGGTTATATTATCAATAAACCAATCTACCTTTTCTTCACTATCAAAAATGGTTCTATAGACATACTTTGGGTTCCAATCTATTAATACACCTCCCAGATCAAATATAACATGACGTATCATGAGCGACTGAGTCTATTACTAAGATATATTATAATACCACAAGCCACGATTACACCAAATGCTGGAATGGCATGCAAAGCTTCTTTATCGACTGCCACATGCACATATACTGCGCCTAACATAACCATCGCAATGCAGAGAGCCGCAAAACGCCTGGTTTTAGGAAAAAATAATCCGGCACCTCCTACCAACTCTATGATCCCCACGGGGTAGTGAAACCAAGAAGGCAATCCCCATTTTTCGAAATTTTCTAATAATTGCGTTGTAGCCATCAGTTTTGGGTATGATGCGAGTATCATATATGCTCCTACCGCAAATGATAGAAAGGTCAGTACCCGTTTGAGCGTTTTATTATTCATAGAGTGATTTATTGGGTTAATTAATAATCAGGCCATAATATACACAGAGACAAACAAAATGTCTTTTTAGAACCCAAAGAATTTAAGGGGAGGAATAATAAATGCCATACCTTTAGTGTTCTTAAAACAAAGAAGCCTACCTAACTTTTTAGGTAAGCCTCGATAGTAAAGCTGGAAACAGCAGATAGGCCGTACTTACTTATAAGGAGAGTACGGCTTTTTTTTAATGCTGATCCCAATAGGCATAGAATTTTCTATGAGCCAGAATAAATTGCGTCTTGATTTTCGGAAATAATAAGGACAGGGTAGATTGTGTTATATATGCTTCATAGATATGTCGCAGATGTACAATTCCTATGAAGAATGTGTTGGTTGGATTCTTCATGCCCTGAATTTTTTAAATAATAATTAATGACCACTTAAAAGAAAAGTGGTTTTCCCCGTTACTATATTGAACTGTGTATGTTTAACTTTATTGTATGGTTTCTAAAAAATCATCAGTTATTTAATAAATAGTTCATCAAGCTTATGCGTTAACTAATTATTATATGGTCTTACCGAAACCAAATGATACAAAAAGAACCCATTGTAATTTTAAAAAACAAAAAATTCAAAAAACTTTATATGAGAAAATTTAACCTATCAATCCTACTTCTGTCTTTCATTATGCTTGGCTCTTGCTCTACTAAAAAGAAATTGGCCGAGCTACAAGCTGTACATGACCAGGAAATGTCTGTGGCTAATCAGCAGCTAGGAGAATGTGGCGAGCAACTCAATAAATACCTGAGCCGGATAGGAGAATGTGAGAAAGAAAACGAAAGACTAAAGTCTCTCGTACAATCTACAGAAGGTCAACTTAAAATCAGAGAAGAACAGATAGATGACCTCAAAGAACAACGTGCAGAGCAAGTAGACCAAATAGGTGATCTCACTGTCTTATCTCAATCGGCTAATGAAAACATCAAGGAGACACTGGACCAGATGGAAGATCGGGACAGATATATCAAAACCTTACAAGCCGCAAAGAATAAGGTGGACTCGCTCAATCTTGCCCTGGCCATCAATCTGAAAGGCGTCCTCGAAGAAGGGATAGAAGATAGGGATATAGATATACAAGTCGATAAGACTGTTGTATTCGTCAATCTGTCAGATAAGATGTTATTCTATAGCGGGCGCTCAGATCTGACGCCGAGAGCAAGGCAGGTATTAGGAAAGATTGCAAAGATTGTGGAATCTAGACCAGACCTGGAAGTTATGGTAGAAGGATATACAGATGACCGCCCTATCTCCAATTCTTGCATGAAAGATAATTGGGATCTCAGTGTCAAAAGGTCTACCTCTGTTATCCGTGTACTACAGACAGATTATAAGATAGACCCTGACCGCCTGATAGCCGCTGGTCGTGGAGAGTATAATGCACTTGCAAGTAATGAAACGCCAGAAGGACGTGCACAAAATAGAAGAACAAGAATTATTATTCTTCCTAAGTTAGACCAGTTCTATGATCTTCTTAATCCAGACCTTGTCCCAGAATAACTTTGATAAATAATATATTAGATATCAAAAGTGAAAATCATAATAATGGTTTTCACTTTTTTTTTGCAACGAATGCAATCGA
The DNA here is from genome assembly GCA_020628095.1 of Saprospiraceae bacterium. Lineage (GTDB taxonomy): Bacteria > Bacteroidota > Bacteroidia > Chitinophagales > Saprospiraceae > RFSX01. The sequence continues at coordinate 404,653 of JAHDFP010000002.1, forward strand.
TTAGAGATATATCATGTAACTCTAATAAATAAGTTATGAAATCATTACTTGCGTTATTCATTTCTGTTTTTTGTTTAAGCTACTCTTACGCTCAATCTATTACTGGTTCGAATCTGGTCTGCACTGACTTATGTGAAGAGTACCAGCTAGTCAATGGCACAGGTGGACCTTATGTGTGGAAAATAGAAGGTGGAGAAATCGCGATAGAATATCAAGGTAATAGTGAGGTGGAGATATGTTGGTCAGATGTGGCTCAGGATGGTAGTCTAAGTGTTTTGGATAGATCATCTGGTCAAGAAACCACAATGCTCGTCACAATTATTAATAACCCAAGCCCTGATATCTATTTCCCAGATTTTCCGACTTGTTACTTTTCTGACTCCATAGTGGGTAGACCAGACCAAGAACTAAGTCCATTAGAATGTATATCTGCATGTGCGGGACACACAGCATCATATACAGCCGTTAATACCAAGGAGAAATCAGAGCTAGAATGGACGGTTACCGGAGCAGTTTCTACCGCTAATAATCAAACTAATACGGTTCAGGTCACTTGGCCTCAATCGGGTTTTGGCACTATAACCTTACAAGAATCTAACGAAGCGGGATGTGAGGGTCTCAAGCAATATTGTGTAGAAATACTTGAGAATCCTAATGTGACCATAACCGCCTCGGCAAGCGATGTGTGTATCGACCAATCAGTCTATATAGACGCTGTAAGTGATAATGCGGACGATTATGCGTGGATATATATGGACGAAATATTATCTAATACTAGCCAATTAGTCACTTCCTTTGAGACCAGTGGATCGCAGACTATTTCTTTAATCACGAAAACGGATTGCCAATGTGCGGATACTAGTTATGTAACCATTAATGTCTTGGATGATCAGAGTCCAACAATCGACTGTATCACGCCTACTTATATCAATGAGGAAAACACTTATTATGCTGTACAAAAGTGTGGTCAATATAATTGGGCTGTAGGACCGCAGGGAACTATTGTAGACGGTGGAGGTATAGACGACGATTTTGTGACGGTTGTGTGGACCGATGGTCCGAGAGGAGAATTAAGTCTCTCTGTATCGGGTTGTGATGATGATATATGTCAGCTTACCAATACGGAATACATTCCTGTCATTATACCCAATATGACCATAGAGGGGGCGGACGAAGCTTGTTATCAGTCTCAAAACGAATATCACGTACCACTATACCCTGGTACCTCATATACATGGCGCGTATCTGGTGCTGGATATGTTATAGACGGGCAGCGTACTAATCAAGTTACTATCCAATGGAGCTCCCCTTTTGGCACCTCTGACGAAGCCATCGTCTCTGTGGAGTACGAAAATTGTTTGTTAGAGTGTAGTGGAAGAGTTGAGAAAGTAGTTACACTACTTAGAGAGTTTGAGTTAGGAGCAGAGACTGATGTAGCCTGTGAGGGAGAATCTATATTCGCAGGAGTGCAGTCAGGTCAGGATTATCCTCTTGCTGACATTAGTGTCTATAATGATGCTGGTGACTTAGTGCAATCTTTTGACGATGAGAACTTTATTTATTTTGACTTGGATGCGGGCTCTGGAAGTTATCGTATAGAGGCGCGTATAGATGATGGTTATTGCAATAACCTGGATGTAGGATATGTAGAAGTCTTGCCGAGACCTGATGCCATCACAGAAATATTAGGACCTCTGAATATCTGCAAAGGAGAAACCTATGCATACGAGCATGGTGCTAATTTGTCATCTAATCAATTAGCCCAATGGTCTGTCCTAGATGGTGGAAGCAATTATAGCTATAGCGGTAATCGCTTTTTTCATACTTGGACTTCTGATGGACCTTATCAGATAAGTGTCCGCGTGAGAGATCTATTACTTAATTGCTCATCCGAAGAGTATCAAGTTACTATCAATTCCTTGGTGACTGGTAATATTACTGGAGATGATGTGGTATGTGTAGAGGAGACGGGGGCATATACGTTAGAAGGTGTCGATGCGACAACAGAATGGGATATAGAACCAGCTTCTGCAGGTAGTATATATTTACTCAGTGATAATAAAATAGAAGTTACATGGTACGAAGAAGGTACACATACCCTTATAGGAAACTCATGTGGATCACGGAAAGAATTCAATGTAGAGATATTGCCTCGACCAGTAATTAGTCTTACATATAATAGTGAAGTGTGTGAAGGTGAAACTACAAGAATATCTGTATCTGGTAATGACTTGACCGAGGTAATTATAAGAGATGAGAATAATCAGGAGTATGCCAATAATAGCAGTATACCGTCTGGCTATTATGTGGCGGAGGTAACTAACAGTCAGGGATGTAGTACAAAAGAACAGTTTAGGGTAGATCCTTTACCCTTACCAGAAACCTTTATATCTACACCAGATCAGGAAGGATTCTGTCCACCATTAGACCCTGATAGAAAATTATACGCACTCAATACAGAGGATGGTAATAACTATCAGTGGTATAAGGATGGTTCTGCTTATGGCAGGGATAATCCCATATTGACCACGTCAGAATTCGGCACTTACTATGTAGAGATCACAGATAGAAATGGGTGTGTAAGTAGGTCTAATAATATCGTCCTATATGAGTATTGTGGTGGAGAATGCGGAGATGGAAGATGCAGTAATGTCGGTGACTGCTTATCCAATGATGCCATCTTAATGTCAGGAACTAACTTAGGTTATTGCAATGAGTTTCAGTTCTCTAATAATTCCACTTCTGGTCATGACCCTAATTCTCTTTATTGGCACTTTGACGATCGCAATAGTCTCGCTGATAGTACGAGTACATTGAGTGATCCAACACATACTTTTTCTAGTGCAGGTTTTTACGAGGTCATTCTTTTTGGCAGAGTGCCAGATCTCTCTAATCCAGGGGGTTGGTGTTTGGATTATGACTGGGAAGTATTTGAAGTTCCTGTTGCGGCTAATTTTTATGCGCAACCTACTTGCTATGGTGAGGTTATGCAATTAGAGAATACCTCCACATTTATTCCAGGTCGTAATATTGTTAGTTATCTATGGGATTTTGGTGACGTAGGCAGTACTAATAATTCTTCTACAGAAGAATCACCAATGCACACGTTTTCTGCACCTGGCACTTATACTGTTAGTTTAGTTATTACCTCTGATAGTGGTTGTCTATCCAGAATAGAGAAAGAAGTGGAAGTGCTAACTGGTCCAGATTTAGATTTTGATCTTCCTGTATTGCAATGTGTATCGCAGGGTATAAAATTTGATTACCGGGATGATCCATTATTGTCCAGTGAGACCTGGACTATAGAAGACCCATTTGTAGGGACAAGGACGGTAGAATCTAATGTGGCTATTTATACATTCGAAAATGAGGGAACATACAACATAAGTTTTTCTGCTAATAATATATACGGATGCAGATCCACTGTAACTAAGCCTATAATAATAGACAAGAGTGATCTCAGTGGAGAAATAGTAGCGGATAGACCTGGTCCCTATTGTCCTGATGATGTTGTGACGCTTTCTGCGCCATCGGGAGCATCTTTATACTATTGGTCTAATGGAGAAACAACTTCTCAGATAGAGGTAAAATCGGAGGGAATATATAATGTAACGGTTACAGGGAATACGGCATGTGACTATGTTACGGAGAAATATTTTGTAGACTATGAGGAAGAAAGGGAGGTTTCTATAACTGGTTATCTATATGAGGATAATCCAAATTCTGGTACGAGATACACCAAAGAGATGGATGTCTGTATATATGAGGTATTCGCAGTCGCCGCTACCTGGGTCAATGGAGGTTCTTATTCCTGGAATGTATCCACAGTGACAGGAACTTATGTGAATGATGCAGATCTCAGAGCCTTAGGAGTTGGACGCCACGAAATTACAGTATCAGTTGTCGATCCTGCCACAAGTTGTCTTTTGATTTCTGATCCATTCATATTGAATATCCATGACTATCTTGACCGACCTGAGATATACTCTGATAGCCCCATGCTTTGCGAAGGAGAGCCACATATATTGTCCGTGAGAAACCCTGTTCCTGGTGTTTCTTATCATTGGAATACAGGAGAGTATGGAACCGAAATAGAAGTTGCGACCACAGGAAGTTACTACGTGCGAGCGGTCAATGAATACGGCTGTTCTTCAGGGTCTAATTCCTTGTATGTAAATCCGACTCCCGATGCGCAGCTGATTCCATCAGGTTGTTATGAGGTGTGTTTTCCTTTTGACGTATGCGTGCCTTCCGTCAATAGTGTCAACTCTTACCAATGGTATAAGGATGGAGAGCTTTACGGCAACGTATCTTCTTCTCCAGATTTGGTCGCTACGGAGTCAGGAGACTACCAATTAAGGTTAGAAACATTTGCTGGTTGTGTGTCTATGTCAGATGTGATGACCTTATACCCTGAGCCTGTAGATCATAGTGTCGAAGGCACAGTTTTTTTAGATGATAATGATAATGAATTGTTAGACACGGGCGAGCAATTAGTAGAAGGAGCGAAGGTCTACTGGCTATTAGGTAATGTTAGAATGGACTCGACATTAACTGATGCTAATGGCAATTATAAGTTTGAAGATATAGACAATCAAAGAATCCGAATAGAAGTAGATATAAGCGATCTGAATTTGGACGTTCCTGATCTGGAGTATTTGTTTCTTGTTGAGTTTGAGAGATGTCAAGATGAGCAGGACAGAGATGTTCCTATTAATATAGAATGTCCAGTACTTAGAGAGCAATTAGAATTATTTTCTTGCAACGGTCAAGTCGTGGAGTATGAAGGAAATATTTATAATCTAGGAGATATCGCAGAAATTGTCTTTGTCACTCCTGCTGGATGCGACTCGATTATTGATCTGGTAGTGAGTGAGATTCCTTTACTTAATTTGATATTAGATACGAATCCATCATGCTATAACTCCGATAGCGGAACTCTTGTTATTAGCAGTAGTGATAATGGCGCGAGTTACTCTTTAGATGGTTCGCCTTTTACTGCTAATACCAGCTATGATAATCTTAGCTCTGGTTCTCATACAGTCGATGCCGTGGATAGTTATGGTTGCATATCACAATATTTAGTCGAGATAGAAACTTCGCCACTCATAGAACCTGATATAGTTGTCATACCATCTTGCGAAGGAGAGGATAACGGGCGGTTAGAATTATTTTTGTTACCAGATATTGATTACTGGGTATCTGTCGATAATCAGTCCGCGGAACTTAACCAAATGGTATGGACAGATTTGTCTGCTGGTGGCCATACTGTAGTTGTTGTAGATCAGAATAATTGTCAAGAAGAGTTTGTCATCAATATACCAGAAAATGAAAAACCAGATATTGTCATAGTCGGAAGTACTTCTTGTCCTAATGCCTCGACGGGAACTATAGAAGTACAAATAACTGATCCCGGTAATTTCCAATTTGCATTAGACAACGGATCTCTACAAGATAATAATACCTTCGAAAATCTTAATCCTGGTAGTTATACAATTTGGTTTAGTGATGGGTCGGATTGTATGTTTAGCAACCAAGTTGTTATAGAAGAAACCAGTTCTCCAGATATTGATTTTGTAGTAAGTGAGACTTGTCCAGACCTGGATGATGGGATAGTGGAGGTTTTGTTTTCTGGTCAGGAGGAATATATGGTAGCTGTCGATAATCAGTTATCTCTTGATAATCAAAATATTTTTGAAAACCTATCATCGGGCGTACACGCTGTTATCGTTACCGACGATGGCGGATGCGATTTCGAATATCAGATAGAGATAGAAACTTATGAGATGCCAGATGTATTATTATCCGTAAATGAAAGTTGCTCACAATCAGATAACGGATCTATAGTGATTGACGCTGATGTTCCCGTAGAGTACTCTTTTGATATGGTTGATTTTTACGCAGAAAGTGAAATAGGTGAATTACCTGCTGATATATATACCTTATACCTCAGAAGTCAAGAAGGCTGTATCACTGAACAAGAAGTCGAGGTAACAGAATCTGCAGAGCTGAGTATAGATGTCGAGGAGTACGAACTAGATTGTTCTATTTCTTCTATGGTCATAGAGCCGGAAGTATTGGATTATGCTGGAGAACTTACCTATGAGTGGAGCAACGGATTAAATACTTCTAATATTACCGTAGACGAATCTGGTACTTATTCGGTAGAGATATCGGATAATTGTGATGTGCAAACATTTGAATGGACTATAGATTTTGGCGATAATGCTTTAGATGGAGATCAAGTCTATATGCCTAATATGTTTAGCCCTACCAGTGTGGCACCGAACAATATGTTAAGGCCATTTGTGAGCCAAGACATAGAATTGACGGATTACAAATTTGAGGTGTATGATAGATGGGGAAATCAGATATGCGAATCTGCGAGTATAGAGAAAGGTTGGGAAGGAGATCATCTTGACAAAAATGCTACTTCTGGGGTTTACATCTGGATGTATGAAATTGGTTATGAGCATTGCGGAAAAGAATATACTCTTAAGCGTAGTGGTGATGTCACTATGATTAGATAGGAATTAATTTGTTTACATAATAGTAAGGATAGCCCGGCTTATTTCTAGTCAGGGCTTCCTTTGTTTTAGGAGCATGAGAATAAGAAGTGGATAGATGAAAATGCACTTAATAGGGTTTTCATATATTCGATGCTATAATTGCATCTCGCTTGCCTTCGAAATATGTACATACAGAAATCAATGGTCACAAGATTAAGCTAAGTAATCTCGATAAGATATTATATCCTTCTATCGGTGTTACTAAGGCAGAAGTCATCCAGTACTACTTAGAGATAGCACCTTATTTGCTCAAGTATATAGCGAGGAGGCCACTCACATTGATCAGGTTTCCTGACGGCGTTAATGGAAAAAAATTCTATTCTAAGTCCAAGCCAGATTGGACACCCGAATGGATAGATAGTATACCGATACAACATTCTGAGGAAGTCATTAATTATATAGTTGCCGAGAGCGAAGCCTCTGTTGCATGGCTAGCAAATCTTGCTGCCCTAGAGATGCATCCGATGCAAATGGTAACTGATAATATGGATTATCCAGATCACTTTATTTTTGATCTGGACCCTCCTGAGAATGGTGATTTCCAGACTGTAAAAGAAATTGCTCTCAGGCTAAGAGTTTTTTTAGAAGCAGAAGGATACGATCCTTTTGTCAAAACATCTGGTAGCAAAGGTTTTCATATATATGTACCTATAGTCAATAACATTTCCCATGAGGACATGGTAGTTGCCGTCAAGAGACTTGCCAAAAAATTTGTTGCCCAAAATACTGCAAACGCTACACTGGCAATGAATAAGGTGAAAAGAGGTGGTAAGACTTTGATAGACATATTCAGGAATCATAAGGCACATACAACCGTAGCGCCATATTGTCTGAGGGGACGAGAAGGAGCACCCATCTCTTTTCCTATTCCCTGGTCTGTGGTATCAGATCTTAGGAGTGCCAGAGATATAACCATCAGAAATTATAAAGACTATATAGAGGAGTATGGTGATGTTTGGGTAGATTTTTTTGATCGTGCCGTCTCTATGACTACCGACTCTAATGAGATAATTATAGATCCAAATATCACAGAAAAACTTAAATCATATATCTCCAAGAGAGACTTTGATATTACACCAGAACCCTCGTTGGCACCGGTTGCAAGGAAGGGAAATCAATTTTGTGTGCAACTGCATGATGCTCAAAATTTGCATTATGATCTTAGGCTGGAAAGTGAAGGTGTGCTTATGAGCTGGGCTATCCCCAAAGGGTTGCCATATAAAACTGGTGTAAAACGATTAGCCATCAGGACAGAGGATCATCCCATGAAGTATCTTGATTTTGAGGGAATTATACCTAAGGGACAATATGGCGCGGGGGAAATGTGGGTCTATGCCAGAGGAACTTTTAGTTGGATAGAAAAAAAGGACAATAAGCTAAAGTTTGAGTTGAAGTGTAGGGGATTTAATCGCGCCTACAAAATGTACCAAACGAAAGATAACCAATGGCTAATAGAGCTGAAGGAGAATAAAGACTTTGAGGAAATGGCGTATCCTATTAAGCCAATGCTTGCAGGTGTAAGAAAGGAAGTACCCATAAGTAATCGATATGTCTACGAAATTAAATGGGACGGCATAAGAAGTATTATAATATTGGAGAACGAAAAAGTCCGCATCTTTTCTCGAAGTGGGAGAGAGATAACAGAAAAATTTCCAGAACTACTTGATCCAGATTTGTTTGATGTGGAATCTGGAATATTTGATGGCGAGATTGTGCAACTGGATGATAAGGGCAGGCCTGTGTTTAGTCATGTTATTTCTCGTATGCATTCTACGGGTCAGCTTGCTATAGAGGCAGGTACTAAAAAATATCCTGTCGTGTGTTACTTATTTGATTGTATCATGTTAGATGGAAAGTACATTACTCAAGAGCCTCTATATCGCAGACAGGCTTGGCTTGCCACGGCGATCAAAAAGTCATCATCATATCGGATGAGTGAAACTATGAATGATGGTCGAGCACTATACCAAGCCGCCAAGCAAATGGAACTGGAAGGCATCATGGCCAAGGATAAAGACGGTCTATATGAACTCGGACAGAGATCAGATAACTGGCTCAAAATAAAACATCGAACCAACGATATATGCTATATCGCAGGATATACCAAGGGGCAAGGCGATCGGAGTCAGCTTTTTGGTGCATTACATGTGCTAAAGGATAATGAGAAAGGAAAGAAGCAATATATGGGCAAAGTTGGTACTGGTTTTGATTCGGAAAAGATGAAAAACTTGTTATTGAGATTTAAAGGTTATCTGTCAGATGAGAAAATGTTTACGGAGAAGACAGATGATGATAAGACGTCTACGTGGATGGTGCCTGAGATAAAGTGCGAAATACAATATGCCTCTTTATCATCTAATGGCACTTATAGAGAACCAGTATTTATTAAAATAATAGAATAGAAAAATAAAGATTATGAGATCGATATGGAAAGGACATATAAGATTTTCTTTAGTGACGATTCCTGTACAGGTATTTAGTGCCATAGAGAAGAAAAATGATATAAGATTTAAGCAGTTACATAAGGAGGATAACGGTCCTATCGGCTATGCCAAGATATGTAAGTCCTGCGATGAGAAGGTGCCTTTCGCTGATATCGTAAAGGGATACGAATATGAACCGGATAATTATGTTATCATGGAGAAAACCGACTTTGATAACATTAAGCTCAAGAGCAATAAGGTCGTAGAAATAGAAGCTTTTGTAGATATATCTGAGGTACATCCGACTAGATTCGAGGCATTCTACTTTTTAGGACCTAATGGTGATGTGGCTATTAAGACTTTTAATCTTTTTACTCAGACACTCAAGAAATCTAATAAAGCGGGCGTAGGCCGCATCATTATAAGAGATAGAGAGGATGTGGTATTACTTACAGAACATAAGGGGGGACTTATTATGTATAAGTTGCGTTATCCTTACGAGATGAGGAATATGGAAGATGTGCCCGACTTAGAAGATACAGATGTAGATGAAAGCCAACTAAAGCTGGCAGAGCAGTTAGTGGATTCCTTGAGTACTTCGTTTGATAAAGTCAATTTCGAAGATAGGTATCGTGATGCCTTATTAGAGTTAGTTGAGTCTAAGGTGGAGGGTAAGCAAATAATCACTATATCAGAAGAAGAAGCAGAGACCCCTGTCGTCGATATCATGGCTGCACTAAAAAGAAGTATAGAGGAGGCCAAGAAAAAAGGAGCGTAAGTCGAAATTTGTCGTAGATAATAAGGACCAAAAAAAAGCCGATCATCCTTTGACAATCGGTCTTTTTTAAATCAAATCAGAAACATAATTCTTTTGGAATTGTGCTGGTTAAAAATGGCCAGTCCACATAATCAGCATTGAGTGGACTGGCTTAACCAACTAAATACAAATCATTTCTTTTGTATAGATACTGGTAACGTGTACTTTTTGAAAGTTTCTAGTTTACCAGAGTTTATTGCCTTATAGTTTAATTTGCTTTTGATCGTTCTGTCAAGGTTTTTGTTGTTAGTCGATACAACTATGATCTCAGACTTAGCATTGATCATAAAGTCTACATAGACTGTAGTAGATTCTGCTACTTGCTCATCTATACCTTGTAGAAGTTCAGTTATCTGTTCTGTAACAGCAGAAGATCCTTTGACAGTAGGTGGTGTCATTGCCGTAGCACTTACAGACAAGACAACAGCGAAAAGAAAACTTAGAAGCCAAGATTTACGAATGTTCATGTTTTTTAATTTTTGAAGTTTTAATAAATAATTATTTTCGAATGTATACTCAGTAAACGGGACTGATATGGTGCAGGTTACATCGATACGATCAGTGGTTATTTATTTCCGTCCAACGTCAGAAAAGTTCCGACCAAATAATTTTTCTTTTTTTAAATGGATATTTACGTTCCGATATAAGATGTCATGTTAAAGATCATATCTTGGAATATACGACAAGGCGGAGGGCAACGAGTGGCTCAGATATGTAAAGAACTTGTAGAAAGTCGCGCTGATATCATACATCTGTCAGAATATCGCAATAATGCATCAGGTATACAGATAAGAACTAATCTACTCAGGGCGGGTTACCGTTATCAGCATGTCGGGCAAGCGGCAAGAGATGACAACTCCACGGCAATATTCTCCAAGATACCGTCCGATGCCTACCATCATCCTTCGGGTGATCCTGTCTATCAGCATAATATAATCAGTAATAAGTTTGATGCTTTTGTTCTGTACGGGATGTATCTCCCTCATAAGAAGAAGCATACTTTATTCGATTATCTCTTAGATGTATTATCTGAGGATGTTCCTGCTATACTCGTCGGTGATTTTAATACAGGTATCAATGGTGTAGATCAGAAGGGCTCATCGTTTTGGTATACAGATAAACTGATTGCTCTAGGAAAGCAGGGGTATAAAGATGCTTTCCGCATAATACATGGCGATGTGAGAGAATACTCCTGGTATAGTCACCAAGGTAATGGATACCGATACGATCATACTTATATACACGAAGACCTTATACCTGTTATAAGATCCTGCTATTATCTACACGAATGGCGAGAAAATAAACTCTCTGACCACTCTCCGATGGTTATAGAATTAGGCCAAGTGTCATAATTGCTTTCCCAAATCGAGCTATTTTATATCTAAAAGTGTTAAAATCAAGTGGTAATACAACCATAATGCGGCATTAGGAAATATAGTTTATGTAACACCGTATTTTTGAGAGAAGAACTGATAGGTGAATACCGAGGATGATAAATATATAAATGCGCTGCTGACCAATGATCGGAAAGGGATCAAGGATATCTATGATAGCTACTTGCCCCGCGTGGAGGCCATAATTGCAAAAATGGGTGGAAGTAAGGATGAAGCCTGGGAAATATTCCAAGAATCCCTTATTGTAATTATGACGAAGGTGCAAAAACCTGAATTTAAGCTGACAAGCTCTTTTTATACCTATTTGGTGAGTGTTTGCAAGTTCAAATGGTTTAACGAATCGAAAAAAAAGTATAAGAAAGAGCTAACTATAGATGGTTATGATACATTAAGTGTTGAAGGCGACATATTAGATGATATACATCAGGTCGAGAGATATCGGTTGTATAAACAGAAATTAGGCCTTTTAGATGAAACATGTAGACGAATTTTAGAACTATTTTTTAACCAAAACTCACTAAAAGAAATAACGGAAAAACTTAAATTAACCAGTGAAAATGCTGTGAAACAGAGAAAATATCAATGTCAAAAGAAACTAATTGCCATGATACAATCTGATCCAGCGTACAAAGAATTAATATGAAAATTACAGCAGATAACAAGTACGAACTCATAGATAAGTACGTCAAAGGCGAGATGGATGAGAATGAAGCCTCTGAATTTTCTTCTATTGTGGGGAGTAATGAAGAATTGTCTGCAGAACTCAATCTTATCAAAGAACTCAACGAGATTCAGGATTTTTCTATCAAAGAAGAAAATCTAAGAGCCACTCTTCTTTCTATCAGAGAACCCTCTGTAGATTATGGTAAGTATGTCAAGTATGCTATTGGCTTACTGATACTTGGATTGCTTATGATGTTTTTCGCTAAAGCGTTTAATACTCAGAAACTAGGCACAGATAATACACCGATGGCCTTATTAGAACCTTTAGAGTTAACAACTAAGGCAGAAGATCATTTTGAAGATCTGAAAGTGATGCAGGATTTTTATAATTCTGGAAATTATAAGTCAGCACTACCTTATATCGATAATTATCTAGACAAAAAGCCAAGAGATTTGGATGTATTATTGGCTAAGGGTATTTCTCTTATGGAATTGGATAGAGGCACAGAAGCACATTCATTTTTTAGGAAAATAGAGAGTCTTAATCCACGAGTAAAGAAGTATAAATGGTATATGGCATTGAATTACCGAAAACAAGGCCAAAACCAAAAAGCCAATGTTTTGTTGCAAGAAATTGTCAACAACAAGTCTTACAATCATATACAAGCGAAGAACTTATTGGACAAATAATATAATTGGTATAATCAGATGATGACCAATTATTATAAAAGTCTTATTTGCGCCTCAATGATTTTCTTGTTGGGATTATGTCCTGATAGTCTCTATGGCAGAGCGGAGGATATCCGAGATTACATAGAGAAAGACATCAGGGAATTGGAGCTGCTTTCTACCGATAGTTATCAGTACAAAACAGAGCTTAATCGCTTACTTACCCTTTGTAATAATAATTTCAATTCTCTCGATACCACTACTGCCAAGGTCTATCACCTTTTATCGGATTACCATCTGGACAAAAATCATTTTCAGGAAGCTCTGAAATATCAGAAAAAAGAACTTCATGTCCTAGAGCATGGAACTGATAAAAAGAAAACGGCCGATGCCTATACTAATATGGGTAAGATCTATAAGTGGTTGTCGGAGTACTATCTATCAGAGGAGGCATATCTCAAAGGACTGGAGTTAAAAAGAAGAATCCCGGATCATACTTTCTTTGAAAATTATGTAGGCTTATGCGATGCCTATTCTCAACAAGGGAAATACAACCTCCTTAAGCAATATGCCAACTATGCTCTGGAAGTCGCAAAATCCCCTAATCAATATTGCGAAGCATACTACTCTTTGGCCAAAGCTCATCTATATCTAGATCAATATGATAAGGCCAAAGAGATAAGTAAAAGTTTTGAAAATATTGCAACGGACAAAGGGCTAAAGTATAGTCTGGGTAAGGCATATACTATCCAAGGGTGGATAGAGATCGAAGAGCAAGATGCCATAAGAAAAGAGGGTAAAAAATCAGATTATAGTCGTGCTATAGAATATTATAAAAGAGGAATAGAAATGATCAATGCCTCTGACTATAACTACAAGGAGCGTTCGTTAGCCTATGATTATAGCACCCTCAGCAACATCTATCGTAGGGAGGGCGAATTAGAAAAATCTATAGATTATGGTAAACTCGCTGTCCAAGTAGCAAGTGATTTTTATGGTCGATCTTATCATCAAGATATGGGCAGCCTCTATGCCAATTTGGCTTCCAAGTATGCTTCGAGATTTTCTATAGAGAGGAGAAAGAGAGAAAAGGAAAAGAAGACATTTGATGACTGTATGGGCTGTAAGCAGGATTTAGAATCAAGCATCAGATATCAATATGAGGCGATTAGGTGCTTTTTGGGAAAAGAAAAAAAGGAAAGTGAGATACCAAGTTATACTAGAGAAGATATGTATGGCATCAATCTCAAAAGTCGCTGTATCACTTCTATCACTAATGTGGCTCGTGCTTCTGCACAAATCTACTTTTATCTGGGTAAAGATGAAAATGCATTATTAGAAGCAGAGAGAAATATATCCCTAGCAGTTGATCTTATAGATATTATGAGGTCAGAAATGTCCAGCAAAGAAACAAAAATGTTATGGCGTCGCAGCACTAAAAGTAGATATGATGATGGAGTAACCATCGCGGAGTGGATGGGAGACATCAATAAGATGCTCTATTACATGGAGAAGAGTAAATCCATACTCTTGCTAGAAGAGTTAAACCATCAGGAAGCTCTATCTCTTATACCTGAATCATTAGCCAATAGAGAAACCGACCTCAGAGAAAAAATTTCGGATAACAAAAATAGGACACCTCAGGACTATAACGCCTACAATTCATTTTTGGATTCTTTACAAGGAGCTTATCCAGGATACTACGAATATAAATTTGATACCAAACCACCGACGATATCTCAGGTACAAGAAAATATTCTTGACGATTCTACAGCAATAGTCGTGTATTATAGTACATCGGATAGTCTGTATACAATAAACATTACAAAGTCTGATTCTGAGTTACTAACGCAGAGCACGGAAGGTATTTCGGATTATATTGAGACTTCCTTATCCTATCTTAATAATAAGGATAGTCTAGAATTTCAGGTCAACTATGATCATTTTCTTGACTTGTCTCATACCCTATATAATAGACTCTTTAGCCCGATCAAAAATAAGAGAAGGAATACCATAGTAATCACTGACGGTATGATTGAGTACTTACCCTTTGACATACTGGTCAAGTCTATTACAGAATCAGGAGAACCTAAGTACTTAATCGAGGATCATATATTCAGTCATGCCAGTTCTATTGCTGTGCTCGAAAAGAAGAAAAAGAGAAAGAAAAGTACTTTCAATAATATGCTGATGGTATGTCCTCAGCGATTCGAGAGTATTGGACTTGCGCCATTGTCTTACTCCAATAGAGAAATAGAATTTTTGGAAAAAGTTTCTGATACAGAAGTCCTCAACGACGATGAGGCTTCACTCGTTAATTTCAAAAAAAAATGTGATGACTTTGATGTAATTCATTTTTCGTCGCATAGCGGATTAGATTCAGAAACTAATCAGCCTTGGATAGCTTTTCAGGATTCGCTTATTAGTCTTAACGAAATCTATAAGCTTAACTTAGGTTCGTCTTTGGTCACCTTGAGCTCATGCAAAAGTTTTGACGGTAACCATAATGCACAAGAAGGGATTAATAGCTTGGCGCGTGCATTCTTGTTTGCCGATGTATCCGCTGTTGTTGGTAGTCTTTGGAATCTTAATGAGGCTTCTAGTCTCGAGTTATTCAAATCCTTTTATACTAACCTCAAGAAAACGGATACTAAGTCAGAAGCGCTTAGACAGGCCAAACTAAAGTTTATCCAAGAGAATCCATATAAGTCACCATACCATTGGGCTTCTTTAGTCATGATAGGAAATCCAGAAGGATTAGAGCAATCTGTAAGAAGTCCTCTGTATTCGATCTTTTGGACTATTGTTTCTCTTGTTTTAGTATTTCTCGCATTCTTTTGGCTAAGGCGAAAAGTTTAAACGCTTAACCCAAAACATTATTTGAACCAAATCCAAATACCTAATACACAAAGTATTAGAATCACAGTAAACACAAATTCGCCACTTTTGAATACACTCTTTTCTGAAGATTCTCTCTTGGAGAACACCAGATTTTCGTCTAATACCTTCGATGATTTTTGTGTCATAAGACTAACCAAGATCATAATAGCTGAACAGACGACAAAAAGAAAAATGGCATAATGCAAGAAATTCATGGTAACAAGCGCATCTAGTATAGAACCATCTGTTAGAAGTGGTCCTTCTCCATTTTTGAGACGTAATTCGCCCATAAACTGTAATACGAGTCTTCCAATACCCAGCACAAATCCAGTCCAAAGAGCCGCTAAAGCACCTTTGCCATTAATCTGCTTAAAGAATATACCTAATAAGAAAGCTGCGGCTATCGGCGGCGATATATAGGCTTGGACACTTTGTAGATAGGTAAATAAGCCTCCACCTTCTGTTAGTTGGCGCATGACGGGTATCCACATTAATCCTATGACAACTAAGACCCCTGTTGCTATTCTACCGACATTGACTAATTCTTTTTCGCTTGCAAGTGGCTTCCATTTTTTGTAAAAGTCAAATGTAAATAGGGTAGAAGTAGAATTAAATACAGACGATAAGGAGCTCATCAAAGCCGCCAGAAACCCTGCCACAACCAATCCCCTAAAACCAACTGGTAATACCCTCAACACAAGAGCTGGAAGTGCAACATCTTTGGTTGCCGTTACTTCTCCGGTCACAGGATTGGTTATTTCGAATAAGCCAGGAAATTCGTCTACTGATAGGGAGTACGCTATAACACCAGGAATAACGAATAAGAATAGCGGAAGTAACTTGAGAAAACCACCGAAAATAGTTCCTTTTCTAGCTTCCGATATGTTTCTAGCCGCCAAGACACGCTGTACGATAAACTGATCTGTACACCAATACCATATACCCAATATAGGTGCACCCAATAGTATGGCTGTCCAAGGATACTTTTCGCTATTGCCCCATAGACTTAGATATTGTGAGCCCGTCGAGGGCTGGCTTAACCCCTCCTGACCTGCAGCGATGGCCTCTTTAAATCGACTAATATCTCTTTCTGCACCGACATTGATAGCGTCTACCATATTCTCCCATCCACCTATGGCTTGCAATCCAAAATAGGTCACGGCAATACCTCCAAGAATAAAAATGAGTGCTTGTATCATGTCGGTATATATGACCGCCTTAAGCCCTCCAAAGACGGTATACAAACCAGTAGCAAGTACTACGACCAAGGCACCAATCCAAAATGGAATACCTAAGAGGGCCTCGAATACCATAGCCCCTGCAAAAATGGTGAACGAAATCTTGGTTAGTACATAAGAAATAATAGAAATAAGCGAAAGATAGGTACGCGCTCCAGAATTATATCTTTTCTCTAAGAACTCGGGCATCGTGTATACCCCTGATTTCATATAGAAAGGCACAAATACCCAGCCCAATAATAATAATATCAAGGCCGCTAGTATTTCAAATTGCGCCTCTGGAAATAGTCCATTAGCTCCAGATCCTGCCAGACCTATGAGGTGCTCCGATCCTATATTACTCGCGAATAAAGATGCACCAATGGCAAACCATCCAAGACTCCTACCTCCAAGAAAGTAGTTCGTCGAATTGGCACCAGATTTTTCTTTCTTAGTGACCCACCAGGCGATCCCAAATATTATAGTAAAATAGAAAGCAATAATCGCATAATCAGCAAAGTCAAGAGTATGAACCATGGTCAACGTTTTATCTTAATAGATTATATAAGGTTTTCGTTTATTTGGTCATTAATATAGGAATAGCTTAGTGTAAAACAGACAATTTATTCTGTAAATATTTGAGATACGTTCTAAAATAATGTGGATAATAAAAACTACACTTCCTATTGAGATATGTTATTATCGGATTGCTTAGGTAATGTAAAATGAAATGAACTACCAACGCCAACCTTTGACTCTATCCAGATTTTTCCTCCGTGAGACTCGATTATTTTTTTGCAGATGGCAAGTCCCATTCCCGTACCATCAAAACTAGAGGAATGCGCCACACGTTTGAAGATTTCGAATACTTTTTCCTTTTGTTCTTCTGGGATACCGATACCGTTATCTTTTATAACGAATATGGCATGCCGATCTGAGTCTTCCGTGGTTATTTCTATATGCGGATGCCTTGTTTCTGGTACAAATTTGATGGCATTAGCAAGTATATTTTGAATGACACGAGAGACCTTTAGTTCGTCACAATAGATTTCTGGTATTAAGTGATTTACATCGATTTGGACATTTTTTTCTTTTATTACTGCGTCCAATTGTTTTATGACTTGATCGATGATAACTCGAGGGTCTTTATTTTTTTTGACTAATTTATCAGAGTTAATCTTAGAATAGGAAAGCATATCATCCACTAGATCGTGCAACCTTTTAGCACTATTTTCTATGTGATCTAGATAGTCCCCTTCTCTTGGATTGAGTCGGCCGACTAACTTCTTTTTGAGCAATCCGATGTATGAGCTGATAGTGCGCATAGGCGATTTCAGGTCGTGAGATGCTGCGTGCGCAAATTGCTCTAGCTTCATATTACTCTGAATATAATTCTGCAGCTTTTCGTTCTTAGTTTTTAGCTCGTGGGTTCTTTCCTTTACTACAGATTCTAGTTGTTTGTTATAAGCGGCAATACGCTTTTCGCGATATCGGAAATAGAAATATGTCAGTAATAAGAAGCATATTATACACTGTGCAATGAACCACCATTGCTGCCAGAAGTAAGGCAGCACATTAATCTTTAGATTTTTGTTCTTATATATAGTGCCTTTACTGTCATTAGCCTTTATTGAGAGTTCGTAATTTCCAGGTTTTAGGCTTGTTATGGCGATAGCATTTTCATTATTTAGTTCTACCCACTCGTCTATAAGGTTGGTTATTTTGTACTGGAAATTATATCGGTACGGATTGAGGTAATCTGGTATTGCAAAATCTATTCTTATGTTTTTGTGATTTTGTGTAAGAGTCAGCTTTTCCGTCTGCTCTATGTTAGATGTAAGGATGGGGGCTCCTAGATACTCATCACGTTGGTTGACAAGTACGGATTCATTGGCTATGGTGAGGTTGGTAAAGATTATTCTATCTAGAGAATCTTTGGGGAGTAATTCTTCTGGTTGGAATCTGTTGATACCGTCTGTTCCACCGAAATAGATATTTCCACTATCATCACAATAACTAGACTTAACAAGTAACTCACTTACAATACCATCGAAAGCATTGAAATTAGATAACCTATGACTACCACTATCATAGTAGTGTAGTCCGCTACTAGAAGAGAACCAAATGTTATCATTTTTATCGCCAACGATGGATAATATATCCGAAGTGATAGACGAGTGCAGTAGTTCGTTATAATAGAAACTATCTTCTGTTATGTTATAGCGTTGTACACCAGTAATACTTGCTATCCAGATATTATCATCTACGAGTTCTATATCTTTTATAATATTATTAAGAAGTCCTTTACTTTTTTGATCAAATCCTAAGTTGCCGTCGGTATCTATAAAGACCTTGGTCAAACCACCGCCAGTAAATGAAGCCCAAGCATCACCTTTTTTGTCTACAACAATGTCGAATACATTTCCGCCACTTAGCGCAGGGTTGTCTTTAGATAACAAAGTTTTTTCCTCTCCTGTCTTTGGATTATACACGAGAAGACCCTGATGTGTGCTTACCCATAGGTTGTCCTTTAGTTGTTTGATGTCCCAGATTATATTTCTTTTGTTGTTGTTACTTAGGAATTTGGGCTTGTACTTTTTGATATTATAGGAAGGGTAATTATCTATAGAGTATATAATACCATCGTACGTCCCTATCCACAAAGTACCTTCCTCATTTTGCGATATTGCAAATACGGAACCATTAGATTTTGAATATTTATCAAGGATTACTTTTTCTATAAGGTTAAATTCAGAGTCGAATACCACCAAACCCTTGTCACCTCCGAGCCAAATCCTATTTTGTCTATCGACATGAATTGCTTGAATAGAAAAGCTGTTTTTTAGGCAAAAAGACTCCAGGTTTTTATTGGTGGCGCCTTCTAAATTGTGCAAGAGCTTGAATAGTCCACTGGTCGTAGAAAACCATATTATACCATTTTGATCTTTAGTAATGTAGTGTCCTCTTTCTATATCTAGATCAAATTTTGGGTCATAACAGACTGTATTAAGGGCGGGAAGTTTTTTCTTGCTGAATATTTCGTGATCTATTATTTTAAGTCCTCGGCTAGTGCTCAAGATTAAAAAATCATCCTTTATAAATCCAAAGGAATGAATCTGGAAATTAATATCATCTGGAAACAGCTTGTGGTATACAAATTCTATGGATTGATCTTTGCAATTAAGAATCCCTTCTTTTATAGGGAATCTAATTTCCACTAAGTTGCCATCATATGGATGGGTCCATATTCTTCCCAACTGATCCTCGAAAAAATCAAAAAAGCAACCACTGCCGATTGTATTCTTAGCACCAGAATTTAGTCTTCTGAATTTAATATTGCCCTCAGATGACATGTCTACTATGGATATTCCACCGGCCCATGTACTTACCCAAATGTTGCCCTTAGAGTCCTCAAAGATAGATTCTACCGAATAGCGGCAAAGAGAATTTGGATCCGTTTCGTCATAGGTGTATACATCGAAATCGTTAGTTTTCTTATTGTATAATGCAAGACCGCCTTGAGTGCCTATCCATATTCGATTTTTGGAATCAATAAGAAAGGCACTTACATTATTATGAGGTATGCTTCTAGGATTATCGGGAGAATGTTTGTATTGTACGAAGGTGTCATCCATGTTTTTGACACATAATCCATTACGAGTAGCTACCCATAACCTATTGTCATCTGCTTGATGTAGTGAGAGGGTGTTATTGTAGACTAATGATGTTGAATCCTTCGGATTAGACTTGAAATGCTTAATGTTTTTTCCATCTATTCTATCCAGTCCGCTACTGGTAGCAATCCATATATAACCTTGGTTATCTTGTAGGGTATAGTTGACAAAATTAGAGGATATACCGTCATAAGATGTCAATCTATCATAGATCGAATTAAGGTCTAACTGACCTTGTAATTCGTGTTGCGAACTCCCTGTCAACAAGAAAAGAAAACAAGTCCAATAGATATTGCAAAAACGCATCATATATTAAAGCCAAAGACTATTCCTCTTACCTTTGTTTTCTGTCTTGATCTTTACATTTTTAGGGTAGTTAATAATAAAGAATATTCTGATCAAAATGTCAAAAAGTAGGGTATATCCTTATTATAATACGTGTTTATATTTTCCATTTTGTTACTTTGCTATTCAGGATAATATATGGTAATCTTCTTCCAAGGTCTGGTGTTAGTATCTATTTTTTTTCTGATCTATACCTATCTGATTTATCCTATGGTGATGAAGTGGTTGACCCTTGGTAAGAAAGAAGATAATGATACATACCAATTCTCAGACACGTCTTTACCTCATGTTATGGTACTTATGGCCGCACATAATGAGGAGCAAGTTATTAGTGAGAAAATAAAGTCCTTAATTGCGCAGGATTATCCTCAGGACAAATTTTCTATATATATAGGATCGGACCAATCATCGGATGATACTAATAAAATCATATCCGAATATGCCGAGAGATTTAATCAGATTAAGTTTTTTCCTTTTCCAGATAGAAGCGGTAAGCCAGAGACGATCAATAAATTGGTACGAATCATAGAGGAGAAAATGCCGAGGACAAATAACCTTGTTTTCCTTATGACAGATGCCAGTGTTATAATGGATAAGGATGTTACATATCAGCTTGTCAGGCATTTCAAAAATGAAAACATCGGACTGGTCGATGCCAATATGAAATATCGTGGGATGAAATCAGATGGTATATCACAGCCCGAAGATGATTATATCAGTTCTGAGGTGACATTAAAAAATAATGAATACAAAATCACGGGTCAGATGGTGGGACCCTTTGGAGGATGTTATGCACTTAGATCTACTTTGTATCCCTTTGTTCCATCTTATCATCTGGTGGACGATTTTTATATAGCGCTCCATGTAGTTGATAAGGGTGCGCAAGTCAGAAATGAATTGAACGCCGTATGTTACGAACCCGTCTCTCATACATTAACTCAGGAGTACAAAAGAAAGAAACGTATATCTACAGGTAATTTTCAAAATTTGTTCGCCTTCAAGAATTTACTCAATCCTTTTTCAAAATTTGGTATAATATATATATCGCATAAGGTGCTCAGATGGTTGGGGCCATTCTGGATACTTGGTATTATTCTGGGATCATTTTATTTAATGTATCAGGGGTTTCTGTTTTATAAGATTGTCTTCTTTCTTATGATGATATGGTTATTGGCAATCCCCTTATGTGATTTTTTACTGTCTAAGCTACGTGTTCATATCGGAGCTTTGAGGAAAATCACATATTTCAATTATATGAATCTGGCGCTATTGCACGGTTTTTTCAATTATCTAAAGGGAGTAGATATAGCGATCTGGGATCGGACAGAAAGGGCGGTCGATTAAGGAATTACCGGATTATGATTCCAGTATTTGTAATCTGGCATATTCCAACATGATCCGCTTATTAGGGTTATCTATAATACTATCAAATTTGATTGTGGCGACTTTTCTTTCATCTATAGATACGACAGTTCCTTCACCAAATTTTAAATGCAAAACTTTTTGACCGACGGCTATCTCACTAGCAGGATTGGCTTTGAAATCTTTAGGGTCGATGTTAAGTGTTTTGGGTTTAGCAGATCCCAAAGGCTTGAATTTGCCCAGAATTTTGGGCGCGCCAAACTCTGGTTTTTTGCGAAAAGATAAGGTCGCTTCTATATTGCCATCTGATATTTCTTCTATAAATCGGCTTGGGTCATTATATCTGACCTGGCCGTATTGGTAGCGGCTATTAGCGTAAGATAGTTGTAGTAGTTCTTCTGCTCTTGTTATTGCAACATAAAAGAGTCGTCGCTCCTCTTCCAGTTGGTCGGGCGCAGAGAGTGATAGATAACTAGGGAATAGATTTTCTTCCAGTCCCACGACGAAGACCGACCTATATTCTAGACCCTTTGCAGCATGGACGGATAGTAAGGTCACAGTGTCTTGATTTTCTGTATCCTGATCCTGATCTGTCATCAAGGAGATGGTCTGCAGAAAATTAGATAGAGTCCTTTCTTGCTTATTGATATCCTCGCCTTCATCTAGTACATCATCTTCTGTAAATTCTTGTATACCATCTAGCAGAGCATTGATGTTGTCTATTCTGTTTTGGGCTTCTATTGTTTTTTCGGCCTTTAATATGTCTATGATACCAGACTTCTTTACTAGATATACAGCGGTTTTGTAAGCATCCGTTGTTGCGGCTTTCTCCTGACCTGATTTTATTATATGGACGAATGACCCCAGTGAATTTTGAGCTCTTGTGGATAATTTGATCTTGCTTAGACATTGCCACATGGATAGTTCGTTATCCTCCGCTAGCTGCAAAAGCTTGTTGACCGTAGTCTGCCCAATACCTCTTTTTGGATAGTTGATGACTCGTTTGAGTGCTTCGTCATCTTTATAGTTAACAGCAAGTCTTAGGTAAGCGATAACATCTTTTATTTCTTTTCTTTGGTAGAAAGATAAGCCGCCATAGATTCTGTAAGCGATATTATTCCGCCTAAGATGTTCTTCAAATATTCTAGACTGTGCGTTGGTACGATATAGGATGGCAATATCTTTATTAGCTAATCCATATCTATTTTTTTGCTCTATAATTTTATCTGCAATGAGCCTGCCTTCCTCTGTTTCGGACATGGCTTTGACTAATCCTATCTTATGACCACCATCTTTATGAGTCCATATTTCTTTTTGGATCTGTCGTTTGTTATAATTTATTACTTCATTAGCTGCATTGACGATGTGGGAGGTAGACCTATAGTTTTGTTCTAGTTTAAAGGTGTTGACTTCTGGAAAATCAGCTTCGAACTGTAATATATTTTCAATAGTTGCTCCACGGAAAGAATAGATACTCTGAGCATCATCGCCGACTATGCAGATATTATGACGACTACCATTATATAGAGAAAAGAGTTTAAGAATTTCGTACTGTAGAAAGTTTGTGTCTTGGAACTCGTCTACGAGTATATATTGGAATTGTTGCTGATATTTGGCCCTTACATTATCTGGATTAGTATATAGCAGCTTAAACATCTGGAGTAACAGATCATCAAAATCCATCGCTCCAGCCCTCAGACACTTAGCGACATATTTCTCGTAGATCTTATAGATCATCGGTCTACGATTGATCGCATCATTATTGAGATAGTCTTCGTTAGCGGCATACATCTTAGGTGTGATCAAGTTACTTTTAGCGCTTGATATACGAGATCTTACAGCCCCTACATTGTAAGCTTTTGGGTCTAAGCCCGTTGTTTTTATTATTTCTTTGATGACGCTTTTGCTATCGTCCGTATCATAGATGCTAAAATCATTAGGATAACCGATCTTATGTGCTTCTACCCTAAGAATACGTGCAAAAAGTGAGTGAAAGGTACCAGCCCAAACACGGTATGCCGCCTGACCTACCACTTTTTCTATTCTATCCTTCATCTCTCTGGCGGCCTTGTTAGTAAAGGTCAGAGCTAGTATTTGCCAAGGCTTAACTCCTGACTGAATGAGATGCGCTATACGATAGGTCAGTACTCTAGTCTTTCCAGACCCAGGTCCTGCGATGACCATAACTGGTCCTTCTGTGGTCGTAACAGCGTCTCTTTGTATATCATTTAATTCGTTGAGATAGCTATGAGAGGTTTGGATATCGAGCATAGTGCGAAGGTCGGTATTTTCTTTTTATTGGATGATTAAATTGACAAAAT
Organism: Saprospiraceae bacterium; assembly: GCA_020628095.1. GTDB lineage: Bacteria > Bacteroidota > Bacteroidia > Chitinophagales > Saprospiraceae > RFSX01. The sequence continues at coordinate 428,987 of JAHDFP010000002.1, forward strand.
TGCTCATATTTAAAACATGGACCACGATCGGATAAGTCAAGAAGAAAATAATAGGGTGGACGAGGATTTGGATTTAGTCAAGAGCTTTAGAGAGATGTTTTCTTTTTTAAGATTACCGCGATTTGATTATATGAGAGAGAGGCCAGAATCGGTGCTCATGCTTCATCTGATGTTTATAATCATATTCATAGGTATTATTACGCTGACTACGCCTATTTTGGTATCGGCGGGTGTCATGGATATGGATAATTCTGTAAGTAATCTGATGCAAGAACAATCCAAATGGCTATTCATTAGCCTTGCAGTCGTATTAGCTCCCCTAATGGAAGAGTTGATATTCAGATTACATCTTAGGTATCCCTTATTAGGGTTATGGCTTATATTCACAGGTGTAACTTTTGGTATTATATCGTTTTTCTTGGATATATATTCTTGCCCGTTTCTGTGGACTATGACTGTAGTCGCTTTTCTGGCAGCAGCTATAATTTATTTGAGTAGAGAGATAATCGCTCAGCCTATGACTCTCTTTTATAATAGAAGGTTTGGGTTCATCTTTTATATTACTGTTCTCATTTTTGCTTTTGTACATATTTTCAATTACACCGATCTCAGTAATTGGATTGTTGCTCCGTTATTGGTACTGCCTCAGTTATTGATCTCTCTTTTTCTTGGTTATGTGAGAGTGCGTAATAATGTCTATATGAGTATGTATTTTCATGGATTATATAATCTGATTCCGACTTTGATGTTTCTTTTGTTTTCGTGAGAGAGTATTTTATTTAAGAACTTGAAACTTTAGTGTTCGTTCTACTTCATTATCACTTAATCTTAAGAAGTATATTCCATTTTTAAGCCTACTCAAATTTATTTCCTGACTTGTAATTCCTTTGTCTATCAATTTACCGGTAGAGCCAATAATTTGATAATTTATCATCTTACTAGAATTAAAAATTCTGGTGATATTTAGACGATCCTTTGATGGGTTAGGAAATAATTTATAATAATCAATTTTGCTTATAATTGGTTTTTCAATCGCTGTGCTTATTGGATTCCATTTGTAGACCTGTTGACCATATTTGATATCTTGACCAAAGAAGTATACGTGATCATGGGTGGCAATTGAATTATTAACTTGGTATATTTCATTGTTTATATCTGGTAGAAGGCTGAAATTATTGTCTTTATCGACTACAAAAAAAACTTCTCCAAATCTAAAGATGCCCTGATTTCCTTTTATATATGTGAAGTCTAAATTTGGACCAGCGGTATTACACATTGTATACACTAGTTCGAAATTCGTAAAACCATCATTGGTTCTGTAGATTCTTAATTCCCCTGTTGATCGTAAGGCGTTCTTAGTGACGAAAAGAAATTTTTCTTCTCCAATCTCTAAATAGTTTCTAATCGATATATCGGGACCGAAGAAATTTGGAAGTTCGATTAAGTTATTATTCTTACTATCAAAGATTCTTTTGATAGACTGGTTCATTAAGAAGATTCCATCAGATCCAGTTTCAATCTGAAGGTTTTCGTTAGGTGTCAAATTATACGGTGTGATAGAATCTCCGTTGTAATGATAAAAATCGGAAGAATTAAAGAAAATGAGATTTTCACCTGAGTCATCTGAAATAGATCTAACATAATTATCAAAAACAAAATCTTCTTCAATTAATCGAATGTCGCCTTCACCATTGATCGTATAGAGGTCGTTATCTATTGTATATAGATATTCATTTTGATACTTTTCGCTAACTATTGAATACTGTGAAATATATAGTTTGGTATCATTAATAGCATTGTAGTGATATATGTCCAGACCATCTCTAATTATTAGCCAGTTATCGTACTGAAACAGTATTTCAAAAATAAAATTTGAAGAATTTGGGAATAGAACAGATACTGTTCTCGTAGGTTTATGGTATTTGTATATGTTAAAGTTCCATTCTTCCGATCCTAAGAATATAATGTAATCCGTTAATATCGCAAGATCATTTGAACTGTCAATATCTGGTCTAATTCCAAATTCACTAAAGTTAATTACGGTATCAAGATTCTCATTATACTTATATAGCACATTTCCATAGTCCTCTATTAAATAAAGTTCGTCCTCAATAACTAAATGGTCAAACTCATCAATATCAAGTCTTAATTCTTTTAATTCATCATTTTGTATTGAATAAATCATGTCAGATAAAACCATTATATCATTTCCCACTTTGATAATTTCTGAAGATGGTTTAAATCCCGAAGTGGAGTTATCAAAATTCAGAATCGGATTAGTATTGGGAATAGCTATGTCCAAAGCTTGTAAGGGATAAGCATCTTTTTTTGTTGACGGGAAGTTGAAGAGATATTTTTCGCCAACGCTCTGATAGTCATAGTATTGAATTTGAGGGCTGATTTCTGGAATTGTATATACCTTCTTATTAAAATCATCTAGGCTTGTGAGTTGTATTTCCAAAAGTTCCTTCTGGCTATTGTATGCGTAAGTCCCAAACCATATCGAATCAATAGCTTCACAAAAAGATTGATTAAGATTTCCTGGGCACTCTATCCATTGCAATGAGTCAGTTTCTGTATTAATTAAAACAGCACTACCAAAATCGTTCATTATGATTGTGTTATCTATGAGATCGACTATGTATGCACTAAAATTAAGTATAGGATGTGGTGATGGTTGAGGCAAAAGTTCGAAATCCCATATAACCTCTTCTTTTTCTATATCATATAAAAAGATTACTTCAGCTGATCGATTCAGGTTTATAGACATGATTAGCTTAGAGTTTTTGACAAATATTTCTAGGCTGGTCTTCGATTCAAAATGAATATTTGGCAACACTCTTTTTGTTTTATTTATGGGATCGTATAGTTCTAAGTCTCCTTGAGTATTGAGATATAACAATTCATCTTTGTACCAACCAAAATCTTTATTAATGTCAATATCAATAAATAATGTATCTATTTCATTGTTGTGATAGTTATGTAAAAAGTAAGAACGTTTAGATTGGTCGTTGTTAAGATCGCGAGTTACGTAGTAAGGAAAATTAAAATGATTTGCAAAGTCATCAATAATTTTCAACGATTCGCCAGGAGAATAAAATGTCGATAATATGGTATCTCGATATTGATTCTGCAACGATGCAAAAACAATATTTTGGGATTGAACACTTGGAGAAAAATAGGATAAATATAAATCTTCTGGAACTTGAGTCACTTGGTAACTATTGTTACGAATGTCATAAGCAATTATGCCCTGCTTATTGTCGAAACATAATTTTCCATCAATCCAAATCTGATTCCTGCGGTTGTTATTGTAAAAGCCTTCAAAGTGATTTTTATGAAGGAGGAATCCATCATTTACATTCTCTAACTGGTAAACCTCTAGAGTATCATTTTGGTAAATCTTAATGAGGTAGTTGAGCCCATTTATTTCCTTATTGATGTACTCTACATTAGTACCTCTTGTAATTAATTCCGTAATTCTTTCTTGTGCTTGTACTGATATTAGTATCAGGCAGACTAATCCTACAGATAGAAGTGGTTTCATAATTTCTCATTATAAAATAAAGATACGAAATTGTGTGTTGTTACTATTTGTATGGAGCAACCACTCGTATAGAAACAATTTCAATAAAATTTCAATCCAAAGATTTGCGAAAGACTTATATTCTTGTGTTTATTATTCTGATAGTCCTGATTATAGACCAAGCTGTCAAGCTCTATATCAAGATGAACTATATGATAAGCGATGGCTTTGACATGTTTGGATTGCCTTGGGCTAGGATACATTTTATCGAGAATAAGGGGATGGCCTTTGGTTTGAGTTATGGGGGAGAGATAGGTAAATATGTATTGAGCATATTCCGTATTGTGATGGTCGTCTTTCTTGTTTATTTTTTGAGGACGGTTATTGCGGCCAAAGAATCCTTTGGTCTTCAGGTTAGCTTAGCACTAATTATTGCTGGAGCGATAGGAAACATAATAGACAGCGCATTCTATGGGCTTATTTTCTCTGAGTCTACTTACCATACTGTGGCTACTTTGTTCCCAGAGGGTGGGGGGTACGCTGGTTTTCTTCAGGGGAAGGTCGTCGATATGTTTTACTTTCCGATGGTGAATACAACCTGGCCAGATTGGGTGCCATATTTTGGAGGAAACAGTTTTCAGTTCTTTCGACCTGTATTCAATGTAGCGGATTCTTCTATTTCTATAGGTGTGACGATGATTTTGTTGTTCTATAGGTCTTTTTTCATCTCATCTGATAAAAAAGAAAATCTTCCACATACTGAATCGTAGAAGAAAGGAAAAAGAGTAAAGAAATTCTTTTTTGTTCTATATAATTATCGACCTAAGAAGTTGTTTACTGCTCGCTCGGCTTTGACTAGCACGTCATAATTAATCCTGTAGTGCACGAATTTGCCCTCTTTTTCTGAGGCAACGACACCAGCTGTCTTAAGTAATGATAAATGTTGAGAAGTAACGGACTGTTCTATTTTTAGAGTATGATATATCTTATTGACATTGATAACACCTTGACTATCAATGTATTCGAGTATTTTTAATCTAAGGGGATGGGCCAATGCTTTCGTCAAAATGGCAGAATACTGTAGCTTCTCATGATGGAACCTAACCTTAGTTTTCTTCATTAGTTCGTTGTGTTTTCTTATTCTGTTAAAAGACCCTAGATCAAAGATGACAAATTAAATTCAAGAAAAAAAAGAAATATTACAGAAAATTCTAATTTGTTAATATTTAACGTTCTGGTAGATACATATAACAAAAGAGGCTTATTTGATATATATCAAATAAGCCTCTTTAAGAACGTTAAAACTATTATGAGAAGTAATATCTTCTAAATATTACCCTGTTCAGATTTTTATTTTTAGTTACCTGCTAGATCTTCTACTAACTTAGATATCTGGTCTAATCGATCTGTATCTAAAGAGTAGTAGATAAACTTACCCTGTCTCTCGGTCAGTACGACACCTGCTCTTCTTAATATGGCCAAATGCTGAGATGCTACGGATTGCTCTAATCTTAATTTTATATAGATATCCGTCACAGTCATTGTTTGGCTTTCTTCGAGAAGGTCTATAATTCGTTGTCTTAGTTTATGATTTACAGCACGAAGGACTAATACCGCCTTTCTCAAGTCTGCATAATCTAACCTAATCTCACTACTGCCTTTTTTCAGGGTAACAGTCTCGTTCTTTTTATTTCTCATAGGTAAGTTTTAAAATAAAAGTTGATTAATACATGTCCTCTAAAGCCAAAACTGTACCAAAATCATAATCATGTATAATTACCCATGAGAATACATTTGAAATCACCCTTTTATTCCTATTGATTCGTTTCTTGTTTATAGTTGAGTAATGAAGGCTATTGTTATGTAATGTATAACAAGAATAGGCACAAAGTGTTCTAAGTCAACGATATATAAATGATATTATTTATATATGTATGACTCAGTTCTTTTAAGTCAGATGAGTTTCTTTTTGCTTTTGGTGATATTGGGAGGTTTGAAGTAATATGGAGAATAATAGGCCATATCTTCATACGCTTTACCAACATATTTGTGATGGGCTAAAGTTCCCATATTACTAGCCAACGGAAAATCATTTATATACTCGAAAGAGTCCAAAAACAGAATGTCAGAGGCTTTAGACGCACCATCGCCACAGATAATTCCTCCACTAGTTTTATATTCCTGAAAACTACTTTCACTAAGTATATATGCGTCTACATCTCTGAGTGATTTTCCTTTATGATTGTATACACTATAATAGACCTCTAATCTTCTGGCATCTATTAAAGGTATAATTACTTGTTCGGGACTAATACTTTTCAGATAAGGGTGGCTTATGGTATCTAGAGTAGGGATAGATATCAGAGGAATGTTGAGTCCATAGCAAATACCTTTAGCAGTGGATGCGCCCACCCTTAGACCGGTATAGGACCCTGGTCCATGACTTACGGCGACCGCACTAAGCTGATCTATTTTGACCTTTGCCTTTTTTAGGCATTGGTCGATAAGTACAGTGATCTGAGAACTGTGACTCCACGGCTCTAATGATACATTATCTGCTAATAGTTCCTCATGCTGGAACAGAGCAACGGAACAGACCTTACCCGAGGTCTCTAGGCATAATATATACTCTTGAGCTTCGATGCTTAAATCTATTAAAGTCTAAGGCTTAAGAAGTGACTGATACTTATTGCCATCTCTGAGCAAAGCTATAGCGGCGTCTATTTCCTCATCATCTTTTAGCTTTTGGAAAACTTTTCCTTTTTGCAGATGGGTTCTTGTTGCCATTTGCAGCTCTATCTCGTCTATTATGTCCTCTTTATATTGATCTAAGGCTGTTGACTTTTCTGTGCTTATTTTTTGTTCTATGAGCTTAATATCCTGTAGGATATTTTGGTTGGAGCTTTTGTCCAGATTAGATTTGAGTTCGGCTAGTAACTTTTCGTTAGCGGATTCATATTCAAAGTCCTCAGCCTTAACAAAGGCTGTGAATTTTTCGTAATCAGAAAAAATAACCTCATCCAGACTATTAGCCGACGTATCTATGGCTAGTCCCATACTATTGACAAACTTGAATATGATGTTTTTTTCATTCAGTTTTTCTATCACTTCTGGGGTAGTTGGCACTTCGAGTTTCACATCAGGAGATACACCGCCACCATCTAAAACGGTTCTTCCACTTTTAGTTTTATACTTAGCTCTTTGCGCGTCAGGGATGTCTACAGGTTCGCCATCTTGATATTCTACACTTTGTATACATCTTCCACTGGGTATGTAATACTTGGATGTGGTGAGCTTGAGTCGGGAATTATACCCCACCTCCTGCGTATTTTGTACCAGACCTTTTCCATAAGACTTTTGTCCCATCAGTACGCCTCTATCCATATCCTGAATAACGCCTGACACAATCTCCGAGGCTGAGGCCGAAGATTTGTCGATCAGAACAACTAATGGAATCTCCAGATCTAATGGCTGCGCCAGTGTTTTATAGCTTACATTTCGATCTTTGACTTTGCTCTTTACGCTGACCACTTCGAGATTTTGGGGTACAAAGATGTTGGATACTGCGATGGCTTCTCGCAACAGTCCACCACCATTTCCTCGTAGATCAAGGATGAGCCCTTTGATATTATTGTTTTCATTCTTTAGCTCACGGATGGCTTTACGTATATTTTTACCAGCATCCATAGTGAAGGTAGATAGTGCCACATAGCCATAATCTTTATCCACAAATCCCGAATAAGGTACGTTAGGCACACTCACTTGACTTCTGGTGACATTAACATCGAATGGAGGCTCGTTCCCCCTTTTAATTTTAAATCTTACATCCGTGCCTGGTATTCCTCGGAAGAATCTTGTAACCTCCTCCTGTGTTTTGCCATCCGTAGAGCTTCCCTCTATGGCAATGATTTGATCTCCAGCTTGTAATCCAGCTTTGAGTACTGCACTATTAGCATAAGGCTCATCAATTGTCACATAACCGTCTACCATCTTTACTGTAGAGCCGATGCCTTGATATTTTCCTTCTGTATTGATTCTATAGCTCTCTACTTGAGATTCAGAAATGTAGTTAGTATAAGGATCGAGAGAATTGACCATCGCGTCTATACCTATACGCATCAGTTGGCTTGGGTCTAAGTCATCCACATAATCCGCGTTGAGTGTTTTATAGACGTTGACGAATATTTCTATATTCTTGGCGATTTCGAACAGTCTGTCATTCTGTACAGTGGTCGCAGAAATACAAATCACGGCGGTTACAATAAGTCCAAGTCTCTTTATACGATGCATGCTATCTTTTTAAGATTCAATATGGGTAAATAACGAAAAAGTCTGGATAAGAATTTTGATCTCCATTCTCATAATTAAAAATAGAGCAATTCGGTTCAATCTAAAAGTAAAATCTATAACCTGCCCAGAATTAACAACTCCTTGAGACTTCTTCTTGTCTAATTATTACAGTCTTCTATCTTGATGGTAAATTGACTCCCAAAACCTACCTCAAATTGTGGTAGCAATTCTACATAGTTACCCGCTTTATATTCTATGATAGAACCTCCTGATATCGTGTTGTTCGCTTGGATAAAGTCGGCAACACTGATGGTCTGTACTTCCCCATTGATATAATCCATGGTTACAAATGCGGAGGCCTCACAATCAGATTTAATAAAAAATTGGCCCTCGCCACCAAAATCGCAGGCTGAGAATACGTAATACTCGGAGTTCGTATTACTCAAAGTACATTCGTCAGTCCATATATTGTGATGATTGTTTTCTGATCTAGAAATCAATGTGTAAGCGGAGCTATTATTAGTCGCACCAGAGGATGGAGAAGTAAATGGATCATCCAGACTCAGATGGGTGATTGCCGTAAAGCCTGAATTACCATAATTATTGATTACCCAATAGGAATTGAGATTTTCGTTATTGTCCGTTGGTGGTTTTGGTAGACCGTTTATTCTTGTCACGTAGACGTCGCCATTGGGATAACTACCTGATCCATATTCTATGATGGCGTTCGCATTAGAAAAATTGTATACACCAGCATTTCCGACAAAATGAGAATCCGAACCTCCTTTACCAAAAGGTGCATTACAAACTGTATACGTTACTCCATTGTTAATAGAGCCATGACGACTTCCTATCTTGTCTAAGACAGTAGATCCACCTTGATTAAATTGGTAATAGGCTACAAAGTCTTGATCTGTTAATAAGGACTCTTTAGTTAGGTGTCTGTAGGATCTTATTTCGATCTCTGATAAGGATCTATTCCATATTGCGACCTCGTCTATTTCGCCATTATAGTTTCGGCTTGTCCAACCTTTATAACTTCCTATTTTTATGGTTTCTAGTAGAACGGGACTGATGGCAATATTATGAGTGACACCGATGCCATTGAGATATAAGGTGATACCATTAGGTGTTGCCACTAGAGCGATGTGCGACCATTCGTTAGTCGGTACAACGAGGTTGCTATCCCACCACCACTCTCCACCTGGCCAGTGATATCCTAAGGTATTATTGGATTCTCTAAAATTAATACCAGCCGCAGAGGCATCATTCATTAAGATACTACTATAATCACTTTGGATGCCATTGGGCTTTATCCACGCCGTCATAGTAAAATTATTAGTCGTCACACCGAAATGTGGGAGTTGGACATATTCTGGTGCATTGTCTAGATTTAGCGCCAGTCCTTGTATGGTATCTATGCTACAGTTGTTTTCTAGGTGTAGCATGTTGTTATGTACCGCTACACTGCTATTTCCAGATCCATCGGTGGCTGTCAAGGTCACGCTATAGTCCCCTGCTGTGCCGAGTAATATCTTTGGATTACGTATGGTATTATTATCTATGAAGGCAGGAGCAGGTGCAATAGCCCAATGCCACGAGGCATTAGCCTGATCTATTATAGAATGAGACTCCAGCTGTATGGTGTCTCTACCGCAATATATGGTATCGGATTCTGTGATTGCATGTGCAATCGGTGCAAAGTTCTGCGGCATGTCTATTTGCCAGATACCGCGCCCAGAGGTGGCAATTCTTACTTTTTGATCTCTATAGAACAGGTCTATGGCTAATGGATTGATTATAGTCGGTAATCCGCTGCTATAATCTGTCCAGCCAGAATTTTCGACATAATAGAAGCCCTCGTTAGTCAAGGCATATACGAGTCCGTTAGATCCGCCATGATATTTTATATCCACCACATCTTGTCCATTAAGGATGGCATCGGATCTGTTGATCCAGGAGACACCACCATTGAGACTTCTATATATTTTCTGACCATTGCCTCCGTGTACTGCAGCGACCCAGACTTCGTTGGCATCGCTAGGGTTAGTGGTTATCTGAAATCTTCTTCTATTATTGCTCGGTACCTGGGTCAGTTGACTCCAGCTATTCCCCCCATCTGTTGTCTTATGCACTTCGCACCAATCCCAATATCCACCACCAGGTTGGAATACAGCATATATAATATCAGGATTGCTACGACATATTTCTAATTCTAACACACGACCTGCTCCAAAATCATGCATAACCTCCCAAGTGGCGCCACCGTCAAAAGACTTCCATATAATAGAGTCCTTACCTGCAATCATGTGATCTGAGTACAAAGGATAATGATAGATTCCTGAAGAATAGGAGGTAAAATATGATTCGTTAGGGATGATGTTAATAGGATTAAGGTCTGTGGCTGTCCCTCCTAGATTGTCTGGAATTAATTTGGAGACAGTATATCCAGACCAATATTGGTTAAAGTAGGCATTGCGATTATTCAGTGGATTGACATAGCCTGTGGCTTCTTCTACACCGCCGACATTATGAGAGTATCCAGGTCCATAGTTTTCATGTATCGCTGTATTTCCGTTATGATACTTTCCACCGACGAGTACATCCTCATTCCAGCCCGCTCCAAATCCCCAAAAGTTAGAGGCTATGATACCATACTTGGCAGAAGCGTGAGATTGTAGATTATCGCTGGAGTAATTAATACCTCCATCCGATGCAATCCAGATATCGTTACCGTCCAGATGTATAGCCTGTATATCCGCATGTATGTCTGATAGTCTAGTGCTATTAGCCGCTCCGATACTCAGATAAGATACCCCTCCATCATTAGATTCGTTTAATCTAACCGTACCAAACCATAATAAATCAGCATTAGTAGGGGATACCTCCATGTCAAAATTATAATACCCCTGATGGTATCCTGACGAGTAGGCGGCCGCATTCCAAGGCATCGTATTAATAGGCGCATAAGGACCGCCGATCTGACCAGACGGTAATGTCCATGCATTGCCTTCGTTGTCGCTTCTATAGATTCCTATCCAGCCATTATCTCCAGCTTTACTTGATCCTATGAGTGCGGCATACACTCTATTGGGATCATTAGGGCTTACGCCGATTTTGCCCCCATTTTCGACGGCTTCCGAGATGACTTGTGGCACGTACCATCCATTAGTCATATTAGTCCAGCTCGATCCATTGTCGGTAGACTTATAAAACTCGGTTTTGACCAGCGAGGGATTACTTTTTAGTATGTAAATGATGTTACTATTAGTGGGATGAAAATCTATATCCCATATCCTGTCAGAAAATATCTGTGTCCAATTACTGCCTCCATCTATAGATTCGTATAAACCATTGGCTGCTGCAAGAAAAATATGCATGTCATCATTAGGATCAAATTTGATCTCATCCACACCGTCACCGACAAAGAAGTTTTCTGACCATGATGCACCATTGTCCGTAGACCTGTATATTCTGGAATTTCCGCTTATATAGATTGTATTTTGCTGAGTGGGGTGTAAGGCGACGGCGGTGATGCCGTTAGAGAAGACTTCGTTTTTTGATACTAAATTCCAGTTAGCCCCCTTGTCAGTTGTCAAAAAGACCCCACCACTTTCTGTACCGCAGACCAACTTCTGACTATTATATAAGGCTTGATCTATGGAATATACATTGGCATGATTAGAATAGGGTGTCGTTGTACCATTCTTATATGTCTCGAATGGACCAATGCTCTCCCAAGTATTCATCATACTTTTTTGAGAAGCCTTGGCTTTGAGTTTTTCAAAATAAACCTCTTCTTCAGATTGCGTTTTGAATCTAATTTTGGCTTTTTCAGTTAAGTGCTTTTCGGCCGCCCTTGCCCATCTCTTGTAGTTTTGGGTATGTATATTTTTGATAAAAGGATTCTGTTTGTAGTATTTATTATACTGATCAATTACTTCTGACACATCTGGGTCGTCAGAGTACATTAGCTGTGCCCAATCTGGTGCACTCTTTATACTATGTGGATCAGGTAGTACCTTCAGTAGCTTATGATGATCCTGAGCTGTTATTAGATTAGCGCAAAAGAAAAATAGAATGATTGGAAGTGCTCGGTTCGTAATAAGTGATACTCCTTGTGACATATCCAAATATAATCATTCGCGGAGAATGTTGTCTGTCTGATAATGGCTGGAACTTGACTTAAGGAATTAACAGGAAATAAGAGCCGAGAATGCGATGTATACTCTCGACTCTTAATACTTTATACTTATTCTGTAAGAAGAGTGGTTATTTCTTCTGTGTCATCTTTTATCTGTCTTTTGATTCCTTCTAAGGCTTTTTTGAATGCCAGTGCATGTGCCAGTCTTTTTGCATCATACTTAGTGTAGCCATGATACATGGCCATTTTAGCCTCGCCATAGCCTATATCTGAGTAACTGCCTACTATGGTATCATTCATATCATATATATCCACGATCAGTTCTATCTCATCTCGATAGATAGAGGCTGGATAACCGAAGAGATTAGCGATACCTAATGTAAAAATGGAAATCACTGGATTCCAATATGAGGTAATACCTCTGGTACGCATGCCAATCCGACAGACGGCGATCCCCTTAGTTTCACCTGTGCTCTCTGATATGTTATGGATTATTTCTCGGTTATAGATTTTGCGTGTATCTATTTCTGTGCGTTTAAGGTTAGACCTTTCTCTTAATTCGTTTTCCAGATTATATCGACCACTGATCACATTAGCCGCCGTACCATAGATGTCAACATAGTGCGTCCCAAAACTTCTGGTGTCAAACTCTGGTTCGAGTGGTGGAAGTCTGTTTTCTAGTCTCCGACCTTCAGGTATAGAAGACAGATGAAAACTTTTACATGATGCTAAGCAAAACACAAGGGTGGAAAGTAAAATGATGTTTTTCATAATGATCATATTTTTAATTGGGTAATGAGTACTGTCATTATGAGAGATACGAGATCTTATGATTCTGTTTCTGTAGATTAAGACTTTGACGCTATGTTAACGCCTGAGGTGGGAACTTTAATTGAATATTAAGATTCGGACAAAAATTCTAAAACTAAATTTAGCAATTCGTTGGGCCTCTCTGCATGTATCCAGTGTCCAGATTCTATAGTTTCGATTTCTACTTTTTTGTAGATTTTTCTGATCTTTTCTATATCCTCATTTGTGATATAGTTAGACTTAGATCCTTTGACGAATAAGGTATTAGTAAGGATTTCCTGATCCGATAGGACCCCTGATTTGATGTGTGCATAGTTTTCCCATAAGGCAGAAATATTTGCCTTCCATCTAAACGAATTATCCTCGGCCCTTGTAAGATTTTTCAGTAAGAACAGCGTCACGTTCTGGTCTTGCAGTTTCTCATTAACCTTTTGTGCGGCATCCTTTCGACTTACTACAGTATTAAGGTCCAGTTGTAAAAGGGTCTCAAATATTTTTTCGTGACCGCCTGAGTATTCCTTAGGAGCGATATCTACTATAACCGACTTGTAGATTTTTTCTGGATAATCTTGTTGGAATTGCATGACTGTTTTTCCTCCCATAGAATGACCAATCAAATGGCAGTGCTCTATCTGCATACTCTCCAACAAATCGTTTAGATCTTGGCTGAGTAAGGAATAAGAGAACTCCTCTGAGTGAAAGGACTTGCCATGATTACGTTGGTCTATACTGATGACTCGATAATCTTCCGACAACTTTCTGGCAAAAGAATGCCAGTTATCTAGCATGCCTAATAAGCCATGCAGTATGATAACAGGAAATCCTTCTCCGTATTCTTTGTAGTTGAGCATGATCTATTCGAGTTTAGTTCTGTTATATAATACCTCTAAGCTATATCTTTGTTCGCTCATGCCATTCAAACTTATATCTAAATATCAACCCACAGGAGATCAACCTCAGGCGATAGATCAATTAGTCGCTGGTATTAATCAAGGCGAAAGGTCGCAAGTGTTACTTGGTGTGACAGGATCAGGGAAGACTTTTACGATGGCCAATGTCATAGAACAGGTCAAAAAACCCGTCCTTGTCTTGACTCATAATAAGACTCTGACAGCACAGCTCTATAGTGAGTTTCAAGAGTTTTTTCCGGATAATGCCGTGGAGTATTTTGTTTCATATTATGATTACTATCAGCCAGAGGCGTACATCTCTCATAATGATACTTACATAGAGAAAGACCTGTCTATCAATGACGAAATAGACAAACTGAGACTAAGAGCGACCTCTTCTCTTTTGTCAGGCCGTCGTGATATTATCATCGTGGCCTCAGTCTCCTGTATCTTTGGTATGGGTAATCCCGAGGATTACAAATCTGGTATCATAAGATTGCAAAAAGGACAGATTTTTTCGCGGAATCAGTTCCTCTATAAGTTGGTAGAGATTCTTTATTCCAGGACAGAGCGAGACTTTAAGCGCGGCACTTTTAGAGTTAAGGGCGATACGGTGGATATCAATTTGCCTTATGCCGATTATGGTTTTAGAATTGTTTTTTTCGGTGACGAAATAGATAGTATAGAACAACTGGAGATAGAGACAGGAAAGCGTATCGGAGCTATAGACTTTGCCGCTATATTTCCTGCTAACCTCTATGTCGCACCCAGAGATAGATTCAATCATATCATCAAGGATATAGAAGACGAGCTTTTTGGTCACGAAAAATTCTTTGAGCAAGAAGGACGATATATAGAAGCCAAAAGGATCAAAGAGCGTGTAACCTTTGATCTAGAGATGATGCGCGAGTTAGGTTATTGCAACGGGATAGAGAATTACTCCAGATTTTTTGATGGTCGTAAGCCTGGTACTAGGCCGTTTTGCTTATTAGATTATTTTCCTGATGACTATCTGATGGTTATCGACGAAAGCCATGTCACCTTACCACAGGTGCGAGGCATGTGGGGTGGAGATAGAGCGAGGAAACTTAACTTAGTCAACTTCGGCTTTAGATTGCCTTCGGCCTTGGATAACAGACCACTTAATTTTGGAGAATTCGAGAATCTCGTCAATCAAATCGTTTATGTGAGTGCCACGCCGGGAGACTACGAACTAGAAGAAACAGAAGGCCTGGTAGTGGAGCAGATTGTCAGACCGACGGGTTTGTTAGATCCACCTATAGACGTCAGACCGAGCATCAATCAAATAGATGATCTATTAGAAGAAATATCTCTGCGTATCCAACAGGAAGAAAGGGTACTGGTGACGACCCTCACTAAGCGTATGGCAGAAGAGCTAACTAAGTATCTTGTCAAGCTAGAGATAAAAGTGCGCTACATACACTCTGAGGTGGATACAATGGATAGGGTAGAGATCATCCGTGATCTAAGATTAGGGGTGTTTGATGTATTGGTTGGGGTCAACTTATTAAGAGAGGGGCTCGACTTACCAGAGGTTTCTTTAGTGGCAATATTGGATGCGGATAAGGAAGGTTTTCTTCGTAACAATAGATCACTGACGCAGACGGCGGGTAGAGCGGCTCGTAACGCAAATGGATTAGTAATATTCTACGCAGATACAATTACGGGCAGCATGCAAGAGACGATAGATGAGACTAATAGACGGCGTACTATCCAGATTGCGTATAACGAAGAGCATGGCATTACACCTAAGACGATACATAAGACTAAAGACGAAATCTTAGCGCAGAAATCTATCCTAGATATAAGGGGTAGAAAACATACGGCTTATGTAGAGCCTGATGAACTCGATATAGCGGCTGATCCTATTGTAGAGTACATGTCTAAAGATCAACTAGAAAAATCTATTGCCGACACGGAAAGAAAAATGAAAAAGGCTGCCAAAGAGCTTGATTTTATTACCGCCGCACAATATCGTGACGAATTATTCGCGATGAAAAAGAAGCTCAAGTCATCCGTATAATAACCAGAGTGCTAAGACGTTATTTATCAACGCATTTCCTCTATAATTAGATGAAATGCGTGATATAATAGACGATAAGTTGTGATTAATTTTTAGAATTATAGAAATTACACGTTAATGTTTTTATAATAGTAAATGACGCCGAAACAATAAATTGTCTATTGACATTACAAGTTGTAAGAGACCCCGTCATACAAACCATTACGAATAAAAGAACTAAATGGAGCGAAAATTAATCACTAGCATACTTATTTCTTTAGTTTTTATCTTTTTAGGTGATGCTTCTGTTGCCCAGTCTACCTTGACGTTGCGTAATCCTTCATTTGAGGATATACCGCATGCAGGTGGATTGAACTCTAACTCGACCATTAAAGATTGGTTCGATTGCAGCCGTATCAATTTTCCTTTTACAACGCCACCTGATATACATGCTGGGGCGACTAGGGATACAGCCTTTTGGGATATGACTGTGGCAACCGCTCATGGAGTTACTTTTTTGGGTATGGTAGTCAGGGATAATGAGTCATGGGAATCCATAGCGCAGCGTCTACAGGGTCCATTGAGAGCGGGTAAATGCTATGAATTTTCTACTTATCTAGCGCGATCTGATGTCTATCGTAGTCCTACGATGTCCAACCTTGCTAAAGATGTGGATTTTACAACTCCAGCAGTGCTAAGAGTATGGGGTGGATCGGGATATTGTGGTCCAGAACAATTATTAGGAGAATCTAAGCCCGTAGACCATAGCGAGTGGAGAGAGTACGTTTTTCAGTTTGAGCCCAATGATGATTATGACTTCATCATGCTAGAGGCCTTTTATCAGACGCCTGTTCTGTTCCCGTATAATGGTCATGTCCTAGTCGATAATTCTTCTAAAATAGTAGAGATCGAGTGTAAGCAAGACTACGAGGTGTATGTCAGAAACCGAGTAGATAAGACAGTCAAGAGAAAAAAAATGCCAGCCCATAAGGCCAAAGCCAAGAAGCAAGAAGTTTTTAAAAGAGAAAGAAAAGAGAATAAGATAGATACAATTGTCTATAAAAGACCGAGTTCTAATGAGCTGAACCTAGATAGATCTAAGATCAAAAAAGGTCAAAAATTTAGAATACCGAAACTGTTCTTTGAGGCAGATACATCTGAAATAACAGATAAATCTTACTCGGTGCTGAATGAATTGTACGATTTCTTAGATGAAAACAAGGATATACGCATAGAAGTAGGAGGTCATACTAACGGGGTACCTCCCTCTCATGAATGGTGTGATGAATTATCTGAATCAAGGGCTAAATCTGTAACAGAATATTTAGTACTGAGGGGGATAGAAGAAGGCAGAATTGAGTATAAAGGTTATGGTAAGAGAAAACCAATAGCTAGTAACTTTACCCCTGCCGGTAGGAAACAGAACCAAAGAGTCGAAATAAGGATTCTAAGTATAAATACAGATGGCTGATGCCTTCAGCCCGTTTGCTCAAAGCAATAAAGGTTTAATTTTTGTAATTTAAGCATGTAAACAAGAATGATGAATTGGAAAAAGATAATACTTGTCGTAGTACTGGCAAATTCAGTAGTTCTATCTGGTTTTCATAATCCAGATAATGATTCTGCCAGAGAATTTAAAATAATGGATGCGGTCTTCCAATTTTTGAAGATGTACCATTTTGACCCAGTGGAGCTTAATGACGATTTCTCTCAAAAAGCCTTTGATAATTACCTTAAAAATCTTGACCATAGAAAGAGATTTCTCTTGCAGTCAGAGGTAGATCAGTTGATGCAATACAGATTATTAGTAGATGATCAGATTGCTAATAAAAGCATGGATTTGTTCAATCTCTCAGAAGAAATAATCGATAACTCGAGAGAAAGGGCACAGAGGATATTCCATGAGCTAATGCGTGCTGATATAGATCAGACCGTAGATGGAAGTATCGAGATGGATGGCGAAAAAAGGAGCTATGCCAAGGATGAAGAAGAATTAAAGTCATATTGGAAACAAATGTTGCAGTATGACCTTAACAATAGATTAGAGAACAAAATATCCAAGCAAGAGGAGAGAAAAGAACTGGAAGCAGAGAAGGCGCTGGATGATATAGTGGAGGATACCGAAGTAGAGAAAGAACCTATAAAAACTAAGAAAGAACTGAGAACAGAGGCGGTCAATGCGATGAATAAGTCTTATGATAAGTGGTTCAAAAGATTAGATCAGGACAAAAGATCGGATAAGTTTTCTAGATATGTTAATTCATTGACAGGATTGTTTGATCCGCACTCTGACTATATGAGTCCGCGTGCTAAGCAAGATTTCGATATAAGAATGGGCGGTAAGTTAGAAGGGATAGGTGCAAGATTGCAGATAGAAGACGAATACACTAAGGTGTCTTCCATAGTGCCAGGTGGACCAGCATGGAAAGGGAAAGAACTCAAAGAGGACGACCTTATCACTGCTGTGAAACAAGAGGGTGAGGAGCCCGTAAGTGTCATAGGTTGGAGACTTAGTGATGTGGTTGATTTGATAAGAGGGAAGAAAGGGACGACAGTTACATTAACTACCAAAAAACCTGATGGTACTATTACAGACATCTCTATAGAGAGAGATGTAGTTAATATAGACGATTCTTTTGCAAGATCTCTTTTATTAGACATCCCTAATGTGATCAAGAATGTCGGTTATATCAGGCTACCAAAGTTCTACAGTAGTTTCGAAAAAGAGGATGGGAACTCTTGTGCACAAGACGTCAAAAAAGAAATAGAAAAATTAAAAGAAGTCAATGTCAATGCCATCATCCTTGACCTAAGGGGCAACGGTGGAGGATCACTCAATGACGTCGTGGATATGTCTGGCTTATTTATAGAAGATGGTCCTATTGTGCAGGTAAAACCAAGACACAAAGAGGCTTATCTATATGAGGATAAAGACGAAGAAGTCCACTATAATGGTCCACTGGTCATTATGGTCAATCAGTTTTCTGCGTCTGCCTCAGAAATTATAGCCGCCGCAATGCAGGATTATGGACGCGCTGTAATAGTAGGTAGTAAGTCTACTTTTGGTAAAGGCACTGTGCAAAGGATACTTGATCTGGATAGAATGTTCCGCAATGAGGACGCTAACAACTTGGGCAATCTTAAGATTACTATGCAAAAGTTTTTTAGAGTCAATGGTGGGTCGACTCAGCTAAGAGGAGTAATTCCAGACATTATCTTACCAGACGAGTTTCAGTATATCGATACGGGAGAGAAAGATTATGATTATGCGATGGAGTGGACAAGTATAGATCCTGTAGAGCATAAGCAATCTGTGTATAATGTTCCATCTATTAAAGAGCTCGATAGAAGAAGTAAAATCAGAACCGCCGAGAATGAAGATTTCAAGCTGATAGAGGAGAACGCACAAAGGCTTAAGACGAATAGAGATGTGACGAGCTACCCTCTGGATTTCGTAACTTATACTGATTACATAGAAAAGAAGGATCAAGAGGCGGAAAAGTTTAAGTCATTATACGAAGAGGATGTGAAGAATCTCTTAGTCAAGAATCTATCCTCTGATCAAGAGTATATTACTTATGATGAGTCAAGAATAGAAAGAAATAAAGATTGGGTCGAAGGTGTACAAAAGGATTTCTACTTAGAAGAAGTGATGTACATACTCAAAGACATGTTGGAACTACAACCAAGTTTTACTTCGGCTTCT
The DNA here is from genome assembly GCA_020628095.1 of Saprospiraceae bacterium. GTDB lineage: Bacteria > Bacteroidota > Bacteroidia > Chitinophagales > Saprospiraceae > RFSX01. The sequence goes on from JAHDFP010000002.1 coordinate 448,376, forward strand.
GATAACAAATAAGATAAGTAAGAATACAAATAAAAAAGTCTCAAGGTATTTTGCCTTGAGACTTTTTTTATTTCTGTGTATAGTTCTATCAATAGAGCTTTGCTTATCGACTCACTTTGATTTTCTCTATGATGTTTTCAGATCCTATTTTGAGGATAAGTAAATATTCTCCGTCTTCTAATTCAGTTATGTCAAAACGATGCTCGCTTAATCCTTTAGGAATAGTATCAAGGTCCAGATCCATTAATTTTTGACCTTTTTTAGTGTAAAAGCCACCTTTTAACTTAGATTCTGATTCTACGATGAGCCTGATACTGATATCGTCTTTAGCAGGATTAGGAAATATATACTTATAGACTTCTTCTTCCGATCTTATTATTTCTCCTATGAAGCACTGCGTTGTGTCACTTATTGCTTCATCGCCATTTTCGTAGACTATGCTTATTCTGTAAGTATATTGGTGATCAGACGATATTGTATTGTCGGTATACGAGTAGCTTGCAGTCTGACTTTCAGTGGATTCTTCACTCAGTAGGTAACCTATATTGGTGAATGAGGATTCGGTTTTGCTTTTTCGCTGAACGATGATGTGGCTTATCAGAGTGGATTCTGCTATTTCCCATTCCAGTTTTACCTTGTTTTCACCCTTGGACCAGTGAGCGGATAGTGTATTTTCCTCCGAGCCTTGTAGGCCTAATGCACTGCATAACATTAGAAGAATAAAGGCCAATCTAGTAATAATGCGAAAGTTGGTTTTCATGGTTTTTTGTTATATACTTCTGAGGGTTATGTAATTACCCATTATTACAAGAAGTAGTCCAAAACCAATACCTTACTGAAGCAAGGTAACCTACTTTACATTTTTAGATGTTATACTATCTCGACACCTTAACCAACTTCTCTATGGGCATCTGATTATTTCCTATTATAGTTCTGAGGTAATAGGTTCCATTAGAAAGTGGAATGGTGCTAAAACTGAACTCCAGAAGCCCTATTTTTTTAGGATAATCTTTATACAATTGCTCGACTAACCTACCTTGAGCATCATATAATTCTATTGTTACTACCTCCTTTTTATTTACCTCGAATGATAAGTTATAGTAGTCATAAGTGGGATTGGGATAAGCACGCGTTATACTGTTGTAAGCATCGTTACTTTCAGTAGAAGAAGATATTTGTGGTTTAGAGATTTTGTTGATATAAGTCAGCGCGGAATTACTAAACCCTCCATAGCTAGCACTAGTAAATACAATGCCTGGCTCGTTATATTTTCTTTGACATCCAGCATAGTCACCCCACCTATTGCCTAATTGGTCCATGTAGGACCGACCTTCTCTAACCTCTACAGGATCAGAATATCCAGTAGAACCTTGATAATAATAAGCAGTGATTCCGGGATTCTTGTCTACTGCAGTATGATTTACTATGATAATACACTCGTCATCTGATTCCACATCTCCAGTCCAGGACATGGCTGGATAACCATACTCCACATTGCTGTTTCCTAATAGATTTGCGGTTACTAGCTTGTCGGTCATCACGTTATTCACGGTACCATGATATACATCGGCAAATCCAGTAGTTTGATTTACAGTATTTCCGACGAAATGAATTCTATCATCTAATAAGTAGCCGTCTAGTATGCGAGCATCGTTGGTTTCAAGTAAGTTTCCTTGTGGCTGGTTTGCGACAGGAGGCGCACCATATTCTGTGTCCGATGTTCGGACATCTATGATAAGTTCTGCATCTTGACTGTTGAGTTCTCCAGTTACCTCCAAAACGAAAATGGTATCATTGCTCAGTGCAAAGTTTCTGTTGGATAAGAAGTATTGGCGATTACTTAGCGTTGCACCCCCACTTTTGACAGGATATAGATTTCTTATAGGTTTTCCATTGTATTCTATGTTATTCCATAGCTTGAGGTTGAGTGGTTCGCCATTGTAACCGTCATATTTATTGATTTGATAAACAAGAGATTCCGAAAATCCCGTCTGCCAAGGTATTCCATCAAAGATGAGATTGCCAGTAAGAAAAAGCTCGTTCTCAGTGATAGAGATCATCGGATAATCGGTCCAAGTATCATCACCTCTCGGATTGCCTGTTATCTCATACATGTTCCATGTGCCTGTGGCATCATTAGTTTCTGAGAATCCAATGATGACATTGGTACTATTGCTATTGCTTCCCGCTAAACAGGTGAAAATGAATTTATCATTCTCTGGGTCATATATAATTCTGGGGTCGAATTTGCTTAGACCATTAGATAAGCCAGCTGTAAAGGATGCCAACGTTCTTTCTCTTATGAAATCACCATTTTCGTTATAAATGCCAATGCTGCTATTGACTACAGAGATGACCTGACCATCATTAGAGATGGCTAGGTGATTGTCTTCAGGATCACTTCCATCAGTTGTATTGCCGTCAAAGCCTCCTAAGTTCTCTGGAGGATCAGATAACCTTTTAGTCGGTGGAGATGTGAGATTATATTGCTTTGGAAATTTTCGTGCACTGATTTCCTTTATCCTTTGCAGCCTTTTGGGTGTTTGACTTGGACCTTCTATGAGTTGTAGACTTGGTCTATAGTCTGGTCCTTGATTATCAAAATCAATAGTTGTGGCTTTGGGTAGTTCTTGGAATAGAATTTCTTCATAAGTCAATTGACTTAGACCATAAGTGCCAAGATGTAATAATATTAGGGCGGTGAAAATATTTTTCATAATCGGATTCTTATAAAAATTGTAAAGCAGACTGAAAATAAGAACGACTTGTATAAAACAAGAATCTGTTATGAGTTAAATAACTCTATATGTCATATACAAACTAAATAGGATCAATAATAGCCCTGAAAAATTGAAAACCTTATTAATAGATTCTGGAGTCAACTTTTGTCTGATCCTGTCTGCTAGATATACTTTAAAAGTATCTGATAATATGATGATGAACATGATGGTAGACAGAAGTAAGGTTGTCTGAATAGTCGAAAATTTTCTCGCGATGACATAAGTCGAGATAACAGAACCCCAATAGATAAAAGTGAATGGGTTGATGGTATTGACTAAAAAACCTTTGGTTAAGTACCCGAAGTAGTTTCTTCCTGTGAGCTGGTGTTGGCTATGTTCTATGGTCGGTTTTTTGATAATCATAAATATGCCAAATAAGAATAGGACAACAGCACCAGATAAGCCCATGGCATATATGAAGGAGTCGGACTCTATGGTGTCTTTTAGTTGGTATATAAAATTGAAAAATAGGAGTATAATGATTATATCGCTTAGCCATATTCCGACACCTACAGTCAGCCCTGCTTTTACTCCTCTATCAATAGAGGCTTCTGTCAATGCCACAAAGATGGGACCTAGCGATACGGCTAGTCCTAAACCTAATATGATGCCTTCTATGATATATGACATGTCAATGATATATCGTGGCTATTAATTTCCGAGAGCCGCCATGGTCTCGGAATTCGCAGAGATAGATGCCTTGCCAGGTTCCCAACATTAGTTTTCCTTTATGGACAGGTATAGAGAGCGATTGTCCTATCATGCTGGCTTTAATATGAGCTGGCATATCGTCTGGCCCTTCGGCGGTATGCTTAAGAAAGGCAAGATTTTCTGGCACTAAGTAATTATATATACTTTCGAAGTCCGCTCGCACATCGGGATCGGCATTTTCATTAATGGTAATGGCCGCGGAAGTATGTTTTATGAATAAGTGTAAAAGTGCATCATATTCTGGTAGCTGAACTCTCTGTATGATGTCACTGGTGATAATATGGTATCCTCTGGGGTAGGGTCTAAGACTTATATCATAATGTGTAATCATGATATGTAATATCAGTAAATGTCTCTAGATATGGCTGGACAATGCAATTGACCAAAATATTTCATAATTCCAATATTAATAAAATATACCATATCATTAGTTTTTCCATTACCTCTCTGCAGACCTGGGATTGCGAAATCAGGTTCTATAGATCTGTCTGAAAGAGCGACGGCAATTTCGCCTCGACTATTTCTTAGAGAAAAGAAGTCTGGATAGGTCTGACTGACATCATCTATATAATCGCTAAATGGTTTTCTACCATTAATCTGAACATTGACACTCCAGTCTCGGTTGATGTCCCACTTGAAGCCTGCACCAAATGCCAGTGCCATGGTCATGAGTCCATATTCACCTCCATTGATCTGGCCTTCTGTGGCATGATCTCTTAGTACATAGGTCTGATCGTTAAGTGTTGCCTTTGGATTATATCTCATAAATGAAACACCCCCATATATATATGGTGTGTAATAATCATCTTCGCTGCCATGTATGTAGGGGAAGAAATTAAACTCTACCGTTGCACTGGCATCAAATATGTCTGAGAAAAAGCTGAGATTCCTTACTCTCTGGAAACGATTGATAGAGTTTTCGTCAGAGGCACTTATTCTAGCGTAATCCAGTGACCCACTAAGACAAATGCGTTCACTAAAATTTCTCCGGGCTTTTATACCCATAGAAAATCCAAGATCGGACAGACTATACTGCGTATTAAGATCTCCGAAATAATGAGAGACGCCCACGTGTCCTCCTAATTCGAAACCCTTCTGACAATGAGTCTGCACAGAGTATAATAGTGTCATTATACTTAACAGAAACAAGATATGATGTCTCATGTGTCTATTCATAGATCAACCTTCATAACGAAGAATTAGAAACTTTAGGTATGTTGATGTCAATCAAGTATTGAAAATATTACTTAAATCCTAAGAAGTAGGTCTACGTGTTACAGATAATGTAAAGGTATAACTCAGGAGTGCAAATCTATTATAATTAGACCTGGATTATGGGCCAAAAGCCATGGAAGAATTAGTTACGAGCATTAATAATTATTCTCTCATAATGAGCCGCTTGGAGGGATTGGTTGATCTTAAAGAAAGTGTCGCGGATAATAAAATAAATGTTAAATTAGTCATGTTAACGACTGTAATAAATAAAAATTTAGCTAACAGATTAAAGAATTAACATATATGAATAGTTGATTCTGAGATTTTTATCCATAAGGAATTTAATTATTCGATATGTTCTGATAGTTATAGATTTTTGTATACCTTCGTGACTTGACGAAACTGTGTAGTCTGATGACTTCAGGCTATACGCTGTATTAAAAGAATTAACCAAAACTCAAACTCGACCTAAAATGATTTTTAGACTCAATCTCAATCTCAAACGAACTATCCTATTTTCGTTTGCCCTGTTTTTTCTAAATATCCTTTCTGGACAGACGGATTTAACTTCAGAGGTAATGCACATTCAGGATACTAAGGTCAGCCTTAGGCATCTGGATGCGACGTTAAAGGACTACAAGGCAAATCCTCAGGATTATTCACTTTCCATACTATATAATCATCAGATTATCGATGCTATAGTCGACGATGAGTTATACAAAGTAGTAGAGATGGATGCTTACATCAGAGAGTATTTTACGACTCCAGACAATGATGAACGCAAAATCTATGAAGAAGTACTACTTCAGGCAATAGAAGAACTATAGTAAAATAAAATAAACTCAATCTCACATTATATCTCACGATTATTATGAAAAAGACATATTTAAGTTTGATTTTTTCCTTGGTGGTCGCTCTGGCATTTTCGCAGACGGCTCCTTGGACAGAAACTTTTCCTGGTTCCATACCAGCGGGTTGGACTCAATCTGCTGTGACTGGTGGGCCGTGGAACTACGGTGTCAATAGTACCAATAGCGTAAATTGTCCTTCTGCTCCTGATCATACTGCGGGCGGTGGTACAGGTTATGCTTGGCATGATCAGTCTGGTACAGACGCGACGGTAGTATTGACAAGTCCGATAATAGATGTTTCGGCCTTGAGCTCCCCTTTTATGGAGTTTTACTATTGGATGTGTGGTGTCGGTTATACGCCACCCAATACTTTGTTAGTAGAAGCATGGGATGGAACTGCTTGGCAGACCTTAGAATTAATTACTGCTGCGACTAGTGGATGGCAGTCATTTTCTTACTGTGGAATACCGACATTTGACAATGGAGGTGTGACTTCGGTTCAGGTTCAGTTTACATCTGAGTCAGGTGGTTCTGGGTCGGATTTTTTCGGAGATCCGGCAATAGATGATGTATCTATTATAGATTCACCAGCCTGTCCTGCACCAGCGATGCTAATGACTGCTAATGCTACGGATAGCTCATTTGATGTTTCTTGGACTGCGCCTTCTGGTTGTGGCGGAGGAACGCCAACAGATTTTAAGGTCGAATATGGTCCTGCAGGTTTTACACCTGGAACAGGTGTTTTGACGACTTTGACAGGTACAATGAGTTCTGTGTCAGGTCTGGCCGCTGCTACATGTTACGATGTTTATGTTTATTCCGATTGTACAGCATCAGGAGATGGCTGTAGTACTCCAGCAGGTCCAGTGACAGTGTGTACAACTTGTCCAACTGGTATTGTTGCCGCTCCATTCTGTGATCTGTCTAATTTGTGTTGGACAGTCACAAATGTTAATGGAGGCAACCCTACGTGGCTTGTTGGTTCATCTACAACTTCCGGCTCTACAGGTCCTAGTACGGATTGTAGTGGCTTGGCAGGTGGAGATTTTGTCTTTTTAGAGACTTCTTTTCCTTCGTCTGCAGGAGATGTAGACTATGCTACTTCACCACAGATAGATTTGAGTTCTTGTGCTAATCCTTATGCGCAGTTCTGTTATCACATGTTTGGTGCGACAATGGGTACTTTGAATTTTGAAGTTTCTACGGATGGAGGTGCAACATGGACTCAAGAATTTACGGCAAGTGGAGATATGGGAGACCAGTGGTTAGATGCATGTGTGTCATTAGCGGCTTATGCAGGGATGACTGTTACCTTTAGATTTGAAGGAGTTGCGGGTACAAGTTTTACAAGTGATATGGCTTTTGATGATTTTTGTGTTGCGGGTGATCTTGTGGCAACTGGTCTTGTGACTAATTCGACAGATTGTACTGTTCCAAATGGCGCGGTTGATTTGTCAGTAGATTGTGGTATCGGTCCATTTACATATACGTGGAGTAATGGAGCTACTACTGAAGATTTATCAGGTGTGGGTGCAGGTACTTACATGGTCACCGTTTCTGATAGCGGATGCGCTGGAAGTACAGGAACAGCATCAATTACGGTTTCGGGATTAACTCCAGCAGATGCTCCTACTGTTGCTTTTACCAGTGATTGCTTGGAAGCACCTGTGACAACTTGTATATATGAATATGTACCTGCCAATCCAGGTGATATAATGAGTCCAGCGACTATACCTAATCAGGCAGATGGTTATGCTGGAGGTAATCTAAACGTAATGGTAACATCCGTGGATGGATGTACAGCTTCTCATACGGTGGCTATTCCTCCATGTTCTTGTGTTGCTACTTTTGAGCCAGATTTCGATGCGGCTGATCCTTGTTCTTGTAATGATGATCAATCGGCTAACGGAGCTGGCGATGGTACTTTCTCTGAGACAGTAACGGTTACTGGAACTTGTGGTTTTATGTTGGAGGCGGTTTTCGCGGCTCCATTGCCACCAGGAATAACTAATCCTGTAGCACCGACTAATATAACTGCACCAGATCCTATAACTGGACTTTGTACTTACGAGTGGACTTTTAATCACGTCGATAGGGTAGGTTACAGCTTGTGTGTAAATAATGCTTTAACTGGTGCGCCACTCTTAGATGGTGCAGGTGTCCCTATTTGCATTGGCAACGTATGCGAGTATCCGGTTATTAACGAGCCAGCTTTAGGACCATTCTGTCATACAGATGATGCTGTGACTGGTTTGGATGCGTTGATTATGGAGGTTGGTGTTCCAAATGCTCCAGATCCAGGTGTAACGTCAGTAACCGTTAATGGTATGTCTACGACTACTTTTGATCCAGGTGCTCTGGGTATAGGAACTCATACAGTAGAGTGGTGTTTTGATGCGGATTTCGTTGATGATGGATCAAGCTCTGGTTCAGGTAACGTTAATGTGACTACTGGCGGAGATATGGGCTCAAGTGCAACGGGAAGCAATACAGTATTTGGTCCTGTGGGTCCTGTAGGATATAATTTTGATGATGGTTCCAATGCTGCGAATTGGGCAGTAATTACTGTAGATGACGGTGCTGGTGGACCTATTGTTGTGACACCAGGTGCTAATGAAGAAGTAACAGGAGTCAATCTTAATCTAAATTTCGATTTGACCAGTAGTTTTGGATTCTCAGAGTATGTAGTAGGTGTATTTGATATAACTGGTGCTACCTTCTTGGGTTTTGTAGCGGATGGTTTAGGACTGAGTGGAGGACCTACATCTCAGATACTTGACGTGACAACATTACCGTTACAAACTACTATCCCGACTCCGGCTTTCACTAATTGTCCAGATATAACTGGTGGTGATTGCACTATAACAGGTGATATTAGTACAGCTTGTCCGGGAGGTGTAGAGACTGTGACTCAGGGAGCTTACAGTATTCAACCTTTTATATTGATTGTATTTGATCCTTACTTTAATGATAATACTCCTCCAGGTCCTGAGGGTGCGGTTACTGCTGATATATCGGCTGATGTAACTACTTACACACCATGTACTCCTTGTAATCAGAATATAGTTTTCTGTGCAGCGGGAGGTCCTGGTACTTTAGCAGACCCTGCTAATCCTGGTTGTGTTACTTGTTTCTCTACTACAGTAAGTGTTACTGGACTTGAGGCAACTTGCCCTGCAAATACGGACTTAGGAACATTCGATTGTAATACATTGGGTAACATACCTGCTTGTCCTACAACGGGTTCTGGAGCTGAAATGGCACCATACAATATCGTATTTACTGGTACAGGAGCATGTGGTACAATAGTCGTAACCTGCGATGACGACAACATGACGGATGTATGTATGGCAAGTCAGACGATAACGCGAACGATAACGATAATAGATGATAGAGATGGCGATGGTATGGCAGGTGCTAATG
>JAHDFP010000024.1 GCA_020628095.1 Saprospiraceae bacterium
AGTATGGATCTGCACTGTCGTCCATCGTGATTCGGCTCTGACACGTGTGCGTATTGTCACAGGCATCTGTTGCTGTAAACGTGATCAATAAGCCCGCACCGCCATTGCATGCTAGACTTGGCAAGCCATTTGGATAATTATTTGTAATCTCCACATCACTGCAGCCAAACGCATCTGTTGCCGTCGCACTATTCAACCAATTCAATATCAACTGGTCATTATTCTCATCGCCACATATTAATGCAATATCCGATGGACATACGACCGTCGGATCACTCGTGTCTTCTAATATGTAATCACTAAATGCCGTTGTCTCATTTCCACAGGCATCGGTCGCTGTGAATAAATAAGTCTCTGTATTCGTGCCGCCGCAATCACTGATCGTATTCCATAGGACTGCACTTACCGTTACCTCACCGCAGGTGTCATCGCCTGTTGCACTGTCTATCCATTGCTGTACTGTTGTCTCTATATCGCCACACTCTTCTGTCAAACTCGCTGGCTCATCTAAATTAGGTGGGGTCGTGTCTTCTGTGATGACTTGTGCTGTTGTTGTGCTTTCGTTATCACACTGATCTGTTACCGTAAATATGTACGTCGTACTTTCTGTATCGCCACAACCACTTAATACCGGTAAGGCTTCATAACTCCACTCTAATTCTGTACTGCACGCATCACTCGCCACAGCACCGCCATTACTCTCTATCCAATCCGCTATCAATGCCGCATTGTTTGCATCTGAACATTCTAATATTAAATCCGCTGCCGCTAACTCGATCGTTGGATCTGTCGTGTCTTCGATTGTAATCTTTCTTTCACATTCAGTGACATTATCACACGCATCAGACGCCGTAAACGTCACTGTGTACTCGCCACTCAAGCCGCATGCCGCCTCAAACTCATCATCGTAATCATTAACCAAAGTCACTGTCGAACAGCCATCTGATGCCATCGCAAAATCCAACCAATTCTCAATAATCACTTCATTTAACTCGTCCGCACATTCTAAGGTAATATCCGCCGGACATGTTAACTCTGGTGCTGTTGTATCTTCTATTGTAAATACCGCCGATGTCGTGCTCGTATTTCCGCAATCATCCGTCGCCGTAAAGGTCACCTCTACTTCGCCTGTCTCTCCACAACCATCGGAGAAGCCTGCAAAGTCATTGCTCCATTCGACCTCATTACATATATCTGATGCGCTTGCGCCTCCGTTATTTTCTAACCATACCAATAAGGCATCTGTCCCATTTGATCCGCCGCTGCACTCGATCGTCTCATCTGATGCTTCTGTGTCTATCACTGGAACTGTCGTATCTATAATTCTAAATGAGGATAGACATCTATGCGTATTACCAAAATTGTCTTCGGCTGTAAAACTGTAGATTAATGTGTACGTATTTCCACAGCCGCTGATCGTATTATTTAGTTCGCTGGTGATGCTGATGTCTGTATCGCAATTATCGGTCGCCGTCACTTCTGCCAACCAATCTGATAATTCATCGTTATTCGCCATGCCATCGCATTCTACTACTTCACCTTCTGGACAGGTCACCACTGGATTTTCGCAATCTTCTACAATCACATCAAAACAACATTGACTACTATTACCTGCATCATCCTCGATCGTATAACATACTCTACTTTCTCCTAAGTTAAACACCACACCATCATCTGCAATATCATTCTGTCCTGTTGCCGCTGAGGTCGCTACCGTCGCTCCTGTTACCGTATAAGTTACCGTGTAGCCTTCATCTGGACAATTCTCATTGTAAATCGATGAAACTCTGTCATCCGATTCCCATACACATGTGCCGGTATCCGTACACACGACCACATCATTACTCGGACACTCGATCGTCGGTATGTCGCTATCTTCTACTGTTATATCAAACTCACACGTCGTCGTATTGCCACAATCATCCGTCGCTGTAAATAAAATCGTCGTCGTCCCGATTGGGAATGGCTGACCACTTGCTATGCCACTTGTCATCACTACAGTCACATCTTCGTCACAGTTGTCTAAGGCGATCGGTGTGCTGTATACTACATTGGTCTCGCATAGATCGACGTCTACATTGACCGTCATGTCTTGAGGACAATTGCTGAAGTATGGATCTGCACTGTCGTCCATCGTGATTCGGCTCTGACACGTGTGCGTATTTTCACAGGCATCTGTTGCGGTAAACGTGATCAATAAGCCCGCACCGCCATTGCATGCCAGACTCGGTAAACCATTCGGATAATTATTTGTAATCTCTACATCACTGCAGCCAAATGCATCTGTTGCTGTCGCACTATTCAACCAATTCAATATCAACTGGTCATTGTTCTCATCTCCACACACTAAAGCAATATCTGCCGGACATACGACCGTCGGATCACTCGTGTCTTCTAATATATAATCACTAAATGCCGTTGTCTCATTTCCACAGGCATCGGTCGCCGTAAACAAGTACGTCTCTGTATTCGTGCCGCCGCAATCACTGATCGTATTCCATAGTACTGCACTTACTGTTACTTCACCGCAGGTGTCATCGCCTGTTGCACTGTCTATCCATTGCTGTACGGTTGTCTCTATATCGCCACACTCTTCTGTCAAACTCGCTGGCTCATCTAAATTAGGTGGGGTCGTGTCTTCTGTGATGACTTGTGCTGTTGTTGTGCTTTCGTTATCACACTGATCTGTTACCGTAAATATGTACGTCGTACTTTCTGTATCGCCACAACCACTTAATACCGGTAAGGCTTCATAACTCCACTCTAATTCTGTACTGCACGCATCACTCGCCACAGCACCGCCATTACTCTCTATCCAATCCGCTATCAATGCCGCATTGTTTGCATCTGAACATTCTAATATTAAATCCGCTGCCGCTAACTCGATCGTTGGATCTGTCGTGTCTTCGATTGTTATCGTTCTTTCACATTCAGTGACATTATCACATGCATCTGTCGCCGTAAACGTCACCGTGTACTCGCCACTTAATCCGCATGCCGCCTCAAACTCATCATCGTAATCATTGACCAAACTCACTGTCGAACAGCCGTCTGATGCCATCGCAAAATCCAACCAATTCTCAATAATCACTTCATTTAACTCATCCGCACATTCTAAGGTAATATCTGCCGGACAGGTTAGCTCTGGTGCTGTCGTATCTTCGATTGTAAATACCGCCGATGTCGTGCTCGTATTACCGCAATCATCCGTCGCCGTAAAGATCACCTCTATTTCACCTGTCTCTCCACAACCATCTGAGAAGCCTGCAAAGTCATTGCTCCATTCGACTTCATTACATATATCTGATGCGCTTGCGCCTCCGTTATTTTCTAACCATACCAATAAGGCATCTGTCCCATTTGATCCGCCGCTGCACTCGATCGTCTCATCTGATGCTTCTGTATCTATCACTGGATCTGTCGTATCTATAATTCTAAAAGAGGATAGACATCTATGCGTATTGCCAAAGTTGTCTTCGGCTGTAAAACTGTAAAGTAACGTATACGTATTGCCACAGCCACTGATCGTATTATTTAGTTCACTTGTGATGCTGATGTCTGTGTCGCAATTATCGGTCGCTGTCACTTCTGCCAACCAATCTGATAAATCATCATTATTCGCCATACCATCGCATTCTACTACTTCGCCCTCTGGACAGGTCACCACTGGATTTTCGCAATCCTCTACAATCACATCAAAACAACATTGACTACTATTGCCTGCATCATCCTCGATCGTATAACACACTCTACTCTCACCCAAGTTAAACACTACTCCATCATCGGCAATATCATTCTGTCCTGTCGCCGCTGAGGTCGCTACCGTCGCACCTGTTACCGCATAAGTTACCGTGTAACCTTCATCTGGACAATTCTCATTATAAATCGATGATACTCTGTCATCCGATTCCCATACACATGTGCCGGTATCCGTACACACGACCACATCATTACTCGGACACTCGATCGTCGGTATGTCGCTATCTTCTACTGTTATATCAAACTCACACGTCGTCGTATTGCCACAATCATCCGTCGCTGTAAATAAAATCGTCGTCGTCCCGATTGGGAATGGCTGACCACTTGCTATGCCACTTGTCATCACTACAGTCACATCTTCGTCACAGTTGTCTAAGGCGATCGGTGTGCTGTATACTACATTGGTCTCGCATAGATCGACGTCTACATTGACCGTCATGTCTTGAGGACAATTGCTGAAGTATGGATCTGCACTGTCGTCCATCGTGATTCGGCTCTGACACGTGTGCGTATTGTCACAGGCATCTGTTGCTGTAAACGTGATCAATAAGCCTGCGCCACCATTGCATGCTAGACTCGGTAAACCATTCGGATAATTATTACTGATCTCGACTTCACTGCAGCCAAATGCATCTGTCGCTGTCGCACTATTCAGCCAATTCAATATCAACTGGTCATTGTTCTCATCTCCACATATTAATGCTATATCCGATGGACACACAACCGTCGGATCACTCGTGTCTTCTAATATATAATCACTAAATGCCGTTGTCTCATTTCCACAGGCATCGGTCGCCGTAAACAAGTACGTCTCTGTATTCGTGCCGCCGCAATCACTGATCGTATTCCATAGTACTGCACTTACTGTTACTTCACCGCAGGTGTCATCGCCTGTTGCACTGTCTATCCATTGCTGTACGGTTGTCTCTATATCGCCACACTCTTCTGTCAAACTCGCTGGCTCATCTAAATTAGGTGGGGTCGTGTCTTCTGTGATGACTTGTGCTGTTGTTGTGCTTTCGTTATCACACTGATCTGTTACCGTAAATATGTACGTCGTACTTTCTGTATCGCCACAACCACTTAATACCGGTAAGGCTTCATAACTCCACTCTAATTCTGTACTGCACGCATCACTCGCCACAGCACCGCCATTACTCTCTATCCAATCCGCTATCAATGCCGCATTGTTTGCATCTGAACATTCTAATATTAAATCCGCTGCCGCTAACTCGATCGTTGGATCTGTCGTGTCTTCGATTGTTATCGTTCTTTCACAATCTGTTACATTATCACAAGCATCGGTCGCTGTAAACGCCACCGTGTACTCGCCACTTAAGCCGCATGCCGCCTCAAACTCATCATCGTAATCATTCACCAAACTCACTGTCGAACAGCCGTCTGATGCAGAAGCCGTTAATAGCCAGCTTCCTATAATTTCTTCATTCAATGGGTCAGAGCATTCTAGTGTAATATTGGCAGGGCATGTTAGCTCAGGTGCTGTTGTATCCTCGATAATGAATCTCTTAGCGATTCGATTACTTCTATTGCCACAATCATCTGTTACCCAGAATAAAACTTGATAATACCCTAAATCATCATCACAAGGATCAATTGTTACAAATTGCGTATCCTCAAAATTATTATCCCATGTAAAACCATTACAAAATTCGTCTACATCGGAATCAGGAATATTTCCATTACTACCTAACCATGCCAGGAGCTGATCTTGGTTACCTACTCCATCGCACTCTACAGTTACATCAGGAGCTACTGTGGTGATGACCGGCGCCGTATTATCTTGTACTTCGAAAGACCTTATACACGTCGTTGTATTACCAGCGTCATCTGTTGCGGTAAATAAATATTCTACCGTGCTTGTATTACCACAACCACTGATTGTATTCCAAACATCAAAGGTCATATCCACCAATGCATCACAGTTATCAGTGGCTACTGCGGAATTAAGCCAAGTATTTAATTGTATGGCATTCGTCGCAGCACATTCTACAATTAAATCTGCAGAACATGAAAGATTAGGTGCTTCGCAATCCGTAATAATTACATCAAAACAACAACTGCTGCTATTACCAGCTTCGTCAGTAATGGTGTAGCATACCCTACTGCGACCTATTGCAAAAATTATATCATCTGCATCTACGTCATGATATCCGACCAATGGACTACTTACATTTGTCGCACCCGTAATCGTATAACTGAGATCAAAACCCTCATCTGGACAATTTTCTGAAAATACTGGACTCACGGAATCTGAAGCTCTCCATCCGCATGTGCCAGGATCGACACACTTCTCTACATCGACTGATGGACAACTGATGGATGGTATATCAGAATCTAACACCGTAATATCAAATTGGCAAGTCGCTGTATTACCACAATCATCAGTAGCTGTAAACAAGATGGTCGTAGTCCCCAAATCAAAAATATCTCCACTCGCAATACCAGATGTCATAACCACATCAACATCTTCATCACAATTATCAAATGCTAACGGTGTACTGTACACTACATTACTTTCACACAAGTCTACATCTACATTTACCGTAATATCAGTTGGACAATTTTCAAACCTCGGTGCATCCTCATCGATCATGGTGATTGTCGAAGCGCAAGAACTGGTATTGCCACAATCATCTGTTGCCGTGAAGGTTACACTTGTAGTCATTGTTGTCCCACAAGAAAGATCCGGCAATTCGCTAGGAATGTTGTTTGTTATTATGACATCACTACAAACGTCTGTTGAGGTTCCCGTCTGAAGCCAATTTAAAATCATCAGGTCGTTACTCTCATCACCACAGATTAACTCTAAGGCTTCTGGACAGGTAATAACAGGATCTACCGAATCTTCAATTGTAAAGGAAGCTAGACCTGTGGTTACATTTCCACATTCGTCAGTAGCCGTGAATAGGTGTACTTCCGTATCAGAACCTCCACAACCCGAAATCGTATTGTATAATTCAGAGTCTAAAGTCACATCTCCACAATCATCAGAACCACTTACAGATTCTAACCAATCGCTCAATTGCGTAAGATTACCAGCACCGTCGCATTCTACCGTCAGGTCATTAGGCACATCTATTTCTGGTACTGTTGTATCCTCGGTAATGACAGATGACGTTGCTGTATTGGTATTACCACATTCATCAGTGATAGTCCAAGTATATATCACAGTGCCCGTATCTCCACAGCCCGCAATTGGTTCTCCTGATGTGACTGACCAAGTAACATCACCACAATTATCAGAGGCTACACCGCCCCCATTATTTTTAATCCAATTATTTATCATTGAACTTGCATCATCTGACGCACATTCTATAGTTATATCTTGAGGGTCAACCTCGAAGACCGGAATCGTTCGGTCTAATATACTAATCGTCGAACTACATCTCGCTAGATTTCTACAATCATCGACAGTAGTAAAAGTAATAGTGTATACCCCTGCGTCTCCACAAGTTGCAGCAAAAGTATTCGGATATGTATTCGCAATTGTCAGTTCGGAACAAGCATCCGTTGCAGAAGCCGTCTCTAGCCAATTCGTTATAACAGCATCGTTTGTGTCATTTCCACATTCCAAAGTAATATCTGCAGGACAGCTGATTATAGGATTTGTATTATCAGGTGCCGAAAACTGTGCTCGGGAAGAAGATGAATTACCGCATTCATCAGTAACAATAAAATCTACTATGAATGTCGGGAATCCAGAACAGTTTGGTGTTTCGCTAACTACGTTATGAGTCCATGATGTTCCACTACATACATCTGTTGCTGTTGCCCCACCATTATTGTTTAGCCAATTGATATAGTCTTCTGGCGCGTCCTCACAATTTGACACCATATTAGAAGCAGGTGTGACAACCGGGTTGGTTGTATCTTCTATTGTGAATGACGCTCTACAATAATCACTATTACCAGCATCATCCTCTGCAATGAACTGATAAACAAAAGTCTCACCACCTCCACACATAGAAATTGTATTATCTAAATCTTGAGATGTCATCAAAGTATTATCACAGTTATCAGATGATGAAGAAGTCCCCAACCAAGAGTTCAACTGAGTGGTATTACCAGATCCGTCACATTCGACAGTCATATCCGCTGGGCAAGTAACTTGTGGACTTTCACAATCATTCACTATGACATTAAAACAACAAGAAGACGTATTGCCAGAGGCATCTGAAATCGTATAACACACAGTACTAACACCCAAATTAAAAGTCGTGCCACTTGCATCATTCGTTCCTGTTCCACTCGTCTGACCTGTAATGGCATAGTTGATCGTAAAACCTGGACAGTTTTCGACCCCCAGAGAAGGTCCAATATCAGCGGACTCCCATGTGCATACTCCTGAGTCAGTACAGGCAATAATATCACTGCTTGGGCAAAGGATTATTGGATCATCTGAGTCTATCACCGTAATATCAAATTGACAAGTTTGAGTATTACCACAGTCATCTGTTGCTGTATAAGTTATCGTACTTGTACCTACTGGGAATGTACTACCCGAAGTAGGACCACCTGTTTGTATGGCAGTCACGTCACAGTTATCCATTGGTATAGGATCAGAAAATATTGGATTACTTCCACATAAATCCACATCTACATTGATCGTCATATCCTCTGGGCAATTGACGAAATCAGGAGATGAATTATCATCTAAAGTGATGCGCGAATTGCAAGTCTCCGTATTACCACAATCATCTGTTGCAGTAAATGTCACGACTTTTACACCACCACAATTAGCTGGAAGGACTCCATCAAAATTATTAGTGAATGTAACTTCTCCACAATCGTCCATACCCGTCGCGGATGTCAGCCATTCAGCAATAAATAACGGGTTGTCGTCAACACCACAAAATAGATTTAAAGTAGACGGACAGGTTATAGACGGATCGGTAGAGTCCACTATAGTATAAGATGCTAAAGCTGATGCCTGGTTACCGCATGCATCCGTTGCTGTAAATTGATACACTTCTGTATTTGTATCACCGCATCCAGATATTGTATTGAATAGTATGGCTTCAAAAGTAAATCCATCTGTACCACAATTGTCCGTGGCACTCGCCCCATCTTGCCAATCACTAAGACTCGTCGCTGCAGCATCTGCACATTCTACTGTAATATCAGTCGGAGGAATAACTTGCGGTACTGTAGTATCCTCAAATACATATAGTGCCGTTGCTGAGGTTGAATTACCACAATCATCAGTTACAGTAAAAGTATAAATGATACTCTCAGAATCTCCACATCCTTCTTCCGCATCTCCTTCTGTAACATTCCAAGTCAAATTATCATCGCACTGATCGCTAGCCATTGCACCACCGTTATTTTTTATCCAGGCAGAAGGATCCGCGTCCGCATCACCGCATTCGACAATGAGGTCTTGTGGCTTCATAAGAAATTCTGGCGGAAGTGAATCTTCTATAGTAATCCTTGCATTACATCGTACAAAATTATCACAATCATCAGTCGCAGTAAACGTCACCAAGTTATTACCCGTCGTCCCACAATCAGCAGTAAATCGTCCAGGATAATTATTTGTGATTACCGGATCAGTGCAATTGTCCGTAGCTACAGCGGATTGTAACCATAATTCTATCACGGCATCATTAAGGACATCGTCGCATTCTAATGTAATATCAGTAGGACAAGTAATCATTGGGTTCTCGGTATCATCCACCATAAAATCAGCGGATGTTGTCGAAGTATTGCCACATTCGTCAGTTGCTGTAAAAGTTACAGAAAGAGAGGTCACCCCTGAGCACCCCGTCATCGCGGCCCCATTGAAGTCATTAGTCCATGTTACCGCGCCACAATTATCTGTAGCTACCGCACCTCCATTATTATTAAGCCAATCTAGTAAGTCTGCATTGGCCTCTGCACAATTACTGTCTCCATCAGATGCAGCAGTAGTAATCGCAGGAGGAGTATTATCAATGCTTGTATAATTAGCAAAACACTGAGAATCATTGCCAAAATTATCCGTGGCTATAAATTGATAAACTTGTGTATTAGTAGAACCACAATTACTTATGGTATTGAATAATATCTTTTGAATGTCAATATTGGTATCACAATTATCCGTCGCGGTGGCATTAAAAGATGCAGGTGCTGAAGACCCACAGACTGCATTTGTGACATTTGCTGGACAAGAAATTACTGGGTCTTCGCAGTCAGACACAATTACATCAAAACAACAACTGGATGTATTACCTGCAGCATCGGTCATATAATAACAGACTTGGCTTGTGCCTAGATTAAATGTACGATTGGCCGCCGTACCCGTTCTTCTTGTCAATGTCGTCGCACCTGTAATCTCCACTTGTGTCACTACATTAGGACAATTATCCATACCCATTGGAAGCACAGAATTATCAGACCTCCAAGTACAGATTCCATCACCAGTACAAACTTCCACATTAGACGGACAACTAATCTCTGGCGTATCAGAATCTACTACTGTAATATTAAAATCACATCTCCCTAATCGATTACAATTATCTCTTACATCAAATCGTATCAGCGTCGTTCCAAGGGGAAAAGTAGAACCTGACGCGGGTCCCAAAGTCTGGACAGGCACAATGCCTGGCGAACATTGATCATAAGCGACAGGAGTAGAAAAGACCACATTGGCATCACAATTATCCACATCGACATTAACCGTCATATCAGAAGGACAATTAAGAAAAACTGGATTAATCCTATCCAGTAATCTCAATCTTCTATTAAAACTGCGTGAATTACCACATTCGTCCTCGACAGTTATGGCTATCCAGTTAGACGCATTACATGTTTCTAAAAGACTGCCATCCCAGTCATTGGTAACGTATGTCGTACCCCCGCAAGCATCAGTAATAGCATCTTCTATCGCGTCCAACCATTCTTGTATCTGTGTATTATTATCAGGATCACCACACTCTACATCAAGATGTCCAGGCAACCCTACCCAAGTCGGCGCAACAATATCCTGTTCTGTAAAACTGAAATAGTCTATTGTGGTATTTCCACATTCGTCTGTTGCTGTAAATTCGTAGACTTCAGTATAGGTCTCACCACATCCTGATATACTATTATATAATCTATACTCGACGTCAATATCTGCGGCTACAGTACAGAGATCAGATACACTTCCATAATTAGTCAGATAACTGGCTAGATTTGCATCATTAGTCGTTGCACAATTAAGAGTAATATCTGCGCGAAGATTAAGGACTGGAGGGGTATTATCTACAACAGTTGCTGTCGCTGTTGCGGTAGATGTATTACCACAATCATCTCTTATTGTAAAAGTATATAATCTTTCGTAAGTGTATCCGCATAATTCTGTAGTAGATGTCAGAGCACTACTCCAGGTCACAGTCGCATCACAATCATCTGTTGCCATACCGTTACCATTAGCTGCTAACCAGGCGTTGATTGCTGCTGTGGCTCCATTTGCATTGACACATTCAAATTCTGCATCCTGTGGCTTCATCATAAACTCAGGAGGCGTTGTGTCAAGATGTGTAATCCGCGAGGTACAAGTAGAGCGATTATCGCACTCATCTTCTGCAGTAAATGTAATGGTTCTAACACCACCACATTCGTTAGGATTGAGTGTGGAAAAATTATTAGTCACAGTATGATCCGTACAAGCATCTATTGCTGTTGCGTTATCTAACCAATTGGTTATTATGGCATTATTATTAGGGTCACCGCACTCTACCGTTATGTCATTAGGACATGTGATCACAGGAGGCGTGGTATCATCTATGGTAATAGTTGCTGTACAGGTAGAAGTATTTCCACATTCATCTGTAGCTGTAAATGTCACGACTTGACTTCCTTTACCTCCCATCATAAGCATTGCAGGACGTGTCTCTGATTTATTGACTATATCCAATATGTAATAAAAGTCTTTTGGGCCTTGCACACTTTGTTTACCTGACGATTTCATCTTTTCTATACCTGAAGAACTACCATCAGATGTAAAAGAATAACCATTGGGGTCAAAATTATCTTCTATGCTTATAACGTCTCCTTCATTATCCGTGGCAGTTACAGAGCTGAGCCAATCATTTATTGCGGCACTATTAAAAGAGTCATCACACTCCAAATTTAAGTCATCAGGACAGTTAATATCCGGTGGCATATTTTCTATTAATACGTTAATGGTACACATATCCGTATTACCCAAAACGTCTTCGACTATCACAGTCACAGTCCGCACCATGTTAGCGTCGCTGCAATCAAATGTACCACAGCCCATACAAGTCTCCGTATAGCTATCTGGACATGGATATGTGACAGTGTAAGGCAGATCTGACAACTCTATAGATGCCATCGTACCATCCATAGATACTGTTGCATTGGTAGGACAGTTCAGCATCGGTGTTTCGTCAGATTCTATTTCGTTATCTATGATCTGCTCGCAATTATCTTTATCGGTAATAGTCACGGTATACATACCAACGCCTAATCCAGAAAGATCCTGAGATGTTGCGCCCGTTGACCACAGATATGTATATGGTGCTCCATTGGCATCAACTGTCACATCGATCATACCGTCTGTACTCGATGGACAAGACGCATGTGTGATTGTGACGCTATTAGTATTACGGCAACATGTTGGCTGAGCGTTACCACAGCTTATTCTTACGGGCTCCGTTATAGACCCAAAAGAATTATATACTGGTGCCGCTAAAGAACCACTTACCCAACTAATACCATTGATACCGGAAGAAAAATTAGCATAAAAATCAAAGGTCGTATTACAACCTACGTTACCTATTAATGCGCCATCTGTGCAGCAAGGTGCCCATCCCCAGTTAGCCGTAACTGTGGGGAAGATACCTGTAATCTCTCCTGGATCATCTGAAAAATCCAGAGTGGATGTTGTAGGTAAGCAGAAAAAATCAATAGTACCTCTACCTCCTGTCGGATCACGCGCATCATCCAAAATAATGAACAGAGAAATCTCACCTGTCAACGTATTTTCATATAGAAAAAGGACAACCTCTTCTGCAAGCTCTAATCCAGTATTAGCAGATGCACCATTAGGAGTACCATAGGCGTAAAATGCCACATCATCTTGCGCATTCTGTAGGGTATTAATAGAAAATGTCTGTGACCCCTGCGTGACTGTACAATTACAGTCCATCATCTTTTGCTGGAATACATATTTATCCTCAGCCTTAGGATTATCATCAAACATTTCCATAGTCCTCACCGCAACATCCTGAGTACTTTTTGATACTTCAGAAATTATTTCTGGTGATCCACTTTTTGATGGAACAACGGCAATGAACTCGACATTAGAGTCATCAACAAATTTCACTCTATCTGAAATCAAAAATCCATCATCGACAAATTTGTCCTCTATGATACGGCGACCAGATTCGTTCCTTATAATATGAGTCGTTGTGTTAGTCTTTTGATTTCTTTCAAAATCCAAAATAACAGACTCTCCATAAGTCTGATTACCCTCTAGGTAAAGTGGGAAAGGTTTCCCCCCTTCAACTAATCTAATTATCTGCGAATTGACATTTCCACTCTCTGTATATCCGACTGTTACTTTATAATTTGATTCTTCGCCCTCTATAATTAGATGATTCTTTGAGCTACTATTTTTTATTTTGGATATAACCCTATATCCTCGTTCAGCATCTGGAATATATAATTCACCATTTCTAGCCACCGATGTGAATACTTCTTCTGGTGTAAATTTGGTTTCGACACATCCCCCATATTGCAAAGAAATTTCAGAGTTTTTCAATGCAGGCAATTCAGCGACCTTTAACCATATTGCAGCATGTTTATCGTTATATCCTTCTATCCAATAAGGCAACACTCTTCCCCCAGCATCTAAAAAAAGTAAATCTGAAAAATCAGGAGCCATGCCCTCTTGATACATCAGATTTAACTGTATCTGATAGTCGAAAAGATTATCAGATTGCTTATTATATAAGGTGATTTTCTTGGAATATTGACATTTGGTCATCTCTGATAGCAATTGACCAGAAGATAGTAAGCTATGGCTTAGATGCCCCGTGCTTATTCTAGGGTTTCTGGATAAATCAAAATAATCCAACTGATTCTCGGTATCAATAAAAACAAAACCATTAGGATCAAAATTGTTATCCAAAGACTGCACGCCGCACACATCTGTGGCGGTAAAACTATCGAGCCACTCATTAATAATAGAGCTATTATTAGGGTCACCACATTCCAATGTAATATTGGATGGACAACTTGTCGTAGGCCCGTTGCTATCCTCTACGGTCACCACAAAGGAGCACGTAGATGTCGTGTTATTATTATCGGTCGCCGAATATACGACCGTAGACATACCTTTAGGAAAAAACTCCGAGACATTACCCATTCCATCCGTAACAGTCAATGCTCCAGTGATATCGTACTCAAGAACAATATCCGAAGTAGGCGTACAATCGTCAAATAATATCTGCGGTGCAAGTCCATTAACTTGGCGTCCACATGGCTCTCCTCCGGTAGCTTCGTACGTAATATTAGCTGGACAAGTTATGGTAGGAGGCGCACAATCAACAAAGGTATCCTCGAATGTAAAAGGAAATAGAGTAGTACAGGCTCTATCAAAAATATACGCTTGTGACCCAGTGACACTAACAAGAGTAATTCTAAGATTAACGAAACAATCTGGTGGCGTAAAATCCCAGAATGCCCAATCATTATATACATTGGCACGTCCATCACATGCTGAAATAATATTAATTCCTGACTTACATCCCGATAAGGAGCCTATCGGAGTATCCCAAACAACGCCCGCTGGTAAAGCAGAAAAAGTGTTCGTAACACCTGTAGCTGTATTTTGTACGCTAAATGTTACTACTGCATTAGCCGTTTGAGCAGGGCTCAGATTACCATGCCAGTGCTCGGCGAATAATCTTATACGTCCTTCTGGCGTAATACAATATGCCCACTGAGTACTGTGCGCACATATCTCTTGACTTAAAATAAGTGTGAAAAAAAATAGACAAGTAGTCCTAAAATACCTAGAACTCTTAATAATTAACCCTAATCTATCGAACATAAAGTTTGACTTGAAATTGTACAATTCGTATTCAGGTCCTACTTTATGTTCTCATATATAAAATAATCTATATGTAATCTACTATACCATAGCAGCTTACAATAGCTAATCTATACATTACAGTTGGTTAGTGTGTTTAAGTTTTGGTCCTCTAAGAGTTAACAAACAACAAGATACATATTATATAATTATTTAATATAATATTCTATCGTATTTCTATGTGCGCAGTTAGTTTATAGTCGAAGATGACAGAACAAAAGATCTTTAAAGAGAGATTTATCTCATAAAATAACCGAGCAAATTCACCTTACTCTAATCTGATATAAGTAGTCTATCAATATCCTCAACTAGTTGTTCTATTTCGGCATCTTTCGTTCCGTTATAGATACCACGAATTCTACGCTTTTGATCGACGAGAATAAAGTTTTCTGTATGCAAAAAATCATCAGAACTTAGCTGTAACCCGATCTGACCTTCTATAAAATAAGAGGTACGCGCAAGATCATATATCGTTTCCTTATCTCCTGTCACCAGGTGCCATTTTTTGCCATCTATCTTGTTTTCTATAGCATATCTCTTAAGCTGCTGGACAGTATCTAACCATGGCGTGACACTATGAGATAATAACTTTAGCCTGGGTTCCTCCTTATATCTTTCTTGTAAGG
Source organism: Saprospiraceae bacterium (assembly GCA_020628095.1). Lineage (GTDB taxonomy): Bacteria > Bacteroidota > Bacteroidia > Chitinophagales > Saprospiraceae > RFSX01. The sequence continues at coordinate 15,490 of JAHDFP010000024.1, forward strand.
TGTACATATTAGAAGTCATCTGAGGGCAGATGCTAGGGCAAGTCGTAAAGAAAAAATCCACGACGTATACCCTTCCGTGAAAATTATGATTGGTAATCTGCTGATTATTCTGATCTGTAAATCTAAAATCGGCAATCCTGTGTATTCCTTGATAAGACCTATCATCTTGACCTATCCACTCAGGCTCCCAATCCGCCGTATTATAAAACGGCAAATAATCAGGTTCAGACTTACAACTGAATAATACAGAAAGGATTATTAAAATAGATATAAGTCTCATATTTTATCAGTTGGATTTAGTGATATACAACTACTGGAACCGAGCAATCCAAACGTTCTTCCATCTTTTATAATATAATGCGCTATAACAACACCATTAGCATCTATGATTTTATTCTTGACTACACTACCCTTGTGATACTCTCTATGTATTTGCAACTCGCCATTAGGGTAATACTCCTTATATTCCCCCTGTCTCTTGCCATCCACACAGGAATAAGAAAAGGACAAATTACCATTGACGTGCCAGCCCTGTTGCAGTCCAGCTTGTACTCCATTCTTATATCTGTAGTCCAGTTTATTTTTTTCACTAGAAGATTGATTAAGGTGTCCCGAAAATTTCTCACCTTGATAATAATATACACTATCCTTTAACTCCAATTTCTTATCATCCATACGCACATAGACATCAGGAACATTTATAGTTACCAAACTTTCATCAGATTCGATCTGACAAGATGACAACAAGGAAAACAATATTAACAACCTATACATTTCCTTCTGATTGATTACTGAAATAATCATAAACTGTATTAGCTAGCTTCTCGCCAATTAGTTGAGAAAGATCGGCTTTATTCAGTCCCCTTATCTTTTTGACCGAACCGAAAGTCTTTAGTAATTTCTCAGCAGTCTTTTCACCTATTCCCGCAATATTAGTCAGCTCCGTGCCTAGAGCATTTTTAGAGCGTTGATCTCGATGGAATGTAATAGCGAAACGATGTGCCTCATTTCTCAAATGTTGAATCAGCTTTAGAGATTCTGATTTTTTATTAATATAAATGGGAATGGGGTCATCAGGGAAATATATTTCCTCCAGTCGCTTTGCAATTCCAATCATCACAATTTCCTTTTCCAAACCCAAATCTTTCAATATTTGGTATGAGGCACTTAACTGACCTTTACCACCATCTATGATCACAAGTTGAGGCAATGGTTTGTTTTCGTTCTTGAGGCGTGTATACCTCCGTAAGACAACTTCCTGCATAGAAGCGAAATCATTAGGCCCTACAACTGTTTTGATATTAAATTTTCGATAATCCTTTTTAGATGGTTTCGCATTTTTGAATACGACACAAGAAGATACAGGATCAGATCCTTGTATATTAGAGTTATCAAAACACTCTATATGATAAGGCAAGACATCCATCTGGAGGTCTTCTTTCATTGTATTAAGTATCCTTTCTGCTGATGTCTGCTTTTTCTTGTAGGTTGCTTCATCTTTTCTTTTCTGTAGGATATAATATGTGAGGTTCTTCTCGGCTAGATCTAGAAGATGACGTTTGTCCCCACGCTGGGGAACAGTGACTTGGACTTTGTCTATAAGATTAAGCGGCTTGGCAAGTATAACTTCGGGAGATATACTATTAAATTTTTCTCTCAGATAATTAATAGAAAAGACTAAGAGGTCATCATCATTATCATTCAGATTTTTTTTCAGTTCTACGTTATCGGAATTGATTAATGCACCATTGACAATTTTAAGGTAAGATACATACGCCATATCTTCCTCAGATCTTATAGCGAATACATCACTATCTTTGATTGTCGTATTGACTACCGTAGACTTAGATTGGTAGTTATCCAGAGCGTCCAACTTTTCTTTTAACTCCTGAGCTTTTTCAAACTCTAATTTCTCAACAGCAATTTCAAGCTGCTCTTTTATGTAATTTTTTACTGGAGCAATCTGACCTTTAAGTATGTTTTTTACTTGACTTATTTTTTGGTCATAAGCCTCCTTACTTTCATATCCTACACAAGGACCCAGACAATTTTTGATATGATATTCTAGACACACTTTAAATTTTCCTGCTTCAATGCTTTTTTCCGATAACGGTAGCGTACACGTTCTAAGTTTAAACAACTTCTTTATTATATCCAAAAGTATTCTAGCTCGGTACTTAGATGTATACGGACCAAAGTACTGTGACCCATCTTTCCATACTTTTCTTGTGAAAAACACTCTGGGGAAAGGCTCTTTCTTGACGACGATATACGTATAGGTCTTGCCATCTTTGAGCATGACATTATATCGCGGTTGCAGTTTTTTGATTAATGTATTCTCCAGTAGAAGAGCGTCTTGTTCTGTTTCGACGACTGTATATTCGAGCTTAACTGCATTCCTTACTAGTGCTTTGGTCTTGTATTGCTGATGCTTTTTCTCTCCAAAGTAATTGGCAGTTCTCTTCCTGAGATCTTTGGCTTTTCCTACATAAATGACCACATCCTTTTCGTCTATAAATCTATAGACACCTGGCTCGTGAGGTATCTGTGGGGCGAGTTCTTTATATTGATTAGTCGTCAATGATATATCTTAATAAAGTATAATACTAAATTAAGACTTCTGCTGCTCTTTCTTGGTCAGTTCTGATATAACACCTCTAAGAAGATAAAAGGCGGCTTTAGGATTAGTTGCTAGTGGTACATTATGTACATCGCATTGTCTCATTAGCATCTGCACATCAGGCTCGTGAGGATGCTTATCTAGAGGATCTCTGAAAAATATAACCATATCAATTTGCTGTGTTGCCACGAGAGCAGCAATCTGCGCATCTCCACCTAAAGGACCAGACAAAAGACACTTCACCTTGAATCCTTCTTTTTCTATTTTAGATCCTGTCGTACCTGTGGCGTAAAGCGTAGAATCTTTTAGAAAAGTCTGATTATTGAGCAAAAAAGAAACCATGTCTGATTTCTTACCGTCATGGGCTATTAGTGCGATGTGTAGGTTAATGGGCATACCGAAGATTTGAAATTTAAATTAGTTTATGGTATCTTATTATTCAATCAATGTATATAACATTCTAGCAATGAAATATGTTTTTCTTATTGTTCAGATCTTGATTATGCCTTTAAGTATCTCGGCACAACACAAAACTGAATTCACCAGACAAGATACTATAGAATTTTTGTACAAATCAGGAAAGTATCTATTTGCTGCCAATAGTGCAGAATTCATTAAAGTAAGCTTTGACTTAGATTCTTTAAGGGCCTTATACCATATTTCCGATGAGGAGCTAAAAAGCATAGAGTCCGATATCAAATCTAATGCTAAGTTGACAATAGGTCAGTTACATGATAACGATGAATTAATATTCAAATGTTATTATGAGATAGATAGACCAGAATTTAGTTTTGGTCCTAAATTAAAGCTTGATCTTAATGCGTATGATATTGCATCTGAAAACACCACTCTCACAATTGATAAGCTAAATGTTGGCGTAGGCAGTGGTACACAAAGATTGGATGGAAAAATCTCATCGCGATCAATCAGTAAGTTTTTTAAGATCGAAAATTATGACTCCCTAGACAATAAGTATATTGGTTCGGCAAACTTCGAGTTCCAATTTTCTAAAGATATAGAATACAAAATTGTGAGTAAGGAGAACATTGGTGATACGATTAATATGAATAATAGAAGCTTAGTCCTTCATAAAATAGTTGAAAATGCCGCTCATTTTAAGATTCTAAAGGACAGCGACAAATCACATCTTCAGGTTAAGAACTTATCTGATGATGCAAAATATGAGCTAAAAAGAGACAGGAACGGTTCTTCCACTAAAAAGATTTGGTCAGATTCCTTCTTGTATTCAATTTTTGAAAACAATCAAGACATATCATTGGAAGAATTCACACAGAAAATAAGTAAATCTAATCTGGATAAAATAAATACTGAATCTGAATATTTGATAATAAGAATCGACACTCCAATACAAAATCTCTTCCTATTTGAGATTCTTTATGGAGAAAAACATCCACTGAAATTATTCTTGAATTCTTTGTGATTAGGAGATTAGCCTAATTGGAACAACTAATGGTTTGTGTCAGTCTTTGTATTCACAAAGCTTAATTGTAGAGCCATAAAAAGGCGTTATAATATTATTCCGCCAATGGCTCCATTCTTTTTTTTGACTTTAAGTTTTATCCCTAAATGACTTATGTACTTTGTTACACAATAAGATACCTCTGGCACACATCGACCATTACATATTTCTGTTTACTTAACGGTAAACTTACGCGTTATGTTTCCGATTTGAGTTTTTAAGTTGAAAAAATAAATTCCAGTATTCCAACCTTCTACAGAAAAGCTAATAGGCGTCCGACCAGAATTCAATTGTTGCTTAGGGCTACTATAAATAACTTGACCAGCTACATTAACCACTTGCACCTCGGTCGTAAGACCTTTCTCTAAATCCAAGGTAAATTCTGCCCTATCCTGAACTGGATTTGGAAATGGTCCCGATAAGCTGATTTTTTCATTAATCAATGAAACCTCATGCGCAGTGGAACTTATCAGGTCTCCTTTCCGAAGGAAATGCGCATAGACACTGAGGCTACCGTCACCAGTTCTCCCATCCGACCAAAACGGAATTACATAATCATCAATGGTAATTAAGGAATTATATTCTCCAATGCTAAAGTTTCCATTAGCCTGACCAGCAAATCTAAAATCTGTGGCCTCACTGGTGACAGGACCTTTGACAAAGGTTTCTCCACCGTCGTTAGATTCAGCGATAAAGTAATGAGTCAACTGGTTATTTATATCGTCACTTCTATCATACCAAGCAATAAAAAGATCTCCGAAATCGTCAACCTCAATTGCGGAATAGTATTGATGCAAATCTGGATTATCATTATTATTGATGACCTGAGGAGATGACCAGCTAGTACCTCCGTCATCAGATTTGACCATATATATATCAAGACCTAAAGTACTCGATGAGTCCACTCCACTTGCCGTGTACGAAATATAGATGTTACCCTCGGTACTTGTATCAGATTTGTCAATAGCTAAATGGGGACAAGGATACAAGCGAGTGGCATCTAATCCTTCAACAATAAATTGATCTTCGTTCTCATCTGGAAAATAAAAATTTGTTACCAACTGTGGGGTCGAATAAGAGGCTCCGCCATCTGTTGATTTGATAATATAGAGTTCTAGCTCCTGAGGATTAGTGAGATTACCCGCAGTATATGATATATAAACATGCCCATTATTGTCGGCATCTATACTTGTAAACTGACAGAACCCATGTTCTGCAGAAACAACCTGCGAGAGCGTATCAAAATTAACCTGACCTCTTTCTTTTTTTGTTGCAATAATTTCATAATCTGCGCCTAAAAGGTTTGGTGTAATTGTCGCATAAGTACAGTATATATTACCGTAATAAGGTGAGCTTTCGTTCAGATCAGACACCAGCCATTGCTTGTCCGTTAGCCTTTCCAGTTGAAAGAAAGAAGAAGCAGTATCAATAGCTATAGGCTCGTCCAAGTCACTCCATGTCAAACCCCCATCCTCGGATTTTGCAGCATATATTCCCCACGAAATATCGCTTTCCCCACTTGCGTCTGCCTCTATAAACAGCCAAGTAAAATAAGCGTTACCCTCTGGATCAAAAACTATAACCGGATCACCGCCACCCAGAGAAGACCTTCCAGGTGTTATTGCGGTGAAATCACTTTTGGTCCATGTATCCCCAAAATCTTTAGTCATATAAATAGAAAAATCCAAAAATTCCGAACTCGTAATATCCAGATCCATCACCCCAACTATAATGTTATTTTTATCAGTAGGGTTATATGCGGCATGTAATTCGCTTTCTGTCTTTTGATCTTCGCCAACTAATATTTCACCATTCGCTTTGGGTCTGGTCATAGGGTTAAACTCTAAGTCATGTTCTATGCTCCTTGTCTCAAAATACATTTCCAGCATTTCGATTTTTTTCTGATTTTATTAGTTCCAAAGGTGTTCCTTTTATCGGATTATCTTCTTGTCCAGAAAGAAGAACGGGGAAAAAGAATATGGCAATAAAAGAAGCTGTCGACAAAAATTTCATAGGAAAGCGAGATTAGTTAGTTTATATAATTACAATATATAAAATTGTAAGCCTACTATTAGGTATGGATCAGATTTTAGTCCATTTTATTAGAGAATAACGTCGTACGCAACATCATGTCATCTATTATTACGAGTATTCCTAATCGGTTAAAAAGTCAATATTTCTTTTCAGTCCTTTATACTTCGTGCGCTTGACTGCAGACGCAAAAAATAAATTATTGAATTCCGACTCGGTCAGATTGTTCCAGTCCTCCTTAGTCAGATCAAGCTTTCCCGTGTTATCTATAAAATCACTTTCTTGGTGCTCACTGGAGAATCGATTCCAGGGGCAGACGTCCTGGCATATATCACACCCATACATCCAGTTTTCCATTTTATCTTTGAACTCCTCTGGAATATCATCCTCCTTCAGTTCTATAGTTAGATAGCTAATGCATTTTGTAGCATCCATTAGATAACCGTTAGCATCTATTGCGTCGGTAGGACAGGCATCTATACAACGAGTACATGTGCCGCAATGATCCGCTATAGGCTGATCGTACAATAACTCAAAATCCACTATCATTTCGGCTAGAAAGAAATAAGAACCCTGCTTAGGATTGATTAACAGTGTATTTTTTCCGATCCATCCCAGACCACTTCTGTTAGCCCAGTCTCTTTCCATAACGGGCGCACTATCAACAAAGTACCGCCCACCGAATTCTCCGAATTCTTTTTGCATGTCCATCCATAAGGTTTTCAATTTCTTTTTGATCACCTTATGATAATCTCTCCCGTACGCATACTTGGAAATTTTTGGTGCGTGAGGATCAAGTTGTTCTTGTTCAGTATAATAATTATAGGAGAAACAAATCACGGACTTCCCACCCTCTACTAGCAGTCGAGGGTCTACCCTCTTATCATAATGGTTTTCCATGTATTTCATCTCACCATGATAGTTAAGACCCAACCATTCTTTAAGACGAACGGCTTCCTCTTCCAGTAATTCTGCTTTGGCAATTCCAACTGACAAGAATCCCAATTCCTTCGCCCGTGCTTTTATCCAATCTGCTTTTTGTTTAAGGAGGGCCATAATGGATTATGACTCTTTTATTTCATTCCAGGTAGAAAACAAAACTTCCTGTTTAGGTCGATTAGGGGGAATCTCTGTAAGTGGCTCTACTTCCTTTAGGCTGTTGTGCAGATCGGCGGGAAGACTTTGGTACAATTTAGTCCCTTTGGTTTTCCAAGCCAACATCTCATCCGACACCTTCTTGATGACTTTCGCAGGATTTCCGACGACGAGACTTCGTGGCTCTACATGCATATCCGCTTTGACAAAAGATAATGCACCTACAATACTTTCCTTACCGATGATGGCTCTATCCATGATAACAGCATTCATCCCGATCATAGCATTCTGGCCTATGTGTGCGCCGTGGATAATCGCCCCATGGCCTATATGCGCCGATTCTTCTAGTGTAACCGTCACACCGGGAAACATGTGTATCGTGCAATTTTCCTGCACATTACATCCGTCCTCTATTACGATGCCTCCCCAATCTCCACGTATAGCTGCACCGGGTCCGATGTACACATTTTTTCCTATAATAACATTTCCTGTGACAGCCGCTTGTGGATGCACAAAAGAAGAAGGATGAACAACAGGTGTAAAGCCTTTAAAAGAGTAGATCATAATTTAAAGGTAATACTACTTTTACACTAGGGCTTATCCAAGAATCTTCAGTTCTGACACAGAAATAACTTACTTCACCTTTCTGCCACCCGCTGTCTCAGATCTTTTAGTCGAATTATTAGCTTTCTTGATATCTACCATGAGGGAAGCATAGGCACTGTTAGAGTTCGTTCTGTATTTCTCACCACCGTAGGTAATAATACCACCGCGCCTTTTCCATTCTTTTGCTAATAGAGAGTATCGTCCTCCATTCTTATCACTCGGACCAAACATCAAATACTTATCAGAATCACTATCAAAACTGACAGCAAACCTTTTCTCGTTAGGTGAAAAAACCAAGATTCCCGGAGTTCCTCTTTTGATAAGAACTTCGTCCACGACGGTTTGGTCTTTTATTTTTATCTGACCACCTTCTATGACCGAACCCCCGTCTGATTTAACTCTATAGAGTTGTATATCTTGAGATACATAGAATTGTATACGTTGTAATTCCTGTTCTGACCAATCAAAATCTCGTTGCAGTTTCTCAGAAAAATAGGTTAACTTCTTAGAGCAAGATGTCAACATTATACTCGAAAAAGCCACGGCGATAAATAATAAGTTTCTCATGTTTGATAGGATTTTATTCAACTTATAAGACTCGAAAATTAGGGTATAGTAAAATGAGATAATCAATTTTAAGACAATTTAACCCTGCAATTAAGAAGAGTTTAAGACTATTACTCGGTCACTTCAGGTTTTGACTTTGCCAATTAAGAGTGTGCATCTACAATGAGCGCCTTCTTTCTTTAAAAAAGTCTTTCAATATCTGAGCGCACTCATCATGCATCACACCAAATTCTAATTTAGTATCTGGATGCAATACCTCTTTGCCATATCTCATAAAGCCCCCCTTATCATCCGATGCGGCATAGACCACTCTTGCTACACGCGCCCACTTGAGAGCTCCCGCACACATCACACAAGGCTCTAGCGTTACGAAAATTGTACACTCCTCAAGGTACTTAGAGCCTAGATAATTAGACGCTGCAGTGATAGATAGTATCTCCGCATGAGCTGTCGTATCATTGAGTCGTTCTACCTGATTATGGGCTTTAGCAATTATCCTGTTATCGCAGACAACAATAGCACCTACAGGTACTTCGCCTTCATCATAAGCCAATTGGGCTTCTTCGAAGGCTTTTTTCATAAAATAATCATCTGTGTATACCTCTATCATGAGCAATCCGCTTGGGTCGTAATTTCTATACCATAGATACAATTTTTTTGACATGAGGCATATTTAGTTTTGAAAATAATGTGATATGTTTGCGCATGGAATCAAACAATTACACCCTCCCCTCCATAGAAGAAGCCCTTACTTTTGACGACGTCCTTCTTGTGCCAGCATTCTCAGAAGTTTTGCCTAAAGACGTCAGCGTTAAAACAAGAATCACGCGCGATATCACCATTAATATCCCCATCGTATCTGCTGCGATGGATACAGTTACAGAATACAAACTAGCCATAGCACTTGCACGTGCAGGTGGGATAGGAATGATCCATAAAAACATGCCCATCTCTGCTCAGGCGGATCAGGTAAGAAAGGTCAAAAGATCAGAGAGCGGTATGATTATCGACCCAGTAACTCTTAAGGAAAACGCGACGGTAGGTGATGCACTCGCACTTATGAAGATGTACAAAATCGGTGGCATCCCTATCGTAGATGACGCTGGAAAACTAATAGGAATCTTGACCAATAGAGATTTGAGATTCGAATCTGATACGTCAAAACCTGTACGAAATCTGATGACCTCAGGAGAACTCATCACAGCACCTCAGGGCACGACACTAGACGAAGCACAGAATATCTTGCAAAAATATAAGATAGAAAAACTGCCCGTCGTCGATGATAGTCAAAAACTTGTAGGACTTATTACCTATAAGGACATCATGAAAGTCAAAGATTATCCTAACTCGGCAAAAGATGGCCACGGACGCCTAATCGTCGGGGCTGCCGTCGGCGTGACAGCCGATACGATGGAGCGCGTGCAAGCGCTCGTAGATGTGGATGTCGATGTCATCACAGTCGATACGGCGCATGGGCACTCACAAGGTGTCCTCCATACCATAAAAAAGATCAAATCAACGTTCCCTTACTTACAACTCATCGGAGGTAATATCGCCACCGCAGAAGCTGCCAAAGCACTAGCGGAGGCTGGTGTAGATGGTGTCAAAGTCGGTATCGGACCCGGAAGTATATGCACAACCAGAATAGTCGCTGGTGTAGGCGTACCTCAGCTATATGCCATAAAACATGCCGCACGCGGACTTAAGGGAACTAACATCCCTATCATAGGCGATGGTGGTATCAGATATACTGGTGACATCGCCAAAGCGATCGTCGCAGGCGCCGATTGCATCATGGCAGGATCCTTATTCGCTGGTACAGAAGAAGCGCCTGGAGAGACCATTCTTTTTCAGGGTAGAAAATTCAAAGTATACAGAGGGATGGGGTCGATCGGGGCTATGGAAAAAGGTTCTAAGGATCGATACTTTCAGGATGTAGAAGATGATGTCAAAAAATTGGTACCCGAAGGGATAGAAGGAAGAGTGCCATTCAAGGGGACAGTCGGAGAAGTCATGGTGCAGTATATCGGAGGACTAAGAGCCGGTATGGGATACGTGGGCGCCAAAGACATCGCATCACTAAAAAGTGCCAAGATGGTAAAAATCACTAATGCGGGTGTTATGGAAAGTCATCCTCACAATATCACGATTACTAAAGAGGCGCCTAATTATACGAGGTAGTCACACGGCTTTCAGCTATTGGACATTAATTCGCTTTAGATATTCATTTGGTCTGAATATTGGAATACCTGAATTTTTGAAGTCCTTAATATTTCTTGTAACAATTGCGCTACAATTTGATTCCAGTGCGGAATAGTATTGTATACCGTCTTCAAAGTCTTTGAACCCATTGTCGTTAAGGGCTAATTCGACAATTTTATCTGTCATCGGGTATGACTCAACTAATACTTTAAATTTTCTTATTGCAGCTCGTGTACCCTTAAATTTCAAAATATCATTTAGCAAGTAGTACGTATTTGCAATACTTAAAGTCGAGATTACTATTTGAAGTTTGGCCTTATCCGCTAAGGAAAAAAGTTGGAGACTGTCTTTATAGAATTTTTCTCTTTTGGCCAATAAGTCAAGAATTACATTTGTATCTACTAATACTTTCTTCATTTGTACTTCGCTATTAAATATTGAGCCTTAGCCTCTTTATAATCATAATCCTCAGGTAGTGTAATAATCCCGCAAAGGCTTTCTACCAGATTTGTGGTTTCAAGTTCATTTTCTTCAACATTGTTGATAGTTAATGAATTAAAATATGTTTCAATTAGTTTAGATAAGCTCGTTTTATTCTGGTTAGCATAAACCTTTGCCTTTTCAATTATTTTTTGGTTTAGACTTAACGTGAGCTTTTTATCCATGCCTATTTCTTTTACGTATAAACTTATAATTTTTTTACGTAACAATAAATAACTTGTTAGACTAAAACCTATAAGTCTTAGGTATCTTGAGGGTCAAGCGAGCTTTCAATCGATGAGCATTTCCCTTAAAATATTCTTTACCTTGACAACCATCGAAGTAGAAATTGATCTATCGATTTTAATAATTCTTGATTTATCTATAGTTCTGATTTGATCAAGGGCTATCATCCCTTTAATATTTTCAGAATTGACCTTAATTCGAGTAGGATACTTTTTAGGGGTACTTGTTATTGGGGCGATAATAACCGTCTTAAGAACCTCATTCATTTCATCTGGCGATATAACCAGACAAGGTCTCGTCTTTTTTATCTCACTTCCTATAGTCGGATCTAAGTTTACGACGACAATCTTATACTGAATCATAAATCCTCATCTTCAAAAACATCCGGAATTAAGAGTTCGTCGTCATTATTCTCAGACATTTTTTGGAATTCATTTTTCCAATTTTCCCTTGGCTTTTTCTTAGGACGAATTTCAATGCAATCATCCTTTAGAGTCAATTCAACTGTATCCTCAATCTTGTATTCATCAATAAGTGCCTTAGGTATTCTAAGACCTTTGGAGTTGCCGACTTTAATAATGCTTACATTCATGTAATTACATTGTGATTACAATATAAATTAATCTCTATTAAGTGTCAAATTATTCTTATCAAAAATCTAAGTTAGGCATGTGGTTAAAGTCGAGTATTATTAAAAACACCCTATTTATCCAAAACCCTCTTGATAAATCCAGGACGCTTAGGATTGACATTATAATACTTGGTATACTCTTTGGCCACATACTTGTATCTGTCGTATAGCTCTTTTTCGCCTTTGGTTATTCGTCTATTGATACCAAACTTGGATTCGATCTGACCGTCTATCATACGACCAGAATGAAATATCTTATTATCCTCATCAAAGTAGAGCGCGACACCATTCTCTTTTAACTCGGATCGGGAGCACTCTTGATAACCATCATCAGCCAATATGGTCTGTAACTTTTCGTTATGCAGCTCCATCCATAAGACACCATCCAAAAAACTATATCCGTGACAATTGAAACTATTGTTATGCTTGATATGACCAAGTACCGCTTTAGTAGACCGATGGTTATATCGGCAGCTTTCGTCATCCATGGCAACTTGATAATCGGCAGATAGGCCATTTAGTTTGAGATAGGCTTCCATGGGCGTGTCCTTATCGGTGTAGACATTGACGATCTGATAGGAAGAGAGGTGGAGTACTTTGACCTCTGAAGAACGACCAATATCAAAGAAGTCATAATAGTATGTCTCTGTCAGATCATTGATATGATACCGACCAGTCTCGTGATATACAATCTTGCCGTTTTCTCTTTTCATAAGTAATACCGACAAATGTATATAGCTTACGACTAATTTGAAAGTTGGTCTTTCTTATTGTATGGTTAAAAAAAAGAGGTTGACAGCCGTACTTGCTATCAACCTCTTTTATTAATTGAGTAATGAGAATTTATATCCTATTAGTTAATCTTAAGACTAGTGAATCTTATGTTATCATCATTTTGCGTCAAGAAGGCAATCTTGTAAGAGCCTTTGTCAAACATCTTCTTAGATAATTTCACCTTATTAGACATTACTGGCAGTTGATATTGTAACTCACCTGACTGTGTATATATCTGTATGAATGATACTTCTTCTTTAGTCACGAAATCTAATCTTTCTGATCCCATATCAAACTCTGCAGAATGGAAAAAATCTTTTTGATTCTCATCCATAAGAGTTACTTCCACTTTTGCATCAGCTATCAGAGACAAATCTGATTCTGGTGTCACACTTGCGAAAGACAAGTTGAAAGAAAGTGTAGCGATTGTAAAAACGATTATTAGATTTTTCATGACTTTAACTTTTAAATACAATTCAAACTTAAAGTCTTATCAGATGTATATAAAGGTGTGAAACACTACAGATAAGTACGATAGAAAGACCAACACTCTACAGGTCACATATTAAGGGTATTTAATGACAGATAACCGTCATTATTTTTGGATGAGCTTACTACCTACACGCCCTCTTGCAATGCCACATGTCCAGCATCCAACAATTTTCTGACCGCATCATTATCCTTAGCCTGAGCATATACACGCAAGACGGGTTCTGTACCTGATGGCCTGACCATAAGCCATTCGTCATCAGATAAGAAAAACTTATAGCCGTCTATATCTTCTGTGATAGTCACATCTTTACCACCGATATTTTTGATCTCACCATTTTTACATTTATCCATGATGGCCCATTTCTTACTTTCTTCTATGTGTAAGTCATCCCTATCAAATTTGAAGGATCCCACTTTATCATAGATTTCTTGTATTAAATCATCCAATGATTTACCAGTTTTAGCCATAAATTCCATAATGGTCAGACCCATCCATATTCCATCACGCTCATTGATATGACCTTTGACAGCCAGTCCACCGGATTCTTCTCCACCGACGAGTACGTCTTCTTGGCACATGATCTCGGCTATATACTTGAATCCTATCTTGGTCACTTCTATATCCAGTCCGTACTGCTGTGCCAGCATTTCCATCTTGTTCGTTACCGAAAATGTAATAATGACCTTGCCATCATAGTCCTTATATTCCTTGAGATAGTATAACAATAGAAGTAAGATATGATGAGAATCAATGAATTCTCCCTTGTCGTTATATAAGCCTATACGATCGGCATCACCATCATTAGCTAGGCCCAAATTAATACTTGGGGTATTTTTGATGAGTTCTGATAATTCTGTCAGATTACGATGTATAGGCTCTGGCGCCTGACCTAGAAAACTAGGATTATAATCACAGTGTAATAAATGCGCCTGAGGGAAAAGTCTTTTAATAACATTCTGCCCAGCACCATACATAGCATCATAAGCCAGAGATATACCCGCACTTCTGATGGCCTCCAGATCAAAGCTATCCTCCACATGTTTGATATACATATCTTCTAGTTGGACATACTGGACAAGTTCTTTTGTTTCGTAATCCGATAAGGGAAGTAATTCTCCCAGGCTATTTTCTGGGATAATACTTTCTACCTCAGCAATATCAGATGGAATGGTAGGCCCACCGTAGGCAGATTTGAGTTTGTAACCATTATAGCTCGGCGGGTTATGACTGGCTGTTATGACCACACCCATGTCAGCTTGATGCTTGACCACACCTAAGGATACCATCGGCGTAGAGACAAAATTCTTATCGTAATAGACCTTTAGACCAAAATTACAAAACACCTGCGCCGCCGCCTCACTAAACATCTTCCCGCCAAAACGACAATCATAGCCTATAACAACTGATGACATCTTCTTCTGCAACATCCATCTTGCCGTCGCCTCTGAGACGCGTTTGACATTATCTACTGTATAATCTTTGGCTATTATGGCGCGCCATCCGTCCGTACCAAACTTTATTTTAGTTACACTCATATAATATTATATCTATTGCAAATTAAAGCAAAAATGAGCTAAAGATGTATTGATTCGTTAATGTTGGTTCTTACGTATTACATGTTTTTATAATATGTATTAAATTTACGGTCAATGGATTCGTATCGTCATAAAGGACTTAGAAGTAAACTTGTACAGACACTCGTACAAAAGGGAATCACTAATAGAAGGGTATTACAGGCAATTTCTGAGGTGCCTCGTCATTTGTTTTTGGACAAAGCTTTTGAGGAGTGGGCATACAAAGATCAGGCATTCCCTATATCTAGTGGTCAGACTATATCTCAGCCATACACCGTGGCATATCAGACAGAATTGCTTGATCCTCAGCCCAACGATAAGATACTAGAAATAGGTACTGGCTCAGGTTATCAGGCCAGCGTACTTTCTTTATTATGCAAACGCATATATTCTGTAGAAAGACATCTAAGTCTATACCAATCCACAGCCAAGAGACTAAAGGATATTGGCTATAATTCTGTCAGAACGCTATATGGTGACGGATACTTAGGAGCGGAAAAGTTTGCGCCATTTGACAAAATTATCATTACTGCTGGCGCGACTGAACTACCTCAGGCTCTTATCACTCAGCTAAAAATAGGTGGATACCTTGTTATCCCGATCGGACAGCACGAAGACAAGATAATGATCAGGATCACCAAAAAAGAAGACGGCTCATTAGGCAAAGAAGAGTTTGGACACTTTCGTTTTGTTCCTTTTCTTCAGGGTGTCACTTAAGGTTTTTTATGGTTCAATTCTTGCATTCATTACTCAAATGAAGAAGAATGGATTCGATGAAAACATCTCATCTTTCACGCGCTCAGATATCTAGAAGCGCGATAAGGCGATTACACATCGCTATGCGTCATCTATTCGTAAGAGGATCTTATAAGCCACTGGGCATATCTGGCGAGTCTATGATCAATGCTCTCCTGGAGCTCAAACCTGAAATATATGGCTCTATCTCCGATCCTAACAAAGTAGAACTCAAGGGACTTCATTACATCTTTCAGCGTCTTCCACAGGGCATAGAGGAGTGTAGTTTTATAAAACTAATCAGCAGAGAGGGTTTTGAGAATTCTAAGTTTTCGCCCATTGTTCCCGCTAAAAGAAGACGCCAATGCTACCGCATAGATGCCGATCAGATGTATATAGAGATGGTCAGAGGTTATAGCGATATATACGACATCCTTACCCATCTGACATTTATGTACATAGAAGCTGAAAAAATCAGAAGCCAGGCCATCGACCATAGAAGAAGAAAAAAGCGCGAATGGGTGATGCTAGAAAAGATGGTCAAGAATAATAAAACAACCAAGAAAAAAAATAGAGAACTTGGCTATACCTACCTTAGTACGCTGCTGGGAAGATCCTTCGAAGAAACTAAGGAGATGGCCCTCAAATTTGAAAAGACTAAAAAGGTCAATTCTCTCTTTAACATCGTCTATTGGCTTGGTACGATCAGCATTCAGGAATTTTTTGATAAAAAAGATCGTCAGATTACTTTCTCAGGACCGCTCAGAGAAAAAGTTGGTAAGCATATATTTGGTTCTTATTGGGCACATAATGTCAAGTCCTGTCTGCAAGAAAACAAACTTCTACATCGACCATTGCATGTCATCAGTGCCAACTTGCATAGCGTCATGAATTGCTTTTTTGCAAAAACAGCGCTCGAACAAAAGAACATCAAAAAGGATTTTGATTCATTAGTCAAGATGCTATCCAAGGACTCTAAAGAAACTCATAGGGAACAAGTAAGACAATTTGCCATAGACAATGGCATGATAGAAATCAGTGATCAGACAGGAGTAAATATAGGTGTACAACTATTCGACCTTGCCGTTATAAATAAAGATCGCCGCAAAAAGGCCCCTGTCATTATTGTCATGGACTATGCCTTTGGAGAACAGGCGTATGAGCTAATGGACGAATTGATCAAACCGTTTGAATATGACGAAGAAAAAATACCTCTTAATATAGAGTCTATTAATATCATGGGTAAAGCGGGTATACTTGAAGGAATAAAGGGTGATATCATGATTCCGACGGCGCATGTATTCGAAGGGACAGCGGATAATTATCCGTTGGAAAATAAATTTAATACACGTGACTTACAAAATTCTGGATTATCAGTCTATAAGGGACCTATGGTTACCGTACTGGGCACTTCATTACAGAATAAAGACATCTTACGCTACTTCCTGAAGTCATCATGGAATGCCATCGGCCTCGAAATGGAAGGTGCCCATTATCAAAAAGCCATACAAGCCGCATCCAAAATCCGAGGTAGCATCAAAGAAAATGTACAGATCAGATATGCCTATTATGCTTCGGATAATCCGCTGGAAACAGGCTCTACATTAGCCTCTGGCGGCCTTGGCGTGGATGGAGTAAAACCGACCTATCTAATCACTAAGAGCTTTCTCAAGAGTATTATGAGCTGATCAAAAACAATTTAGCTTCTTCTAATTTTCTATTTTAGACTCAATGGCCTCTTTCACAAATTGATTAAGAGTCTTGCCTTCCAGTAAAGCGGTCTCAAAAGCCTTAGAGTGTAATTCTGGATTAAGCCTGACATTAAAACTACCTTTAAAAGACTTAAGAGCCTGTTTGCCCGACTCTCTGCACAATTCGATATAATCATTTACAGCATCTCTAAATGCCGATTTCAATTTAGTTACCGAATTGCCTTCGAAAGTTACCAAATCATTAATTCCCTCTATTTTACCAAAGAAGACTTCATCATCAGTAGAGAAATGAACTGAACCTATAAAATCTTTATATTTCAATCTATCTTTCATACTATGCCCTGTTTTCTAAGTTCTGTAATAATGTAATTTTTAACATATTTCTTTAGTTCGTTTCCTGGATGAGGTTTATGGATTCTAATTATATGATTGCTCTTGTCATTTATGTAAGCTACTCTAGAGCCTGATGTTTTGCCAGTTTTCTTTTCCCTATAACCGTTTTTCTTAAGGATATATTCTAATTCTTGAAATGTTATAATAGAGCCTGGATTAACAAGTTTTGCAATAATTTTTTCCAGTTTACTCATAATACAAAATTATCCAATTAGAGAACGATATGCAACTGTTATTCGGTTGCATAATAGTCCAAATAAAATACTACCTACCTAAAAACCAAAAAAGACCACAACTACTGTCATGGTCTTTCTTAATAGAAAACAATTTTTTCCTTGTAATCAGATAATTACAATGATCGACTTTAACACCCTTTATATTTTTAGTTTACCTTAAGGTCTGTATACAAGACATTGGTATTTCCCTTTATTATGAATCCAAGTCTGTAATTCCCCGAACTGAAAAAGTTCTTTTTGATTTTCACTTTAGAAGCCATGACGGGTAATTGAAATTCCATGTCACCCGCTTCATTATATATCTGTACGAAAGATATATCACTATTAGACCTGAACTCGAAAGAACTTGATTTTTCGTTATAATCAGCAGAAGTAAAAAACGAAGACACAGCCATATCCATGCTCACAGTTGCAAATGTCGCATCTATGATCGTAACCTTTTCTGCAGGATTGTTGCTTGCGGATAAAGAAAAAACGAAACCTAAAACGAAGACGATAGTTTGGATTGATTTTTTCATGACTTTAATTTTTTGTTTCCTTAATTATTTCTGATTCAAATATGCAGGGATACGAGTAGGTAGCGCAAGTGAGATAACACTACATAATTTTTCAGAATTGGCTACATACAATCTACAGTGATTTGATAAAGGGAAGTAATTGTATAATAGAAGACCATTATCAATAGGAATAATAAGTCGAGTTATCAAAAAAACTCAAATACCACCTACTGAAAGTAGGTGGGTTACTTTACCCGGACTAAAGTCCTACTTGCGTTAATCAACAAAGAAGTTCTCCGCATCATCATTTGGATTTGAGCGATGACCCTCTATATAATGCTGAACCATCTCATCTGTGATATTCCCAGTACTAAACGCACCATAACCGCGACTCCAAAATCGCCTTCCCCAGTATCTACGCTTTAGCTGTGGGTAATCCTTTTGCAACTTCGACGAACTCCTTCCTTTTAACTGCTTGCTTATCTCACTAACCGATAACTTCGGCGGATACTCTAAATGCAGATGTACATGATCTGAACTAACTACACCTTTTAATATCCTTATATCCAGAGCATTACAGTCTTGACGTAGTAAATCCCTACATCTCTTCTTAATCTCCCCTTTCAAAACTTTATATCTATACTTTGTAACAAAAATCAAATGTACAGTTAGCCAACTTGACGTATGACTCCCTTTCCTTAACTTTGACATATAATTCTTTTGATAAAGATAGAAATGAAATTTATCGCTCTAAAAGAGCGAGGATTCTAACCTTTATTGAGACCATTGAATTATTTCCTACGAGGATTAAACTTTTGGTATAATTTGAAGTCCAAATAATATTGTCATATCACATCACAGATGATATACAACTGAAAACATGATTCTATTCTTGACAAACAAATACTCAAAATAAAATGAGCAATCTCTCACCTTATACTGGAGAATGGACCTTCTCTAAGGCAAGGCACCTACTCAGTCGTACCACATTCGGTCCTGGAAAAACTCAAATTGCTTGGAGCGCAGAAAATGGATTGGAGGCAACTATCGAGAGATTATTCGAGCCTGTGGGTGAGCATGATCCACCCATATATCATAGATACGATCAGGATCCAGATGTCCCCGTGGGGGAAACCTGGGTCAATACGCCACCTTCTGTCGGTGGATTAGGCAATGCAAGAAATAGCTCGCACACAGCTTGGTGGATGGGACTTATCCTCAATAGTGGTATGAATATTCATGAGCGTATGACCCTATTTTGGCATGAGCACTTTGCAATTACTGATGTCAGGCTGGGAAGATTCTCTTATCACTATTCTTCGATATTAAGAGATTATGCTTTGGGTAATTTCAGAAACTTAATAGAAGAAATGACGATCTGTCCTGCGATGCTGGAATTTCTTAATGGTAATGAAAATACAAGTCGTGCGCCTAACGAAAATTATGCCCGAGAACTACTAGAACTGTTTACCATAGGTAGAGGTGATTTGGCAGGACCAGGAGACTATACTAATTATACAGAACAAGATGTAGAAGAATTAGCGAGAGCTCTTACGGGATGGGTATCTACGACAAGATTGGATGATGGTGCTGAAATAAGGGGAAGATTTTTTGACCAACGACATGATAATGGGACTAAAGTCTTGTCAGAAAGATTTGATAATGCAGTGATCGAGGATCTAGGAGAAGAAGAATATAAAAGGATTATAGACCTTATTCTCGGCAAAAAGGAAGTCGCGCGATACTTATGTCGTCAGATGCATATATGGTTCGTGGGATCAGATATAGACGCAAGTACCGAAGAAAACGTAATAGAACCGATGGCTCAGATTTTGTTTGATGGCAATTTTGAGATAGAGCCTGCTATAAGAGCGTTGTTAGCTAGCAATTACTTCAACGAAGGCGACCATGTCGGATGTATGATAACATCTCCGATAGATTTTGTCACTAAGATGATCAATACCTTTGAGACAACTTGGGATTTACCCGTTATAGATCAATATAGTTTGTGGTTATTACTAAGAGGCTATTGTGATAACCAAGGTATGGCGATCATGCAGTTACCGACTGTCGCTGGATGGAAAGCATACTATCAGCAACCCAACTATTACAAGACATGGATCAACTCCGTTTCTCTTAATAGTCGAGAAGAAGTCATTACCGCGTTACTTAATCCCAATGGCAGAGTAGGACGACAATTAGGTGTGGATATTCCACAATTTTTTGCCAGCCTAGAAAATCCTTATGACGTCAACGAAATGATTTCGGAAATCTCTCAGATTCTTTTTCCATTTCCATTAGCGGAAAATCAATCAGATTTTCTCAAAAATATTATTCTACCAGGTCTACCAGATTATGTCTGGGGTGAAGAATACTCTAACTACATCAACTTTCCAGATGACAGAAATATACAAGAAACAGTAGAAGACAAAATGAGGGCATTGCTGGAGACTATGATAAAGATGCCAGAGTTTTACTTACTCTAATCTTTTTAAAAAAATTAAATGTTCGCTCCGATACAACATATTAATGGAAACGCGTCTATAACTCAAAAAATTAGGACACATAGAGGAATGATTACAATATAAATCCTCGAGTCTATATTTATAAAAGATTTAACCATGAAAAGAAGATCATTTCTTAAAGCCAGTTCACTTCTTACCACACCTGCACTGATAGGTGGTGTTCCTATTGCTGCTTTCAAAAAAAGTAAACTATCCGAACTAATCAATGGAGACTCAGATCGTGTCCTGGTTCTGATCCAACTAAATGGAGGAAATGATGGAATCAATACCGTCATCCCTATGGACCAATATGATGGATTAGTCGCTGTCAGAGAAAACATACATATACCGTCTAGGTCAGCTATTAACATTACAGATACAGTTGGACTGCATCCTAATATGTTGGGTGTTAAATCCATGTATGATAACGCCGAAATCAATATTATACAAGGCGTCGCCTATCCTGATCAGAATAGATCACATTTTAGATCATTAGACATATGGCACAGTGGATCAGCAGCAGATCAATACCTTAGTACAGGATGGTTAGGTCGATACATGGATATGCAGTTCCCTAATTTCCCCAACGACTATCCTAATTCTGATTGCACTGATCCTTTCGCATTGACTATAGGAGGAGTGGTTTCGGAGACCTGTCAAGGTGTCAGTGGCAACTTTAGCCTATCTATATCAGATCCAAACAATCTAAATCAACTAGCCACACCTATTAACAATGAGTTAGCACAAGGGTGTGGAAAAGGAAATCTTGATTTCTTAGTAAAGTCTATAGAGCAAACGAATGTCTACAGTACCATCATTCAAGACCGTTATGAGCAAGGTAATAATCTCACTGACAAATACAGAGATGATGATGACCTAGCAACTAAACTTAAAACTGTAGCCAAGCTCATCTCTGGTGGTCTGCGGACTAAGATATATGTTGTGAGTATTGGAGGATTTGACACGCATGCTAATCAGACTGTAGACAATGATCCGACGACGGGTATACATGCTGGATTATTAGAGAGTCTATCGGAGGCAATATGTGCTTTCCAAGATGATCTTAAGAGATTGGGTATAGATCAACGGGTGATAGGAATGACTTACTCTGAGTTCGGTAGGCGTATCAGAGCTAACAATAGTCTAGGAACAGATCACGGAACGGCAGGACCATTAATTGTCTTTGGGTCTTGTGTCAATGCGGGCATCATCGGTGAAAATCCAGAAATACATCCTGATGTAAGTACAAGCGAGGGCGTACCTATGCAACACGATTTCAGATCAGTTTATGGCTCAGTACTGATGGATTGGTTTGATGCGAAAGAAGAAGAGATAGCCACTTTATTCAATCATGATTTCCAGTACATTCCAGTGGCTAACACTTGTAATACGACATCCACTCAGGACTTGATTACGGATGTCACACAACTCACTTCTTATCCGAATCCTTTCAGTAATAATTGCAATATAGAATTCAAATCTGAAGGTGGATGGACAAAGATAAGCTTGTTCGATGCCCTTGGTGCGGAAGTCGATGTTATCACAAATCGTCAATTAGCCGCAGGTCATAATAAGCTTAATTATGGAAGTCATAATCTTCCAGCAGGTACATATTTTATCAGATTACAAACTAAGTTGTCACAGAAAGTAGTGAGGGTCGTAAAAATCTAAAAGAAACCCTCTACGGTACTGGCAGTCGCTATGGTGAATATGCCGTAGCCTCCCTCTACATTGGTATATAACGTTGTAGGTTCGACAAAGGGGTTATCCTCGGATTCGTAGGCCAAGTCTACTGATCTGAGATAATCGACATAAGACTCTGGTATAGATAGTATATTGATCTTAAATGAATGACGATCAAATGAAGTCGGACAATATTGATTACCCGTTAGTTCTATAGTCTTAGATCCTCCATTAAAACTCAAATCTGAAATCCAATCTTCTTCCGAAGAAAGCTCCTCTTCTATAAAGTCAAAATAATATGGCTCAGTGCAAGAGTCTCCTTGAGTCGTTAAAGACAAATATGAACCCGAAAACTGGAAGAAATTTCTTTCTTCATCTACGTCATTAAAGCTTATTCTAAACTGATCCTCTCTCCTCCAATCTCCAAGAGACATTGTATCTACGCTTATATCATTTACAATGACTTCATCAGGGCTGATAGTTCTTGCCACTAGAGTAGGAAAATCCTGGTGACTGACCTCTATAACATACTCTGTATCTGCTAAGAAAGTATAACCTTCTATGACGTAAGAAGCACCTCCCAAAACGTTTTCTATATATCGAGGAATAATATCACCTTGATCTGGAGTTTTCAATACTATATTATCGACTTTGAGCCCTTCGTATTCTTCTAGGTCATTATAATCTAAAGAATTACTAACGACCAACTCGTGGCGGTCATTTTGACTTTCAAAATTTGCCAATAAAACCAATTTAGGCTCTGATATCTCTTGATCTACTTCTACATATTTGACAAAATCATCCTCGCCACAAGACATGATCACTGACGCTATGACAATACTCGCTACAAATAAATTTTTCATGGTCTATTAGAATTTGAAGTTATAAGAAATCGAAGGAACAAAACGGAGTACTGTTATCTCTTTGAATCGTTTACCAAGAAAGGCTCTTGATCCATCGGGTTGACGCTCATATTGATTCTCTGAGGTAATAAAAAATGGATTCTTATTTCCATACGCATTGTATAATCCGATCACCCATTCACGAGAATATTTTTTCTTTTTCTTTTTGAATGATATACTCACATCCAATCTATGGAAAGCAGACATTCGGTATGTATTTTTAGTCGTCGTGGATTCTGCACCATAGATATATAATTCGTTCTGTGGGTCTGTAATGGTACCACGATCAAATCTAAAAAAGTCTGTCGGAATCTGAGAGGTCGGCAAGGTCACGGCATTGCCAGTACCATAAGACCAGGTGGCAGATAAGTTGACCTTAGGTCCTAACTCATACGCGCCCACAATAGAAAAATCATGTCTTCTATCATATCTAAATGGAAATCGATCACCTTGATTAATTTCGTCAAATTGCCTCCAATTCCAACTCAAAGTATATCCGATCCATCCAGTTAATCTACCCGTTTTTTTCTGTAAGAATAATTCCGCTCCATAAGATGTGCCATCGCCCTGTGTAATCTTATCTTCCCAGTTACTCTCGAGGTCAAATAAATAATTAGCACCTTCTTTATATGATATGACGTTATCCATTTTCTTGTAATATCCCTCTAAGCTGAACTCATAATCATCACCTAGAGTGGTGGCAATTCCCAGAGCCGCTTGCCAACTGTTCTGCGGAACGACCCGATCAGTGCTAGGAACCCATAAATCCGTCGGCAGACTCAATGACTCACTCGTTAATAGATTAATATACTGTGTCATGGTGGCAAAGGAT
This sequence comes from Saprospiraceae bacterium, assembly GCA_020628095.1. GTDB lineage: Bacteria > Bacteroidota > Bacteroidia > Chitinophagales > Saprospiraceae > RFSX01. Next base: position 39,783 of record JAHDFP010000024.1, read on the forward strand.
CCTTTGACCGACCACTTATCATTGAGGCGATAGTTAAGCCCTAGTCGCGGTTGTACAGAAAAGTAATTCTTATTCTCTACAAGAAATGCAGAGGCGTGTACACCTATGTTAGCCGATAAATTATTAAGTCTAAAATCATCCTCTACATAGAGGTCTATCTCTGTAGATCGCGATATATCTCTGCCTACTAAAGTATCTAATATATCGAAGTCGGAAATAGCATCCAAGGCGATAGCACCTGGTTTATATCTATGTCTTACTGCACTGACCCCTGCTTTGATATAATGATCAGGATTGGGTATAAAATCGAGGTCCACCTTAGCACCTATATCTTGTATGCCTGAGGTATATCTAGCAGAAAAAGAATTAATCTCATCATCATAGAACTCTTCGTTCTCACCGAAAATATCTATCTGATAATTAGAAAAATTAATGGTCGTATTAAGGAACATCTTAGGGTTTAGCTCCCAGTTCCATCTTAGGGCGGAGATTATATTCCCCCAGTTCACCCCACCTTTATCTCTATAGAACTCTCCCCTATCTTCAAATTCAAATATATCGGACCCAGAATAAGCACTTAGATATAATCTGTGTTGATCGTTGATCTTGTGTTGTAGCTTGGCATTAAGGTCATAGAAGTGAAACTTGGGTTTTTCGCCATCTGTGGTGATAAAAGGTTTTGCAATTAAGTCTGCATAGGTCCGTCTACCTGAAATCAAGAAAGAAGTCTTATCCTTGACGATAGGCCCCTGAAGAGTCAGCTTAGATGAAATTAACCCAATAGACCCTTCTCCATGAAATTCACTCATATTCCCCTCCTTCATTCTGATATCTATTATGGATGATAGTCTTCCTCCATAACGTGCTGGAAAACCTCCTTTTGTAAGAGTGACATTTTTGATTGCATCCGCATTGAATACTGAGAACAAACCAAGTAAGTGGGATACGTTATACACAGGAACACCATCTAATAAGACAAGATTTTGATCTGGGCTACCTCCTCTCACGTATACACCTGTCTGGCCTTCTCCGCCTCCTGATACTCCTGGCAATAACTGTAAGGACTTGAGCACGTCTGTTTCTCCTAGGATCACAGGTACTGCCTTAAGTTGTTCTATAGGCACAGTGACTTGACTCATCTGAGTTTTCTCCTGTATGGCTTCCTCTTTTTCGGCAGTAATCTCTATAGTCTCTAAGGCTATGCTCGGTGATAGAGCTATCGTGAAAGATTCATTCTGTTTTAGATCTACTTCTAGGTCATTATTTTGATAACCTACGTAAGAAAAAGTAAGAGACTTAGGTCCTTCTTCTAATGTCAGGCTAAAGAAGCCATACTCATTAGTAACAGTTCCTTTACCGCTATTGGATTCGTAGATGGTGGCACTAATCAGACGCTCTTTAGTATCGGCATCTTCTATGTACCCACTGATAGTGTATTGATTAGTTTGAGCCTTTGTAGTTAAGCTTATAGTTATGCAACATATTATTGCGCATAGAAAACGGATAGGAATATTTATCATAACGATTAGAGTTAGATTGTCTTAATCGATGATAAACTTATAGTTTTGGAAGAGACACTAGCTCAATTTCTATTTGCATTAACTCAAATTTAAACTGAGAAAAAACGCGAACACCGATCATCATTGACGTATCCGTCTTTTAAGTTAAAATATTTAACACCTATCATTTAGCACAGAGAAACTAAAAAGCCCGATAACACAGTCATCGGACTCCCTATATTTTTATACTATAATTATTCTAGTCGCTTTGTATCTTAGAAAACAATCTGAGGAACTCATAATACATCCAGACTAGTGTAAATAAAAGTCCCATCGCATAGTACCACTCAAAGTGCTTAGCCGCTTTCATTTTCTCTCCTGTCTCGAAATTATCAAAATCCAATAATAGATTAAGAGAGGCTATAACAAGGATTACGCATGTCACCCCAATACCAAACCATCCTGTATCGTGCATAAATGCGACACTATACCATCCAGAAATATTTCCTATAAAAGTAATAAGGTATAGCATCATAACAGCCCCTACACACATAGAGACAACCATCCTAAATTTTTGAGTCACCTTAATTAGACCTGACTTGTATATGAGGAGCATCATCAAAAGTGTGGTCATCGTTGCCGAAATCGCCTGAAAAATAATCCCTTCGAATCCAGCAAGTACTGCAAAAGAAAAAGATATAGTTCCCACAAATAGACCCTCGAATATGGCATATAAAGGTGCCGTTATAGGAGAAAGGTGTGGCTTAAAGCTCGTCAGAAAATAAACCGCTATACCACCAAAAATGCCCACATACATAAGCATAGGACTATACAACTTATAAGCTCCAAGACTGACCGCGATCATAATCAATGTAAGGATCATAGTCTTAGTCACAGCACCTGATACGGTCATCTGATCATAAGTCTCTATGATCGGACCTCCTGTTCCGTTCCTTCTTTCTTTGTCCATTGCAATTGTTTTAGCAATGGCTTTTTTACCCGTCATGGGGTTGTTCGATTTTAGTATGTTCATATTATTAGTTACTATATTTTTTAATGGCTGCTCTTATCATTTCTCTTCTGTTCTCTGGGCTAGGGTGTGTACTCTGGAATTCTGGCACTCTTGATCCGCCAGAGGCTTCTTCTAGTATATCCATAACATCTATGAGTTTTTCTGGATTATAACCCGCTTCTATCATAAGACGCACGCCCCAGTCATCCGACTCTAGTTCTTGATCTCTTCCATATTTCATACTTGTGTACTGACCTATCATATTGGCCATTTGCATCATCGTATAATCACCACCAGACCCTAACATCACACTCTGTATAAGACCTTGTATAAATCCCGTCTTAGCCATCCGCTCAGCACCGTGTCGGTGTATCACATGTCCGATCTCATGTCCTATGACACCAGCTAACTGATCCTCATCTTGCAATCTGCCGTAAAGCGCCGCAGTAATAAAACATTGTCCTCCTGGCAGAGCAAACGCATTGACCGTCTTATCATCTGCCAATAAATGAAAATCAAAAGGATATCCAGCACTTTCTGCAGATGTTCCATCTACTAATCTTGCCCCGACCCGATCCAAGAACGCTTGTGCTTCCTGATCTGGATGAAGGCCACCATGCTGTTGTGCCATCTGTGGCGCCGACTGTATGCCCAGCTGGACTTCTTGCTCCTGCGACCATTGCACACGTTGCACTTCTCCTGTAACAGGATTGACTTGTGTATTAGTAAAATACTTAAAGGCCTGAAAGGCCGCCATACCCAATCCTAGTATCAAAAGAATCTTAAATCGTCCAGTACCCATCCCTCTTCCTTTCCTACTATAAGGATCACCTGTACCGCCATAATATCTTCTACCTTGACTTCTTCCTAACATAATAATAAGCTCTACTTATTCTATAAAAAATGTCTAATGAGTAAATACAAAAAGTAAATGAATGCTAATCGGATAGAATAATCAATATCAGGAATCACTTTTACCGCATAGCAATATATCAAGACAGGAATACTAGCGATCGCTATCGTAACAAGAGGCACTCCTATAGAGTGCAAAAGAGTCATGCCTATATTATCCGAAGCGACGTAGGGATAAGTGAGATAGCTGATGATTATCATCAATACTATCAACACCCAACTGCTCCATTCCGTTCTAAAATCCATTTTTTTTATGACTAATATATCACAATTGTGATATAATACTTAGTACCGAAACAGACTTTACAACTTGAATCCCATGGTGATACTGACCTTGGATATCTCGGTATCATTTGTTACGACTTGCTCGCGGCTCTCATTAAGTATCCTAAATGGAATATGCGTACTGGTAAAATCTCTTCTCTGATAGGCTAGGTCGATAAACATTTTGTTCTTCCGATAGCCCAGACCAAAACTTAGCACATTACCTGCTGACTCGGACTCTATAGGAGATTGTACGAGGCCATAACCTGCTCTGACACGCATACCAGTCTGATCATTGAGCTGAAAAGCTAACTCTCCGCCTATATTGACATTAAGTGCAGAAGCTAATAGCTCTTCTATTTCCTGATTAGTGTCTTCCTCGAACTGAGCCTCTATCGGATTATCGGAGAAAGCTGTGAAATTAAATCTGTTGTTCTGAAAATTGACATATTGCGCATCGACATTGAGGAAACCTCTGACTTTATTGAATTTTAGTAAAGCACCTAGGCTACCTATTATTCTTGACGGTGTTCTGAATCTATACTGAAAGTTTCCATCAGGAGAATCGCTACTAAACTGCTCAGATACACCAGCATCCGTAAATGCATAACCCACCGTCGTATTATAAGTATCGTTGAGTTTATAAAAGTTAGGTGAATGGTAAGCCAGACCTAGCCTCAGTGTTTTCTTTACTGTATAGTTAAGACCGAGCTTAACGTTGTATCCCCATCCTGTTGTTGTAAACCTCTCATCAAAGTTTAATCGATCAAAAATGGCAACATTATCATCTCGATCATTCTCAAAGTAAGCACGTTCTTCTTCGTAAGAAATAATAGGGAAACCTAAAGAAATTCCATAACCAAAATTAGAATTGATTTTACCACCGAGTGCCACATATATCTCATTGACATTGCCCGATCTATTGATGGATTGGCTCTTATCTACAAGACTCATTGTATCTATATCCGCATCATAGAACAGGTCTCCATCAAAATCATAAATCGCTCCAGACTCAAAAGCCAAGCCCGCTTCGAAATTATCCAATTCGTCAGGTGTTCTCGTATTAGATAACTCTGTGAATCTTTCTGTTATACTACCAGATGTGGTTCCAGAAAATGCAAAATCTTCATTGAGGTTACCATGTTGTTGTAAGCCAATGGCGAAATTAGATCGTCCTAACCATCCTCTGGAATTGTTAGATATGACAAATCCGATATTATCAATGCTTGGCTCTACATTATGTGAGGTGGACTGACCAGATCCACGCAATATAGAGTTGGTGTTTCCTTGGTTAAATGCAAAGGTGAAGCTGAATTCGCTTTTCTTAAAATCTGCCAAACCAGCAGGGTTAATAGCCAATACGCCAATGTCCCCTCCCAGCGCGCCAAAAGCATTGCCCGCACCCACCAGTCGGGCAGTGACACCAGAATAGGTATTAGAATAACGCGCGGCATCTAAATAAGACTGAGATATGGCTGAAGAAACACAGAAGGTCGCTATGACTATATATAGATATGTTTTTTTCATTCGTATAGGATTATATTGCAATAAATGATTTTAGTAACTAATGGGCAAAAAAAAGGTGGACATATTTCTACAATAGTCCACCTCTTCCGATTATTCTAATCTTATATCTTAATCTTCTCTCACTTTAATTAAGGTCTTCTTACAGAAGATCTGCTCGTACTTCTTGATGAAGATCGAGAAGAAGAACTTCTGGATGATGATCTGGAAGAACTCTTAAAGCTACTGTTGCTTCTGTTAGATCTGAAAGAGTTTCTTTGGCTTGACCTTGAGTTATTACTTCTAAATCTGCTAGTAGAAGAAGGTCTCTTGCTAGATCTGTAAGAATCTCTTGTTCTCTTTTCTGTTGTCTTGATCGAGTTACGATTTAGATTTCTTGACTGCGATCTTGTATTTGGTCTCGGGCTTGATCTTCTAGAAGTACGAGACTGTACAGTGGTTGCTTTAGAAGAATCCACCACTTTTCTCGGTGATGTTCTTACTCTTGAGCTACCATTGCCTCGGACAGAACCCGCAGTAGAACCTGTACGTCTTGTACCGTAGTAAGATCCTTTCGGATTAGGTACAGATGATCTTGTATTGACAGTTCTGATCGCTGATCTTCCGCCGTAGCCTACACATCCCGCTCTATTAGCGAATCCACGTCCTGTAGCATATCCTCCGAAGCCGTTACCTACTCCTCCGCCTATGCCGTATCCTCTGCCCCATGCGCCTGGCGTATAATAGTTATAGAAAGGATTCCAAGGATTCCATGATCTTCTTATAGATCTGTAAGGATTATAATAACCATATACAGGAGCACCTATGTTGATATTAATAAATGATCCACCGCCGTAAAACGAATTGTACGGAGAATAGAAACTAAACGGATCGTAGTAAAGACTATTAGCGGCCCATGAGTTAGCCCAAGCAAGTCTGACATTAGATCTTCTGTTTCTTCTTATGCGATTGCTATAGTAGTTGTCATCATACTCTGACCAGTACTCATAGTCCTGATCGTCCTCATCATCAAAGTATTCGTCCGAATCATAATCGTTATAGCTGTCATCATAATCGTCCGCATCAGAGTAAGACTCGTATTCGTTATTGTCATCAGAATACAGGTCATCAAACTGCGCATTAAGGCTACAACTAGCGACAAACAATGTAATTAGTGTGAGAAGATTAATTTTTTTCATTTGTAAACAGTTTTAAAGTTTAAAGGAAATTTGTTCACTGACAATAACACTCCTAAGTTATGATATAATTCCTCGCCCTTCCGTTAAAACTTTTATAAAAGACACATTAACTAAAGTTAATTTTCTTAATAAAGTTTTTTAACATTTAACATTCCGGATGTCTACTATTTTGACGAACTATTGTTGGCTACGTAACCCAAAATGTCTCATTTTTCACAATATTTAACTAAACCAGCCTCTATTACTCCATGCAAAGCCTAACAGCTGAGACAAAAATTAATGTTTTACCTTTATGTCCAAGTGTTAAAATGGGGAAAAGCCCTATAAAAAAGAGTAATCAATGGCGAAAGAAATAACTCCAAGAGCGGAGAATTATTCTCAATGGTATAACGATATTGTCAAAAAGGCGGGTTTGGCGGATAACTCTGCTGTGCGCGGTTGTATGGTGATAAAGCCTTTGGGATACGGTATATGGGAAAATATGAAGGCTCAGTTAGACTCTATGTTCAAAGCAACAGGACATGTCAATGCTTATTTTCCACTCTTTATACCAAAAAGTTTTCTTAGCAAAGAAGCAGAGCATGTGGAGGGATTTGCCAAAGAATGCGCTGTCATCACGCACCATAGACTGATGAATAATCCCAATGGTCCTGGCGTCGTAGTAGATCCTTCCGCCAGACTAGAGGAAGAACTGGTGGTCCGACCGACATCTGAGACTATAATATGGAATACGTATAAAGATTGGATACAATCCTATCGAGACCTCCCATTACTCATCAACCAATGGGCTAACGTCGTCAGATGGGAAATGCGTACCAGACCATTCCTAAGGACGGCTGAGTTTCTATGGCAAGAGGGTCATACTGCACATGCCACCAAACAGGAAGCTGAAGAAGAAGCGGCAACGATCCATGAGGTCTACGCCAGATTTGCGGAAGACTATATGGCCATGCCAGTCATCAAGGGTGCCAAAACACCTAACGAGAGATTCGCTGGTGCAGAAGAGACTTATACCATAGAGGCCCTCATGCAAGATGGTAAAGCATTACAGGCAGGGACTTCCCATTTTCTTGGACAAAATTTTGCCAAAGCCTTCGATGTCAAATATGCGGATCAGAATAATAAAGAAGAATACGTCTGGGCGACTTCATGGGGTGTATCCACGCGGCTAGTCGGTGGACTAGTCATGACGCACTCAGACGACGAAGGTCTGGTAATACCCCCTCGATTAGCACCTACTCAGGTCGTTATCGTCCCTATACCGAAACCGAATGCACAGATTATGGAAGTAGCAGAAAAAATATCCAATCAACTGCGTGCGAAAGGTATCTCTGTCAAAATAGATAATGACAAGAAAAAGAGACCTGGTTTCAAATTTGCACAATACGAAATGGAAGGTGTGCCTGTCCGTATAGGTATAGGCATGCGTGATCTAGAAAAGCAAGTCGTCGAAGTCGCTCGCCGTGATACCAAGGAGAAATCCTATGTAGCCATTGATGGTATAGATCGTTATGTAGAAGAATTACTAGTAGATATACAAAACAGTCTATTCTCTAAAGCCAAAAAGTATAGAGATGACCACATCTCAGAAGCCAAGAGCATAGACGAGCTGAAAGATATACTTGATAACAAAGGTGGATTTGTAAAAGCACTTTGGGACGGAACGACTGAGACAGAACTAAAGGTCAAAGAACTCACTAAAGCGACTATCAGGTGTATAGACAGTACTGATTCACTGGGAGAAGGTCAGGATATACAATCAGGCGCACCAGCTAAGCAAACGGTCTATTACGCTAAAGCATACTAACTAAACCATATATCAATCCTATCTAAATAAAAAAGGCTCCCAGAGGAGCCCAGATGCTTTTTAGTTACTACCATCTCTCAGTTTGGTTATTATAATCGAAATTATAATGATGTAATCTAAAAAGATCTCATGAAGTTGGTAGTAATATACGGAATTATCGGGTTTCTCAGAAATCAAAATTGAGCGTAGCGTGAACTTATGTTACTATTTATAGCCAAGACCAAATGTATTTTTTCGGAATATAACTTTTGAGCAATTTCATCATTTCCTTATTCTTTAATCGTTTAGCTATACCTAATGGTTCTTCTAAGTTGAAGCCTGATTTTAATTTTGGGTCCGCACCATTTTCTAATAGATAGGCAGTGATTTCCAAGTCATCTCTTAATATGGATTCTATCAATGGTGTAGTATAAAGTTCAGGATGCTCATAGTTAGGGTCTATCCCATTGGCAATATGATATTTGACTATTTCTATTTTTCCGTTTTGAATAGCTCTCACCATATCCTTCCAATCTCCACCTGACATATTTTACTTTATTTTTTATTTCTGAGCTATTATTTCTATCATGGTAGGCGTCAACATAATGGATTGTGGATTCCCAGAAATATGCCTTACCCACTCCAGAGCCTTATTACATTCCACATGAGTCATATAACCCATATCAGCTACTCTCGGAAAATATAACTCAAAGAATGTCGTCGGCCAGTTCCATTGCAAATCTGATGGTTGACCCATTTTGATCATTGGTCTTTTGCTGAGCAAGCTAAGACCTTGTTGCGCAAACATCCGAGGAAGATAACGACCGATGTCTATATCGCTATTTCTTTCCTTAAAACTCCTTAATGTTGCCCTCTTGGCTACGAGCCAATCCTCGTGTATGGGTTCTAATTGCAATGTGGACCAATCAAAATATTCTTGCGATACAAGGATACCACCAGGCTTAAGTGCATCTACCATTTTACTAATGATGACATCGACATTATCTACCCAGGCCAATGCCCATCGATGATAGATTCTATCTACACTATTAGTAGATAAATCAAGATCAGAAAAATCGCAATGTACAATCTCTATGTTCGTCAGTTGATGATCTTCTGCTAACTTTTGCAGATGATTAAGATAATTCTCTGATTTATCTACGGCGATAACTTTACCCTCTGGACCTACCAAATAGGCCAAATCAATGGTCGCAAACCCTGGACCACAACCAAGATCTAATACCGTCTGTCCATATCCGAATCTGGCTATCTCCCATCCTCTTCTTGCCTCACTTGCCCATACCTGATGCTGAAAACCCAATCTATGCAGCTCAGCTCTATCTGTACCCAACACGTAAGCTCCTTTCTCAGTGCTCATCCTATTATTAGTTTTTACTTAAAATAAAAAAACCTTGGTGATTTCGCACCAAGGTTCTTTAATAATAAACCAAAATGAAGTCTCTAAATAGTTCTCAATCTCAATTAGAGACTTTGTTCTCAAACATTATAAATCTTCTGATTACTCAATCATAATCATATGTCGAGTTGCTGTATTATCTGTTGTTTCTAAC
>JAHDFP010000006.1 GCA_020628095.1 Saprospiraceae bacterium
ATGGATAAGCGCTGAAAGCATCTAAGCGCGAAGCCAACTCCAAGATGAGTATTCCCTAAGGGTCGTTCAAGATTAGGACGTTGATAGGTCATAGGTGGAAGTGTGGTGACACATGAAGCCGAGTGATACTAATTACCCTTGCGCTTCCTTTTTTTCTTTTTTTAATTCTTGATTTTACATTACTATTTCTCTCTCCTTGTATTTTTAAAGATATACTCCTTTTCCAAGGTATGGTTGGAAAAGAATGAATAGTAAAGAGTAGGTGGTTATAGCATAGGGGTCCCACCTCTTACCATACCGAACAGAGAAGTTAAGCCCTATAGCGCCGATGGTACTACGAAAGTGGGAGAGTAGGTCGCTGCCTTTTTTCTAAAAAACCTCATAGTTTTCTATGGGGTTTTTTTCATTTACGGACTTCTTATCAGAGACATTCATTTACATCGTTTGTAAGACCATCTCCTTTTAAAATAATTGGCTATTTTGTGATAAATAGATAACATGGAAGTAACTCAATTAATAGAGCAGTTTCAGTCCAAAGCGGACAATGTAGAGCCCATAGGTGCAACAATAAAGTTTAAAGTAGATGATCATGTTGTGCTTATAGACGGTACGGGGGATAAAAATGTAATTAGCTCTGATGATAAGGAAGCGGATTGTACTATTTCTACATCGCTGGACTCTTTGCTCAAACTACAGAATGGAGACCTCAACCCTATGATGGCTGTCATGAGTGGAAAGGTCAAAATATCAGGTGACATGTCACTCGCCATGAAACTGCAATCGTTAATATAGAAACTATAACATGACTAAGAAAATCTACCTATCAGTCTGCTTGCTCATTGGCATGTTGATGGCGAGCGGTTCTTACGCACAGGATCAAGGCTTCCAGAGGATATATAGTGCTGAAGAAACTCTCTTACTCCAGAAGTCATCTATACCTAGTATAGATGGGGGATATTTTATTTCCAGTGTGACTTTTAGTCAGGATCTGGAGTTTTTTCTACATATTACAAAGCATGATGTTAAGGGTGACATAGAGTGGGCGCGGGAATATACTTATGATGGTTTCGCAACCATAATTAATACAAAAAGTGTAGATCTACAGATATTATCTGATGGCTCTCTTTTCGTGACATCTATTTTGTTAGATCTTAATAATGGTCTGAAAAACGAACATCTATTGATGAAAGTTAGATCGGATGACGGTTCAGTAACTTGGTCTAATGAGATTTTCGTTGATAGAGATGCCGTATTTCCCTTGGCTACTAATCCAGTAGCACAGCCACACTATGATGGCAGCATGATGGTATATTCTACACAGACTCAGATAGATTCTTTGACAGGAAATCTAGAACTACCTGGGGTTAACATTTCTAAACTTAACGATAACAATAATTTTGAGTACAATAACTTATACCGAAATATAGATCCTTCTGATGATACAGAATTAATTGGGCTGACGAGTGATGCTCATTATGATCCTATTGATTCTTCACAGATCTATTCTTCTATCAGTGAGATAGCTGGCATTCCTACACCGCAGGGTATAGCAATAATTACCACATCCACAGCGATCAATAAGAACGATCAAGAAGGTACTCCAGTATTTGCCAATAATTACTCTGTGGATACTCTTGCGTTCCCAATATTTCAAATGCAGTTGGCAGCGGTAGCTACAGCACCAGATTCTAGTTACTTTGCTATTGGACTAGTACAGGATTTATTATCGGGGGTTGTCGATCGTGTTGTTTTGAAAACAGACTTCAACGGAAAACTTGTCTGGGCAAAATCTTTAATATCTGTTATTCCGCAAACCGACTTATCCACCAATGACATAGAAATTAACTCTTCTGGTCAGGTGGTGATTGTGGGCAAGTATTTTGATGTGACTAATCTTGCGGGAGGAGATTATTCCATTACTATGGATTTGGACGGGAATATTATATCGCAAGAAGATTATGCGTCTGATAATTCTGCATTGGTACTAGTAGCAGGTGGTCAAGTTATTGATATTTCTACCTCTGACCTTAACCATATGCCTGATGGTAATATGCTTCTTACTGCCAATGGAATAGATCCACTAGTAGGTACATTTACCACGTATGCTATAAAAATGGATACGGCGGGTCATGCGATGTGTAGTGATACGTTTACGCTCGCTGTAATTGAAGATTACAGTTTTATAACCGAAGACACATTGAGTGTTGTGGTGACACCTTTTGCTACTGCAGATACTATTGAGGTGCAAGACATGGAGTTTACCCGATATATCAATCCAGTACTGACGCTCTCTGATACTAATTATTGTCCGCAAGATCCGATCAATTTTACCATTGACGCTTTTCTACCAGAAGCCACCGCTTATATGTGGAGTACGGGTGATACGACTAGTGATATTACGGTCATGGAAGAAGGAGAATTTTCGGTGACAGTGACAATGGGTGGCAGAGTGTGTTATTCACTATGTGATACTGCGACCGTCTCTAAATTTGATTTACCTATGGCAGATATTAGAGAAGACCTGTCGAGGGAATGTTTTGAAGGCATTGTTACACTGGATGCCATATTAACAGCAGGTGCTGGACCGAAAAGCTATCTATGGAATACAGGAGAAACATCTTCATCGATTGAGATTACTGAATCTGGTTCTTATATAGTGACGGTAACGGACAACTGTGATAATATGGATTCGGATACTTTAAATTTTAACTTTGATACAACAGTGGCCGTAACAATTAACAAACAAGAACAAGGAATATGTGATGATAAAACGGTTCGATTAACCTTAACGACAGACGAAGAAATTGAATCTTATCAGTGGAGTACTGGTTCAATGGATGAAGAAATAGTGGTTAATGAGAATGGAACGTATAGTGTCACGGTTATTGATATATGCGGTGACATTGGAGAAAAGGATATTGAAGTAACAGAGGACTTATCTATACCAACATTAACCTTATCATCTATAGATGTTGATAATTCCGATTGCGAGCAAGGTATATTATTGACTGTTAATGCATCTAACTCTGATAATCTTGGTATCACATCCTACAACTGGTCTTCTGGTGAGCAGTTGTCAGTGGATACATTACGAGTGATGCAGGCTGGTGAATATACAGTAACGGTGACAGACCTCTGTGGAACAACCGCTGAAGGATCGGTCAATGTCAGCTTCGACGACCAGTTGCAATGGCCCAATATTTTCTTTCCAGATTCGAACTTAGAAATTAATCGAACATTCGGTCCTCACGTCGATTGTGCACAGTTATTCCAGGCGACGGATTATCAACTGAGCGTTTACAATAGATGGGGTAATAAAGTATTTGAAGGAAGCTCGGTGGGAGATAGATGGAATGGTAGAAAAGATAATGCGGGATCAGATATAAATCCTCGGGACACATACATGTTTATCTATTCCTATATAGATGGCGCAGGACTAGAACAAAAAGGTGGCGGTCATGTTATACTATCCAGATAAGGAAGAAAAGTAAATTTATTTTTAAGAACCTACTTGGTGTACGCTAAGTAGGTTTTTTATTCTGGGCAGCCCTTTATTTTTAGCATCATCTTAGACCCTAACATAGTTTCGAAACCTGGATTTAGTTGTATATAATCTCTGGCATCCATCGTGACGTTTGGATCATGTGTTACTTTGCCCGCACTGTTTATATCTGATGCGTTGTAATAAGAATTAGGTATTGGATTATCATTGATAATAATACTTTGAGGACATATTCCATTTATGTAGAGTTCGGCAAGATTGAAACTTTGGATGCCGACTTTCTCACCTATTATCCGACCAGGTATATCATCGGCAGGTGGATGAATACCGCCCCATATTCTTGAGAGACTGCACTGATCAGAGGCGTCTCGATATGTTGCCCATTGCAGTGTAACATCTGTACTTGGTCCTTCTTCGAAAACAAGAAACTCATTTTTTTCAGCGAGGAATTCTCCCATACCTCCAGGAAAAAAAGCATCGCCAGTGAGCAGGGTCATAACCTCGGCTGCTGCTCTAGAGAAAGTAGAATGACCTGATACATACCCTGCAAAGGGCGGTGTTACAAAACTCGGTCTTTGATAAGGCCACCAATTTTCTGCGAGTATCCATCCCACACCAGCCTCATCTATTAGGGGGTCATTGATATAGTCTGGACCTCTCCAGGTATATAGTTTTATTTTATTAATATTGGATGGGTCCTGAGCGAGAGGGTCATTGGGTTTTACTAGTTCAACGAGTCCATTATGCAAGGATATTCCACCAGAATGATAATTGGGTAGATTGGAATCTGTGGATTGCCCTAGTTCGGCCATTGCTCTTATAGCGGACACAGGACGTATGTAGTCATACCAGCCTTTGATACTCCAGGCGGTAATTGCGGCGTCATGCATCGCACCTCCTAGAGTGAAGTATGACTTAACATCCCACTCTAAATCACTGAGGAGTGATCCCGCACCTTTATATTTTTTTTCTAATAAAGGATGATCGCTCACATAATTAAGCAAAGTAAACCAATGACCAGGAGGCGTCTCGGAATCTGGACCATCAGCCCAGAACTCTGCAAGTACTCTTGCATAATCTGCTCTTTTGATAATATTACTAGAGTAGGCTGAGCCAGTTGCTGGATTATGACTATGACCGATACCCGTATCGCCTCCGTCATATAAATTATAAAAATTCGGATACTGAGAATAATTAGTTGGTAGTGATTGTACGTTGCCTATGCTTGCTGGCGAAATGTCCCAACTTGTCGTATCGGCTGAGTCCAAATGAGAAGCCCATATAGATACCAGTTCAAACCCCCAACGATAATCTGCCGTCGATCCGCCTCCAGCCATGTCATGCTGTGGAGGACCTATATTGTCATAGAATACACTATAGTAATCGCCACTGCGGGAGTATATATCCAAATCACTTTCAAGCAAAGAAAACGGAATAACATTTCCCCACTCAGGGCTTAAAAACTCGGGAGTATCAAAAGGTATAAGATTTCCAGATTGGTCGACGAAAGAATCTAAGGTGAGCGGTTGCCACCTATTCAGATCTGTAATATTTGGATTTCCTGGATTATAAATAATCATGGAGTCATTGACAGGAGAATAATATAGGTTAGTATAGTCATTGCTTTCGTTACTGCCATCTTGCAGTCCAAATAGAATAATCTGATCAGCAATATAATTTCCAAGAGCCGCAGGATTACCACTGGTATAATCCAGAGAAGTATCGTGTATATTATAACCTAAGATGGACATGAAGTTATCGAAGTGATAGTTCATTATACCTGCATTAGGAGAGTGAAGAAAGCGATGCTTGAGCAACCTATACATGGCAAAGCTAATAGCCATTTCTCTTTCTCCATTGACAGTACTCTGGGACGGCAGTCCTGCAAAAGGACAGGTGTACCCATCTATCGTTTTGCCCAAAAAATAGGTCCAGGATGTATTTTGGTAAGCCGCCCACACATCATACATCAGTACGGAGGCATGAAAAAGATTTCTGGCGTGTACTGTGGGTCGCGCATAATCGGTACGTATAGCTTCTAATAAGATTTCCATCCAATTACGGGCGATAGAATTATTAAGATTGACCAAAGAATCTGTAGGAAACTGTGTATTGCGACCGGGAGGAATAGAGTCTACACGGTAAGTTCCCTCTATCAAAGAAATGCTTTGATTGATACTAGGTGATGGTATCCTATCTACGATACCGCTTGACCATCTTACACGCACAGAATCAATCGTCGTTACCGCGCCTAGTCCTATATGATTATTATATCCTTCCTGAGATTGGAATCCAATACCACAATGAGTATACCTGTAGTGCGTGTCTATGGGCGTATATACTTCTATCCAACTTCCGACGCCTTTGTGATTACTTTGCAGTCCAGTAAGTTCTAGTTTGAGATAATTATTAGAATTGGATATATTATTATTCCATATTTTGGTTTTTACGGTATCATGATTCATGACTAAGATGTCCATAAGACCATCGTTATTGAGATCTATAGTGCCCGTCGCATAAGATATATCATCATCACTGGACATGTGACCCGAAGATTGTGCAGTAAAGGTGGCGTCCCCATTATTAAAAAACAGTACGTTTTTTTTGTTACCATTAGGGCTGCCATTATTGGAATTGGACACATAAATATCCAGAAAACCGTCGTTATCGAAATCAGTCCACGACCCACCCCAGCACCAAGCTAGATAATCTGTACCCGAACCATTAGAAATATTACTAAAAGGATCGGGAAACATATTTTTCAAAAGATTATTTCCGGGAAGTAAATTGCCCTGAGCTTGAGTACGATCGGAGTTGGCGATGTAGATATCCGAGAATCCATCATTATCTAGATCACCTATTGCTGCGCCCATCGCATCGACTTGTATATCGACACCATATAAGCCACTGACATCCGTAAATAAAAAGTTGCCTTCGTTACGATACATCTCATTACGAAAGTTCTTGTCATTACTCTTATATACATCAAGGTCCCCATCTTTATCAAAATCAAAAAAGGCTGTAGCAAATAACAAGCTCCCCGAATTATTAATACCTGAAAGATGAGATATATCAGAAAACTGATTGTTACCTAGGTTTTTATAAACCCTCGAATCGGCGTGCCAATGATTACTTATGTATAAATCTAGTAAGCCATCATTATCCAGATCACCAAAGGTGGCCATATAGGTATCATCATTACCTAATAAGATTCCAGACGAACTGGTCTGGTCCGAAAAATTAAAATTCCCATCGTTGATGTATAGTTTATTCGGCTTCAGATGATTACAGACAAATAAGTCCAAATCCTGATCATTATCTGTATCTACCCAAACTAAATGCCTCTGATGAGAAGAGTCTGGTATATTAAAACCTATTTGTGAAAAAGAGTTATTGCCATTATTGGTGTAAAAAGAGATAGGTTGACCATCTTCTGTACCCAAGGTTATATCCTGCCAACCATCATTATTAAAGTCAACAAGACTTATTCCTCCACTCGCATATCCCTGACCAAAATGATGATCGACTCCTAAGTGAGAAGATACCTCGATAAAATTTTGAGAAATTAAATAGTTATTACATAGCGTTAGTAGTAATAGTATAGTCTTTTTGGATAGAGAGGGCACCTTAAGGAGACAATTTATCTCTCAATGTAAGAAATTGCAAGACCCTGTTATAATCTGGTTAAGAATATTTATAGTCTGCTGAAAAGTACTTCACCATCAAGCAGCGCTACCTTAGCTATAAATTTGTCCTTACTGAATGGAGTCCAATGTTTTATCAAAGTCATTTCTACCTGTTGACCTTCCAGCTTTTCTTTCCAAGCGGGAAGATCGATATCATAACTTTGTAGACCTCTATTGATGTAAGGAAACTTCTCATTTTCTTTGATATCAAAGACGATATCATAAGAAGGCCCCTCGTAGACTCTGTCCACAGTGACAGTTTCGGTAAAAGTATTGTCTTTGGTTGGATCAGGGGGACTGGTCTCAGAAATACGATGCCAGTTGTTATCAAAAGCAATGGCAATAGGACTAAGGCAAGTTTTTTTATAAGCATGGCTACTTATTCTTTTTTCTTTTTAAGTGTAATCTTTCTAGTAGACTACTAGAGATATCTAGAAAGTCTGACTCTGTTATCATGCCCACGAGTACTTTATTCTTAACGACAGGAAGCGCACCTAAATTATTGAGTCGCATCAGTTTCATGGCTTCCATAATGCCTTTTTCTGGTTCTATCACCACGGGCTCGTCTATCATTATATCTTCTACGGTATAGGTTTTTTGGTCAGACATACCGACCACTTTTAGTAAGTGTCTCGTGAGTCTTCTGGCAGTCACCAGACCCTCCAGATTACCCTCTGCATCTTCTACAGGTAGATATCTCACCTTACGCCAGTCCATAATCTGTCCCACAAGTTCTAGTACATCATCTCTTTCCACCGTGAGCAGATCCGTTTGCATAAATTCTGACACCTTAAGATCGAGAGGTTTATACTCAGATAAATCTACCAGACTGGCTTTTTTCCATTGGTGTATCGGCTTATTTGTTTTTTGATTTTTCATGATGGCGTGCGTGAGGACAGTCAATGTTTCGTCTTTTGATACTTTATTTTTTAGTAGGTTAGAATAGGAATCCAATATCCAGCAAGCGCCATTGGTTTTCTTTTTTACTCTTTCTTTGAGTATGCCCATGTATCTGCTGATATCACTGCTTTTTACCTTACAGGCTTTGAGTCCTTGTTCCGCTAGTGGTATGAGTTCTTTTTTCAGTAGATCAGTGACATGTATTCTCTTTCCTTTAGTCCAAGTAAAATCAGCCTCTATACCAAACCTTGCGGCTCTACCAAAATTATCCCTCAATGCCGAAAACTCGAGATGCTTCCTGATATCACCATAATGATCCGCCATCCCTCTGACGACACCTAACCAAAAGGCAGCATTGGCCATCTGATCTGGTACAGTAGGTCCAGCGGGCATAACACGATTCTCTATTCTCAAGTGCGGCTGTCCGTTATCGCTAATGCCGAACTGCGGCCTATTCCATCTGTAAACTGTGGAGTTATGTATAAGCAAGGCATCGAGCTTTGGTACTTTACCCTGCTGCACTTTTTTCCAAGAATCACTATCAGAGAGAGAACTGAGTAGGACCTTAAATCTAGAAATGTCATCCTTATATATATCCAATATGGAATCGTTAATCCAGTCCTTACCAAAAGAGACACGTGTACTCTGCTCTCTCATGTGCTCATGTGTGCTCCTTGTGTCCAATGCCTGCTCGAACAAGGCTATTCTAGACTCATGCCATAGTCTCTTGCCAAATACGATAGGAGAATTAGCTGCCAGTGAGATGACTGGTGCCGCTACGGCCTGAGCAATATTATAATTCTGTACAAAATTAGCGGGTTCTACTTGCAGATGGACTTGGAAGCTGGTATTTGCTGCCTCTATAAGAGGGGAATCATGTCTTACGAATAATTCGTCAATACCGAAAATCTTTAGTTCAAAGTCTTTTCCTAGATTCAACTGCTTGATGGAATCCATGAGGGCGTAGTACCTTTCTCTAGGCGTAAGATTGATAAGATCTAGGTTAAATTTTTGTATCGTAGGCAGTATGCCTGTCAATATATAAGTGCTATCAAAAGAACTGAGTGTCTTATCCAGGGTTTTCAGATAAGTTTGGATTTCTTTTTCCATCAGGCTGAAATGATTGCCTGTCAAAACCCTGGGAGTAAGATTAAACTCAAGATTGAATTGTGCCAATTCTGTTTCTAACCAATTAGGGGATTTCATTTTTTTGATCACCTGTGGCCCGATGTTCTTAGGCTTTAAGGTATTATTATCCACAACCACCATTTCTAGTTCCGCACCAAATCGTGTAACACCCTTTTCGTACCAATCATTATCTAACATATACTCAAAAGAGCGAATGTCATTAAGAAGTGATTTGAGGAATTTTTGTCTCTGTTTTTTGTCTTCGAAGGTTGTGACTGTTTGTGTTCCCATGATAATTTTGTTAGAATTATGACCGATTATCTCATACGTTAGAAGATAATCACGTTATAACATTGTTCTTATCTTTCTATCCATGAAAAAATTACAACAATTATTCCTGTTTGCCTTAGGGTTGGGTCTATTTTCATGTGCTACAGAAGAAGCGGTACTAGATATAGATACTTTTACTGAGTTTTCTGTTCCAGCTGGATTAAATACTATAGAGGCGCATTACTTTCTCAACTTTGATGTGCCGATACCCTTTGATAGACTTACTGACGAGGCTGGAATAGACAAAGGAAATATTACTCAGTTCGTACCGACGAGAGGAACCTTGATAGCGGCAAGAAATACATCGGCTGATCTGCAATCTATACGGTCGGTCAATGTATTCGTATTAGACCCGTCTAATCCCGATCGAAGACTAGAAGTATACTATATGGAATTAGTAGAGCCTGGGCCTAAGACAGAAATCAATTTATTCAACACAATCCGTAATCTTCAGAGTGTGATAACTGATGATCTAGCCACGATGGAGGTCAGACTAGAATTCGTCACTCCGCCCAGAACCACGATGGAGTTAAGGTTGGATATGACTTTTGGCGTATTTGCAGAATGATATAATGGTCATTACAAAGTCATTTGAGTACACTCCTGCTATGGCTTGATTATACTATATTAGGGTTCTTTATAGAAACCTATGCGAGAAAAAAGTAATATTAGTTTTTTAAAGTTCGTACTACTTCTATTTCTGACATTGCCTATGTCCGCGCAGAAAGGGAGTTTCTCTGGCGGATTCCAAAATAGTTCTAATCTATTTATGCGTGATTCTCTCATAGGTGCCGCCAATATACCCCAGTACGAAGGAGAGTTTTTTGGAAAGCAGTCATGGCTTGATTTAGGATATAATATCAAGGGATTTGACTTTGGTCTGCGACTGGATATGTTTCATAATAGTAACCTCTTGAATCCCAATGCATCATATTCTGATGCGGGTATAGGTCGCTGGCATATAGAGAAACAATTTGATAAGGTACAGTTTAAGATAGGGCATATATACGATCAGATAGGTAGTGGTATTATATATAGAGCTTATGAGGAGCGCGCCTTATTGATAGATAATGCTTTATTCGGCGGTAGAGTCATGTATAATTTATCGGACAACTGGCAAGTAAAAGCCTTTGGCGGTCGCCAAAGAAATTTATTCAGCACTTATGAGCCTCTGGTATCAGGGGTGAACCTTGAGGGATTCATTGACCTTGGTGATCCTGAGAAGGGCAAGATTTTTACCCTTGCACCTGGTATAGGCATGGTTAATAGAAAGCTGACCACAGATATAGTAGAGACAATCGCTAACTCAGCAAGAAATTACACCGAAGTAGATAGGTTTTTGCTTTATAGATGCACTAATGCCTTTTCTCTATTTAATACGCTGACAATGGGCCCTATATCATTTTATACCGAGTTAGCGTATAAGGCGCCAGAGCAATTCTTTGATCCCAATGCGATGAGGACACTACAGAGCGGGCAAATGGTAGAAGGAAAATGGGTGAGGGAAGGCGGAACTGTATTTTATTCTAGTCTAAGCTATGCTGGCGGAGGACTTGGTGTTACGGTAGAAGGTAAAAGAACTCAAAATTTTGACTTCCGAGCAGACCCACAATTACTTTTGCTACAAGGGTTGATCACTTATATTCCTCCTATGAATCGGAATAATACTTATCGTCTTACGGCAAGATACTCGCCAGCGACACAGTTGTTGAGTGAGCAAGCCTACCAAGTGGATGTAAAGTATAGATGGAACAAAAAATTGACGACCTCTGCCAACTATAGTAGTATTCAGACTTTAGACGGAGAGAGATTATACCAAGAAATTTATACAGAAGTTTTTTACAAATACAAACGTAAATGGCAACTCAAAACAGGTTTGCAATTTCAGACGTATAATCAAAAAATTTATGAATTCAAACCTGGCGTGCCTAATGTACAAACGGTCACACCCTATATAGATTTTGTTTATAAAATATCGCGTAAGAAATCTATAAGATTAGAAGCCCAGATGCTCAACATCGGTGATGACGAAAAAGCGGGTTACAAACAAGATTATGGAAGTTGGTTTTTCGCATTGGTGGAGTATGCTATTGCACCGCATTGGTCTTTTGTGGCTTCCGATATGTATAATACCCAAGCAGGAAAGAATACCCCGACTGATGAGAACGGAGACAAAGTGCTTCTGCATTATCCTCGATTTGATATTTATTACACCTATAAGTCTCATCGTTTTTCTGCGAGTTATATCAAGCAAGTAGAGGGAATCGTTTGTAATGGTGGTATATGTCGGCTAGAGCCAGCATTTAGCGGTGTTAATTTCACAATCAATTCAACTTTTTAGAGCTATGAGATTAATGAATAAAGTATCGGTGATTGCACTTTGCTTGATTTTATGCGCTTGTTGCGAAGAGCCTATAGAGATTCCAGATCCGTTGGTAATAAATACGAATAAGACGGTCCTAGTAGAAAAGTTGACAGGTGTACAGTGCGGTCCGTGTGGTCCTGCTGGTGTTCTACTCAATCAAATAATAAAAAATTCTAACGGGAACGTCATTGCTTACGGGGTGCATGGCAAATTGCAAACCGACCCATATCCAGAAAGTAAGTATGACTTCAGTTATCCAGATGCTTGCGAATTTGAGACCTCTGTAACGTCGGTTAATTTTTTCGGAAAACCAGGAGCCATGTTTAATAGAATACTGGATGATAACGGCAATTTGGTGGTAAATGGATTCTCCAGTACATGGCAATCTCTAATAGATACGGAGTTGCAAAAACCTCAAATAGCTAATGTAGAATTGACGACAGCTTATGATAGTGATACAAGACTTATTGACATATTTGTTTCAGTGAGAGCCATAGAAGCATTACCTGGAAATTTGTCTATTAATATTGTTGTGGCAGAAAATAAACTAATAGATCCACAGGCGCTGGGGAATACAGAGATTGTTCTAGATTTTGAGCATAATCATGTGATGAAAGAAAGTCTGACAGAACTATCGGGAGACTTCTTGGCTAATGGATTATCTAAAGGAGAACTATCCACCCCGCTGCGTTATTCCTACACTTTACCAGAAGAAAATAATGGCGAGTGGACAGCGAAGAATATGGAAATAATTGCTTTTGTCACCTCAGAATCCATGAATGGCGAAGTTGTACAATCAGCCATGGCCGTTTTACCAGAATAGTTTTACAAGCAGGAATTAAGAGTATCTTTGCCTGATAATATTTAGGATAGATACATGAACATATCACTTAATTGGTTAAAGAGATACATTGATATTGATATGCCTGTAGAGGGTATATGCGAAATTCTTACTGACATTGGATTGGAGGTAGAAGGAGTAAAAACTTTCGAGACAGTAAAAGGAGGTTTAGAAGGGCTAGTTGTAGGATTGGTAGTGGAGTGTGGCAAGCACCCTAATGCGGATAAGTTATCGCTGACCAAAGTAGATGTCGGAGATACAGCTCCTCTGCAAATCGTCTGCGGAGCGCCTAATGTCGCTGAGGGTCAAAAAGTGGTGGTGGCAACTATCGGCACGACCTTGTACACACCCGAAGGAGAATCATGGAAGATCAAGAAAGGAAAAATCCGTGGGGAAGAATCTCAAGGGATGATATGCGCCGAAGATGAAATTGGATTAGGAACGGATCACTCAGGGATAATCGTCTTACCAGATAATGTTAGCATAGGAACTTTAGCCAAAGATTATTATCAGGTAGAAACTGATAATGTGATAGAGATAGGACTGACACCCAATCGTTCTGATGCCACTAACCATCTGGGAGTCGCCAAAGACTTAGCCGCTTATCTCAGAATCAACAACGGATGGACAGGGAATGTCAAGACTCCTGAAATCTCAAGTTTCAAAGTGGATGTCGATGAAAAAACCGTGCCTGTAGTATTAGAAAATGAGGAGGCATGTCCGCGGTATAGTGGTGTTACATTAACCAATATCGAAATAGGGCCATCTCCTAAGTGGATGCAAGACGCGCTCAGTGCCGTAGGTGTGAGACCTATCAATAATGTAGTCGATATAACTAACTATGTCTTACACGAATATGGACAACCCCTCCATGCTTTTGATCTTTCTAAAATAGGAAACCAAGAGATTAGGGTCAAAAACTTGCCTAGCGGAACACCTTTCCTAAGTCTCGATGATAAAGAGAGGAAGCTACTGGATTCTGATCTTATGATATGCGACGGTGCGCATAAACCAATGTGTATCGGTGGCGTATTTGGTGGATTAGATTCTGGTGTGACTGATGCCACAACGGAGATATTTTTAGAGGCGGCACATTTTTCTGCTTCTTCTATAAGAAAAACTTCTACTAAGCATCTACTTAGGACGGATGCAGCCAAGGTTTTCGAGAAGGGTAGCGACCCCAATCTTACCGTTACAGCTTTGAAGCGTGCAGCCTTGTTGCTCAAAGAATATGCAGGAGCGCAAATATCATCAGACTTAGTCGATGTATATCCTACGCCCATTCTACCCAAAGAAATACACGTACAATACAAAAATATCAACCGCCTTATAGGCACGACGCTAGATAAAGAAGAGGTACATAATATCCTGAGAGCATTAGAAATGGAACTAAGCCCGATAGATAATGAGGGTATTATGGTCAAAGTGCCAACTAACAAGGCGGATGTAATAAGAGAGGTGGACGTCATAGAAGAGGTACTCAGAATATATGGATTCAATAAAGTACCGATTCCAGAGCAGCTGAAAACAGCCATTAGTTTCAGGTCTTATCCTACTAAGAATAACATTAAGGAGAGAATCGCCAATCTACTGACGGCTCAGGGCTTTAATGAGATGATGGGTCTTTCTCTAATAGAATCCAGACTGTACGATAACGATAACGGGCATGTGCAAATCAATAATACCAGCAATATACATCTAGATATCATGCGTCCAGAAGCCATGACATCGGGATTGCTGAGTGTCGCACATAATATTAATCACCAGCAATATAATCTCAGACTATATGAGTTTGGTCGGACATATCAGTCTGCCGAAGAGGAACATATAGAGACTGATTTTCTAAGTTTGATGATTTCAGGATCGCAAAATAAAGAATCATGGAGAGTCAGTTCTGCGGCAGGAGTCGATTTTTATAATATCAAAGGGTGGGTGGCATTGTTGCTTAATGCCTTACAGATAGATAAGTATCAGGTGTCGGAACTGGAAGACGAAAAATTTGCCTTTGGCTATAGGTATCATCGAGGGGATAAGGATGTCGTCAGATTTGGAAAAGTCTCTCATAGCTTAGCAGATAAGGTAGGCGTATCTAAGGATGTGTATGCCGCAATATTTGACCTCAAGACGCTTTATAGATCAGCACAAAAGATAAGCATCTCCACGACTTCGATTAATAAGTACCCTGCATCAGAAAGAGACTTGGCTATTGTCATAGACGAAACAGTCAAATATGAGGACGTCTTAAAAGTTATCAGAAAGACAGAAAAGAAATTGATAACGGATGTACAACTCTTTGATATATATAGGAATGCCGAGCAACTCGGTCCAGATAAAAAGTCTTACGCGATCAGAATGGTTTTTCAGGATCAAAACAAAACGCTGAATGACAAACAGTTAGACAAGATTATGAATAACCTAATCAACAATCTACAGTCGGCAATCGGCGCAAACATCAGAAAGTAGTGGTCCACACCAGTCATCAAAAAAAACTATCTTTGTAGCATGGAGGCATTTTACCAGAATATTGATGCCTTAGAGAAAAAAACGGAAACGCTTATCCAAAAGTGGAAAGAGGTATGCCGTGAAAATCAAGTATTAGCAGAGCGTAATAGAAAATTAGAGGAAGATTTAAAATTAAAGGATTCTCGCATTGATCAAAATGGCAGTTTAGCAAACGCGCCATTGCAACCAATAATAAAAAAAGACTTTTCGACTATGGAAAGTATGATCGACACCTATATTGCCAAAATAGACGCGTGTATCGATCTCATAAACAAAGAAATGAATGGACAAAAGTGAGCTTATATCACATACCATTCAGATAGCAGGAGAGAAGTATCCTGTAAGATTGACACAAGAAGAAAGAGATATAGCTGCATTGATAGAGAAAGAAATCAATGATAAGATTAGAGATTTCGAGCGGCAATATCACGTCAGGTCTAAGCAAGACCTTATTACTATGGTTTTATTGACCTACGCTTTTGATTCTAAGTCAAACTTAACAACGGATCATCTTCATGTTGCCAACTCGAAAGTGTTAAGAGTCCTCAGTCAATTTTCTTCTCTAGAAGAGGAATAATCCTCTCTTACGCCATTTTTAGTTAACATATAAAAATTTGAAATTATGGATCCAGGTATAATGTCCATTATCGGTGCGGTAGGCGGATTGTTGATTGGCTTTCTAGTGAGTAATTTTTCTATAAGAAAAGCAAGTCAAGGAAAGATAGATGAGGCTAACAAAAAGGCAGACCTGACACTCAAAGAGGCTGACATTACAGCACAAAGAAAACTTGACGAAGCCAGTTCTAAAGCAGATAAGCTGGTGTCAAAGGCAGAGTCTAAGAACGAGCAGATCAAGCAAAAGAAAATACAGGAGGCTAAAGACAAGTACTCTAAGCTAAAGGCCGATTACCAGAGTTATAAGTCAGATCATAAGGTGGAGATGAAGGAGCGTGAGATGCAGGTCGTCTCGATGGAAAAAGACCTCAAGGTAAAACAAGACAAACTCAAGTCAGAAGTAGAATCTATAGAGCAGAGAGAGGCAGAAGCCAAGGCGATAAAAGAAAATCTAAGCAAACAGCTCAAGATAGTCGCTAAGAAAAGAGAAGAACTGGATAAGGCCAATGAAGAGCGTATCAAGCAACTAGAGTCTATTGCTAAAATGAGTGAAGCAGAAGCCAAAGATAAACTCATAGAAGCAATCAAGGCGAAGGCAGAGACAGACGCCCTGGCTATAGAAAAGGAAATGGTCAACACGGCCAAAGAAAGAGCCGCCAAAGAAGCCAAGAAAATAATTATCCAGACGATCCAAAGAATGGGTGCCGAATACACCATAGAAAATACGGTATCTGTGTTCAATCTGGATAGTGATGATATAAAAGGTCAGATCATAGGCCGAGAAGGAAGAAATATCCGAGCACTAGAAGCGGCGACAGGTGCAGAAATTATTGTGGATGATACACCTGAGGCGATAGTTATATCTAGTTTTGACCCAGTCAGAAGAGAGATATGTCGCTTATCTCTTAAGAGGCTCGTGGCAGATGGTAGAATTCACCCAGCCAAAATAGAAGAGACTGTAGCTAAGGTCAAAAAACAATTAGAAGAGCAGATCAAAGAAATAGGAGAACGTACGGTTATAGATCTGGATATACATGGCTTGCATCCAAGCATAATAAGGATGGTCGGTCGTATGAGATTCAGATCATCTTATGGTCAAAACTTGCTTAAACACTCCATAGAGACTGCCACGTTGTGTTCCATTATGGCGGCCGAGTTAGGCATGAGTCCTAAGCAGATCAAAATGGCAAAAAGAGCTGGTCTATTACACGATATAGGCAAGGTTGCAGAAGAAGAATCAGAACTGCCTCACGCATTACTAGGTATGCAGATGCTCGAAAAAGTAAAAGAACATGCCGTTATACTCAATGCCGTCGGTGCACACCACGACGAGATAGAGATGAATAATATCATATCTCCACTAGTACAAGCATGTGATGCAATATCAGGCGCAAGACCAGGAGCACGTAGAGAAATATTGGAGAGCTATCTTAAGAGAATAGGTGAGCTAGAAGATCTTGCCTTAAGCTACGAAGGTGTGCAAAAGGCTTACGCTATACAAGCGGGAAGAGAGCTAAGGGTAATCGTAGAAAGCGAAAAAGTAAGTGATGCATTTGCAGATGATCTGGCTTATATGATATCACAGAAGATACAGGATGAGATGCAATATCCAGGTCAAGTAAAAGTGACCGTCATCAGAGAAAAACGAGCCACTGCCATTGCTCGATAGAAAAGCAAAAGGGGAAGGTCAACATTGTGACCTTCCCCTTTATTTTTTGGAGTGCGCATGCACTTATTATTCACAAGAAGAATTAGGGAAAGATTCTATCTCTCGTACATAATCGTCTAGCGATTGTGAAACGATGGTATCCTGACCAAGAGAAGAGATCGTAATCGTGCCATCTCCGTTGTCACAAGCTTCTGTGGTAAACTCTAGTCCAAAAATAGGATCTGTTACATCACATGTCTTACACTCATCCCCTCCGCACGACATTACAAATAGGGAAATACTAACTACTGTTAATAGTTTAAATACATTTTTCATAATTGTGATTTTTAGTTCGTGAAATAATGATTTTATAAGAATTGAATTGATTCTTCTAAGTATTAGAAGTACGCTAATTTACATATTCAAAACATTTCTCTTTAAGACTATAAAAGTGCGGATTTTAGATTATAGGTCTGCTTTGTAAAAGAGTGTTCTACATTTGGCAAGAAAGAGTTTATTCAGAATTTTTAGAAAGAGTTCTTTCTGTATTATAGAATAAAAATTTTTTCATTTTTTACATGCGCTTTTAGCCTTAAAAAAAGTACATCAGAGCCATATTTCTAGGGCATTTTCATACCTTTGCAGCAATTTTAAGAACAGTCTCACAGACCAGATGAAACTTAAATTTAGCTTAGCAATATTTCTCTCTATTCTGACTCTTTTGGGTTTCTCTCAGGATCAGCATGACCATGACCATAAACATGGTGAAGATCATCACCACCATAATCATACGCATGTGTCCGATGATGGTGACCATAATCATGGGCATCATGACGGAGATCATCATAAGAATGATTTTCATACAGACTGTGGAGCATCCGCTGATGTTATAGAGCATCATGGCTATGATCCTGCAGCAACTGCGATCCATCACATATCTGATGCTAACGTATTCACAATCATGGATATGGTACGTATCCCTCTCCCAGCAATAATTTATAACAGAGAAAGGGGGATAGAGGTATTTTCAACTGGAAAGTTTGATGCTGGTCATCACGATAATGGTCATTATGGGTACAAGGATTATGTTCTGTACGAGGGCAACATTCATAGAATAGTGTGTGATGGTTTTGCTTCAATGGATAAATATGAAGTACAAGGATTTGACACCGCTAAGAAAAAGAACGCTGACGGCAAAAGTGTAGAAAATAAATATGCTATCATAGATGGCAAGGGATACTTACTTGAGCAAAAGACGATATGGGATGGTGGATTACTTGGTGGAGGTATCACTGGCTTTATGGATTTCAGCCCGACTAAGAACGTGGTCTCTATGATAATAGTCTGTTTGTTTTTGTTTTGGTTATTTACTAAGGCAGCTAAGGCATATCGTACGAGAGATGGACAAGCACCAAGTGGTGTACAGTCATTTTTAGAGCCCGTATTCCAGTTTATCAGAGATGATGTAGCTGTTCCGTTCTTAGGAGACAAGCACGAGAAGTTTTTACCTCTATTGATGACTATCTTCTTTTTTATTCTTGGATTGAATCTATGGGGACAAATTCCATTTCTTGGAAGTGTCAATGTGACTGGCTCACTTACGGTTACCGCAGTGATGGCAATTTTGGTATTTCTAATTACCAATTTTAAGGGCAATAAGGACTACTGGAAGCACATATTATGGCCTCCAGATACACCATGGTTTGTAAAGATTATATTAATCCCAGTAGAAATTTTGGGGCTATTTATTAAGCCACTAACGCTTATGTTGAGGCTTGCTGGAAATATTTCAGCAGGACACATTGCTATATTGTCGTTCGTGGGCTTGATATTCATTTTTGGTAAGGCAGGAGAAAGTATGCCAGGAAGTTTGACAGGAACGGCTTTAGCCATACCGTTGACTATGTTTATGATGGCGATAGAGCTGATTGTGGCATTTGTACAGGCCTTTGTATTTACAATATTGACAGCATCTTATATTGGTGCTGCAACAGAAGAGCATCATCATTAATTTTTATTCATATAAATCAATAAAAAAATGGTTGGAACATTAGCAGCAATAGGAGCAGGATTAGCCGTAATAGGAGCAGGCATAGGCCTAGGACAGATCGGTGGTAAAGCTGTAGAAGCTATTGCAAGACAACCTGAAGCATCTGGAGATATCAGAGGAGCGATGATCTTGATGGCAGCCTTTATGGAGGGTGCTGCGTTGATCGCGATTCTACTTTCTTTCTTCATCGTGCCAGGAGTCAACTAAGAGTTAAGGAAACAGCCAAATGCGGTTGGCAGAGTAGCTGTTCCTTTTTTATAATTGATAATATTTCTAAAAAAGTATAAATGATTTTCTTATCAGGATTTGCACCTTTTCAGCCCACACCAGGTCTTGCACTATGGTCGTTGGTTATCTTTCTTTTGTTCTGGTGGCTAATGTCCAAGTATGCCTTCAAACCTATGATGGACGGTCTCAAAAAAAGAGAAGATAATATCGCCTCCGCACTTGGAGAAGCAGAAAAAGCCAGAGAAGAAATGGCCAAGCTAAAGGCGGAGAACGAATCTATACTGGCAGAAGCTAGAGAAGAAAGAGCTAAGATACTCAGAGAGGCCAAAGAGACCAGAGATAAAATAGTGACAGAAGCAAAGGAAAAAGCAAAAGAAGAAGCAAGTAGAATAGTGACAACAGCTAAAGTAGAAATAGAGAACGAAAAGCAAGCCGCCATGGTCACTGTCAAAAATCAAGTGGGCAATATGGCGACAGAAATAGCTGAGAAAATTCTCAAAAAACAATTGGCAGGGAAAGAAGATCACGAGTCTTTCGTCAATACATTAGTAAAGGAAATTCAGCTCAACTAATATGGTCAATACCAGAGCCGCATATAGATACGCCAAGTCACTTCTGGACCTAGGAATAGAACAAAATATTCTTCCACAGTTTTTGGAGGATATGACGATCGTCAAGGCTGCTATGGAGAGTAGAGACTTAAAGCTACTATCTAAAAGTCCTATTATAAAACCGAGTAAGAAGATAGACATCTTCAACGCAATATTTGGAGATAAACTATCGGAAACGACGATGTCCTTTTTTAAGATCATAACTAAAAAGGGTCGTGAAAATCTACTTCCAGAAATTGTAGATAGTTTCTTGGATCAATACAAAAAACACAACAAGATTACTTCTGTCAAACTAACAACGGCATCTAAGGTAGACGATGCAGTATTAGCTGATATTAAGTCAAGACTACTAAGCAGCAATGTAACGGAAACCGAGGTAGACATAGAAATAAATACAGACGAGAGCCTGATAGGAGGATTTGTTATCGAGGTAGGTGACAAATTATATGATGCCAGTGTGCTACACAAGCTCAATAAAGTTAAGAAACAGTTTTCTGATAATAAATACATTAAATCAATCTAAAATAAATCGAAATGGCAACAGGCGTTAATCCTGAAGAAATTTCAGCAATACTAAAGCAGCAATTATCTGGATTCAAATCAGAATCAGAATTAGAGGAGATCGGTACGGTACTCCAGGTGGGTGATGGTATTGCCAGAGTCTATGGTCTGACTAAGACCAAGGCAGGGGAATTAGTCGAATTTGAAAATGGTGTACAAGCCATTGTACTTAACCTAGAAGAGGACAATGTGGGGGTCGTACTCATGGGTGCGAGTGATGATATACGAGAAGGAAGTACGGTAAGAAGAACTGGAAAAATTGCCTCAATAAAAGTCGGCGAAGAATTCGTGGGACGTGTTGTCAATCCATTAGGAGAACCTTTAGATGGTAAAGGACCTATTGGTGGTGAGAAATTTGAGATGCCGCTAGAGCGTAAAGCTCCTGGTGTTATCTATAGACAACCCGTTAACGAACCATTGCAGACTGGTATCAAAGCGATAGATGCGATGATTCCTATTGGACGTGGACAGAGAGAACTTATCATCGGTGATAGACAGACTGGTAAGACGGCCATCGCTATAGATACTATAATTAACCAGAAAGAATTCTATGATAGAGGTGAGCCTGTATTCTGCATCTATGTGGCATCAGGTCAGAAGAACTCTACCGTAGCTCAGGTGGCTAAAGTGTTACAAGAGAAAGGAGCGATGAGCTATACAGTTATAGTTACCGCATCTGCATCTGACCCTGCACCGTTACAGTTCTATGCACCGTTCGCAGGAGCAGCTATAGGAGAATACTTTAGAGATACGGGAAGACCGGCACTCATTATATATGATGACTTGTCTAAGCAAGCCGTGGCATATAGAGAGGTATCATTACTTCTTAGAAGACCACCAGGGCGTGAGGCTTATCCAGGTGATGTATTCTATCTACACTCCAGATTGCTAGAGAGAGCGGCTAAGATTATAGATAATGACGATATAGCTAATGATATGAATGACCTACCTCCAGCACTAAAGGCTTCTGGTAAAGTGAAGGGTGGAGGTTCTCTTACGGCATTACCTATTATCGAGACGCAGGCAGCCGATGTATCAGCGTATATTCCGACTAATGTTATCTCGATCACGGATGGACAGATATTCTTAGAGTCTAATTTGTTTAATGCGGGTATCAGACCAGCGATTAATGTAGGTATCTCAGTATCTAGAGTGGGAGGATCGGCTCAGATTAAGTCCATGAAAAAAGTCTCTGGTACGCTTAAGCTGGATCAGGCACAGTACAGAGAATTAGAGGCCTTTGCCAAATTCGGCTCAGATCTGGATGCCGCGACGATGGCGGTACTGGAGAAAGGAAAGAGAAATGTGGAAATCCTCAAGCAAGGTCAGTATGAGCCAGTATCTGTAGAAAAGCAAGTGGCGATAATCTACCTTGGTACTAAGGGCTTATGCAGAAATATACCAGTAGATAAGATGAAAGAATTTGAAGAGCAGTTTTTGACGACCTTAGAGTCTAGTCACCCAGATGTTCTTGAGACATTCAGAAAAGGAAAGCTGGACGAAGAGGCGATTAAGGTTGTAGAGAATCTTGCAGCGGATATATCTAAACAATTCGTATAAAAACTATCATCCAGTATAGATGTCAGGTAAATTAAAAGAGACAAGAGAGAGAATCAGTTCTGTTAAGTCTACACAGCAGATCACTAAAGCCATGAAAATGGTATCTGCAGCCAAGCTCAGAAAAGCGCAGCAAGCCATTACAGAGATGAGACCTTATGCTGATAGGCTTAATCGCATGATGGTTAATATCTTAAGTAATGTGGAGGGCGAAGCCTCAGTCTCTTTTGCTGACGAAAGACCCGTCAAGAAGATGGGTATAGTTATCGTAAGCTCTAATAGAGGACTTGCCGGTGCTTTTAATTCGAGTATAGGAAAGGAAACCCTCAAACTTATAGAGAAAAATAAGAGCTATCAAAATGATGGTGCTATTGATTTATTTTTCATAGGGAAAAAGGCCTATGATTTTTTGAAGAAGAGAGCCGCGGGCTGCAACCTCATTACGGATTATGTCAATCTGAGTGCGGATATGAGCTATGATAACATAGCCACGATGTCATGTAAGATGATGGACGATTTTACTTTAGGAGAGTATGATCGTTTTTATGTAGTCTATAGTCAGTTTAAGAATGCTGCTGTGCAGATGCCTAAATCTGTCCAGTACCTTCCAGTACCTAAATTACAGGGCACGCTTGATCCTAATGATACGTCACACAAGGCGGATTATTTATTCGAGCCATCCAAGCAGAGATTATTGGAAGAGTTAATACCGAGCATCTTGCAGACAACATTCCACAAGTTCATTTTGGACACCAATGCAGGAGAGCATGGTGCCCGTATGACCGCGATGGATAAGGCTACAGAAAATGCCAATGATTTGCTCAAGGAACTCAAAATATCTTACAATAAGGCCAGACAAGAATCCATCACTAATGAGATATTAGAGATCGTTGGTGGTGCGGCGGCCTTGGAGGATGGGTAGTGAGAAATGTGACTCACTTTTTTCTATGGCATTATTCATCGTCATTCTTTAGACTTTTATCTATTACCATATCATAAGTCTGAGATAAGTCAGAAGTTTATTATAAAATATAAACAAAATGACTTCTCACGAGATAGATTACCAAATTTTTGGAGAGGAACTACAGTACGTAGAAATCGAATTAGATCCACAAGAATCCGTCATAGCAGAACCCGGAAGTTTTCTCATGATGGATGAGGATATCGAGATGAAAACGATTTTTGGTGATGGTAGTAAGGAAGATGACTCCTTGTGGGGCAAGGTATTAGGAGCGGGAAAGCGGGTATTAACTGGGGAGAAACTCTTCATGACTTCCTTTACGCATCTTGGTTTTGACAAGGCAAAAATTTCTTTTGCCTCTCCTTATCCTGGTAAAATAATCCCTTTAGATCTCACTCAGTATGGTCAAAAGATTATATGTCAGAAAGACTCTTTTCTGTGCGCTGCTAAAGGCACTTCTGTCGGTATAGAATTTTCCAAAAAGCTAGGTCGTGGCTTCTTTGGTGGAGAAGGTTTCATTATGCAAAAGATAGAAGGTGATGGATTGGCCTTTTTGCATGCTGGCGGATACATCGTCCGAAAAGAGCTTTCAGTAGGCGAGCATCTGAGAGTGGATACAGGTTGTTTAGTGGGATT
The DNA here is from genome assembly GCA_020628095.1 of Saprospiraceae bacterium. Lineage (GTDB taxonomy): Bacteria > Bacteroidota > Bacteroidia > Chitinophagales > Saprospiraceae > RFSX01. Next base: position 24,122 of record JAHDFP010000006.1, read on the forward strand.
TACCTCTTCTGTGGATTATGACATCACCTATGTAGGAGGTATAAAGAATACAATATTCGGTGGAGAGGGATTATTTTTTGCCAGTCTGACGGGGCCTGGGTCGGTATGGGTTCAGACCTTACCTATCTCCAGACTATCAGATCGTATACTCACTCATTCCAAAGGTTATTTCGGTAAAAAAGGTGAAGGGAGTCTATTGGGAGGTTTAGGTGATTTACTGGATGGAGATGGGTGGTAAGGCGCTCTTTATATTAACAAGTTATCTTTTTTAAGGAGTAAATTGTTCATTTCCTATTATACATTTAGCTCCACTATTTTAATAATTACCATATTTTTTAGATCGCTGGATTTATGGTTAAATTGCTGAATACTTTAAACTGCAATTTGATGAAAAATTTATGCGCTTTGGTTATAGCACTTCTCACTTCCATCTCTTCTTATACTCAGACTACTTACTTGCATTGCGGACACTTATTAGACATGACCTCTGATAATGTGAAAGAAGAAATGACGGTTGTTGTAGAAAAGGGAATGATAGCAGACGTACTAAGGGGTTATAAGGAAGCTGCCGATACCGTGCAGGTCATAGATCTAAGGGACAAATATGTTTGCCCAGGATTCATGGATATGCACGTACACATAGAGCATGAATCCAATAAAAATCGCTACATGGAAAAGTTCAGCATGAATAAGTCGGATGTGGCCTTGGGTGCGGTCAAATATTGCCAGCGTACATTGATGGCAGGTTTTACGACAGTCAGAGACTTAGGAGGTACAGGGGTCAATGTTTCTTTGCGTAAAGCCATTGCTCGTGGAGATATCGATGGACCGAGGATATACACTGCCGAAAAAAGTCTGGCAACTACAGGTGGACATGCCGATCCGAGCAATGGTGTACGAGATGATCTGAAGGGTAACCCTGGTCCAAAAGATGGCGTGATCAATAGTGTAGAGGATGCATACAAGGCCGTGAGACAGAGATATAAGAATGGTGCAGACTGTATAAAGATTACAGCTACGGGAGGTGTCTTAAGCGTGGCTAAAGATGGACAAGGCCCACAGTTTACCGTCGAAGAGGTGGAGGCCGTCGTTGCTGCGGCTAAAGACTACGGTTACGTAACAGCCGCACATGCGCACGGTGCAGAAGGAATAAAACGAGCCGTCCTAGGAGGAATACATAGTATAGAGCATGGGACAAAGATGACACAAGAAGTCATGGATCTCATGGTCGAGCGAGGCACTTATCTGGTACCAACGATTTCTGCGGGATTGTTCGTGGCAGAAAAAGCCAAGATACCTGGATATTATCCGTCTATCATCGTACCGAAAGCCTTAGAAATAGGTCCACAGATACAGAATACGTTTGCTAAGGCTTACAAGCATGGCGTCAAAATTGCTTTCGGAACAGATGCAGGCGTCTCTCCACATGGCGAGAATGCTAAGGAGTTTACCTATATGACAGAAGTCGGTATGTCTAATTATGAAGCCCTGAAATGCGCAACCGTCAACGCAGCAGATTTGCTCAATGTAAGTGATGTATTAGGTACTATACAAAAGGGACGGTACGCCGATATGGTGGGTTTTGACGAAAATCCTTTGGAGAATATTGCTATAACTGAGAAGGTTTCTTTTGTTATGAAAAACGGAACTCAATATAAATAGTAGGCATTTGTGTCATATAGATAAATAATATATCTGTATATTGCTGACATGCAAGGGGATAAAGTCAAATATGAGCTACTGCATACCGCATTAGCCTCTAAGGAGTTTACTAATAAGGAATTGCTCAAGATTAGTAATCAACTTTCCATTAGAAATCAAAAATTTAATATCACGGGTTGCCTGATCTACAAGGATCGCGAATTCTTTCAGATACTAGAAGGTGAAAAAGAAGTCCTTATGAATCTGCTTGATACGGTCAAAGACGATACACGGCATGGTAATATCCATATTCTATGGCAAGGAGAAGTAGAGCATTATGGATTTAAAAATTGGGGGTTTCATACCTCTATGATCCCTTCGCTAGGACTCAATGCCATCTTTGCTGAGCAAACAGAACATCAGACGATGTCCAAACAATTGCTAGAAGAGTTAAGTAATTTTTCCAAAGTATAGTAAAGGATATTCTACCTTTGCTAGTCTATGGGAACTCCTAAGACGGTTGCATTTCATACATTGGGTTGTAAGCTCAACTTTTCTGAGACTTCTACTATAAGAAGGCAGTTTGAAGAAGAGGGCTATAGCGTGTTGCCTTATGATCAAGGGGCAGATTTCTATATACTTAATACTTGCTCTGTGACTGATTTTGCAGATAGGAAATGCAGATATGAGGTCAGACGCGCACTCAGGTATAATCCATCAGCACGTATCATCATAGTAGGGTGTTATGCGCAACTGAAGCCCAAAGAAATAGCAGAGATAGACGGTGTCGACTTGGTTTTAGGAGCATCCGAAAAATTTAATATTCTAAAACACGTCGAGAGCTTAGAAGCGGTCAAGGGCCTAGGTCAATATCATGCGACTGAGATTAATCATGTCAATTCATTCGTGGATGCTTTTTCTTTCGGTGATAGGACGCGATCTTTTCTAAAGATTCAAGATGGCTGTGATTACAAATGTAGCTTTTGCACGATACCACTAGCTAGAGGGAAAAGTCGAAGTGACACCATCGAAAACATTATCAATAATGTCCACAAAATAGCAGCTCAGGGAGTCAAGGAAATTATTCTCACGGGTGTCAATATAGGTGATTTTGGAAATGGAACAGAAGTCATAGAAGGACTAAAGCCCAAGAAAGAAGCCCTATTCGTAGACCTTCTCAGAGAGCTTGATCAAATTAAGGACATAAAGAGATTCAGAATTTCTTCTATCGAACCCAATCTCTGCAATGAAGAGATTATAGATTTTGTTGCCAACTCGGAGCGCATTATGCCTCATTTTCACATGCCCTTACAGAGTGGATGTAATGACATACTTAGGAGTATGAGAAGAAGATATAAGAGGGAATTATATACAGAGCGTGTCGCCTATATCAAAAGCGTTATGCCGCACTGCTGTATCGGTGTAGATGTGATCGTGGGGTTTCCAGGAGAGACAGAAGAGCAATTTTTGGAGACTGTTGATTTTATCAAATCAATGGATGTGTCCTATCTGCATGTGTTTACCTATTCTGAGAGAAAAAACACGCTCGCCGCTCAGATGGACGCACCTGTTCCTATGGAAGAGAGGCGACGCCGTAATTCGATATTGAGATTATTATCGGAGAAAAAGCGCCTTCGTTTTTATAATCAGCATGTGGGTACTGATAGAAAAGTGCTATTTGAGTCTAAAGAAAATGAGGGTCAGCTGGTCGGTTTTACGGATAATTATATAAAGGTCCAGATACCTTATGAGGAGCATTATATTAATAGCATCCAAGATGTACAACTTAGCGACATTAATAAGAAGGGAGTCGCTACTGGGATATTATCTGTAATAGTCTAAAGGATAATTCTATTGTTGGATTTACCACAATAGAGTCAATGTGCCCGCATAAGATTCCTCTACTTCATTAGGATGTTTGACTTCTATGAGGTAGGTGTAGACACCTTGTTCGGCAGGTTTTCCATTAAAATATCCATCCCACCAATATTGTCTTTCATCGGTATGCATAGAAAACTGACCTGAGTAAAAGACAAGCTCACCCCAACGATCATAGATTCTATAGTCTTGTACTATAACACCATAGTCTACATTGGTCAATGCTCTGAACTGATCGTTTTCGTTATCATAAGGGGAGAAAAAATTAGGAATATAAATATCGCATAATGGAATATTGATTTCTATGGATTCGGAAATAGCACAGCCAGTTTCGTCTTGTAAGTGGACGGTATATTCTCCTGCGCCCAATGATTGAAAAATATTTCCGTTTTGATAATTAATGTTGTCGAGCGAGACGGAAAGATTTCCAATGCCCCCACTATATTCCACTTCTAATGCACCATTGGTCTCAAAGCAATCTGGTGCTGTCACTGAGATGCCAGTGATCTCAGGTGGCGGAGCCTCTCTTACTTCTATGACATCGGAAATAATACAATCCATTTCGTCTTTGACGTAAATAGTATACATGCCTTTATCCAAATTATATATTTGGTCCTCGGCAACATAATTATTACCATCTACGGAATAATATAGGCTTCCAGTACCTCCTGCTGCCTCTATAGATATAGATCCATTATTGTTATTACAAGTCTCCTGTGTACTGGAGACATCTGTTATATAGGGTTCTACGCTGGGTAATATTGTTACTCTACCAAAGTCGTAACAATCTAAAGTATCTTTTATTCTCACCAGATATTCGCCCGGAGACAGATCAGTAAATTCACTTGCGGGATTATAAGTTGTCCCATCATCTATAGAGTATTGTGCTCCATTATCAGGGATGGCTGTGAGCATAATTATGCCATTGTCCTCATTACAGCTGGTGGAGACTTCTTCTATCTCTAAGACGCTTGGGGGTGGTTCTTCTATAGTGATATCAACAGGTGCCTCACAATTGTCGCTGTCTCTGACGAAAACAGTATATGTACCAGCATCTAGATTGGGGAAAAATCCATCAGGTGAATAATTAACGCCGTCCATCGAATATTCATAGGTTTCTAGACCTATGTTCCTGACTTCGATAGTGCCGAGTTGTGAGCATGTTACTTCTTCTTTGGCAAATTCTACATTTAGTCCGCTATAGCAAAAGCTAAAATGATCCATACCTAATCCAAAACCACCGCTTTGGACTCTAGTACCAGAAAATTTTATAGAATATATTGATCCTTCGCAACCTGGAAGATTAAATCCCCAGCAAGTAAGAAGGCCATCTCCCGTACCAGGATCTGCAGGTGTCCCTGTAAACGGATCGGCTGCTCTTAAGGTATCTGTCACAAGCACATTTTCATTAGAATCTCTAGCTTCTAAAATGAACACTTCTCCAAAGTCTACATCTACAATGCAACCTGCGAAACTATCTATAGGCGTACTGAACCTAAGAATCAATGGAGGTGAAATCAGGTTGCTACCCAACACGCCGTCATCTGTAATAAAGAACCTTCCCATATCCACTCCAGGGGCAGGTGTATCTTGTGTTTGACCGGGTCCTGGGCCAGCGAAGGCAGTCTGTGGAGCACCTATTTCGGCTAGTACAGGATGACCTCCTCCCTCTAGCTCGAAGGTTAGCCCAAAGGCCTCCTCGAACTGATCGCTGATGATCAGACCTTCGTACAAAGAGTCATTCTGTGGAAGAGACTCGAAGTCGATGAAAATACACCCATCCTCCACTTGACTATAAGCTACGGCTGCAACTGATAATAGAAGATATGTAAGTAAAGGGTTTTTCATTTGTAATAATGGCATTGAGCGTCGAACAATTTCAAATTACCACTAATTAACCTAATAATCCAATCTATTTTAGATACTAGGTGTTTAGTGTCAGCCTCAATATAAGTAAGCAGAAAATCGGGTATTCGTTGCTTGTATTGTAAAATTTATTTGAGTGTCAAGTAAATTCTTTCGTTATTTAAAGTATGAAAATCAAGTGTTTAACTTTCATTTTGTTCTATTCAGGACTCACCTTTGCGCAGAAAGGCATTCAACTAAATACAAAAGATGCCCTGTCTGGATATGTTCTACTGGAGAATGCTATAGGCACTTACCTTATAGACAATTGTGGTTATATAATCAATCAATGGAATGTAAGCAACACTGATAATCATGTCAAATTATTGGCTGATGGAAGTATTATATACATGAAAGATAACGCGGTGTGGCATAGAGACTGGGATGATGATATCATATCCATCACTAATTATGATATAAGAAATATTATACTAGACTACGAAGTCATAATCTTACCGAATGGAAATTATCTCTGTCTGGGAAGAGAAGTATTAGAGCGGAGCGAATTTGTTGATTTAGGTTATGACGTAACTCAGGGATTTCCGAGATGGATGGACGTCGTTGTAGAAATCGACCCTAATCTCAATAGCATAGTATGGATGTGGAATATCAAAGACCATATCATACAAGAAAGAGATTCTATCCTAACAAACTATGCTTCCGTGAAGGCTAACCCTCATAAGCTAGACATGGATGCGATACAGACATTTGACTGGACAAGTTCTGAGACATTTATGATTAACGGCATGGACTACAATCCAGATCTGGACCTTATCGCTCTGAGTGTAAGAAAAATGGGTGAGGTCATACTCATAGATCATTCTACCTCGATGGAAGAATCTCGTAGTGGATCAGGAGGGAATTATAATAAGGGAGGGGATATACTCTTCCGATGGGGGAATCCAGAGAATTATGGACGTGGTAATGTGCGCAGCCGTTATTTATATTTTCAGCATAATCCTAACTGGATAAAACATGGAGAGCACAAGGGTAAAATCATGATCTTTAATAATAAGCTCAATTCTGGAGATTGGCCGCCATACAGCTCAGTAGAAATTATAGACCCCATGATTGACTCTCAAAATCAGTTTGTCTTGTCTTCGGACTCTATGTTTATGACAACAGAAGAACCCATAAGGATAAATAGAATTACCCAAGGGGTAGACTTTAGCTCAGATTATACCTCTGGTGCTAAGGTTATGCCAAATGGGAACATATATGTTACAGTAGGACAGACGAACAGACTCTTTGAGATAACTACTGATGGTGAGATGGTATGGGATTATGGGATAGAGAACTCGTACTATATATTCAGATCAGAAAAGTATCCAGAAGGTTATCTCACTATTCCTTCTGCCCAGTTGGAACCATCAGAAGAAGTAATCGAGTTTTTCCCTAGCTCTTATAATTGTAATTACTTTACCACGAGCACTCAAGAATTATCAGATAATGAGCATAAAATTAGAGTCTTTAGAAGCTCCGATGTGCAAGTAATAGTGAAATCTGATGGGGGTAAAGTTTTTAATTATACCATGTTAGATATGATGGGACAAAAAGTGACATCTGGATCAGACCAAAGTAACTATAGCATTAACACCAAGAATCTACCAGCAGGTGCTTATGTTGTCCATGTGTTAAATGGCCTTGAGTTAATAGGGGTCCAGAAAATAATAATCTATTAAAGTAAATATCCGATACTCAAGGTTATAAAATCATACTTGGTATCATCGACCATGTTTACAGCATTGAGGAGACCTATTTCGTAGTCGATATCCAAAGTGAAATTATAAATATCGAGTCCAAGCCCCAGATTGACACCTGCCACACCTGAGTTCAACGGTGCATCTATATATCCTCCATTGAGTGGTACACCGTTAATCAGATCAATGCTCAGTAGTGACTTACCTCTAAAGATGATATCAGGGGTAATATTAAATACAGAATAACCTAGACCTATTCTGAGCTTGGTCCAATTAAAGGATGGGTCGACTGAGAAATATGAGGTTTCTGATTTTGGCTCGAAGTTAATTTTGTGATATTGCAGACCGACAATAAAGTACATTTTTTCTCCAGCCAACCTAGCATCTGCACCGAAATGAAACCCTGTATGAGATGTTCCATCTGGCGTAACAGATATATTGTTATTAGTGGCCGTACTTATTCCCGTATAAAACTGGAATCCTGATTGAGAGATTCCTGTACAACATATACAAACTGCTGCAAGGAGGGTAGTTATTCCTTTCAATATTCTATTCTTTACTGTAAATATAGATTATTATATAACCATATAATGTAATATGTAGTGATTAGAAACTCTGGATTATGCGTCTGGTGGATTAGCTTGTCCGATTTAACCTTGATTTATCCATTTTCAGTATTTTAAGGTTGATTCGCATACCAAGACCCCAGATATTTATTCTAATTATAAAAATGAGCATAGAGTGAGTTATCGTATTATCGTCATGGGCATCTTAGTCCTCCTGTTTTTTTGCATTACATCTGCAGAGGCTCAGAATAATCAAGAATATATATTTGGTAAAATAACGACCGAAAGTGGTGAAGAATATACGGGTTTCATGCGTTGGGGTAAGGAAGAGGTATTTTGGCATGACATATTCAATTCTATTAAGAAGGGCAATAAGAATATAGAATCACCTAATAAGGCTAAAAAAAGCCGATGGATAGATTTCGATTGGGATTTATCAAGTATTTGGGAGGATAAGTATAAGACAACCACACATTCATTTAAGTGCATGTTTGGTGACATTAGATCCTTGGAGTTGCGGTCAGGGAGTAAAGTAGATCTTGTATTGAAAAATGGTGCTCACCTAGAGCTGGATGGTGGATCTAACGATATTGGCACACGAATCTATATGTATGATTACGAACTGGGAAGAGTCAAGTTGGATTGGAACAAAATAGATAGAATAGATTTCTCTCAGGCCCCTTCGGATATACGCAACCCGTTCTCAGCACCGATATATGGTACAGTACATACAAGAAGACGAGGAACATATACAGGATATATAAAATGGGACCTAGACGAAAGACTGCACGAAGATATACTTGACGGTAAGTCTTCTAGCGGCAACAAAGAGATACCTTTCGAAAACATTTCTACTATTGAGAAATTGGACGAAGGGGTTCATATTACATTTAGGTCTGGAAGAGTAATAGAAATATCTGGTAGTAATGATGTGGATAATGACAACCGAGGTATAGCCATCTATATGAAGGATGTCGGTGAAATAGAGATACCTTTTAAGTATGTAACCCATGTGGATTTTTCTAGTCCATCTGGAGATGGTATTGCATATAACGAATTCAAATCTCCCGAAGGAATATATGCGGAGGTGCTAACTTTTGATGGACATACATACTCTGGTATGATCGTCTATGATATAGACGAAATATGGGAACTGGAAATGATAGAAGGTGAAGATGATTATGGCGTATATTCTATTCCTATAAGAAACATAGATAAAATTATTCCTAAGAACAGGTCTTACTCTAAGATCATATTGAATGATGGAGAATCATTATTACTGGGTGGTACACATGACGTCACCTCTAGAAATGATGGTATCCTCATATTCAAAGATGGAAGTAAAAAACCTATACATATAGAGTGGGACGATGTAGATGAGATAACGATTAAGTAAGAGTATGACTATTTCTTTCATCTCAAAAGAAAAGTCTTACAGACCACTTTGGATTTTTTCATTCGTTGTGGCGGCTATACTTATTGGCTTCTATCTATGTACCCTTTACCACTACAATACGGAGAGCAATAGTTATCAGACATGGCTGACCATTTTATGGTTGGCAACCACATTGGTTTTTATTGCGATAATCAATTTTCTACTTAATGCCGTACTTAATAGATTTTTATCCTGGAAATCTTATCCCATCTGGCGATTTTTTGTTCAGATGATAATAGGTACAGGCTTGTCTCTGGTAATAATTAACCTAGGCTATAACTTGATCAAATCTCAGTTTACCGCAGCACCGCCTAGTGCTAATCAGATCATATTGATGAATATATATGGTGCGACTTTATTGCTGCCTTTGTTTTCATTTTTTTTTGGATTCAAATTTTTAAGAGCTTGGCGTAAAGCGGATCTGGAGAGCGAAAGACTGCAAAAAGAAAATGCAAGGTCTCAAATGATGAATCTGAAAAATCACCTTGATCCGCATTTTTTATTTAATAACCTTAACATACTTTCTTCGCTCATAGAGAAAGATTCTCAATTGTCCAGAGAGTACTTAGATAGATTCGCGGAGGTATATCGTATTATATTGAAATCGGAATATTCTGATCTTACGACGCTATCAGAGGAGATAAAACTAATCCAGTCTTATATCTACTTGATACAGATCAGATTTGAGGATAGTGTTTTTTTTGATATTGACATGAGTACTGATGCAGGCACGAAGGCACTTCCTCCCTTATCCATACAGATGCTTATAGAGAATGCTATCAAACATAATATTGCCACCAAAGAAAAACCGCTAACAATAAAAGTCAGAGATTCTCAAGATTATATCGAGATAGAGAATAATAAGCAAGTGAAAAAATACATGAGATCAGAGAGAAAGGCCACGGGACTAGATAACATCAAGAATAGGTACGAATTTTTTACAGATATACCTGTCCGCATAGATGATAACGACAACTTCTTTTCTGTAAGATTACCATTACTGGAGATAGAAGAATAAATACGAAAACCCAACCAATACAATCAAAATGAAAATCCTAATCATAGAAGACGAGGCACTGGCGGCTGAAAAATTAAAGAAAGTATTATTAGAAATAAATTCTCAAATAGAGATACTCGACACCTTGGTTTCTGTGGAAGAGTCCATACAATGGTTAAAAGAAAACAAAGAGCCGCACATTATTATCAGCGATATACATCTCGCGGATGGATTATGCTTCAGTATTTTTTCTGAGGTAAAGATTAATTGTCCGATCATATTCGCGACGGCTTATGACAAATATGCAATCCAAGCCTTTGAGGTCAATAGCATAGATTATTTGCTCAAACCAGTTATAAAGGAAAGACTAGAGCAGGCTCTTAAAAAATACGAAACCTTAAATCAAACGGTAGATACTAATCGCGAATCACTTTTCGAAGAATTCAAAACCTTACTCTCTAGCACAACCAAGGAATACAAGACAAGATTCTTGTGTAAGCTAGGCAATAAGATAAAGTCCGTTGCTGTAGATCAGATTAGTTATTTCTATACAGAGGATAAGATGACATTTATACTAGACAAGAGTAAAACAAGATATCCTGTCAACAATACCTTGGACGAAATAGAAAACTTGATAAATCCTAATCACTTTTTTAGGCTCAATCGGCAGTTTATAACACATTACGATTCTATCAGTGAAATTCACCCGCACTTCAAGGGAAGAGTCAAGGTCAAACTTAATCCAAAAAACGAATCAGACATCGTGGTAAGCACCGAACGCACGCCATTATTCAAAAGCTGGTTGGATAGATAGGCATACTCCCATATATTTTAGTACTTTCGTTGTCCTTAAATCGAACTTCTTCATCATAGATTGTGTTGGTTATTATGAAGACGAAGAAAAAGGATTCTGATGCGGTTATTTATTAATTCAATATTTTAAATGGGAAAATCTCAGCAAACATTCAACAAAAAAGAAAGAGAGAAAAAAAAGGCAAAAAAGAGAAAGGAGAAATTAGAGCGTCGAGAACAAAGAAAAATGGAAAAGGAGCAAGCCGGAAAGCTTAGTTTCGAAGACCAGATAATGTATCTAGATGCGAATGGAAACCTTACTAAGGAAAAGCCAGATCCCACTGAAAAAATTGAAATAAAGGCAGAAGACATAATATTAGGTGCAGCTCCTGTACAGAGAGAGGTCATAGAAACTATAAGAAGAGGCAAGGTAAAATACTTTAATTCGGATAAAGGTTATGGATTCATCACGGATAAGGCCACAAAAGATTCCATATTCGTCCATGCTAATGATTCCTACGATGATATAAAGGAAAACCATATCGTGCAATACGAGATGGGACAAGGACCACGTGGTAAGAAAGCCATTAACGTTATCCAGATCAAATAATATCAAGCAAGGCGGATCTAAAAGATTCGACTGTTAAGTTTACATCTTTTTCTGTAGTCATCCACGAGCAGATACTGACTCGTATTACAGAACTATTTTTCCATTGCGACCCCCCGACCCAACACACCCTTTGGTTTTGGACGTGTTGTAGTACTTTATTTGTGATCTGATCTGTTGAGCACTTTACCATGACCTGATTAAAGACAACATCATTAGGTACTACAAATCCATCTATCTTAGTTATTTCCTGAGCAAATTGTAAGGCGCGATCATGCATACCACTTACTAGTTGATCTACTCCTTGGCGACCTAAATATTTTAAGGCAGCCCAAAGTTCTATGACACGGGCACGTCTAGACATCTCAGGTGTATAATACATACCGTCACGTTCTTTTCCTATGATGATGTAATCACCTTTCATGTGTAAGGCAGAGGTCAGTGCTGATTGGTCGCGACAGAGGATGATGCCAGAATCATAAGGCGTATTGAGTGTCTTGTGTCCATCGACTGCCCATGAGTCAGCTTGGTCAAAATCCTTGGTGAGATGATTCAGCCTTCTAGTGCCTGCGGCCCAAAGTCCAAATGCACCATCTATATGTATCCATGCACCTTGAGATTTTGCCTTCTTACATATCTGAGAATAGTTATCAAAGGCTCCGCTATTGACATTACCAGCCTGTAGGATCAGAATGGACCTGTTATCTAGCTCCGGGATATTTTCTGGGATAATTCGTCCTTGCTCATCTACATCTACCCACTCTATATTACCCTTACCCAAGCCCATTAGCGAGATGGATTTAAGAATCGTGGAATGAGCTTCTCGGCAGGTAACAACTCTTATCTGTGGTGCGCCGAAAAGACCCTTTTCTGTCACGTCCCATCCCTGATTATGTAATATTCTATATCGCGCCGCTGCGAGTGCACAGAAGTTAGCCATCATAGTGCCGCTGACGAAACCCGCAACTGTTTCTGTAGGTAATCCAAAGAGATCAATAAGCCACTTTTGCACCACGGATTCTAACTTAGAAGCTATAGGCGATATAACTTGCATTGCAGAGTTCTGATCCCAGAATATGGATAAATTTTTAGCCGCCAAAGCGGCGGGTATAACACCACCGTTAACAAATCCAAAATATCTACCGCCTACAATAGTCGAAGTGGCTGGTGCGCCATAATTATTAAGTAAATGAATAATATCCTTAGCGTTACCGATCTCTTCTGGTAATTCTTCTTCAAATTTGGTGAGGTTCTCTATGGCGTCTTCCTGAGGGAACACATGACGAGATGCCGCTTGTTCCAAGTAATTTATACCATACTCTTCTGCCTGCTGGTATAAAGAACGATCAAGGAAGTCCGCTAATAATTTGCTATGTAAGTCCATCTTTAACTTGTGTTATTTGGGAGGAAGAATAAAAACTCTGTGGCTGGTATATTATCTGTTATACCGAGTGATCTTGCCATTGTTATAATCTGCCCTCGGTGATATGTGCCATGATTGACCACGTGCTGAATGTATTCGTATCGGCGCATATCTTTATTTATCCATTTATTTTTTATTGTTAGAATCTCGTGAAGACTTTCTTCTTCATATTCTTCAGCTAGGGCAACCAATTTATTAGAAGAGGAGAGCAATTGATTATTGCTTTCTGTTACCAACTGATCTTCCATTGCCCAGTTTATTTGTCTTTTTATTTCAGACAGAAAACTAATCCAGTATATCTGTGCTTTATGAATATGCTGGATAGTGGCATGTATAGAACTAAAACTGGATTGAACTTCTTTATCGATAACACTCTGGTCCATTGGTCTAAGCCAATCGACAATTTTCTGATTAGCCCAGAGGTTATATTTGCAAAGATTGGTTATACTTTGTTTTGACATCTTTTATGCTAAATTGAGTAAAGGGTATTTTTTGACTTTATGGTATACTAACGCCGCCTCGATGCATTTTTTAAGTTCTTGTCTTGGCAGGCTTTCATCAAGATCGAATATTATTGCCCTATTTTTTTCGTACATAAAGGTGTTACCAAAAACTATTTTGAAAGTAGGGACAAGCTGACTTGTACAGCTAAAGTACAGGGCATATTGTGTCGGATTCTTTTCTTTCCAGTCTATTCTTAGTGTGCTACCGTGCTGTGAGATGTAACTTAGTTCTCCCCATTTGAGTGTTTCCTCTATTTCTGATATACTACTATTTTCTTTTGCAACTTCGATAATGAGTTTTCTGAGTGCAGTTATTTTCTCATTGATTTTCTTAGGATATTCATCCAGTTTGACTTTTGCTTTAGGGTCAGTATTTATTTTTAATCGGGCCACGACCAACGAATTATAATTGTATCAGAGGAATAACTTTTTCTATAATCCCATTTTTGGTAGTACATCGGAGTTGGAGATAATTTGTTTGTTGAACCTTCACATTCCAACTCGCGGGCTGCATTTCTACACGTTGGTTACCCTTCTTCAGATTTTGACTTACAGACCTAAACAATTCCTTACCCGTTGCATCGATAATAGAATAATCATATTTGCCGGAGGTGTATGATTCTATTTCCAGAAACAAAGAAGTTTGATATGGATTAGGGCAGACCTGTGCTTGTATTAATTTTTCATTATTGTCATTATAAGAGACACCCGTGTTTGTTCTCATGCAGGCTTGATCAGCGATATTTGCCTTAAGGACTTTATCAGAGAGTATTAGATGCCCTTTGTCATTAAGATGGACTCCATCACCAGAATCAAGATCAGGTGATATCCTACCGTCAGTGTCCGATATATCATTCCAAAAATCTATGGTGTGACTACCAAAGTAATTTATTATAGAGTCTCTTACAATCTCTTGCAGTTCTATTTGTGCATTATTAGAAAAGTTTCTCGGCTGAGTGGTGCATACCCAGATAGGGATACCTTTATCTGTCGCTTCTCTTTCCATTAGTCTGAAATTTGTCATTTGATCTTCTACTGAAAAGAAATTTGCAGCGTCATTAGATGGGAGATTGACTATAATGGCGGATGGCTCTCTGGAAAGAGCTTTACTTATATTCCTTAGAGTATCTACCGATATTCCGACTTCTTCGCCTCTATCGTTATCCGTCGGTAATATATGATAGGTTGTATATCCACCTCGTGCAAGATTTTCTACGATGACTCTAGTGTCTTTTTGATACGACTTATATCGAAATCTGTTGACCCAGGCACTATCGGGTACAGAAGCTCCGACACCTTGCGCAGTAGATGATCCGATGACGACAACTTTGCAAGAATCCTGAGAGCCAGATATTTCGAAATGCGTCGAGCTAACTGCCCTAAGACTATCTGATGTAACTCGGAGTAAACAACTCTTGGACGGTGTGTCTGGGATTACCCAGGGATATATATTCTGAAAAATATTGGTCGTATCTATAGTAGACCAATTACTACCATCATCAACGGAATATTCCAAAATGGCAGATTGTCGTGTCGTGCTATTAATAACGACATCCACTTCTTTTCCTACTTGCCAATGTTCGCCTCCGTTGGGGTATGCGATACTGAGAGATTTCGGAATTTCCTTATCCTCATATTCTATTACGAGTACCCCTAGATAGAAGAAGCCGTAGGTATTATTGTTACGTGGACCTTCGGATGCTATAATGTCTACAGTGCCCTCTTGACTTGCGTAAGTCGATATCTCTATGATTTCACTATTATTGTCGGAGACGTTGAGATAGCTTGTGTCTATGTCACGTCCTTTGATTATGTATTGCGTTTCTCTATTATCACTAGCTAATCTAGAAGCAAATATCTTGAAGGTATATAGAGTTGCGGTATCTAAATTGGATATCCGAATTGCACCAGAAGTTTGCACTTCATTTTCGAATACTTCTGTGTTGCCAAAAAAGCTATCACCTGATGCGGTGCTTACTAAGTTCAATTGAGGGTCGGGACTTTGTGTGCCGTTGGTATTGATATAAGAGAAAGAGTCAATGACGCTAATACTCACATTTGTCTTTTGACCATAGGCATCTATCATTCCATTAATAGATCCTGAGTTGTGATTACTTATATTATTCCACGGGGCTAGTGATGGAATATTGCCAAAGTCTATTAGTATGGAGTTATTCTGAGCATGACCTTGCGATGTCAAAAAAACGAGAATAATAGAAATAAGAAAGTGCTTATTGTCAATAGTTCGTGAAGCCATGTCTCCAATTTAGTAATTCAGAATGCCTATATAAAAGCAATAATCATAAAAATACATTTGAAAGCATGATTGTTAACTTTTTAAAACAATAGGGAAGCCTAAACACAAAAAAAGGGAGAGCATCCGCTCTCCCTTTTGGCACTAATAATTTATTTTTTAACATACTACTTTTCCATTAGATCTATGTCAATCGCTTTACGTGGCAACATATCATCTCTTTGGGATGTCTGCCAGACAAAGTAAGCTATGATTGTCGCCGCTTGTTGTAAGTCTTCTCCTACCAGATGATCCCAGTTATCCATATTAGAATGATGCGTCCTACTAAAGTATGCCATCGGCTCCTGAATGAATTGGAAACCTGGGATACCGACACCATCAAATGGTAAGTGATCTGTACCCCCTGTATTACTTAGTGTCAAAGTAGAGGCATCCATTTCTTCAAAAGGATCAAGCCACTCTCTGAAAATAGGAGCGACGTCTTGATTACCCTGTAAGTATACGCCTCTGATTTTTCCTGTTCCATTATCTAGATTATAGTACGCGCTGACGGTTTTTTGACCTTCTTTGAGCGCTTGAGGTGTCCAGCCATTTTCTGCGAACTCTGCGTAATGATCACCAACATATCTTCTAGAGCCGTAGAGTCCTTGTTCTTCTCCAGTCCATAGAGCCAGTCTTAGAGTTCGGCGAGGTTGTATGCCTGATTCTTTAATAGTCTCTAAGAGAATTCTCGCTACTTCCATCATGACGGATGATCCCGCACCATTATCAGTAGCGCCTGTACCTGTGTGCCACGAGTCAAAGTGTGCCCCAAAAATGACCACTTCGTCTTTCAGATCCGTACCTGGTATCTCGGCAATGATATTATGTTCCATTCCATCGGGATTGGTATATTTTGTTTTGAGGTCTAGACTTAGACTTGGGGTGATGCCCTTATGTAACATTCTTAGCAAGCGATTATAGTGTTCTACCGAGAGCGTCATCTGAGGGATAACGGCTTGGTCATTATCTCTAGCTCTACCTTCGCCTGTGCGCGCTCCTGAGACGAATACGGTCCCTAGGTCACCCTTGTAAGATCTATCGAGTACGGCTATTGGTTTTTCTTTTTCGAGCATTTGCCAGATCTTCTTATTGAGTGAGAATCCGCCAGCTCTATTACGCCTTCTTGGTCTAGGTGTCGGAGCGCCAGCATTGGCTAAGTCAAGGAGAGACTCTGAGTCATGGCGTTTCGCCTTCGCCTCGAAAGGTGCTTCGACCTCCCTGATGGTATCCATCATGACGAATTTCCCTTTCAGCTTTCCTTTGTATTTATTTAGGTCCTCTTCCTCCTTGACATCTAGGTAGATAATATCACCACTGCCACTGACTGACGGAGACCAGGCCTTAGGGTAAGCGATTACTTGCCAGTAAGACGGACTATTAGCATGCATCTCAAAATGGGTGAGTTCCCATCCTCGCCCGAATGGTCCCCACTCGTGCAGATGGACATTTTTCATTCCCCAATCTTTCAGTTGACCTTGTGCCCATTCGGTGGCTTTATCAAGCATAGGCGAGCCAGTAAGTCTAGGGCCATAGATGTCAGTAATCCAACTCGCGATATCCATAACCTCCGAGTTATCTATGCCATGTTTTTTTATAATATCGACGATTTCGACAGTTTCTTCTTCGACATCCTGAGCCTGATAATTTCCAGCAATTAAGAAGAGTATGAGTATTAAGTATAAGTTTTTCATCATTAAGGATTTTTAATTCTAATTGGTCTAAAAATAATGAATAATAAAAAGACGAAACCTAATCTTGCCCGATTCAGATAGATCAGATGCCAGTTTATCATAAGTGACTTTATTTATAAGAATATCTGATAGATTTTTAAGACAGATTTAACAAACAAAATATAGAAGTCATGTTTTCAAAAATGCTATCGGTTGTTGTCTTGGCTCTTGTCAATTCTCTTATGATATCAAGTATTCCTAATCAATTAAATACGGACTACAATAAATATCTGATCTACGGTAAGATTACCACTCACGAAGGTGAGACTTATCAAGGTCAAATCAGATGGGGCAAAGAAGAGGCTTTTTGGTTTGATCACTTTAACTCATCCAAGCCCAAAAATGATAATCTAAAATGGTTATCTGACGAAGAAATAGATGAGCTCAACGAAAAAGATAAAAATTCCTATAGCTCCAAATGGAGTAATATAAAAATCCTTAGTTGGAATAATTCTTATCATGACGAAGACCATACACATACTTTTTCTTGCCAATTCGGAGATATAAAGTCTCTTAAACTGCTCAGAAGAAGCAAAGTCGTCGTAGAACTAAAAAACGGCGAAGAAATTATGGTACAGGGTGGGTCTAATGATATAGGAGAGGATGTAAAAATAAGAGACGAAGAAATAGGTAATATCAAGCTAAAGTGGGAGCATATAGATAAGGTGGAGTTTATGCCGACGCCGAGTGGCATGGAATCTTCTTGGGGTGATCCATTATATGGCACGGTCAAAACGCATAGGG
Organism: Saprospiraceae bacterium; assembly: GCA_020628095.1. Lineage (GTDB taxonomy): Bacteria > Bacteroidota > Bacteroidia > Chitinophagales > Saprospiraceae > RFSX01. Next base: position 42,339 of record JAHDFP010000006.1, read on the forward strand.
AATCTTACACAGGATTCGTACAGTGGGATCACGATGAGAGGTTATCGCATGACGAACTCAATGGGGATACGGATGATGGAGAGCTAGATATCGAATTCTCTAAAATCAAGTCCATAGAAAGCACATATAGAGGTTGCGATGTAGAGTTAAAATCAGGAAGATCTTTTCGCCTCACTGGGTCTAATGATGTCGATAAGAGAAATAGAGGAATTATAGTCAATATTCCAGATTTTGGTCGCGTGGATATAGAGTGGAATGAGTTTGAGAGTGTAGATTTTTCTGCAGCACCGACTAACATGAGCTTATCCTACCAAGACTTTAAAGGGGAGAATAAAATTACTGGTACTATAACTGACGTTCTGGGAGATGTGTATTCGGGAGAACTCATTTATGATCTGGATGAGAGGTATACTTTGGAAATGTTAGATGGTAAGGTGGATGATCTAGAGTATATGATTCCATTTAATAATATAGATCGCATCATACCGCTTAATAGAGAAGAAACAAAAGTATTGCTCAAGAACGGAAGTGAATATATACTAGAAGATAAGGTCGATGTAAACGAAAGAAATGACGGTATATTGGTTTTCGATAAGAATGGAGACCCTACCTATATCCCTTGGAAACAAGTGGAAGAAGTCAAACTCAACAATATATTTTAGATTATTCTTAAGACCATTTTCACATATTTTAGTCGGATAACTTCGTTAAATTAAAGGATGTGAAAATGGTCTTATAGATGAAAATATATTTGCAACTCATTCTTTTCTTCTTTCTCGGTAATACAATACTCTTAGCTCAATCTGATGTTATCTGGGGCGACTACGAGAGAAAGGCTTTAGGTAATAACACACGGTACGATTTTCTGGGGATCGTAGGTGACCATTATTTTGTACTTGCAGGTATCCCTAACAAGAAATTACTACAAAAATATAGTCTCGACCATAGGCTTATCAAAGAAAAGGAAATAAGAGACTTTGGTAAGAACAGAGATTTTATCATACAGAACATAATCAAAACGCCGAAGGATACTTTCTTGTTTGCTTATGAGTATATAGACAAACACCGAGAATGGGTCTTGTATAAGTATGATTACCAGGATGGCTTTTTTGGCAAACCAATAGAGCTGCACTATGACTCATACAAAGATCTATCACGAAAACGAGTCCTCAGTAGTTTCAACTCTTACCGAAATGATGAAACCAATGGAGGTGCCTATATAAGTCCGGATAGCAACTATATCGCCTTTGTCAATATTATAGAGCCTACTGATTATCGCCAGAAGGATGTCATATCTCTATCCGTATATGATAGCAAGATGAGAAAGGAGTGGTTTATCTCTTATGACTACAAGTTCTCCAGAGAAGGATTTACTCTAGAAGACATCTTACTTTCTGACGAAGGCAAAATATATATACTGGGTGCTGAAAATAGAAAAAATAAGGTCGGCGGAAAGGTCAAGTCCATCAAGGTAAAAAATCTTCCACGCTACGATTATTATGTATATCGAGTAGACCAAAACGCCATAGAAGAGTATAAGGTAGAAACCAGTGACGGAACGGGTGTCGTCGAAGCTGGGTTCTTTATCTCCAAAGATAGACCAGACCAAATATCAATATCAGGATTCTATACGGATGGGCAGAAGAGAAATGAATTAGATGGTGTTTTCTTGACCAATATTTCTACTAACCTAGAAACGCAATCACAAGAGCTAAATGATTTCTCAGAAGATGTCAAAAAGCTAATCCCTAATAATGTCGAAATCAAAGATTGGCTCAGATTCGATGATGGGACGATTGCGTTTATAGCAGAAGACTCTTATGTGAGGCAAACTAATGACTTCAATGACATCAATAGAATCAATACTTTTTCTAACCGATTCAATCCTGCATTCAATAATAGGATAGATATATATAACACCCATGATCTGATTGTCGTAAGTTTTGCACCAGATTACACCCTCAACCAATTGCAGATTATTCCTCGTCGGTTTCAGGATCGTATGGAGAGTTTGACTTCTTTCAGAGTGCTCAGAGGTAATAAAAGACAAGCTATTGTATTCAATGATAACAAGACTCGCAAGGAAGCCAAGTTATTAGATCGGAAGGGTAATATATTTACTGATATCGTCTACTTTGATAGTTCTGGTCGTGTGGATTTTCAGGAGACATTATTTACAGATAGAGAGGTTGATGCCATATTTCCGCTCAGACTCATTGATACGGATCAGAGCAAGGTCATATTCGGTATCTATGATAATCGGGATGTATCATTTGGTAGTATCCTATTAGATTAGAATACGTACTGCACCGCCGTTATTGATCACCTCATAATGTTTTATGGATTTGTCATTTTTGATGATAGACAGGATATGTCCACTGAGGACTCCCTCTCCTTTGCCATGTATAATAGTGGCTTCATTGATGACCGATTTTTTTAGGCCACCTAGATACTTTTCAAAGGCTTTGATTTGATAATCAAGTATTCTTTCAGGTCTTTCGTTTTCTATTTGGGGGTTGAGTACATCTATGTGTAGATCGATGACATCTTCTATAATAGCAGGAGTCTCTTTTTCTACATCCTCTATCTCTATTGTTACTTCTTTTTGGCTTGCGTAATACTTACGGAGATCGTCTTGCCTTGTTAGTAATAGTTTGTTATAATGCTTGACTTTGACCATTCCATCTTTCGTTTGTCCTTCGTATTTTCCGACCTTACCCGTCGATATTATTTGTACTAAATCCCCAATCCAAAGTTCGTCCAGATTCAACATCTTATTATTTTTAGATTTTATATCAAGAATATGAACTTTAAGGCGAGGGTACAAAAATTTGAAGAGGGATTATGGAGCATTCATATAAAAGTCCCGCAGAAAGCATACGAAAAGCTCTCCGCTGATGGTAATAAAAGAGTACTCTGTACGATCAACGATAATGAGTATTTCCATGCGGGATTCATGCCCGATGGCCAAGGAGGCTATTTTATTATGCTCAGCAAACCCAAGATGAAGACCTTAGGTCTATTATTGGGTCAAGATGTAGAAGTCAAACTGGAGAAGGATACTTCTAGATATGGTATGCACATGCCAGAAGAAATGGAAGAAGTACTCATGACGGATGATCTGGGTTTGCAATATTTCGAGGCATTATCAGATGGTAAAAAGCGTAGTCTTATCTATATGGTGGATAAGGTGAAGAATCCAGATTTGAAAATATCAAAGGCTCTCACTATTTTGGACCATCTCAAGGTCAATGAGGGCAATCTGGATTATAAATTATTGAATCAAGCATTTAAAGAAAGTAGACATCGCTGATAGATTTTATTTTTATAAATAATAACCAACTACGTATATGCGCATACTTATAAGTCTGGAGAACGAAGAAAATGTAGACAAGCTCTGTAAAAAACTCTGCAATTTTCTATCAGCGATAGAAGACTCTGAGATATTCGTTGATATATTCCATGTAAGAAAACCAATAGATAGTAAAGGACCTAGTCATGCGCGTGATACATTCAGAGAGATAGAGGAAAATGAGCGGAAAAGTAAGGTCCGTATGATAGCGACACTAGAAAATACGGTCGAAGAGTATCTACAAAACAAATTGCAAAAAAGTGCCTTAGTCAATTCTCATCTCCTCGAGGGAGACTATAAGAAAAAACTGGAGCAACATATATCGTTTCAGAGGTATGATCTATTGATCATTAACCCTTGCAAGAAAACGAATATGGAGCTTATCATGAACGGTAGGAATACACATTGGATAATAGATAATCTGGAGATACCTGTGCTCGTGTTGCCTTCTTATATTGATGTAGAGGATGATAAAATATTCGATCTGATTTGCTTTATCGATACATTATCGTCATATAATAATTTTGATAGAGCTGGAATTTTTGATCGATTTGATAAAACGCATGTCCGTTATATACATTTTGGAAAAGACCAGATACACGATAATGTAGAATGCATCTATAGCTCTAATGCCAACGAATCTTTCAAGCAGTTAGCTAAAGATTGCGGCAGTAATACAGTCTTTGTACTCCATCATAAAAATAAAGGGGACTACCTTAACTTTCTCAATAAGAGCTTTACCAAAAGCATCATCAAGTCTCTGGAGAATCCACTATTGATATATTAAGTTATGCCCTAATCAAAAACTCTGGCGTTCTCTTTGATTAATATCCCATTGATGATAAACTGGTAGAAGAACACTCCAAATGGGAATACAAAGAACATCTTAGAATTCATTATACTACTTATTATTCCTGTTATAAATAGGGTGCCCATAAGAACTACCAGTATCTTTCTTGTGTCTTTATCTGTAGGTGACAAGAAAGAACTAAAGGGAATCATAGCTACATAAAAAGTTAATGCTAAATACAGCTGTTGAAATTTTCCAAATATTAAGTAAAGAGCAGCAAATATGACGCAAAACGTTAGTGACGAACCAACCAAATAAGCAGATTGCTTTTCCCTTTTATCTAATAAGTGTCTTCCATATTTATTTGTCATTAGGTATAAGTCCATCAAAGGATCTAGTATCCAAGTCAACATAAAGATCATACCGATTGCACAAACTAAAGGAAAGAGTATAGATTCATAATCTGGACTGGATTGTGCAATTTTTGAAAGAATGCGTAAGCCTAAATAACTACCCAGTAGAATAATCCATAGAGTCCTACCCGATAATCTGGCCGCCATCATTTTCATCTTAAAGAACATACGGTACAACCAGAATTTCGATTTTAGGGCTTCTTGCATTCCGTATCGGGCGATGGTGTTGCTGGGATCTAGACTGAGCGCATAGCCCAATCGTTCTAGTGCTTCTTTGACCTTTCCTTCCTGTAGTAATTGTATACCATGATTAGCGACAGTCGATGGATTTTCTGTATTCAGCTCTAGGGCTTCTTCTATGGTGGCTTGACTTTGGTTGCCGAGAATACGATCTATGACGATCTTATAGTTAAGCGCATCCACATTCTCCGCATCTAGCTCTAATGATTTATTGATAGATATGAGCGCTTGGTCATAATTACGTTTCACCATATTGACCTGTACCATTGCCAGATGTGAGCTGGGGTCTTCTGGCAACATCTCTATAATTCTCCCAGCCTTAGATTCGGCTTTATCTATTTTTTTGTCCGCAAGATCAATGTCTAGAGACAGGTGAAGAGCTAAAATATTTTCTGGATCTTCTGTAAGTAGATGCTCTGTTATTTCTCTACTTTCATCATGGTTGCCTTCCATGAAAATGATTCTTGCAAAAATTAGTTTATAAAATTCATTTTCTGGATCCCTTTCTAATATTGTCTCACATAATTTTTTCGCTTCTGAAATGCGGTTTTGAGACAGAAGTATGTTGATTCGATCTACGAGACCTTCATGGTTCATTTCAGATAATTGAGTATGTTATCGTATATGCCAGATTTATTGGCAAATAAGGCGTAATTCTTGGCTGTGGTAAACCACTCTTTAGTACTGGCCTTATGTTTTTTGGATGCGGCTATTAGATCTTTGGTCGTTATCGGTTTGGGTGTACCAGTAGCGAAGGCTTCTTCCAGAATTTTTTCTACCGCGATATCTATCATCGCATTGATGTCTGCGCCACTATAGTGTGGTGTGTTCTTAGCGACTTTCTTGTAATCTATATTATCCTGTGGCTTGTCTTTTAGTTTTAGTCTTATGATGTGCTCTTTACTTTTTTCGTCAGGTGGCGGTACGAAAATAATCCTATCGAATCTACCAGGTCTGCGAAAGGCGGTATCCAGGTGCCAGGGTGTATTAGTCGCACCGATGACGAGGACACCATCGTTACTTGCACTTATACCATCTAGCTCGGCCAGAAATTGGTTGATTACATTTTTGCCTACGGAATTTTTCAGGTCTGATCTTTTAGCACCTAAGGCATCGACCTCGTCAAAGAAAATAACACAGGGCTTATTCTCACGGGCTAGCTCAAAGAAATTATGTAGATTTTTCTCACTATTACCCTGCCACATATCCAGTATATCATCCAATCCTACATTGATAAAATTAGAGTTAATTTCTCCAGCAGTCGCTCTGGCAATAAATGTCTTTCCACACCCTGGAGGACCATACAACAATATACCGCCGCCTATTTTTTTGCCGTAGGCTTTATATAGTTCTTCGTTTTCGAGGGGTTTGATGATTTTAAGATCTATTTCTCGTTTGACTTCTTCCATACCACCGACATCAGAGAAATTAATGTCGGGTTTGGAGAAAAAGGCACTATCAATTTGGTCATCTACATCCTCGTATGATGTTTTGGACCTGAAGGCTTCATCTAGTTCGTCATCTATAAATTGTGGATTACGTGAAATAATGTTTTGATATATTTTTCGTGCTTCTTGATTGGAGTTTTCGCTCAGGTAGCATCTGGCAATAATGACCTGAACATCTTCGGGCATCTTATCATTGTCACCGATTTCTTCTGCGACGACTATACAAGTGGATTTTTTACCTTGATTATAGTATGATTTTATAAGAAGGTATTTCAGCTCCAGATTATGTGGGTTGTTTTTGAGGGCTAGCTGTAGTTCTGATTCTAATTCCTTCTGATACTCAGGGTGCAGTTGCATTTTTTTGATAAGCATCATTCTGAGTACTTCGTTGTTAGGGGAAGCGTCTAATGCTTCTCGGAGTTGTTCTATTTCTTCTCTCGGTGTCAAGATTTTCTATTTTGTTCTAAAGATAACCAAGATGATTCTTTGATGTTCTAAAAAAATAATTCTGAGTTAGTGAGTGCTAATACTTAATCTTTAACTTATCAAATTGTCTTGAATTAATTACTTCGATAGCTTTCTGCATAAGCGGATCGGAGGCATTATCGAGCTCGTAATAAGCACTATCATCCCATAGAAAGTCTGCCATCCACACCCTTACCTGAGCATACACATTATCAGGAATAACAAAATCCTTGTCATCAAATTGTTCGAATCCACGCTGCGTATAAAACTGCCAAATATCATCTGTTATAGATGCATCGAATGACTGGTCTTTTCTAAAATCTGAGGCACTCGTGTACTTAGATAACAATTGCTTTCTATTACGGAATGCATAAGTCAATGCAAAACGGTACAGATTTCCCTTGAGGTCCAGAGCCTTGAGAGTGCTTCGGTCGTCTGACTCAGGTATATAATACATATCAGGTACGATGCCTCCGTTAGCAGTAGCGATACGACGACCAGACATCGTCTTGGTGAAAAAGTCACTGGAAAATTTAGCTTCTGAGGTCAGTCCGCTCGCTGGTATGTGTGTTTTATTAGCTTCTATCCATTTGTTATCTTCTTCCTGTTTATGTAGATGTCTTCCAGAAGGGGTGTAATACTTTCCAATCGTAATCCTTAGTGTAGACCCATCTCCTAATCTGTAAGATTGCTGAATAGTTCCTTTACCATAAGTCAAATCACCCATGATAAGACAGCGATCCCAGTCCTGTAGTGCGCCCAGAAATATCTCACTGGCAGATGCCGTATAATCATCCACTAAGCATATAAGTTTTCCTTTGGCAAAGGCTGACTTATCGGTGGACATAAATTTTTCTCCGTCTATATTTGCCCCATCTGTATAGGAGATGAGTTTGTCTTTAGGGAGAAAGTAATCGGCTAATTCTATGGAGACATTTTTGACACCACCATTATTATTTCTCATATCCAGTATCAGATTTTTCATACCTGATTTTTTGAGAGATTCTATAGAAGTAAGCATTTCATCTACTGTGATAGAATTGAATCGTCTTAATTTGATATATCCCGTCTTATTATCTACCATATAATGCGATAAGACGCTGAACCAAGGCAAGCTGGTTTTAGTAAGTATGGTGGTGTGTACATTGCGGTCATAATCTACATAAGTGATTTCTATCTCATCTTTCTTTTTATCTTCTAAGATGGCTTTGACTTCGTCATACGTGTCATTATTGAAAATGATACCATTGACTTTATTTATAACATAACCCCTCCGCAGTCCTGCTTTCTCCGCGGGACTCTGTGGTATGACACGACTGATGGTTGCCGTGTTAGCATCGACAAAATAGAACTTGAACCCAGTACTCTTAGGTGCTATTCCCTTATCCTTATTTTTTCTTATTTCTGCCTCCTCTTTGGATTCGTAACTACAGTTAGGGTCCAGCATGGAGACAAATGTTCTGATGGCCTCGTCTACTAGCAGAGTACTATCTACATCATCGACATAATAATCCTTGATATAGGATATCGCCCAGTCTAGCTTACGACCATCTTCTCCACCATAATATTTTTGTGATTCGAGTGTCATAGGAGGGCATAAAAATGTCAAAAATGACAAAATCAAAAGGTTCTTCATCTCTCTATAGTTTGCGTTACGACAACATTGATTAAGTAATTTCAGTTGCTTCTGATTTTTTGAGATAATATATTTCGGAACTGTTAGATTCTACGAATGTTTGATTAGCTAATCTTATGATGTCTTCTGAGGTGACTTGGTTATACTCTTCTTCTTGATTATTGATAAGGTCAACATTGCCTAACATTTCGTAGTACGCTAGATTAATGGCTTTATGCACTATACTTACCTCGGAAAAGCAAATAGAACTTATCATGCTATTCTTGATCTTTTGTAGTTCTTGATCTGCCACCTTTTCTAATTTGAGCCTATCCAGTTCTTGCCATATCATGGAGATGCCTTGGTCCACATCGGCATCGTTAAGATAACGTGCTTCTACGACGAATAAGCCTGGATCAATGGTTCCAGTGATATATGCGCTGACATTGGAAAAAAGGGCAGAGCCTTTTAATAGATTCTGATAAAAACGACTAGAACGCCCTCCACTGAGTATATCTGATATAATATCATAAGTGGCGAAATCTTTATGTTTTCTATCGACTATATGAAAGGCGAGATAGTAGGCATCAGAAGGTACATTGCGGAATAGTTTTTCTGTTCTCTTTTCGTTTTGTACATCTTCTGTGGGGACTTTGTCTAAGAAGGTTTCTCCTGCTGGAATACTACCGAACCATTTGTCTATTTTTCTTTTCGCATCATTGGTATCAAACTTTCCGCTCAGGACTAATATCGCATTAGACGGTGTATAATAATTATTGAAAAAAGATTTGACATCAGACAATTCTGCATCCTCTATATGCTTTGGAATCTTACCGATGGTGGGCCACTGGTAAGGGTGCGTCTTATATGTAAGTGATGATAAGTGATGCCAGAGGTCGCCATAGGGTTTATTGAGGCATGTTTCTTTAAATTCTTCGACGACTACTTTCTTTTGTATATCAAGATTTTTTTGGCTGAAATCGAGTTGCATCATCCGGTCAGATTCCAGCCACAGAGCGGTCTCGAGATTATCGGATGGCATGATATCATAGAAATTAGTCAGGTCGCTATTAGTGAATGCATTATTATCACCACCAGCATTTTGCATAATTGTGTCAAAACTGGACACATTTTTTGATCCACCAAACATGAGATGCTCAAAGAGATGTGCGAATCCTGTCTTTTCTGGATTTTCGTTCTTTGATCCCACCTTATAGAGAATGTTCACAGCCACTAGTGGTGTGCTATCGTCATGATGTAGTATAACCGTCAATCCATTATTCAGAGTATATCTTTCGTATTCTATCATTTTGTTATTTGACCCAAGGACCTAAGAGGGTCTCTTGTAAGGCGTTTCTTTTTAGTATTTCAAAAAAATCTTCTTTTGAGATCAGTTGCGATCCCATGGTTCTGAGGTGTGCGGTGTCTTGCTGACAGTCTATGAGCCAAAAGTTGCGGTCCTTCAGCCATTGTGCTAGCTTGATCAATGCAAATTTAGACGCATTGCTCACATGAGCAAACATGGATTCTCCAAAAAATATTTTTCCCAATGACAATCCATATAGTCCACCTACTAGTTTCTCTTCTTGCCAAATCTCTACAGAGTGTGCATAACCCATTTCGTGCAATTGCTGGAAGGAAGTCTTAATGATATCTGTAATCCATGTACCCTGTTGATCTTTTCTTTTGGCGCGCATACAATGATCTATCACTCGGTCAAAAGAGGTGTCCATGCTCCATCCAAATTTTTCGTTGTTGAGATATGACTTCATACTCTTTTGGATTTTTATTTCCTCTGGATATAATACGCATCGAGGATGTGTATACCACCACAGTACGGGATCCTCTGGTCCATTCCATGGGAAAATACCGAATTGATAAGCTAATAAGAGTCTCTCTACAGTAATGTTTTCGCTGACGGCAAGAAAGCCATCCTCTTGAGAGAGATATGGATGTGGGAATACGTCTACCTGATCTGGTAGAATAAATGCCAAAGGTCTATTCTTCTACGGTCACTTCTATTACCGCAGAAAGTCCTCTATCGACGAGGGCGTCTTTCATAGGCTTTAGTTTTTCAAACAAACCCGTCTTAACAATGGCCTTTCCTTTGTAATGTACGATAAGAGATAATTGTTCTGATTGCTCAAAGGTGTGATTACACACTTCCATAAAACACTGGATGACCCAATCAAAAGTATTGAAATCATCATTATATACTAAAAGCTGTGCTGATTCTGTGCCTGTAGATGTCGTCGCCTCTTCCACTAATACATCATTTAATTCCTCAGTCAATAACGTTGTTAAGTCTTTAGACATGTTAGTTTAGTTAAAATAGAGTGTTAATTTAAATTTTTTAACGCTTCTTCCAGGGAAGCAAAATTGGGTAAATTTCCAGCATTATCCAATACCTCAGAATATTGAATTTTGCCGCTTCCATCTACCACGAAAACTGACCTTTTAGAAACCCCCTTGAGACCTAATACAAAATCTTCATAATACGCATTATAGGCCTGGCTTACTTCCTTATTAAAATCGGAAAGTAAGGGAAAATTTAGATTGTTCTCTGCTTTGAACTTAGCCAGTGTAAAAGGTGAATCCACCGATATACCGACTATTTTGGTATTGAGATTGTTGTATTTGGATAGATCGTCTCGCATCTGACATAGTTCTTCCGTGCATACACCTGTAAAGGCCAGAGGAAAAAAGAGGATTGTCAGATTTTGGTCTTTATAATCTGATAGACTGACGTCCTTCAGATCAGAGTCCTTGAGGGTAAATTGTGGAGCAAAATCGCCTTTGTTTAAGGCCATAATAGAATTAATTTATTAAAGGTGTTTCAAATTTAATAGAATCTCTTAACTAATGCTCCTAGGCCTGAAATAAAAGTAGTCGATAATGAGATAATGGCTTGGACACGCTACTTTATTGCCGATCTTAGATGACGCGTATGGAGATGAGCAATAGATTTATAGCATACATACAACTACATATTGCGGTTATACTCTTTGGCTTGACTGCAATATTGGGTGATTTGATTAGTATTTCGGCGATTTCATTGGTATGGTGGCGTGTGATGATTGCGAGTATAAGTTTACTTTTTTTTATACGTTTTGGGTTGGCTCTGAGGGCATTACCAGCTAAGACCTTGATACTTTTTATGGGTATCGGATGTATTGTAGCCCTGCATTGGATTTGTTTTTATGGATCTATCAAGTTGGCCAACGCATCTATTGCGCTCATTACGATGGCAACCACGACATTCTTTACCTCCTTAGTAGAACCCGTCTTGACTGATAAGAAATTCAGTTTCTTTGATGTATTCGTAAGTATTCTAATCATAATGGCGATGGCGTATATCGCTCAGACTATAGATTTGACCATGATGACCGGATTTATAGTAGGGTTGCTATCGGCATTTTTAGCCTCACTGTTTGCCATTCTTAATAAGAAGTATGTGGCTCTAGCGTCTTCCTATGAGATCACTTTTTTGGAGATGCTGGGTGCTTTTTTGAGCATTTCTCTGGTGATTCCGTATTTACTACACGCCAATATTGACGTCTTGCCATTACCTACTGACTGGAAGTATCTGATCATCTTATCACTAGTCTGTACCACCTTTGCTTTTATTATTAGTCTGAAAGCTCTAAGGCATGTGTCGGCCTTTGACGCTAATCTTGTTATTAATCTAGAACCCGTATACGGCATCATATTGGCGGTCATTATATTGAAGGAGCATAAGGAGATGTCTTCCTCATTTTATATCGGAGCAGGTATAATAATGATATTGGTATTTTCTTATCCTTTGCTTAAGAAATATTTTAAATAACCGACTATATGAACCCAACACCCATTATCACTTCTCCATCGATAAGAAACTACTGTGAGCAATACTCTTCTGGTCAAAATCCCTTACTAAAGGAGATAGAAAAAATGTCACACGAAAGCACCAGTATGCCACAAATGATATCGGGTTCTTTTCTTGGTCTTTTTCTGAGGATGATATGTATGGTGCAGAAACCCAAGCGGGTCGTCGAGGTCGGCACGTTTACGGGATATGGTACCTTATGTCTATCCGAATTTTTGCCAGAGGATGGGGAGATTATTACCATAGAAAAAGATCATAGGATGTTTGGTTTCGGGGAGTCAGTGTGGAAAAAGAGTGCTAACTATCCACTTATCCATCAGGTACAGGGCGATGCCTCAGATATTCTGGCATCTATAGAAGCACCTATAGATCTGGTATACATAGATGCCGCTAAGAAAAAGTACATAGAGCACTTTGACCTTATTTTTCCTAAGGTGAGGGAGGGTGGAATTATTCTGGCGGATAATGTATTATGGAGAGGTATCGTTGCCCAAGGGAATAAAGATAATCTTGGTGAGGCGCTGCACCTCTTTAACCAATATATATCAGAACGTGATGATGTAGAAAATATAATACTACCTCTCGATGATGGGCTAAATTTTATAATAAAGAAATAGACAAGCTTATCATAACCCTCTTTTTTTTGTTCTAAATCAATCCACCAAAAGTGTGCATTCGCTCTTAAGTCATTAGATTAGTGGTCTAAAGAAATCTCGTAGACTCATGAAATATCTCCTGTCTTTATTATTTGTTCTCGTTGCATCCATTTTTCTTACCAGTCAAAACACGGTAGGACTGATATCTTATAACGAAGCAAAATCTTTGGACGGTCTCAATTTGATATACCCACATAATCAGCCTAATGTTTTTTTGCTCAATGCCTGTGGCGAAATTGTCCACCAATGGGAGGGAGAAGCTGATCAGAGACCTGGTAATACGGCTTACTTGCTACCTGATGGCAGGATAGTAAGGACTTATCGCAATGCCAATGTTGCTAATGATGTCATCTGGGCAGGTGGCGGTGGTGCCACGGTAGAGATCAGAGATTGGGATAATAATCTAGAGTGGTCGTATACGCTCAACGATTCACTTGCCAGACTACATCACGATATTGCCATTATCAATAAGCAAGGTCGATTCTCTATACTCATGCTAGCCTGGGAAAGAAAGTCTGGAGAAGAAGCCCTAGCGATGGGTCGGGATACGGCTCTGTTATCAGATGGAGAACTATGGCCGGATTATCTGTTTGAGATAGATCCAGCAACTGATGAAATCATCTGGGAATGGCATGCCTGGGATCATCTGGTACAAGACTTTGATCCTACCAAAGCCAATTATGGAGTCATAGCCGATAACCCTAATAAAATAGACATCAACACACCTTCATCTGGTAATAACCCGACTGGAGCAGACTGGATGCACGCTAACTCCGTAGACTATGATCCCGTCAATGATAATATCTTATTATGTATTCCACATTTCAACGAAGTGTTTATCATAGATCATACGACCACGACGGAGCAAGCGGCCAGCGATACAGGTGGTAGGAGTCAGCGCGGTGGAGACCTCATGTACAGATGGGGTAATCCTTCTAACTATGATGCAGGTGGCTCGGATGCGCAGACTTTATTTTTTCCGCATGACGGTAATTTTATAGATGACTTTGTGGATGTGTTCGACCCTAATTATGGTAAGGTGTCTATTTTCAATAACAGGGTGGGTGTAGACTACTCTTCTTTCAATATTTTTTCACCAGCATTTGATATGTATGACTGGGCTTACTTTTTTGTGGATGGAAATTACCTGCCAGAAAATCACGAATACATCGGTGTCCACCCAGTCGATAGGACTAACCTCTACTCTACAGGGCTATCCAGCGTGCAATATCTGCGCAATGGTAATTATCTAGTGACGTCTGGTCGGTTCGGGTATACCTTTGAGATGACGCCAGATAATGAGATTGTCTGGGAGTATGTCACACCGACAAGAGGACCTAATCGGGTAGAGCAAGGCGATACGACATTGACCATTAATAATAATCTGACTTTCCGTGTCAAAAGATATCCTCTGGAGTATGACGCTTTCGATGGAAGAGACCTAAGTCCTAAAGGCTATATAGAGCTTAACCCAGATACGACGTACTGCGATAGGTTAGTGAGTACGGCTGAGATACTGGAAGAACTCGATATGAATGTCTATCCTAATCCTGCTCAGGATATGATTACCTTACAATGGGAAAAAGAAAAGTATATCACTGTCGAGATCGTCGATCAATTAGGACAGGTTATCGTCCCACGACATCAGCTCAATGGAGGTAGAAGATATTTTGATACCTCGACGTGGTTATCGGGGATGTATGTACTGAGGATCAATGATCGGGTTAGTTCTAAGTTTTTGGTGTTTAAGTAGGGGGTAGAGAAGATAGGTTTTACAGGGTGTTTTTTGCCATTGAGATTACCGTTTAGTTTATAAAATATCAGAACATGGTATTTTATTCAAGTGTTATATAGTCTCGGATATAACCGAGCTGCTTAATCTGGAGTAGGTCATAGCTTCTTAGTCTTCTGTCGGTAGGCTACAATTATGGATAATGGAAGGCTTTATTGGGCTGTACGAAGTATACTTCATACCACTTGTAGTGATAGTCATTTATTTATTGATTACAGAAACAACTCGCAAAATACTTCTCCAAATGACACTTCTTTCATATTTATTTTATGGGGATAATTTTGCTTGATATACTTTTCCATTCCTTCATGGTCTGCTTTGCTTGGATCAAAGTCCCATCGACAAATTTGTGATAAGTCTTTATTTGCTTTTTCATTCTTTATTATCCAATCAATTATGTCTTTAGTGGGAGTATTTCCAAGCTTTACTCCAAGTGCAGCTGATAGATGCTTAAATTCAGAATAATTCCAATTTGTCTGACGATATGATTCCACTGAGAAAAATGAATTGATAAGTAATTCCATATTTACGATGTAGAATTCACCTCTATTGATTATTGAATTATACTCGTGTTTTAAATATGGGTGGGCATCAACATAGTCTGTATCATCAGTTGGATATTTTGCTACCCAATCCGATTTGTTATCGTTTGTAAGGAATAAAGCTATGTTGTTTTCATTAATCTTAGAATGGTTTATTATTTCAAGCCATAATATTAAATCTCCATGTTTATTGGTTGGCTTTTCCGCATCAGCAAATCCTGGTGGAATACCATTGGTATATCTGAATTCACATGTATCCTGTGCTTGTTTTAATATTTCATTTAATTTTGAATTACTACCTCTTTCTCTAATTATTCTATTTAATTCTTCGATTCTGGATTCTATTTCTCCTTTCTTTTTATGGTTTCCAATTTTAACTAATTCATCAATGGTTGTTTTTGCTTCTTTATATGCACTTTTTAATTCTTCCGTTGAATTATAATTTAAGTGAGATGCGAGTTCCTGATCTGTTCTCAGGTTTATTACTTTTTCAAAATTTGATAAAGATTTTTGAAGTTGCTTTGAGATTGAAGAGTATGGGTTTGCTATTGTCTTCTTTTGTCTGACATATTGATCAAATTCGAAAATGACCCAGTTAGGAATTACCAGTTTGTCTTTTCTTGCAAGAGAATCTAAAAAGGATATGAGTTCATTAAATGCTTGTCTGTTTATGTGCAAAGACCAGAGTAAAATATTCGTATCTAAGAATACTTTTGATTTGTATTCATTACTTGTAAAGTAGCTGAGCACTAAATATGAATACATTCTGGTTTTTCTATTCTTTGGTATATGCAATTTCTTCTTTTTGATTATCGCTAACTAATATGTATTAGTAATAAATCATGTTTAGACCACAAGGATGCTAATTGCCATGGACACTTAGATCATTCTAAAATCCGTTGAAGACTAAATTATAAGTTTCCCTCTAATTCATACGATTAGAATTTTCGGAGGCAATTATGAATATTAGTAATAACTCATCAAAATAAAGAAACAAAACCAAAGTGCGCCTTCGCCCGACCTAAATCAAAAATCAATTTCCTCAGTACGACCAACTGCGATAGTAAATGAAAAAGACAGACCTTAGTCTCTATTCCTAGGCTACTTTCATCTTTTAACTATTCATCCATTTTTTGAAGTCGGTGGTCTTTTGTCTACTCACTATAAATTGTATTTCACCGGCATTCGTGATTTTTAGTTTTACGCGGTGATTAAAGTATTGTTCTACTCTTAAGACAGAATTTTTAGAGATGATTTGTCCTCTATTGATTTTAAAAAATATTTCAGGATCTAATGATTTATACAATTCTTCTAAAGTCTCATCTATCATGTACCTTTTGGATGAGGTCATGCCAAAGGTGATCCGATCATCAGAATAAGCAAAGAGCAAATCTTCTACTTTTAGTTGGACATAAGCTGTGCCATGCTTGACCAGAATGCTGGTTCTCTTTTTAGCGGTTTTCTGTATGTCACCTAATAATACCTTGAGTATATCTGGACTCAGCGTTTGTTGAGCACTTGACTTTTGGTATTTTTTTATAGCCCTGGCTAATGCGTCTTTTTTTACGGGTTTTAGCAAATAATCTATGCTATTAACTTTGAATGCTTGAATGGCGTACTGGTCAAATGCGGTAGTAAAAATTATGGGAGCTGTGACTTCTACTAATTGAAAAATTTCAAAACTCAATCCATCAGCTAATTGTATATCAACAAAGATCAAATCTGGAGGCCGATTATTTTTAAACCATTCGACAGAATCTTTTACGGTATCTAATATTCCTAAAAGTTGATAATCAACCTCAATGTTTTTTAATAAGTTTTTTAGTTGCCGAGCCGCTCTGGGTTCATCTTCTATAATTAATATGGTCATCTTAGTTTTCTGGTATTTTTGGGAGTTACAAAAGAGGAATCGATACGACGAATTGCTCGCCGTTGTTTTCGATCTTTATTGACCTATCAGCAACCAGGTCATAACGCTTCTCTATGTTGTTCAATCCTACTTTAGTAGATGGAATCTGTGTGGATTTGGTTTGGATATTATTTTCGACTCTTATATTTTCTTCATCTATAGAGATGTTGATGACTAAAGGATTAGATTTTGATATTACATTATGTTTGATAGCATTTTCTAAAAGCAACTGAAGACTCATAGGGACTAAGCGGCTATGCAGTTTGTTATTGGGTATCTTCCAGTTGATCTGAATATTATCACCAAATCTTTCTGACTGTATGTGTATGTATGCTCTGGCAAATTCTAATTCTTGCTCTAGAGTAATGAGCTTGGAATTTCCAGATTCTAGGATGTAACGATAGACATCTGATAATTTATCTACAAATTGGATAGCCTCAGGTTTGGGATCATTTTCTATGATATCACGCAAGGTATTAAGACTATTAAATAGGAAATGTGGTCTAGCCTGATTTCTAAGTGCATCGAATTGTGCCTCTACGACTATTTGCTTGGCTCGCTCTTCTTCCCTGATGGCTTGCATAAGACGATTATAATAATAAATAGCTTCGTAGATAGCTAGAACCATTATGCTAATCAGTAAGATCGGAATCAAAAATTCAGTAATACTTGGGTGGTTGTAATCTTGTCCTAGAAGGCTTCCAAGTAAAAGTACTCCTAATCGATCTATGCATATTGCAGTAAATATTATGGCCAACAATAATATCGTAATTCGCTTAATGTTGTCCTTAAAGTCTGGCATACGTCTACGAATCCATATCATAATCCTTCTCATTATTATCCAGTTACAAGTCGAAAAAAGAATAGAAATACCATAGTTCATCATGGCGTATTTTAATGGATACTTGATAAAGGAGCAACCATTGAACAAGAGGTCGGTGATAAGACTCAGAATCAAAATACCAACGAGCATAAACCACCGATCATCAAAACCGATAAACTCAATATTCTTATTTCTTCTGAAATTCATGATGATTACATACTTAAGAAGGCTATTCCTTGCTTAGCTTGATAAAAAGTATGAGCAATAAAAGAAATATAGAGTAAGGCAAAAATGGTTACGGCAATAATTTTATTCGTCTCCGTGGATTTCCACTTCGTAGATACTATATAAGCGAATAACGGGATAACCTGAAGACCATGGAGGCCAAAAAAATGCGCTACTCTCAGATCACCAGCGATGGTACTCCAGTTAACTAATGGTAGTCCCTCACCTCCGTCAGCGACGCCTATATTGTGTGACATTTGGCTTATCATCTGACCACCTATCCAGCTCCCCAAAAACACAACCATCCATCCGATCAATATAGACCATTGCATAGATTTTGTAGTCATAAGTTTTAGTCTCATCGTGTCAAAAATAAACAGTATCATAATGATAACATTGATACTTACAATAACTCCCATAAGACCAAACAAAATACCGTCTATGGGATTCTGCATATTATAGTGTGATTGCACACCTCGTGCACCTTGGCCTACTATTATTAGCAAATCAATTAAAAGTGTTATGGCTACAGTGTTATTTATAATATTCTTTTTTCTCTTGCTGTAAGGGTAGAATTGTATCAGATAGCCGACTGTGGCAATATAGATAATATCAGAAATACAAAACTTAAGAGGTTTTATCCATACATTGACACCCATCAGTATTCTATCGTCTATTGCGATTCCTGCTAGACAGATTACTGTAAAGAATCCGTGAATAACGAGTACCCAATAAAGAATAGGACTTTGTTCTTTTAGCATTTTGAATATCTCCAGTAACTTTTTCATGACGTTGTTTTTTTGAAATATCTCAGAATGATGAAAAGTAAAAACCCAACTGGTCCTACCATAAATGTTCCTAGCAGACAGGGAACGAGCCATATATGATTGATACCCAGTTTCTGATTTTGATCCAGTATCCACATGCCTATCAATAGGTCAAAGGCCAGATAGTGCACCCAACCCGCTAACACTGCATCTTCTCTTGTAAATAATTGCATGACAGATTCCAAACTGCCAAAGTCCAATCCATTGCCATTATTTAAAGAAAGAACTAAATAGATCACATATATGATCGATAACGCAATGGGTATAACTTTATAGTCTATCAATAAGCGAGTACCCTTCCACCGCGGCAGAAATATCATTAATAACCACATGGCCATAGCGACCATATTTACAACTGAAAACATATCGCTAGGAGTCATAATTTGAATTTTTTGTTTGTACGAAAGTTAGATTACTTTATGCCTCCAAAGATGCATGAAGCAAGTGTTTATGAGAATGACTTAAGGATCAATCATCGTTTTTCCTGACTGAAACGTCGTCGATTAAATGTTGATACGATTAGATTTTCGGAGACGATTACGAATATTGCTATCAACGTAATCAAAAAAGAGAAACAAAACCAAAGTGTGCCTTCGGCCGACCTAGGTCAAAATCAATTTCCTGAGTACGTCCGACCGCGATGGTAAAATTAAAGAGACCGACTTTGGTCTCTATTCCGAGACTGCCTCCTATACCCAATGCATACTCCGCTTGTCCACTTGTATTTTCTAGGTAGCCAAAATCAACGAATGGGAGACTGAAATAAGAATTGTTAGATAATAGCAACCGATATTCTACAGTAGATATGGCGTAATAACTGGTAAAGAAGGAAGCCTCATCAAAACCTCTTAATATTTGATTACCGCCTATTTGGAATTTTTCGTTACGATATAATCCAGCCTTGGAGTAGCGCCATCCAGCTTTGAGAGATAATCCGATGGTTGCCCGACTTGCTAGAGGTTTGAAATAACTCAGGTCACCTGATAATTCAAATCTGGGTGTCTTTAGTTGCAAGGTGTCATAGCTGTCGGTGAAGTCTACGCGTTCATTAGGGTCATTAGTTAGTTGGAATATGATGGGATTTTTTTTGATAGTTCTTTGGCCAGCGACACCTTTGATTCTGATATCATATCCTGAGCGGGGATTATACTGGTAATCCAGTCGAGCTAGTGATAACTCAGCCGCTATACCCGTCTGATCTACATCAAGGTCTTGAGGTAATCGCTGCGTGACATATAGTTGTGCCGTATCTATATCTATAAGGCTGGAAGACTCGTAATCCCATGATACCTTGAGATGGTCATTACTATTAATAAAATATTGGACACCTAAATCCGCCTTCAGCGTAGAATATTCCAGGGCATTCCTAAATAGGCTAAACTCGGCATTGATCCCAAAGGGAAGATCGAACATATAAGGATAGTTGAACTTAAGCTCAAATTTTTGTTGCTCCGGTCTTAGTCTCTCAAAGTCTATATAGAGATATTCTCCATAGCCAAACCGATTAAGCATCTCGGCGGTAAAATCCAGTGATAGGAATAATTGCTGATCATCCAGATTATTAGTCGGTATAATCCCTATCAAAAAATCAAATCGACTCGCATTCTTAGGATCTAAGTAAAGATTGAGCGTGGAGTAATTATGGAAAAAATTAAGATCGGGAGATTGGCTTTGTTTGAGGAAGGCCAACTTATTGAGTTGACTAGGTATGCCGAGTAGTTTTTTGTGATTATAGACTTCTTCGTTATCAAAGTCCAAGTATCTGCGGATATAATGAGTCTTGATTTTTAGGTCTCCTTGGATGTTGATGGAGTCGATAATTATTTTTGGTCCAGTGTTGATTGATAGTTTTCCTTCTAGATTATTGTCATTGATTTGCATATCATCTAATACAATCTTACAAAAAGGAAATCCTCTGTTACCGTAATAGTCCTTGATTTGTTCTCTGATATTAAGATATTCTTGAGTGGATCGGGGAGGGGATAATTTTAGTTTACTCAAGAAATCCAGACCTAGACTATCTATGGTTATTTTTTCAAAACTATATTTTTCACCAAGGTGTATATAGGCTTTATGATTTTTCTGTGTACTATCTGATAAGATAGAGTCTATATTGGCTTCTAGGTAATTATCATTGATTAGTCTTTCTATAATAGGCTCGAGTAGAGCATGGGGGTTTTCGTATTTGGGGTTGTCTATGTTGGTTTTCAGATAGGATATGGGACTCATATCTGTATCAGATATTAATTCGATAGATTGCCCATAGGATATTGCTCCCACGAAAAATAAAATCCCACTACTGAATAATCTGATTATTGACAATACTTTTATATAATATTCAAAAATAGAATTGTTTACACATATAGGAAGTTTAAACCATTATGGCGGGCATATATATCCATATTCCATTTTGTAAGAAAGCGTGCCATTATTGCAACTTTCATTTTAGCACGTCACTCAAATATAAAGATGCCATGATTCAGGCATTGCTCAAAGAGTTAGAGCTAAGACAAGACTATTTACAGAATGAAAGCATAGAAACGATCTACTTGGGGGGTGGTACGCCCTCTGTTCTAGATGTTAAGGATATCGAGCAGATGTTTACAGTTATCCAATGGTACTATAACATCTCATCTTTGCAAGAATGTACCTTAGAAGCTAATCCCGACGATCTTGATAAGGATTATATCTCTGACCTTAAGTCCATAGGTGTCAATAGATTGAGCATTGGCGTACAGTCATTTGATCCAGTAGATCTGGAGTGGATGAATAGGTCTCATAGCGCCCAGCAGGCGCATGATTGTATCCATGACGCCTATACCGCAGGTATAGATAATCTGAGTATAGATTTAATATTTGGCAGCCCTACGACCTCAGACAATATATGGTCTGAAAACTTAGAGCTAGCAACTCGGTATAAGATCAAGCATCTATCTTGTTATGCACTAACGGTCGAAGATAAGACCCCTCTGAAAGCGCTTATAGACAAAGGAAAGAGCCTATCTCCTGATGACGACCGTGTCGCCAGACAATTCCATAAGGCTCAAACCTACCTGAAATCTAATGACTATCTGCACTACGAAATATCCAACTATTGTCTAGATCAATACCAATCAAGGCACAATAGCAATTATTGGAATCAAGTCCCTTATATCGGCATCGGACCGTCTGCGCATTCTTTTAATGGAAAAGAGAGGCAATGGAATATCGCACATAATCAGAAGTATATTAACGCACTAACAGAGGACACCATACCTTACGAGCTAGAAGTTCTATCCACGGACAACCTTTATAACGAGTACATCATGACCAAAATGCGAACCAGTCAAGGATGTCAGACTTCTGTCATAAAGGGTATGGGCGAAAAGTATGAGCGGCATTTTTTGGAATCCTTATCTTCTTTGATAGATGAGGGTAAGGTCATTAGGTCAGATGATTATTACGTGGTAGTAGATGACTATAAGATTATCTCAGATCAGATTATTGGGGACTTGTTTATATGAGTATTGGTAAATTCAATTATAGTTCGAATCAGAATTTAATATAAGAATGATAAACATCATTTTGACTTTGATAGCACTTATCCCAATGACAATATTCCTGTATATGGTCCTCTGGGGTGTCCTTAATATTACACCACTTATCGACTCTGGAGAGACTTTATTTTTAATAACGATGATATTTTGGGTTTGTGGAAATATTGGTCTGATAATGAATCTAAAACAGAGCAAAAAGAGAAAAAGCGAGGTCATCAATTTTATTCTATTATTTTTTGGAGTCATTGGTTTGTTTATGTTCTCTTTATTTGAAAACGGTTGGAATTTATGGAATTGGATTTTCACAACTAGGCATCCTCTTGCTAGCCTTATTTTTGCCTTACCTTTTATTATAAAAATATTTTTAACAGGTGCAAAAGCTAAACAGCTTAGATTACTTTATAAATAATTATAGTATGAGGCTTGATTTCTGTTTCAGAGAACAATAGCTTAGTATGTATTCCTACCCTAAAAATATAATAAGACCAATAGACCAGAATAATCCTAACAAAGGATATAACTATAGTCAGTCGGTAGCTCACTTACTATCGTTAGTCAGTGGTGTGGATGTAGAAGACATTACGGCATGTACGGTTTATAGACGTTCATGGCTGAGGTACATTCCTTGGTATAGGGGTCAGCGAGGTGGCGGAGCGATTACCTTGGGTTCTCGATCATGGAGTAGTATCACATTTACGGAGAATTTCTTTTCTGATGATAAGGTATATTATAAGCATGCCGCATATCTGGATAATTTCATGACATGGATGGGTATGTCGGCTCATGAAGTGGGTCATATCGCTCATACTAAGAGGTTTGGTTCGTTTTGGTTATATATATTCTTTTTTACTCTCCAGTATATAAGGCATGGACATGATGCAGCACCCTTGGAGATAGAGGCTGATAAAGGAAGAGTGGAGTTTCATAGGTTCGTGCGATATATGCAAGATAAGCATGGGTATAATGTACTGAAGGATATTATCAACTCAGAGGATAATGAAGAGTCTAAAATCAATCAGATAAACACATTGTGGGATCAATATGTAAGCCACAAGTCAATAAAAGAATAGAAAGTCTTTTTTGTAGGGTGTTAGTAGATCATTAGTAAGGTGATATGTAGAGGGTATATGATAGGAGTCAGATAGGGGATTCCTGTCTATATAGCGTAACAAAGAATGATAAAAATGAAAAATCTGATTCTAATTTCTGCAGCAATAATCTTCACAGCGACAATGACTTTCGGAGCGACTAATCCTACTACAAGTGTTGTACTCTTAGAGACTGCTACAGTTGAAGTTTCTGTTGAGGAGAATATGGAAAGTCTTTTCAAAGTCGCAGAGATATCTAAAGATCAGGAAAATATAGAATTTGTTACAAGAGCGGATATTGATGTTATCCAAATAATCAACGAAGCTGGTGAAATGGAATTCCAATTACCTGTTGGATCACACAAAGTAAAAATCAATAAAAGTCTTTTCGGAGCGGGCAACTATAAATTAGGATTTAAAATATCTGGACAAGAGGACATTAAGTATGCTGATGTAGAATTAAAATAAAGTTAGAATTATTAAGGTGTGTTAAAAATTTAAAAGGTCTTCCTTCGCGGGAAGGCCTTTTTTTGTTTATGTGTAATCTTAATTAGGTTGTGTTAGATAGTTTAAGATATTCCTTGGCGAAATAAGTAATAATAGCATCGGCTCCTGCACGCTTTATTGATAGAAGAGTTTCTGGCATTACCTTTTCGTATTCGAGCCACTTGTTTTGACAGGCGGCAATGAGCATAGCGCATTCACCACTGACATGATAAGCGGCAATAGGCAGAGCAAAATTGTCCTTGAGAGATTTTATAATATCCAGATAATGCAGAGCTGGCTTGACCATCAGATAATCTGCACCTTCTATCATATCCATTTCTGCTTCTATAAGAGCTTCTGTACTATTGGCTGGATCCATTTGATATGATTTTTTGTGCGGCGGAATGTCAGGGTCATCTATAGGCGCAGAATCCAGAGCATCCCTGAATGGTCCATAAAAAGCACTAGAATACTTAGCCGTGTAGGACATTATCCCAGTATCCTTGTAATTGTTCTTATCTAGATGGTCTCTTATAGCTTGGACTCTATGGTCCATCATATCCGATGGCCCTAGTATGTCAAAGCCTGCCTTAGCTTGTGCTAATGACATTTTGCACAGTATCTCTAGTGTCTCATCATTTTCTATTATCCCATTGTAGACTAGTCCATCATGACCATCTATAGAATAAGGATCCATTGCCACATCACTGATGAGGGTGATATCGGGGAAAGACGATTTTATCTCTGTTGCTGCCTTGAGATAAAAATTATCAGGATCGTAACTATAGCTCGCTGTTTTGTCTTTTTTGCTATCGGGTATCTTGGGAAATAATATAAATGTATGCAGTCCATAATGGACGCATTCTTTGATCTCGTCTAGCAGAAAGTCCAACGACATTCTGCGGGCGACAGGTAGCGAGTTAATCACTTCGCTATGATTAATACCATCCACTATAAATAAGGGCATGATCAAGTCATCAGCAGATACTCTATGCTCGCTGACTAGTTTTCTTATGGATTCGCTTTTTCTATTTCTTCTCGGTCGCCTTAGCATTTTTATCTTTTTTAGTGGGTACAGGATCATATCCAGAACTCGCCCAAGGATGACATCGCAAGATTCTTCTGATACCTATATACAAACCAATAATGAGTCCCCATTCCTTGAGAGCATCTATCATGTAGGCAGAACAAGTGGGTTGGTATCGACAAGTGGGTCCTAGTAGCGGGGAGATCAGTTTCTGGTATATCCTTACAGGAACGATGGCTATATATATAAAAGGATTAGTCACAGTCTGACTTGCTTGGATGTGGCAGAATTATTCATTAGCCAATGTGCCCTTCCCTTTCTGTCTTTCTTGACATCGACAATATTCTTTTGGTTATCGAAAAGATTGAGCATGATGGTATTATCTACCTGCATCTTCTTGACATCACTTAGATTTTCGACCTCTAGATAGCAATAGACTCCTTGCAGGTCTTCGCTCATTTCTTTACCGATCAGTATAGGTTGCACCAGATTATTATCTATCTGGATAACCAGATTGTCATTAATATACTGTCTGATAATCGAGTCTGATTTCAAGTATTCTCTTTTGGTAAAAAAGTATAGAGAATCTATCCCATAGTCCATTTGGATGGCATTTTCTAGATCATCGATGAATAAGTGCACAGTACATTGTAGAGCTTTCTGGTCACTTCTATAATGTAACTCGGTCTTACTCAGATGTATATCGTGAGTAGTCGATAATAGTGTTAGGATATGAAAAAAAAAAGTATACATGCCTATAATAGAAAAGGGCTATTCCATATAGAATAACCCTTCTTTCTCGTAATTAGTTTTGTTACGGGATATAATAAGTGATCTTAGTTAACCACTTAGATGGATCTTTTTCTGTTGTCGGATCTGTGACGTATTCTTCTACAATAGGCACATTATTAAGTATTCCATAGTCTTTCATATAATCATCCATGGCATAATGTGCATTGGCAGATTTAGAGTAGTCGCCGTAGTAATCTATTTGTAGAGCTTTACCTGATGGTATTGTTACTAAAGTCGTTCCTTTAACCTCTTTTGGTTCTTTGATAGGGACACTAGCCGCCATATCTGTTGTGCCCTCAGATTCATTCCACTTGTAATATAGCCCCCCCGGCATACCATCCATTTCGCAATTGGCCTTCTGAGCCGCAGTAAATAATGTTGGTAAGTTTCTTAAATAAAACTGTTGTATGTTGGCCATGTCTACTTCTTGCCTTGTGGTTAAGTAGTGCTTGGCAGGTAAGGTTATTTCGTTGATTTTGTATCCTCTATACTCTTTGTTCTTAGCTCTGTTTTCAGCTATTTCCTTGATACGACTAAGTCCCGTGGCATAGGATTTTTTGAGAGCCCCTTTCATTATCCAATTGAAAGGTCGGAAGGCAAATCCTGTCTCTGCGCCATCAAAATCCCAAGTGACCTTAGTCTTATCGCCGACAGGCTCAAATGTCCAGTTGGAGTGAGAAGTTCCTTCAAAACCATTGAATTCTAATGCCGTTTTGATGCTTTTTCCTTTCTCTGACTCAATAATTTTTTGAGTTCCTTCTCCGACTTCTTTGTTGCCTTTCCAGGACCAACTAGCGCCAACACCCACTGTCTTTTCTGAGTAAGTATTCACGGCATTTGGATCGATGTCTTTCCAAGGCGACCAGGTCTCCCATTTTTTGAGATCATTGATCATATTATACACAAGATTAGGTGGTGCATCTATGGTCGTGTCCTCCGCAAGTGTCATTTTCTTTGGCGCTAAAAACATAGCCAGTAGTGCAATCAATAGCAAGGCAACTAATATGAATATGAGAATTCTAAGTAATTTTTTCATGTGTTGATATTTTATATAACCGACTTATAAGGAAGCATTTATAAGAATAATGATGCTCCTTCTTGTATTATTCGTTTATGTTATGGACGTTTCCTAATTGCGATGATTGGTCGATTTAGATCTTATAGTTTTATAATACTTAGCAAATAAAAATAGAACTAAGCCCATTAATAGGACACTACCAAAGATATATCCAAATTTTATCAAATTTTTGAATACAGCAAGCAAAACAATGGATAGCAAAAATAAAGTCGGCACTTCGTTATAAAGTCTAAATTGAAATGATGACATGACAACTTTCTGATTTTTTAGTTGCTCTATGATTTTCTTATTATACAAGTGGTAGACGGATAGCATAAGCACAAGAAAAATTTTGAGGTGTAGCCAGTAGTTCTCTGAAAACCATTCCATTCCATTGTATACTATCATCGCTAGGCCAAATACCCATGTCAATATAAAAGCGGGCTGGCAAATGATTCTGTGCAAGCGATCTTCCATTATATGGTATTGCCGACATAGAATTTTTCTTTCTGTCTCTGCTCTATCATAGGCTTCTGTATGATATACGAACAATCTTACGAGATAAAACAGCCCTGCAAACCAAGCCACCATGGCTATTAAGTGCATTGCTTTGAGGAAGAGGTACATCATCGGATCTAAGTTAGTGCATTCTCAGCCATCCTAATAAGTGCGGCACTTTAAGATTCCATGTGCCGTCTTCATTGACCAATTCGTAGTTTCCTCTAGAAGGGTTATTTACTCCTCCATTCTGCTGTATAAATTCTACTTCGCTATTCGTCACCTTAGTGATAATAAATAAGTGACCGAACTGATTGCCCGGAGAAGGTCCTATGACGCAAAGGTCATTAGGTTTGGGTTTGTCGTATTGTCTGTTCTTGTATTGGTACAGACCTCTTTTTTTGTTAAAGGCTTTGTGTGCGAGACTCTTATCGAAAAAATCTCTTGCGTGACCATAGGAGTCCGGCATCTTATGATTATAGACATCATAGAAAAAGCGTTTGGCGAATTCTACGCATTGATACTTCAGGCCTAGGTTATATCCATCTTTGGTTGTATTGCGACCAAAAACATTACGTGCTGCTCCGTTGTAGAACACCTCGACGCCTCTATAGCTGTCTATAACCTGTCCTGTTTTGGCTGATGAAATATTTTTTCTTGTCTTACGATCTGCACTTTTGGTATCGGACTTTTTGGTAAATTTTTCCCAGAGGTCTAATTTGGGCCATGTGATATCTATTTTATCACCAAAGAGATAGTAGCCAATAGAGCCAAAGATGAGTGAAGTAAACAAAAGAGCCTTAAACTGATTACGATCCATTGCGGCGCAAATCTATAGAAAAAGACCTAATATGACTTTTCATTTGTGCTAGGAGAAACTATTGATTTTTATTTCTTGGTATTTTGATGTTATACGTGTTTTTGATAACAGTCAATTTGTTATCTCTGAGCCAAGGGTTATATATTTTGAGAGTGCGGTAACTAATGCCTCTTGCCTTGGCAAATTCGCCCCAACTGTCTACTGATTTGTCCACTACTACATTGTAAGTGTCATCAAAAGGAGGGTAGGTTTGGTCACTATTGACATAATATCCATAGGTCTCTGGATTTTCCATTATTTCTTTGAAGGCCATTAATCTAAATAGATATCGGCCAGTTTCTTCGTTAATATTGAGATTATAGTAATCGGTTTCTCCTTGGTTACTTAGTATGCGCTTATAATTGGTCGGCCCTACATTGTATGCCGCTGCAGCATTGGTCCAATTGCCAAATCGTCTATGCAACTGCTTGATATATTGGCAAGCGGCTTTTGTTGACTTCTCTACGTGGTATCTTTCGTCTACTTCGTCATTGACCTCTAGCCCCATTTCTTTAGCAGCCAATTTTCGGAACTGCCAAAATCCCTTGGCATTAGCTGGAGAGGTGACATGCCTTAAGTTACTCTCAGCGACAGCTAGATACTTAAAATCTTGAGGGACACCTTCTTCGGCGAGTATACGCTCCATAATTGGAAAATAACGTTTGGAGGCTTTAATATTAAGTAGAGTAGATGATTGCCAGTAAGCATTGACAGATAGTTCTCTGTCCATTCTTTCGCGCGCGTCGAAGGTATTAGGCATCAATTCACCAGCGAAATCAAAACTTTTATTGACATCGACCGACATGATATTTTGAGGTAGGTTTGTTATCTCCGCGGTTTTCTTATCTGCGGCGAGTGGATTGATAGATATAGAAGCACCCACTACAATGCCAATTACTAATCCTACTAAAAATTTATTCTTCATCTACATTTATTTATTCAGAAGGTGCAAAATTAACTATATCTGAGCCTTCGATTTTTTAACAAAATCTAAAACTTTAATCAGAGCCCTATCTTTAACCATTTTATGAAAGGAAAAGTGCTCATAACGGATTACGTTCATTCTAAGTTAAAGCCTGGCTTGGAGGCTCTGGGGTATGACGTCACCTACATTCCCAAATTTAATCCTCAATCTCTCAAAGACTATATAGATAATCTTGAAGGCATTATTATCAATAGCAAGATCAAAATGACCAAGGAAGTCATTAATCAGGCCAAGCAACTTAGATTTATAGGGCGATTAGGATCAGGATTGGAGATAATTGATCAGGAGGCAGCACGAGAAAGAGGTATTGCCGTGATAAATTCACCCGAGGGTAACCGAAATGCAGTGGCAGAGCACGCCTTAGGTATGTTATTGGCATTGAAAAATAACTTAATCAAAGCGGATAGAGAAGTCAGATCATGGCAATGGAACAGAGAAGCGAATAGAGGAAACGAAATAGATGGTACTACGATAGGTATTGTAGGTTTTGGTAATACGGGTCAGGCATTTGTTAAGAAATTGGCAGGATTTGATGTTCAGCTCAAAATCTATGACCCATATATTGATCCTTTTCCAACACAGTTTAAAACCTTTCGTGTGGACTCATTAGCGGAATTAGCCAATTCTGCTGATATTATTAGCTTTCATATTCCTTATAATTCCGAGACGCACCATATTCTTGATGCAAAGTTTATAGCACAAAGCAAAAAAGGCATCATTTATATTAATACCTCCAGAGGTAAGATTGTACATACGCAGGACTTGATTGATGGTTTGCTGTCAGGACATGTCGGTGGGGTGTGCCTTGATGTATTAGAAAATGAAAAACCTGAAACTTATTCTCCAGAGGAACAAAAAGTCTACAATAAGCTCTTTTCTTTGCCCAATATTGTGGTAAGTCCACATGTCGCTGGCTGGACACACCAATCCTTAGAGAAGATTTCAAATGTCTTACTAGAGAAGATAGGACGGTTATAGGGGTATGTACTGTCTATGTGGAGACTTCCAAGTACTTATATTTTGCAAGGCTTTAAATATTTATTAACATTGCAAGCACCCAAAATGATTAACAAATTCGATAAATCACAACATAAAGGCATGGTAAGAAAATTTACACCTTTTGTCTTCTTTCTTTTCCTTTCTTCGATGGCTATTTCTCAGACGACTATTCAAGGTAAGGTCTCAGAAGAAGGTACGAGTGAATCCATTCCATTTACTAATGTGGCATTGTATAAGAATGAAGTCTTAATCACAGTGGCAGAAACAGATTTCGATGGTAACTATTCATTTTCTGATGTTACGCCAGGTAATTATGATATAGAAGTCTCTTCTTTAGGTTATCAAACCACAAGGATTAGCGGGGCCATTGCTAAAGATGGAAAAGTAAATCTCGTTAATATCACGATGGCAGAAGAAAGCGTCGTCACGCAAGCTGTGGTCATAAGGGAATTCAAAAATCCCCTTATAGAATTTGATAATACAACACAGGGTAAAGCCCTGACATCTGAAAATATACAAGCTCTACCAACTAAAAATATTAGTGCTATAGCGGCGACATCAGCTGGAGTGTCCGTGGATCAAGGAGGAAATATATCTATCCGAGGATCAAGGGCCAATGCAACGAATTATTATGTGGATGGAATCAGGGTAAGTGCGGCTTCCGCGGGTAATCTTGTTCCACAGGCCCAGATAGAACAGATGCAGGTCATAACGGGAGGAATCGAGGCAAGATATGGAGATGTCACAGGTGGTATCATTTCCATTACCACAAGAGGACCGTCTAACAGATATACTGGAGGGTTGGAATTGGAAACGAGTCAGTTTCTTGATCCTTATGGATATAATTTATTGAATGGTAATTTCAGTGGACCTATATTAAGGAATAAAGATGGTCAATCTGTATTAGGGTTTAGAGTTTTTGGACAATTTAGAAATATAGAAGATGATGGTCCTTCGGCTCTGGGTGTATATAGAGCAAGCGAAGAACTTATAAGAGAAATGGAAGCTAATCCTGTGACGGAAGTCAACGGCACCTTGTTCCCAGCCTCTGAGTTTATTACTAATAGAGAAGAAAGCAATCCAGCTCGTGTTAACTTATTAGACGCTAGACCTAATGAGACAGATACTGATATCAATATAGGCGCTACCATTGATGCCAGAGTATCTAAAAACATAGATATATCGTTGCGAGGAAGGTATTTCAATAGTAAAAACCAATTTGGAGTTAGTAGGGCCTGGGAGATGTATAATTGGACTAATAATCCTTTTGGCTATTTCGAAGGGTTTGATGGAAATATAAAGATTAGACACAAGCTAGGGAGACAAGTAACAGAAGAAGGCGAAGAAAGAAAGGATCAAATCCTCAGAAACGCTTATTATTCTATACAAGTTGGCTACGAAAAATCTAAGACAAGAAATGAAGATGTAAGACATGAGGATAGAATATTTGATTACGGATATTATGGTCGACAGCCCAGAACTTTCACTCCATTGGCCTCTAATCTTACGGACCTTGATAGCTGGGGAGGTGAAGTTGTTATCATAGAAACTCCACGAGGTGATCTTATTCCTTTTGCTCATCAGGGTTATAGTGTTATAGAATCTACAGATGAATTCGTGGCAGGTACTCAGAATGCTGTACTGGCCAATATGAACTTGTCTAATGGATTTTTAGAGCAAGTTGTAAATGGGGCTTGGGGTCTTTTTAATAACGTTGGAGCGGTATATAACACTTTCTCCAAATCTGAAAACGAAACGCTAACTATTAACGTTAATAGTGGTTTTGACTTTTTGCCTGGAGGATCAGAAAAAGGAAAGCACAACATACAGTTTGGTTTTCAATATGAGCAACGTACAAGTAGAGGTTGGTCTTTAGCACCACGTAGGTTGTGGGAATTTATGAGGTTAAATGCTAATAGTCACCTCAATGGTGTAGACACAACCAAGATATTAGACACTTTCGATCAGGATATAGCAGGTGCTAGTTATGAGTTTACGCAATATGCACCTTTCAGTTCTGGATCTGAGACAGAAGATGCTTTTTATAATAATATAAGAAGACAATTAGGTGTAGGAATCGATGAGTATATTAATACGGATGACCTTGATCCATCAGAATTATCGCTTAATTTATTTTCGGCAGAAGAGCTCAATAATTTCGGTATAATCGGTTATCGTGGTTATGATTACTTAGGTAATAAAATAAGTACTACTACCACGTTTGATGATTTTTATACAAATGAAAACTCTCCAGGCAATCGTAGTTTTCTTGTAGCCCCTTTCCAACCCATATATGGTGCTGGATATATTCAGGATAAGTTCACGTATAAGGATATTATATTCAGATTGGGTGTAAGATTAGATTATTATGATGCTAATACTAAGGTTCTTAGGGATCCATATTCCTTTACTGAAATAGAAAATGCCTCAGATTTCTTCGCAAGAACACAACGTACTCAGCCAGATGGAGTTGGTGATGATTACAAAGTATATGTCTCTGGTGAAGGTTCAGAGTCGGTTATCGGATATAGACTAGGTGAGCAGTGGTTTAGACCTGACGGGACAGCAACGAGTGGTAACCTTCTTTTTGGAGGTGGGTTAGTTTTCCCTTCTTATGTGGAAAAAGACTTAAATAAAAGAGATCCACAATACAGAAACGAAGACGAAAACGGAAACTGGGAGTATTTTGATACAGACTTAGCATTCAAAGATTATGATCCTCAGCTCAACTTTATGCCGAGACTGGCATTTTCATTCCCTATTTCCGAAGATGCTGGATTTTTTGCCCACTACGATGTTTTAGTTCAGAGACCGAATTCTAATGTTGTAACTACGGCTTTAGATTATTATTACTTCAATAGTGCATCGAGATTTTCTCCAGCGAACAATCCAAATTTGAGACCTGAAAAAACCATAGATTACGAAGTAGGTTTCCAACAAAAACTCTCTAATTCTTCTGCTATTAAAGTGTCTGCGTATTATAAGGAAATGAGAGACATGATACAGAGTCGAATAATAACCTTCGTGCCAGGTGTAAGTCAGTATCAGACTTATGATAATATTGATTTTGGTACGGTTAAGGGCTTTTCATTCACTTATGATCTCAGAAGGACGGGTAATTTTGAGTTGAACGCGACATATACTTTACAGTTTGCCGATGGTTCAGGGTCGGGTCCAGATTCTTCTCGAGGACTTAATCAAAGAGGAAATATTAGAACCTTGCTTCCTTTATCATTCGACGAGCGACACAGATTTACGGCGGTTTCGGATTACAGATATGGATCAGGTAAGTCTTATAATGGACCAAGAATAGGAACGAAAGATATTCTGGCTAATACAGGGTTTAACCTTTTAATATCTGCAATATCAGGAAGACCTTACTCAACATATACTAATACAACATCGCCACTCGATCCAACAGGTCTAGAGACTATCAATGGTGCAAGATTGCCATGGGTATTTAATGCAGATTTACAAATTGATAAAAATCTTCAATTCAAGTTTAATCCTGAATCAGAAAGATCATTAGGTATCAATTTATACTTGAGAATCCAAAATGTGCTTAATATAAAGAATGTTATCGGCGTATATAATGTGTCTGGAGATCCAGATACAGATGGTTACTTGCTAAATGAATTCGGTCAAGATAGATTATCGCAGATTACAGAGTCCGGATTGAATGTAGATAGTTTTATAAGCACTTATACATGGCGTGTTCTCAATCCGGGTAATTATAGTAGACCTAGGCAAATATTCTTAGGAGCCATTATTAATTTTTAATTGAAACAAAAAATAGATAATTCAGATGATTATCAATCTAAATACTAAACTTGCTTTTCTTGCGATTATTTTTTCTACATTCTCAGTTCAGAGTTATGGGCATATCAACCCGGAAAGAAAAGGGAACAAGAATGTCAATCCTGAGGATCGCAAACTAGAATTGCGAATGAATGATTGCACCGAACCAATTGCACAGATTGAGCAAAATATTAACAATGTTCGGGCTAGATTGACATCAGGTGGTGACGTTTGGTGGGATCCACAATCTCAAGAAGGAAAGTATATTGTTCCAGCTGTTCCTGTGGGGTCTGGATTAGAAGAAAAGTCATCTATTTTTGCTGCTGCCGTTTGGCTTGGAGGATATGATCCTTCTGACAATCTTAAATTAGCCGCTACTGATTATAGAAGTCAAAATTCACTTGACTTTTATACTGGTCCTATTGATGAAGAGACAGGGACAACTAGTATTGACACCTGTAAACAGTGGGACAGATTTTTTGAAGTAGAAGGATTAGATATTAAGAAGGCTATTAGAGATTATGAATCTTCTATAATTAGTAATGAACCATATGAAGTTGAATCTATTCCAGAGGGGGTTCGGTATTGGCCTGGAGCTGATAATCCATATTTTATAGAGAAATATCAGTTCGCACTCCCTTCTACAGCGGCAGGCTTAGGCGATTTTTGGGACGAAGATGAAGATGGAGTTTATGACCCAACAAAAGGAGACTTCCCGGTTATTTTTATAAGAGGATGCGAACCAACTAACAGAAAAACCGCTAAAGAATTAGTTCCGGACGAGATGATCTTTTGGATATATAATGATGTAGGTAACACCCATACCTTATCAAGAGGAAATCAAATTGGTATGGAAGTACAGGTTCAGTCTTTCGCGTATTCCACGAATGATGCGATAAATAGTATGACTTTCCAGAGATATAAACTGATTAACAGAGCAACTACGGATCTTAGAGATTGTTACTTTGGTTGGTGGGTAGATCCTGATTTGGGTTGTTTTACAGATGATTATTCAGGGTGTGATGTCTCAAGAAGTTTGGCATATACTTATAATGAAGATATCCTTGATGGTTCTCCAGGCACATGTGATTGTGATCAAGGTGTACCGACTTATTGTGATAGAATTCCGATGATCGGAACGGATTACTTTAGAGGACCATTAGGACCTCATGATATAGTAGATTGTTCGGTAGGTTTTGAACATGTTATTGGTATTGCAGATGAAGTTTTTGCTGATGGATATGAGCTAGGAGATACTATTTGTATTGCATTAGTGGATCCAGAATCTTTAGAGATTCCTGATATTAAGATAGAGTTAGGAATGTCTTCATATATAACTTATAATAATCCTGGTATCGGAGATAATCCACCTGGAACACAGGATCCTAACATCGATCAAAGTTATTACAATTATTTGCAAGGAAGGTGGAATGATGGTACACCACTTACTAGAGGTGGTAATGGCTACAACCCCGCAAGTACTGAAGTAACGAGGTATGCCTTTGATGGTGCTCCAGATGACCCTAACGGGTGGTCTATGGCACAAGAAGCGCTGCCGTTTGGTGATAGAAGAACTGTTCAGGCTTCTGGTCCATTCTTGCTCAAACCAGGCGACAGAAATGAACTTATCATAGGTGCTGTATGGGTTCCTGATGTAACGCATCCATTTCCTAGCTTAGCAAAATTACAAGCCGCTGACGATGTAGCGCAAAACCTATTCGATACATGTTTTGACATAATCGATGGTCCAGATGCTCCTGATATGTGCACTATTGAGTTAGATAGAGAAATAATTCTTGTACTGAGCAATGACAGTATAAGTTCAAATAATGCTTTTGAACAATATGAGGAGTTAGGTGCACTTACGCCGTCCACGCTTCCTGAAGAAGAAAGGCTATATAAATTTGAAGGATATAAAATATATCAACTTGCGAATGCTGGGGTTTCTGCACAGGAATTGGGAGATATAGAGAAGTCGATGCTGGTTGCTCAAGTGGATGTTAGAAATGGAGTAGGGCCTATATTCAATTGGTCTAGTGATAAAGACCCAACTCCAGGTGGTACAGATTTGTTTTGGACTCCCTCTCTTATGGTTGATGGCTCAGATGAAGGAATAAACTACACTTTTAGAATTACTAAAGATGCCTTCGCTAGTGGTGATGATAGATTAGTTAATCATAAGACATATTATTATATGGTTGTGGCTTATGCCTATAATAATTTTGAACAATTTGATCAAAGGAATCCAGAAATTACCCAACAAAAACCATATCTGGAAGGACGTCAAAATGTGAAAGTTTACTCTGCAACTCCTCGTCCTATTATATACCAGTTGCCTCAAGCGGAGTATGGAGAAGGTGTACCTATTACCAGAATATCAGGAGTAGGTGTCGGAGGTAATAATGTAGACATGAACCCAGAGATGTATGATAAGATACTTGCGGCTTATACTTTCCAGGCAGGAGGAAGAGATGGTTTCGAGGTTAGCGGTTCTTACCAAGGAAATGTCGATTATAAGGAAGGAGCTGGCCCTTTTGATGTTAGGATATACAATCCGCTAGAGGTTAGGGATGGTAAGTTTGAGTTGGAACTTATTGGCAGTCATGCTGATGAGGAATGTTCTTTGGAAACTGGTGTTCGGTGGGTCTTAAGAGACTTGAATACAGGCGAAGAAATTTACTCTGAACAAACCATTGATGCACTCAACGAACAACTTGTAGTTCAATATGGATTTAGTATTACTATAGGTCAAGGCCAGGAGCCTGGAAATCCTCTGGCAGATCCAACTAATGGTGCAATATCAGTAACTTTAGACTATAGTAACCCCGATTCGGATAGATGGTTTAACGCTATAGTGGATCGGGTTGGTGATCGAAGTTTACAAGAACTTGGTGTAGAATCAAGTGTATTCAACTTTTTAAGAACTGACGATACTGAGGCTCAAAACTCCTTGGACCCTAATCAAGTTTATAGTGCTCTAGGTGATGGTTATTTTTATCCTTTTTCACTTACTTTCGGTAATAGACCTGATGGTACAGATCTCTTACCTTATTACATTTCACCAGCATTGGATCAAGGGAGACAGTTATTTATAAGTGACCCTCAGTCTGGTGTTGGATTGGACCAATTGAATAATGTGGATTTGGTGTTCACTTCTGATAGGGAAAAATGGTCTAAATGTATGGTGGTGGAAACGGCCAACGATGGTTACTCATCCACGGGCGAGCAAGCTAGTAATTCAGAAGGAATGCTTTCTATTAGAAATGACGAGTCTGTTGACAAGGACGGAAATCCTCTTGGAGATGGAACCACCGGATATGGTTGGTTTCCAGGCTATGCTGTGGATGTGGAAACTGGAAAGAGACTCAATGTTTTCTTCGGTGAGAATACTGTTTTCTCTTCTAATGGTAGAGATATGCTATTTAACCCTACGGAGCAATTGTTTGACTTAAGACAGACAGGTATTTCTAATCCTTTATTTTTATTCGCTGGTGGTGGTCACTACATATATGTAACTCAGGAGGAATATGACGGTTGCAAGGCCATGCATGATTACATCCAAAGAGAATCTTTCTTTAATCCGACGGAAGCTCTTAAGTCTGTGACGTGGTGCTCTATGGCATATTTGCAACCAGGAGAATCATTATTACCGATAGAGGATAATCTTATTCCTAATGATCTCATAGTTAAACTAAGAGTCAATAATCCTTACAAATTGGAAACGGAATGGGTGTTCAATGATCCAGGGGCGTGTCAACTCGTGGAAAACGCGGCTAACCCTAAGTATCAGTTTGAGATAAGTGGAAAACAAGTTCAGGACTTGACACAAGAAGAGTACGAGGGTGCTTTAGCTGAAGTCAATGTTGTACCTAATCCGTACTACGCATATTCTTCTTATGAAAACTCCAAGTTTGATAACACAGTTAAGATCACTAATGTGCCGGATAGAGCGGAGATAACAATATTCTCTCTCGACGGAAAATTCATTAAGTCATTTAGTAGAAGTGAAAGAATAGGATTTAAGTCTGGATCTAATCCTGGAGTATTGACTTCGCAGACTAATCCAGCTGTGGTATGGGATATGAAGAATTCGGCTGGTATTCCGATAGCAGCGGGAGTTTATCTCATACATGTTTATGCACCAGAGCTAGGTGAGGAGCGAACCATTAAGTGGTTCGGTATTAATAGACAATTTGATGCATCTGGGCTATAATCTATAAAAGACTAATTTAAAGAGACCAACATGAACAAGAACTATAAAATATCTAATGTACTTTTTCTGCTCTTGGTAGTATGCGGTATAACTTATGCTGGTAACCCAGATAGACAGGGAGAAGCGGGTGCAGCAGAATTATTACTTAATCCATGGGCAAGAAGTGCTGGATTACATACCATGAACACTTCTTCTGTCATGGGACTAGAGGCTATGAGACTCAATGTTGCTGGACTAGGAAGAATGAGTTCTAAGGAGCTGATTGTTGCCAATACAAGATTGTACGAAGGCTCTACTATAAAACTAAATGCTCTAGGTTATGGACAACGCATGGGCGAAAACGGAGCCATAGGGATATCTCTTATGGCGGTTGATTTTGGAGATATTCCTGTAACGACTGAGGATAGTCCTGGCGGGACAGGATCTACTTTTTCTCCATCATTTTTTAATCTTGGTATTGGATATTCTCATACTTACGAAAACAAAATTTCTGTGGGAATATTATTCAGAGCGATATCAGAGTCCTTACCAGAGATAAGTGCATTTGGATTTGCAATAGACGCAGGAGTGCAATATGTATCTGGCCCTAAAGATAATTTTAGACTAGGAATCAGTTTACGTAACGTAGGTTCTCCGATGCAGTTCAGCGGAGAAGCGCTATCTTTTCAAGGTACTGCACCAGAAGGAGAACACCAGCTGACTTTCAACCAGAGAGCATCTAAGTTCGAGTTGCCTTCTGTGTTGAACATTGGTTTGAGTTACGATTTTTATTTTGGAGAGGATCTGATGGTAAGAGGACTAGGTAATTTTACATCTAATGCCTTCTCCAGAGACCAGGTGGGCGTGGGAGCTGAGGTAACATTTATGGAAAGATTTACACTCAGAGGTGGTTACAAACAAGAAATAGGGGAAGATGGTCGTAATAACATATATACGGGTATGTCTGCTGGAGCTTCTATAGAATTACCACTTAACGAATCAAGAAAGAATAGAATAGGAATAGATTATGCTTACCGAGCGACTAATCCTTATAAAGGAACACATAATGTTTCTCTAAGAATGTCCTTCTAAGGGGAACTATTTAAAGAAATTCCATTGTTAGCAATGGTTAAAAACGTTTCTGTAATTTTGCAGAGGCGTTTTTGCTTTATATAATTCAATAAAACTGTAGAAAATGTCTGGTTATTCTTACATGACACAGGAAGGGTACGATAAGTTAAAAGCGGAGTTACACGAACTGAAAACAAATGGAAGGGCTCAAGCAGCCAAGGATATAGCCGAAGCTAGAGAAAAAGGGGATCTCTCAGAAAATGCCGAATATCATGCGGCTAAAGATGCTCAAGGACACTTAGAGGCTAAGATCAATGATTTGGAAAAATCTATGGCGGTAGCGCGTGTTATAGATAAAAGCCAATTAGACACCTCGCAAGTTGTGATATTATCCGCTGTAAAGGTCAGAAACCTTAAGGTCAATAAGGAAATAACATATAGACTGGTATCCGCAGCGGAAGCTAATCTTAAAGAGAAGAAGATATCTGTAAGCTCGCCGATAGGTCAGGGTTTATTAGGTAAGAAGGTAGGAGAAAAAGCACAGATACAGACTCCAGGAGGACTGTTAGAGTTCGAGATACTAGATATATCATTGTAGGTTCATGCCCAGTATCTTTACTAAAATAGCAAATGGTGATATTCCGTCTTATAAGATAGCTGAAAGCGAAAAGTATTATGCATTTCTTGATATTAATCCTGTAGCTAAAGGTCATACGCTCGTAATACCTAAAATGGAAGTGGATGATATTTTCGAACTTGATGATGAGACCTTGATGGGATTACATTTGTTTTCTAAAGGTGTGGCACA
Source organism: Saprospiraceae bacterium (assembly GCA_020628095.1). Taxonomy (GTDB): domain Bacteria; phylum Bacteroidota; class Bacteroidia; order Chitinophagales; family Saprospiraceae; genus RFSX01. Next base: position 82,497 of record JAHDFP010000006.1, read on the forward strand.
TGCTATTAAGAAAACCATTCCATGCCTTCGCATCGGAACTACTGTTATTGGTCTGGAAGTACCTCATGCGCATATACATCTTATCCCTATCAATGGCGTCCACGATATAGATTTCAAGAAGCCCAAATTGGACTATACCAAAGAAGAATTTCAGGATATCGCTGCGAAAATTGCAGCCAACTATAATTCTTAAATCTTAATCCTATCGGGGTTGTCTTTCACAAATTTTTTCCAGCTATTACTGCGACTACCAGTTCCTTGCATACTAGTAATCTGTTGATAGTGGCATAAAGCGGTGGCCAAGGCATCTGTAGCGTCCAAATAGTGCTCCGTTATCACAAATTTTAGACGATGATGGAGCATGTGTGCAACTTGTTCTTTAGTGGCATTGCCATTACCCGTTATGGCCTGTTTTATTTTTTTAGGTGCATACTCATATATGTCCGTACCCATCGTCATCGCGGCTGCCATGGCAACGCCCTGTGCTCTTCCCAGCTTGAGCATGGATTGGACATTTTTTCCATAGAACGGTGATTCTACAGCCATTTGGTTGGGCAGATAAGTTTCTATGACCTCTTGTAACTGGAGGAATATTTCCTTGAGTTTGGTCTGATGATCTTGGAATTTATTGAGCTTGATAACCCCTATGTCTTGCACAGTAGGGCTTGCCGTATTACAATTGAGTATGGCAAAACCAAGTACATTGGTGCCTGGATCGACACCTAATATTTTGAGACCTTTCCCCATAGTCGCAATATATTAAAAAACAACTTAATGTGTTATAGATTGTAACTTTGCAGTCAACTATTCTATTAGCCTAATTAGTGATTAACCATCTTATCAAATTCATCATTGCCATCGGATTAGTTATACTATTCCATAATTATATCATCAAAGGTGACGTAATGAAGATCAATTTTGATGATATAGATATTAGCTCAATTATTGAGAAATGGTGGTTAGCCTTGATTGTAATTTTATTGATACCTATTAACTGGTTAATAGAAGCAGCCAAATGGAAAACGGCCTGCCGGCGTATTCCTCATTTAAATATTCGACTTGCCTGGAAATCTGTATTAGCGGCAATAAGTTTTGGGATGTTATCACCCTATCGCATTGGTGAATTTATAGGAAGACTAACCCTGATAGATAAAAAATGGAATAAGCAAGCGTTATATGGGACTTTTCTATGTACACTGTCACAGAATATTGTAACTATATCTTTGGGAATAATATCTAGCATTTGGATGATGAATAATTATCGGATGATTGAAATGACTAGTGAAAGGACCTACTTATATAATATTCTCTTAGTTGGATTTTTTGTGACTCTTTTCTTTTTTCATAAGTCGATACTAAAAAAGCTGAATACAATTCCCATAATCAAGAAATATGCTTCTGTCGTGGACGATAACAGCCATACGTATAAGACGATGGTGAGTATATTGACATTGGGTCTTGTTCGATACGCTGTATACACATCGCAATTCGTTTTGCTCATTTATTTTTTTGGGGGATCTCTTGATATAGTAGGGGCATTTTGTGCTGTGAGCACGATTTACCTTATACAGACAGGGCTGCCTGTGCCTAGTTTTTTTGATTTATTCACAAGGTCAGAAATATCAATATTCGTATTTAGTCTGATGGATCTAGAACCAGCAATAGTTCTATTATCCTCCTCGACATTGTGGGTAATAAACCTTATTATACCGTCGTTTCTAGGTTTACTATATCTGCGTGATATGGATATAATTGATAATATAGGACTCAAACGGACTACATGAGGCTCATTTTTTCATTGGTTTTTTTTCTTAGTGTCAGTGCCGATGTTTATTCTCAGGAATATGCTCTGGATGATATTGCTTTTGTCGATACGGAGGAGATAGTATATCATGTATATTATAATTGGAAATTAGTCTGGATACCTGCTGGTGAGGTGATCTTTAAGGTTACAGACAGAGAGGACCATTACGAACTAAATGTTACTGGTCTCAGCTTCCCCTCGTACGATTCTTTTTTCAAAGTCAGGGATTATTATGTCAGTCGTGTGGACAAACAAAGTTTATTACCTTTTAATTTTAGAAGAGATATCCTCGAAGGCAATTATGTAAGATATGATAGTCTGGCAATAGATCAGCAGCAATATCGAGTGCAAGAGTATTTTGGTAAGTCTAAGAATACGGCAGAGGAGTTTTCTTTTGATTTGAATAATACCGTGCTAGATATGGTATCGGCTATCTATTATCTAAGGTCACTACCCGTTATGGATTACCCTCCTGACACATCTATTCCGTTTAGAATATTTTTTGATAAGGAATATTTCGAACTTAGTATAAATAAAAAACCTTCTACTATAAGAAAGATCAAGGGCATGGGGAAGGTCAAGGTTATGCACATGCAGGTGGATTTGATAGACGGATATGTATTCAAGGAGGGTGATGTAATGGATATATGGATATCTGAAGATCATAATCATATACCGCTGATGATAGAGTCTCCGATAAGTTTTGGGTCTGTCAAGGCTGTACTAAAATCGGTCAAAAACCTCAAGCACCCTTTCGATTATCCTGTAACCAAATTGTAAACTATGGAATCCCTAAAAAAAGGCATTATTCTTTTTGTTCTTCTATCAATAGGTATAGCAGGAGGATTCTATTGGGGTTATAAAAAGCAGTTTTTCGCACAGAAAGAAGAGGAGTCGGCGCAACTAATGCTAGAGAAAATATCCAAAGTGTTCAAGATGGTTGCTGTAGAGGGGCAGGTTGCGGAAATCTATGATTACGAAGCCTACAAATATTGGGATATAGGCTTATTCAGAAAGAAAATATTTGTTAGGGTCAAGGCTAAGGTCTCTATAGGTTATGATTTCGATAATGTCAATTTTGATATTGATGAAGAGGCCAGAACCATCACAATCAGACCTTTTCCAGAACCAGAGATTTTATCTATTGATCATGATCTGGACTATTACGATATGCAGGAAGGCGTATTCAACGAATTCTCCGAAGACGACCTCAATAAGGTCAACAAAAAGGCCAAAGATTATACGATCAGCCTACTAGAGAAAGGAGAATTATTCCAGCAGGCGGAGAATCAAAAAGACGAAATCCTTTCGTTGCTCAGCGACATATTCCATAAAACGGGCTGGACCTTGCAGACGCAAGAAAATATCTCTCCATTCCGCAATTAATCAGACTAAAATTTGAAGAAAATTTAATACTTCACATTATTAATTGGAAGTATATAAATATTACCAATAAATTTTAGATGTATTTGAGTATTTTTAATGAGATTAAGTCTCTTAAAGCCAGATGTGCATAGTTGTGCCTGACTCAGAGTATTAAAAATTAAGTATAATCTTAGGCTAGGATTTTCGAATGTATTAAACCAACTTATTTAACTCTGATAGCAACTATGCTTTTTTTATAGCCCCATATCCGACATAATTTTCTTATGAACAGATTATCTTCTGTTTTCCTGTGAAAAAAATTATTTTTAGGAATAGTAAAACGATCAAACGACTATGAATTTAGACTCGGCACTTTTTGATAAATCAAGAACGGTACTAAAGCACCCTTCGGCATTATTCGTTCTGTTTTTTACAGAGATGTGGGAGAGATTCTCATACTATGGTATGAGGGCTTTGTTAGTTCTCTTTCTGACAGCGTCTCTGATGGATGGAGGCTATGGATGGGAAAGAGATAACGCCTTACAGTTATACGCTTTATATACGGGACTAGTATATTTTACTCCATTATTCGGAGGGATGATCGCGGATAAGATTCTTGGTTATCGAAAGGCTGTGATCATAGGTGCTTTTGTAATGGCTTTGGGACACATGTTCATGGCATTAGAGACCGAGATGTTTTTCTATATGGGTCTGACGGCTCTGATCTTGGGTAATGGACTATTTAAACCCAATATTTCTTCTATCGTAGGTCAGTTATATGATGATCCAGATCGTAAGGACGCGGCATATACCATATTCTACATGGGAATCAATGCCGGAGCTTTCTTAGGAATCTTATTGTGTGGGTATATTGGTGAAAAGATTGGTTGGTCTTATGGCTTTGGATTAGCAATGATATTTATGATCGCTGGTGCATTGCAGTTTTGGCTTGGAGGAAAAATATTCGGTTCGATTGGGTTGTCTCCTAAGAACGATACAATGGCTGATCTAGAAAATCCAGTGGAGCAAACAACACTATCATCTGGAAGCAAAGGTGGTAGATTAGGTGCTTGGATAGGTATATCCCTTGTCGTTGCGGCTGCCATATATTTTCTTAATCCATTGAAAGAGTTCGATTCCTTTTTGACCACGCTCAATACAGCGTATATGCCTTCTATTATATTGGCAGCTTTTGTTGGTATAATAGGTTTTATAGTTAGTGATCCTTCTCTTAATAAAGTAGAAAAGGACAGAGTTTGGGTCATAGTGATATTGACTTTATTCACAGTATTCTTTTGGTGGGCTTTTGAGCAGGCTGGTGGATCGATGACCATTTTTGCGCGTGATTACACTGATAGAACATTGATAGGAGGTCAAGCCATGACTTTCAAAATATTTAATACGTTGCTGACAGTTGTCCCGATGATAGTTATCACTTGGGTGCTTTGGAAGCTTATCAAATCTACTTTTGATCTCATAGGCGTCTCTAACATAATACTGGCCGTTGCATTTATTGGAATATGGGGTATTGTTATCTGGATGCTCCAAAGAGAATTTGCATCAGAACAAACCGAAGTACAGGCCTCCTGGTTTGGAATACTTAATTCCTTCTTTATAATCACATTTGCACCTATGTTTTCTAAGTTCTGGGATCTTAAGATTATAAAGTCAGGACCAATAAAGTTTGCAATGGGACTGCTATTGCTGGCCTTTGGTTTTGCCCTATTGGCTTGGGGAAGTAATGGTATAGAACAGGGAGCTAAGACGGCTTCTGTAAGCATGATGTGGCTGATATTAGCTTATCTATTCCATACATTAGGTGAGCTTTGTTTATCTCCTGTAGGTCTATCTTATATCAGTAAGTTGGCACCATTGAGATTGATAGGTTTAATGTTCGGTGTATTCTTTTTATCCAATTTCATGGCTAACTGGGCAGGAGGTATGACAGGAAGTTATATAGACGCGATAGTAGAGAATAACAGTATGTCTGCATTCTTCTTGATATTTACTGTTATACCAGCAGGAGCGGGTATATTATTGATCTTACTCAAACCTATTCTATCCAAAATGATGCATGGCATAGATTAACGAACTAAAAGAACTAAAATATTGATATAATAATAGGAGATCAGTCATCTGGTCTCCTATTGTATTTTTGGTATAACAATAAAGATTTTATGGAGAGTCTATTGACATATCTCACGGAATTAGCACCACCATTCTTTACCGCAATATTCTTCATCGCCTTTTATTTTGTGGTCAAGAAATTAATAGAAAGACAATCCAAAGGTCAGGTGGATAAGGTGCTTATCCGTCAGATTATCTTATTTCTTATTGTATTAATCGGTGTCATCGGCGTGATCTTAGCTTTACCGTGGGAAGAAAAAAGTCAGATCACTAATCTTATAGGGATTGTTCTATCGGCCGTATTGGGTTTGAGTTCGACGACATTTATAGGTAATGCACTTGCAGGCATTATGCTCAAGTCTCGTAAGAGCTTCAAGCCGGGAGATTTTATCATGGTCAATGACATCTTTGGTCGTGTGACGGAGCAGGGACTATTTCATACGGAGATACAGACTGTCGATAGAGACCTGACGACTTTGCCTAATATGACCTTAGCGACTAATGCGGTCAAGGTAACAAGAGCCTCAGGGACATTTATACACGGTGAGGTCTCACTAGGTTATGATGTCTCACAGTCTAAGGTGATCGAAGTCCTCAAGGAGGCCGCAATTGCAGCAGGGCTGTCCGATCCTTTTGTACATATTCGTTCGCTAGGAGATTTTTCGATTGTATATAGAATCCATGGACTGCTTACTGATGTCCGTTCCATATTGACTGCGCGATCTAATCTTAATGCCAAGGTCATCGATTACTTACATGAGGCGGATATAGAAATAGTATCCCCTAATTTTATGAATCAAAGACAAGTAGGTGATGCGGTCTTTATTCCTAAAAGAGAGAGAAAGAAAATCCAAGAGGAAGCTGTCAACGAATCCACACCAGAAGAATTAATTTTTGACAAAGCAGAAGAGGCAGAATCCATAGAAAAAAGAAAAGAACTATTAGTCAACGTCGAAGAGAAAATAAAAAAGGAGCAAGAACAACTGAAAAAAGAAACCGATATAGAACAAAAAGAAAAGCTAAAAAGTAAACTTGAAACCAGCAAACAACTCAAAGAAAAACTAATAGATAAAATAGACAAGAAAATGGAAGACCTCAATAAAGAATAGGGTGTCAAAAACTGTAGCACTCTACATTTTTCTTTGATGGTTTTTTTCTTTTGTTGGGATTGATTATTGGGTATAAATTCAAGCTGATGTAAAAGTCGGACGAATTAAATCTTCGCTGAGAAGTGAAAAGACTAAATACATCATCTGATCCAATGGTCAAATAATAAAAACGAGCGGCTAATCCAGCTTTCACGTTTTTATACTCATAAAAGGTAAGCGGAATATGGATAGCCAGATTCTTTCTATCGTATACCATGGCGGCGACTACACTATTAGACCGTCTCAACTGTTTTCGACTCAGATTTATGCGCTGCGTCCAGGCAAGATTCATGGACCAATACTTAGAGGTGGGTTTATGGTATTGTAGGGATATAGCGGTGGGATATAGCAATGGTACATTAGAATTATCAGAGACTAACTCGAAATCTTCGACAAGCTGATCATAGAGGTCTTCGCTATCCGTAAGGGTTCTGTAATCTTCTCTTACGATCACATCTCCTGGGGTATATCTTAGTTTCAGATCACGACCGTCTACAGTAAATGTTCCTCCCAGATCAAGAATAGAAATACCTAAATGATCTCCTTTGACAAAGACATTATGTTTGACTACTCCTAAGTCAATGTTTAGACCCTGACCATTGGCATTTTCGACAGTAGCAATGGAAAACTCACCACCCGTGAGCGCGCGTACCGTGGATATATCATCAGAGATATAAAGTACATTATTACTTATATCAGCCGCACCGCCTATATGCTTATCTGTAATACTCAAGTTAATTCCTATATCCAGATCTCGACGTAGCCTATAGGCTAGATGTAACGAATATTCGACCCAAGCAAATCCACTTCCATATAGAGACTCAGAAAAATACTCTGTCTCGGTAAAGGAATTATTAAGAGGGTAATAGTTAAGTACTTCTGGTATATCGAATACAGAAGCCACAGCTCTTCCACCCACTGATAGACCGACATTCCATCGATCATTTATTCTGTAGAAAAACCCAGGTCCTGATAACTCCGCTCGAGAGTCAATATGTGATTGCGAGTCGTCGACCTTATAGGCCAGATAATTTTGTCGTGGTATCAGTGCATCAGAGTAGGGAAGTTCTCTTATACGGTTTAGATTATTAGATACGACCCATAGATTAGACTGAAAAATATGACCATAGTCTGTATCAAAAAATGCATGAATGCCAGCTAATTGTAATTCCCATGGAGAACTTATCTGAGTGGTGAAAGCAGGGTTGGTGCTGGAACTAATAAGAGTTTTGTTTCTTCCCATAAAAAAACCATTGGCTTCCTGACCAGAACCTATTTGTGATATGACTATCATAGCACATACAATTATAGGTCGTACTTTTACACTTGGTAAGCAGTTAGTCCAATGCTTGATGATAATGCTGGGGAACAATTTTTTGATATAAATATAGTTTTCCATTGGACAATTCATATTCTATAATGAACGCAATACTTATGCGGATAATATATTTTCTGATATTATTAGTCTCTATTTTTTCTTGTCAGACGGAGTCTGCAGAGGTCATTCCTGATGTCGGTCATATAGATATGTCGGACTTCTCATTTGTGAGATATGATACCGAGGTATCTAATATGGATTCTAGTAATATAGAAGAGGCCTACGCTGATCTTATGGCGCGTTATCCAGGATTGACAGAATTATATTTCAAGAGATTACTCAATCTACCATCCGAAAATCAAGATACTTTCTATAACTGGATTGATAATTTTAAAAAAGAAAAAAGAATAGTTGACCTTCAGGATAAGATCGATCAAGTCTTTGGAGATGGAAAATCGGTTAAGAAAGATTTGCTAAAAGCAGCCTCCTATTTTAAGCATTACTTTCCTGACAAAGAGTTGCCCAGATTTTATACTTACCTGACAGAGTACGGATATCAATGTATCATATTCGATGATATTACTAAAGATGGAATAGGTATCGGCCTTGATATGTTCTTAGGTGATGCAGTTAGTTATAAGGATATAGATCCGACTAATCCTGCCTTTTCTGATTATATAGTCAGAACCTATAATCAGGATCATATAAGTAAAAAAGCCTTCGAAATTATAGTCACTGATCTCATGGGTCAGAATAGGTCTAAGAGATTATTAGATCAGATGTTATATAACGGAAAGAAACTCTATATACTCAATAAAATATTACCCGAGGTATCTGATACGGTCATCATGGAATATGCGACAGAAGATTGGGATTGGGTCAATGAGAATGAGATGCAAATCTGGAATTTCTTCACCGAAGAAAACCTGCTCTACGAGACTAATCATCTAAAAGTCAATAAATACCTGAACGTCAGCCCACATTCTCCTGGCATGCCAAAGGAGGCACCTGGTCGCACGGCTAATTTTATAGCTTGGAAAATAATTGATGCTTTTATGCAGCGTCACCCAGACTATTCCTTACAGCAACTTATAGATTATAAGGATAATCAGAAAATTCTCGAGTTATCTAGATACAAGCCTAAGAGACGATAATTATATATTTTTGTATATCAAATTTTACGTCTGATGAGTACTCGTAATATTCCAGTAGTAGACTTAGAAAAATTTACTAAGGGAAATACTGAAAGCAAAAAAGAATTTGTCCAGGAGATAGGCAAGGCATTTCACGAAGTTGGTTTCGTCGGTGTGGTCAATCACGGCGTCCCTAAGGAAACCGTCGATTCCTTTTATGATGCTTCCAAGTCATTTTTTTCTTTGCCTGTAGATATTAAAAGATCTTATGAGATTAAAGGATTGGCTGGGCAGCGTGGATATACTTCCTTTGGCACAGAACATGCCAAGCAATCTAAGGTGGCTGACCTCAAGGAGTTTTTCCAAATAGGACAATTCGTAGGACAAGATCATCCACTCAAATCTGAATATCCCGATAATGTAGACGTAGATAAAGTCCCTGGTTTTTACCAGTTAGGCAAAGACTTATATCAGTCCTTTGAAAAATCTGGTAATGCGCTTCTGCAAGCCATTGCTTTGTATCTTAATCTGGACGAAAATTATTTCAGTCAATATACGCATGAGGGCAATAGCATCCTCAGGACAATCCATTACCCACCGATAACGGAAGAACCCAAAAGTGCTATACGCGCTGAGCAACATGAAGACATTAATCTCATTACGCTATTAGTCGGTGCGTCAGCTGGCGGACTACAACTCCTGAACACGGACGAAGAATGGGTTGATATAACACCTGCTGAGAATGAGATTGTTATCAATGTCGGTGATATGCTACAAAGACTAACCAATAATTATCTAAAGTCAACGACACACCGAGTTATAAATCCACCAAGACATCAGTGGCATATTCCGAGGTTGAGTATTCCTTTTTTCTTACATCCCGTGAGCACGATGAATTTGGATTGTCTGGAAAGCTGTATTACTGAGGAAAGACCTCTACAGTATGACCCCATAACGGCTGGTGATTATCTGGACGAGAGACTAAGAGAAATAGGTCTGAAAAAGTAGACCTAATCATCATATTACAACTTCACATTAATGTTATCTATATTTTCTTATGGGTATTTTTTTTGTTTTTTTCTGGTATTATTTTAATGAGCATGATATCGACCAGAGTACTGAGAACATAGTCACTGTATTAGGATTTATTTTTGGGGTGCTTTGCACTTATGGATTATATCGCTTACTAGAGTCTCGTTGGTCCAAAGTAAAGAACCATGTGAATACGAATATGCTAGATGAGGAACTTATCCAGCGCAATCCATAAAGAGTATTATCCAGTAAGTTTATTACAAAGCTCCTTTTTATATTCGTGCTTAATTAAAGTCTATGTCGAAATACAGAGAATTCAAAGGTCTTAATCTACCCTCTATGGACGAGCAGATATTAGCCTACTGGGAAGAACATAATATATTCCAGAAAAGTGTAGATGAGCGTTCTGAGGATAACACTTACGTCTTCTACGAAGGACCACCATCGGCTAATGGTAAGCCTGGTATCCATCATGTGATGGCACGTACGGTCAAGGACTTGTTCTGTAGATTCCATACCATGAAGGGTCAGCGCGTCGAGAGAAAAGGGGGCTGGGATACGCATGGATTGCCTATCGAGCTGAGTGTAGAAAAAACACTGGGCATCACTAAAGAAGATATAGGCGACAAAATAACCGTAGAGGATTATAACAAGGCCTGTCGCAAGACAGTCATGCAGTTCAAAGACCAATGGGACGACATCACTCGTAAGATGGGGTACTGGGTCGATCTGGATAATCCCTACATCACTTTTGATAATAACTATATAGAGTCGGTCTGGTGGTTACTGAGGCAATTATATGATAAAGACCTTTTGTATAAAGGATATACTGTACAGCCTTATTCTCCAGCAGCAGGAACGGGACTGAGCTCTCATGAGCTTAACCTGCCAGGTTGTTACAAGGATGTCAAAGACCTTTCTGTGACGGCCCAGTTTAAGGTGATCAAAGATGAGAGTTCTGCCAAGTTGTTTGATGGACATGATAATGATGTCTACATCATAGCATGGACAACGACACCTTGGACCTTACCATCTAACTGTGCTCTAGCCTTAGGTGCTAAAATAGACTACTCTGTTATCAAAACCTATAATACGTATACCAAGCTGCCAGTGACCATTGTTATGGCCACAGATTTGATATCGAAATATTTTAAGGAAGAAGGAAAGGAAATTGCTGTAGAAGATTATACCCCTGGAGACAAAATCATTCCTTACCAAATTATTAGTTCGTTCAAGGGCAAAGACTTAGAAGGCATACACTATGAGCAGTTGATGCCTTATGTACAACCAGAATCAGGTGATGCTTTCAGAGTTATATTAGGAGATTTTGTGAGTACCGAAGATGGTACAGGTATCGTACATACGGCATCCGTTTTTGGTGCTGATGATTATAGAGTATGTATGCAAAACAATGTTCCTTCCATCTTGGTAAGACGTGGAAAGGAGATGATGCCTCTTGTAGATAGTCAGGGGAAGTTTGTTGAGGAGGTAACGGATTTTGCTGGAGACTATGTCAGGGCAGAATATTTCTCTACTGAAGAAAGGGCAGAGGAAGGGTTCGAGTCTACCGACTTACGTATCGCTGTCAAGTTGAAAAAAGAAAACAGAGCCTTCAAGGTAGAAAAGTATGATCACAATTATCCACATTGCTGGCGGACTGATAAGCCTATACTTTACTATCCATTAGATAGTTGGTTCGTGCGTGCCGCTACTGTCCGAGAGCGGATGGCAGAGTTAAACAAAACCATCAACTGGAAACCAGAGCATACAGGTACTGGTAGATTCCAAGTATGGTTGGAGAACCTTTTGGATTGGAATTTATCGAGATCAAGATTTTGGGGTATTCCACTTCCTATATGGCGTACAGAGGATAAAGAGGAAGAAATCTGCATTGGATCAATAGAGGAATTAGCGACCGAAATTAAAAAGGCCAATGAAGCATTAGGATTAACTCAAGAAGTACCCGATGATCTACATAAACCATATATAGATAAAGTAACCTTAGTAAGCCCTTCTGGCAAAAAAATGCAGCGGGAGAGTGACTTAATAGATGTGTGGTTTGATTCTGGTTCTATGCCTTATGCACAGTGGCATTATCCATTTGAGAATAAAGAGGTATTTGAAAATAATTTTCCAGCGGATTTTATTTCAGAGGGAGTGGATCAGACAAGAGGTTGGTTCTATACACTGCATGCGATTGCGACCATGATCTTTGATCAGGTTTCATTTAAGAATGTCGTATCGACTGGACTTGTATTAGATAAGAATGGTCAGAAAATGTCAAAGAGACTAGGCAATGCTGTAGATCCTTTTGAGACATTAAAGAATCATGGTGCAGATGCGACAAGGTGGTATATGATGTCCAATGCCAATCCGTGGGATAATCTCAAATTTGATTTGGCAGGCATAGAAGAGGTCAAGAGAAAGTTTTTTGGTACACTCTATAATACGTATGCCTTTTTTGCACTTTATGCCAATATAGATTCTTTTACTTACAAGGAGTCGCCGATACAGCTAGCGGATCGTGCGGAGATAGATCGTTGGATTATTTCATTACTTAATTCCTTGATTAAGGAAGTCGATCATGATTATGCCGATTACGAACCGACACGCGCATCGCGTAAGATTCAGTCTTTTGTAGAGGATCATCTTAGTAACTGGTATGTACGTCTATGTAGAAGGCGTTTTTGGAAAGGGGACTATACACAGGATAAGATAGCGGCTTATCAGACCTTATATGAGTGCCTTATTACGATCACTAAGTTGATGGCACCTGTAGCTCCGTTCTTCGCTGATTGGTTATATCAGAATCTAGATAATGCAACCAAAATAGAGGATAAGCTATCTGTACACCTCGCTTTGTTTCCAGGCTCTGATGCTAGTGCAATTGACACAGACCTAGAGCAGAGGATGAGCTATGCACAGCGTATATCATCTCTGGTCTTATCACTGAGAAAAAATCAGAAACTCAGAGTAAGACAACCATTAAGAAAAGTATTACTGCCGATATTAGATCAAAAATTTGAACAACAAGTCAGAGCCGTCGAAGATCTGATCAAAGCGGAGGTCAATGTCAAGGAGATAGAGTATATCACAGAGTCATCAGGAATCATCAAGAAAAAGATAAAGCCCAACTTTAAGACGCTTGGCAAGTTGCTGGGCAAAAACATGAAGGCGGCTTCCCAGATTATTACGAAGTTCACTCAGGAAGACATCGCTTCTATAGAGCATTCTGGTAATTACACATTAGAGGTTAATGGAGAGTCTTATGACTTAGGTTTGGCGGACTTTGAGATTTCAGCTGAGGAAATACCGGGTTGGCAAGTGGCGCAAAATGGTGATATCACAGTAGCCTTAGATATCACACTAGATGATAGTCTGATTGCAGAAGGAATGGCTAAGGAATTAGTTAACCGTATCCAGGGTATACGTCGTGATACTAATTATGATGTCACGGACCGTATCAATATCGAGATACAAAAGCACGAAAGCATAGAGGCGGCCGTGAAGGATTTTGGAGAATTTATTAAGAATGAAGTGTTAGCGGATTCTCTTGATATAATAGATGGCCTGTCGGAGGTACAGCTTATTAGCTTACCTGATGATGTCGAGCTTTATGTCAGGGTGTCTAAGGTGGGTATGGTATAAAAGTGATTATTGAGGTTTCTGATTATTGTAAGTCTTTATTCTTTGTAGTAGGACATTTGAATATTTTTTTTTGTGCATAAACAACTAATCACATAGAACAATGAAGACATTAATAATTCCCATTCTTTTTATTCCGTTGTTATCAATGGGTCAGAGAAACTATTTCCCTGCAACACTTTTTTTTCATGATGGAGATGAACTAGAAGTATTACTCAAATTTCCAATAAGCAGCGACCGACAAAAAGAGCTAAAATTCAAGGATAGTGAAAAGTCAAGGCAGAAGAAAATTGCTTTGGAAGAAATCATTAGATTCAATGTTTACTTGGAAGAAAAGGTCTTCAAATTTCATGTAGACAAGTATGAGATCTATGCTAAGAAGGGAAAGATACATAAGTCAAAGAGCCCTGTCATTTCCTATATATTGGAAGAGTGTGACAAGATGTCCATATATCAAATTGCGGACGAGTATCGAATTAATTATTTGACAAACGAATTAGGATTGATAGGTAGAACCAATGGGCAGGCTGGGGATTTTACATATTTTACTCATTTATTGCATCGAGATAACGAATATCCTTTTTATATTTTTAACATACGCGGCTTAAGCATTGGGTATAAGAAGCGCATAAAGAATTCAAAGTTGTATTATTTTAGAAATAATCAAAAGGTAGTGGACTACATTAATGGTAACAAGAAAGTTACTGCAATGGAGCTCTATAGAATGGTTTGTAATTAGATGACTAGACGGTTAGATGGCGTCCGACAAGAAATCCAGTCCAGATACATAGAATGCAAAGAGGAACACTTACGATTATATACAAGAATGCCAGTTGTACTTGTTCGTTTTGTATCAAATCAAATGCCTCGTAAGAAAAGGTAGAGAAAGTGCTGAAACCACCACAAAATCCAGTAGCTAACAATAACTTATATTGATAACCGATATCCCTTTGCATGAAGTAGTACATCAACAAACCCAAAATCAAACTGCTAATGACATTGGCTAATAAGGTCTGATATGGAAAGCCCTTCTCAGAGGGTGATATCATTAAAGAGATAGCATAACGAGTAATAGCTCCTAGACCCCCACCGACAAACACGCACAAAAAATTCATCTTAGACTTTTTTGCAGTGCGTTCTTTCCTGTTTTCATCTTAGTTCTGAGAATATAGACGAGCAGGACTAGAGCCGCAGCCGTCAAAAAGATTAGAACCAACAATCGGAAGGTACCTAAGCCTTGGAATTGATACACCAAGAAAATGAAAAATAAATTGACACAGATCAGCACAGAGGTAGCCTGCATGTGAGACATACCTAAATCGAGTAAAAGATGGTGTATATGATTCTTGTCAGGCTTAAATGGACTCCTACCTTTGAGCATACGTGTTATAAATACCCGCAATGTATCGAACAAAGGAAGAATCAATATACCTGCCGCCACCGCTGGTGGAGCCTGAAAGGCAAAATCAAGTTCTTTATTAATATGGAGAATCTGATGATGTTCTATAAAACTGATAGCGAAAATAGATGCCGTTAACCCCACAAGTAATGATCCTGTATCTCCCATAAATATCCGCGCAGGGTCAGTATTATAATAGAGAAATGCCACTAACGATCCTGCCAATGCAAAAGATATAGATGCTAGCTCTATCCTCTCCACCATAAAAAACCAAACACCAAAGGTCACGGCCATAAGGATACCCACGCTACCGCATAATCCATTGATCCCGTCTATAAGATTGAAGGCATTAGTGATCAACAAAATGATGAATAGTGTAACGAAAAAACTAAGAAGAATGGGGACTTCCTGTATGCCAAATAGACCATAAAAACTAGTCAATCGGAGTTTGGAAAAAAAGATGAGAATGGAAGCGGCAAATATCTGTCCGAGGACTTTCTTTTTTGGAGAGACAGGATCAAGATCATCTTGTACCCCGATAAGAAAAACGATAACAAAAGCTGATAAGATATACTGTAAATCTCCGAAATACTTAAATGGTGTCCATAGGATGATAGAAAAGACGGTGCCCGCGAATATAGCAATACCTCCAAGCGCTGGTGTACTGACGCTATGGACTCTTCTTTCTCCAGGTTCGTCCACTAACTCTCTTTTTCGCGCTACGCTGATAATGGACGGAATAGCGAAAAAAGTAAGTAAAAAAGCGGTAATAAATGCTAATACTGTATCGTACATCTATGGGCTTGTATATGGACTATGCCATAATAAGCCAAGATAAGACATATATATTATTTTACTATATCTTCTATTGTTTGGATAATTCTTCGCTTACCTTTTCCAACTCATTACCAAATTCTTTTAGTCCATCGCCTAATACATTTTTGAGTTGGTCAAGCATATTGCCGAGAGAAGGGATTATGTTTTCCGATATAATGTCTTGTATGACCTGCTGAAAATCATCTTTGGAGTCTGTTATGATTTGATTTAGTTCGTCTTCGACATACGTATTGAATTCTTCATCTTTTTCTTCTCCGAAGGATAATTCAAATTCTTTTCTTGGAAACTTAAAGTATAGTATGACAGAAGATTTCCAAAAGTCCTGCCTTTCTTTGAGTGTGAGGTTGTCTTTATGTTTTTTATAGCAATTATTGACAATGTCCTTATACTCAGATTCTATCTGGTGCTGGTTACTTTTGAGATCATCTTTGTCTCGACTTTCTACGCTGTCATAGAACGTCTGAAAAGTATCGAGAAAAGCCTCTTTGGTTCCACAGTTATCCACAGAACATGAGACCATCAATGCAACTATTCCTAGTAATGCGACTTTAAAGGCTGTTATTTTCATTTATTATTAGTTATTCTAACTTGTCAAAGTGATTTCCAACTTTGGAAGTGATTATTCAGAAGTGGAACTTATCTTTTTTAAATTTAAGGTTTATATGGATTACTTCTCATAAAAACTATTCTTTATTCTCACGCTGAGATGCTATACTTAGACCAAATAGACAAAGCTCGATTACCAAAGCACATTGCTGTTATCATGGATGGTAATGGAAGATGGGCCAAATTACATGGCAAACCACGTGTATTCGGTCACAAAAACGGGGTCAAGGCGGTCAGAGAGGTCTCTGAAGCTGCAGCGGAAATAGGTATTGACTTTCTGACCTTATATGCCTTCTCTACTGAGAACTGGAATCGTCCCGCCTCAGAGGTCAACGCGCTGATGATTCTCCTGATTAATACAGTCAAAAGCGAACTCAAAACACTCAATGATAATAGCATCAGATTGAACGCCATAGGTGATCTGAAAAAACTGCCATCCAGAACTTATGACACACTGATGCAGGGTATAGAAGACACCAAGAATAATGATCGCATGACGCTGACACTCGCGCTTAACTATAGTGCAAGATGGGAAATGACCGATGCTGTGAGGCGTATAGCCCGTGATCTTAAGGCTGGTGTATTATCAGAAAATGACATCACCGACGATCTTATCTCTCAATACCTGTCTACTGTAAATATGCCTGATCCAGAATTGCTCATAAGGACGAGTGGAGAAAAGAGGATCAGCAATTATCTCTTATGGCAGATTGCCTATGCCGAGTTGTATTTTACAGACGTTTTTTGGCCAGATTTTAGAAAAGAAGACTTTTATCAGGCCATTGTGGAATTCCAGTCAAGAGAAAGAAGATTTGGTCAGATCTCGGAGCAATTGTGATAATATCATCGAGCAAGACAATTTTTGAGCTTATTATATGTTTTATCTACGTATTTGCTAGGATTTATCATTAAAGATTCGTTAAACCATTGAAAAACAATGCATAAAGAGTTTAGCTTTGTGCGCGCATTTTTTATGAAATTAACTAGCAAACAACTTTTCTTATCGATCCTCTTACTGGCCCTGTCTGGGCAGTTTTCTGGGTTATTATCTCAGGTCGAAGAATCCTACACAACATTCGACTATACGGACATTAGAGAGTTCAATGTAGGGGGTATAGAAATAGACGGTGCTACTGAAAGAGACCCTAATGCGATCAAATCAATAGCTGGTCTAAGAGAAGGAAAGAAAATAAAAATTCCTGGAGATGACATTCCTAATGCTATAAAGGCATTATTGAGACTTGGACTGTTTGAGGATGTCAAGATAATACAGACTGATATACAAGGCGACCTAATTTTCTTAAAGATTGTACTTGTTGATAGACCAGTATTGGCCAGATATAGTATCAAAGGTGAGCCTAAGAATAAACACTCCAATCTGACGGATATCATAGATAATACATTGACCAAAGGGTCCATAGTCACGGAAGACCTAAAGAATCTGGTCAAAATAAAACTGGAGGAGCATTATGTAGAGAAAGGATTTTTGGACGCGACGGTCGATATATCTGAGAAAAAGGATGAGGTAAAGAATAATGCCGTCCGCCTCATTTTTAATATAGATAAAAAAGAACGTGTCAAGATTTCCAGTATAACTATACTGGGTAATAAAACGCTTCCAGACACCAAACTCAAAAGAAAGCTAAAGAACACAAAGGTCAAAGGGACACTCTTTAAGAAATCCAAATATGTCAAGGCGGATTACGAGGAAGATAAGAAGAGTCTATTGGCTTTTTATAATCAAAATGGATTTAGAGATGCGACGATCGTCACAGATACAATGTGGCGTACTCTAGATAAGGACCTCAATATACAGATGACCATCAATGAGGGTAATCAGTATTTTTTCCGAAATATAAAATGGAAAGGCAACTCTATCTACAATGACGAATATCTATCTACTGTACTAGGGATCAATAAAGGAGATGTCTATGATCCGGAGTTGTTACAGAAGAGGCTTTCGTTCAGTATAGATGGGCGTGATATTTCTTCTTTATATCTGGATGATGGGTATTTGTTCTTTAGCGTAGACCCTGTAGAAACTGCAGTTGTGGGAGATTCTATAGATATGGAGATGCAAATCTACGAAGGTGCTCAGGCTACCATAGCTAATGTCAATATAGATGGAAATGATCGCACCCATGAGCATGTAATCAGAAGAGAGCTAAGAACTAAGCCAGGAGATAAATTTAGCCGTACTAATATCATGCGGTCTCAGCGAGCGGTCATGGGTCTGGGATATTTTACCGAGAACATGGATATCCAGACACCGGTCAATCAAGCCAATGGTACGGTGAACATAAATTATACGGTAGAAGAAAGACCTTCTGACCAGCTGGAGTTGTCTGCGGGTTATGGTGGACGAGTCAGTGGTCTGATTGGTACATTGGGTATTACTTTTAATAATTTCTCTTTGTCCAATATCAAGGATCGTTCTACCTGGAGTCCATTGCCACAAGGAGATGGTCAGAAGTTATCAGTCAGAGGTCAGTCCAATGGTCAATTTTTTAGGTCTTATAATGTATCGTTTACGGAGCCATGGTTGGGTGGTAAGCGTCCAACGTCATTCACGGTCGGTGCTGTGCATTCGGCATTTAACAGAGAATTCTTTGGCTCTGGATTACTGAAAATAACACGAGGTTTCATTGGATTAGGAACGCAGCTGAAGTGGCCAGATGATTTCTTCTCTATTAACTCTACACTGAGCGTAGAAAGAATTGTAATGAATGATTTCTCTGGATTTAGTGTAGAAGATAATTTTGGTTTTTTCCAGCCTATATCCCGAGGAAATTATAAAAACATAAGTCTCAATCTGACTATAGCTAGAAGTTCAGTATCAGAACCTATCTATCCACGAAGAGGATCACGTATCTCTTTATCCTTACAGGTGACTCCACCGTATAGCCTTTTTAGATCTAATAATGATTCTTTCTTCTTACTCTCTGATGAAGAAAAACAAAGTGCTATCAACGAAGAAAATATCCGTAGGGGTAGTGGTAATATAATGAATGAAGTAGAGGAGGCTCGATTTGTTTTCGGATTAGAATCTTCTAAAAAGTTCGAATTTCTAGAATATCATAAGTGGCGATTTAATGCGGAGTGGTATTTTAATATCACAGGAAAATTCGTTCTAGCAACTAATATCAAATTAGGATTCTTAGGTAAGTATAATAGTGATATAGGTATTGCACCATTCGAGAGATTCGAAGTAGGAGGTGATGGACTATCGAATCAAAATGCAGGAATAACAGGTAAGGATATTATCTCTCTCAGAGGTTATGATGTGCGAGACTTGCCAGTCAATAATAATGGTGGAGGTGCTATTTTTGATAAGTTCACTATGGAATTACGTTACCCACTAGCTCTTAATCCAAGCTCATCTATCTATGTGCATGGTTTCGTACAGGGAGGAAATACGTGGAGTAGATTTACTGATTTTAATCCATTTGACCTTAAGCGTTCGGCAGGTTTTGGTCTTAGAGTATTCTTACCGATGTTTGGACTACTCGGATTTGACTATGGATGGGGCTTTGATAAGACCTCAGGATTTGGACAGTTCAATATCGTTCTTGGCTTCGAGCCAGAATAATCTTTACCATCTTTTGGCTTGATAAGGATATCTTATTTCGTAATGTTGAGATATTATTTCTCTCATCATTTCACGTAGGTCGTTGATGTTTTCTTTTTCCTTAGCGGAGACGAAAATACTTTTGGTTTGATAGGTATTCTCTAATCTGTTTTTGGTTTCGGATAGGATTTCGACTTTTACCTCTTCATCTAGTAACTCGTCAAAGTATCTATTTCTATACAGGTCCAGTTTATTAAAAACCAAAATGGTTGGTTTATCGATAGCGTTTAGGTCTTTGAGTGTGCTATTGACTGTATTGATGTGATCTTCGTATTGTGGATGTGCGAAATCGACGACGTGCAATAAGATGTCACTCTCTCGGACCTCATCCAAGGTCGACTTAAAACTTTCAATAAGATGATGCGGTAATTTTCTTATAAACCCTACCGTATCAGATAAGAGAAATGGCATGGTGCCAAAGACAACCTTTCGGACCGTCGTATCTAATGTAGCGAATAACTTATCCTCAGCGAATACTTCTGATTTGGATAATATATTCATCAGAGTTGACTTACCTACATTGGTATATCCTACTAAGGCGACTCTGATAAGGTCTCCACGATTTTTTCTTTGAGTGAGATTTTGGCGGTCTATTTTTTCCAGTTTCTTTTTGAGCAAACTGATTTTATCTCTGACGATACGACGATCGGTTTCTATTTCCATCTCACCAGGACCTCTCATACCGATACCTCCACGCTGTCTTTCGAGGTGTGTCCATAGACCTCTTAGTCTGGGAAGAAGATATTGCATCTGCGCCAGCTCTACTTGAGTTTTGGCCTGCGCAGTCTGAGCACGACTGGCAAATATGTCCAGTATCAGCGAACTCCGATCTATGATCTTCACCTTGAGTTCTTCTTCTAATATATTTGTCTGCTTACCTGTCAGGTCATCATCGAATATGACTAGATCTATCTGATGCAATTCTACATATTCGCCTATCTCCTGTAGTTTTCCTTTTCCTACAAAAGTTCTTACATCGGGGTGCTTAAGCCTTTGTACAAATCGCTTGATAGTTTTAGCGCCAGCAGTCATTGCCAGAAATTCTAATTCGTCTAGATACTCGGATGCCTGTTGGTCAGTTTGATTTTGGGTTATCAGACCTACGATGACGGCTTTTTCGACTTCCTGTTTTAGTCCTTTTTTTTTCTCTTTACTTATATTCCAATTGTCACTCATACAGATGTTATTAGTTGTTCTTTAACCAATGATAGGGGTTAAGATTTTCTTTTCCTTTCCATAACTCGAAGTGCAAAGAATATAAGCCGTTAGAGTATCTCGGGATGCCTAAGGACTGTCCTTCGTATACATAGTCATTTTTGGACACATGGACATCTACGATATTAGAGTATACTGAGTAGTAATCGCCATGGTGTGATACGATGATGGTGTATTCTGCATTATTCACTTTGGCGACATTGATGACTTTGCCTTCGTGTACGCTATGTACGTTGCCGTCTTTGCTTTTTAGGTCTATACCCGTATTTATAATTACTAGTTTTTTGTTTTCTGGGTGTTTTTGTTCTCCATATCTCAGGTATATGCTCGCATTGGGTAAGGGATATTGTAAGAATCCTTTTTGATCATATACGGTTTTAGCGCTTGATACGGATGAGAATTTATTTTGAGAGCTATTTGATACAATAAGCTTTTCTACTTTTTTACTTAGTTCTTCCTTGCGTTTGATTTGATTTTGGAGTCGACTTTCGATTTTGTTTTGTGACTTGGTTTCTGATACCACAGTATCAGATAAGGAATCCAACTCATCACGCATTTCTTGTAGTCTCTCCTCTTCAGTACTCAATAGATCTGATATAGATGGAGTCGTAGTCAGATCGTTACTTACTTCTTCTATTTGATCTAAATAATTTTTGATTTGCTTGATGATGATGGACCTTATTAATATGGTATCCTGCTTCTTATCCGATAGATTGATCTTCGATTCATTCTTATTTAAATCCTCTAATTGCTCTAGTAGCTTCTCATATTCTTCAGTTAGGTCAGATGTAATAAGAGGATTCTTATCAGTATTATTCTCTTCTTGTTTTTTTTCTGCTTTTAGGGTTTTGACTAGTTGATCTTGTTTTTCGATTTGTAGCTCCAGTGCATTTATTTTACTGATTTTAGATGCTTTTGATGCTTGGAGTTTTTTGAGTTCTGATTCGAGCTGTTTTATTTCCTGAGTGAGCAGTAGACGTTTGCTTTCTAAGTCTGATTGAGCAGGAATCTCACCACTACATACCAATAAGATAACGAACAACAATAACTTATTCAATTTTTGTATAACCACTTGGAATCTTGAATGTAATGGGCTTGGATTCATTTATTTTTTCGTCATAATACTCTAAGGACAAAGAAGAGACTAATATATCATTTTCATATATCTCGAAGTATCTCTGCGCTGGAAGAGAATACATATTGTCGATCATTTTGTAATCATTATACGATATTTTGATACTACCAGAAAAGCGGTCGGATAGATGGGCCGATATTAATCGTCCAGATCTCCGATCAAATGTATAGTGATGCCATAAGTCATCCATCGTACCGCTCAACTTATACTGGTATGCGTCTGTAGACTCTTCTATATTCTGTAGTTGGTCTATATTAGGATAACTACCTCTCAGGAGGCTTTCTATATAAACGTACGAAAAAGGTAATCCGTATTGCCGCTTTATATGATCTAAGGATTTTATCTGATATGTATGATCTAGCCTATTGATGAGGTGGATACTGTCAGTAGTCAGTAGCACCCTTGCCCCCTCCTGGCTGAGTTTTCTTACAGCGATCAGCATGGCACTGTCTCTTCTGATTCTGATCCTCATTTTACCTTTGAACTGGTCTTCTGGGCTTACGGCTTTTAGTTTAGCTTGAGCTTCGTACCATTGGTAATCAGGATAAGAATAGATGATTGACTTAAGGGAATCTAGACTTAATGGTTCGGTATCTGATGGAGGAATGAGCTTTTTTGTTTTGCAAGAAGCGAATGAAAGGGAAGCAATAATTATTACCCAAATAAAATAATTAGGGTTGGAATTTTTGCTTATCAAAGAATCAGGCACCCATTTTCTTTTTAATATTTTTTTCTGAAGCACCCATTTCTATGGCGAGCTGGTAATATTTCTTGCTTAGTTTTTGATCTCCCTGCTTATCGTAGATATCTCCTATGATTTCGTACCACACAGGATTGGATAACTGACTTTCGTCTATAGATTTCACTTTGCCACTAATCTCATCTCCATTATTATCTATCCATACTTTGCCTACACCTATGAGGGCATTAAGCATTTCGTTACTTCCTGCCACAATAGCTGCCTCATCTATCATATCATTAGCTTCATCCAGATTGTTATTCTTGGCAAGGGCTATGGCATGCATTATAGTGGCATTGACCTGATTAGGGAATAAGTCCATAGCATCATAGGATACGCTCTCCAGCGACTTATAATTACCAAGTTGCCATAGATTAATCATCCACTGATCCCAGAGAGGGTACTTGGTGTCATCTATAGAGATCGCTTTTTTATAGTTTTTTTCGGACTCTTCGTACAGTGCATTGTAGAAGAGGATATCTGCTCTTACCGAGTATACTTTGGCTTCATCAGGATATTGGTCCACTAATAATTCGCTAATATTAAGCAGTGCGTCGGAGTCCTGTGTACCTTTTTCTATTCTGGACATGTGAGGCATCAGTTCTCTGATTTTATCGTCGAGAGGTACATTGACATTTTCTATTAGAGGCATGAGGGATTGCAGATAACCGCCCACATCGGAGGTAGAGACCTTTGATGTGTTTTTAGCAAGAGCGGTATTCGCGCTGGCGTTCTCAGGATCTATTATAAGTATCTTCTCTAGTATCTTAGTGGCTTCTTCTTTATCATCTATTTCTAATAAGTATCCCGTTAGATTATTTAGATATCTTACATTATCAGGTTCTTTGCCAGAGAGATTCTTTAGCGTCTCGATTGCTTTTTTCTCATTTCCAGATTTAGAATAAATATCGAATAGTCTTCTTGATGTTTCTTCCGTAATACCCGTTAGACTTTGTAGAGATTCTAGAGTAAGTGCGGCTTCTTCGGATTGCTGATTACTCAGTTGGCATAATGCAAGTCTGTGATATAGTACTGAGTTGTGAGGATCATTTTTGATCAATTGCTTATATGAGGCGATGGCTTTGTCATATTGTTCTGATCTCTCATAGATATCGCTTTTGAGCAATACGTACCATTGATTACTTGGATCTCCTTGGCATGCTTTGATGGCATTCTTTTCGGCGAGTTCTATATTATCTTGTGCGAGATACGTTTTGGATAATTCGTAGTAAGCGCCGTGTGCTTTATTGTCTCTTCGGATTATTTCTTTGAGGGCATCTATTTGTGCTTTATCGTCACCTTTTTGTTTGGCGAGAAGTGCATCGAAAAAAAGTGACTGAAATTCTATATCAGATTCTGAATATATATCTGCCTGTCCATAAAGACCAAAAGTGCATACGAGCACTATGTAAAATGCAAGTTTCAAAATTTTCTTTCCGTTTTAATTTATCCTGACTATAAATTTAGGCTATTCTACAATAGTAATTTTGAGAGTATTAGTCCTAAATCTCTTATGTAACGGCATAGAGGCTGTGTTGACCACAATTTTTCCTTCCTTTAACAGTTTTTTGTCCTTTAGTATTTCTATGAGGTCTTCTATAGTCTCATCGGTACTAGAAAATTTGTCATAATAAAAACCCTTTACTCCCCATACCAGATTCATTGTCCCAAGCATCGGTCTGACGGAAGAGAAAATATAGATGTTAGATTTTGGCCTATAGCTGGACACTTTGAAAGCCGTATAACCAGAAACCGTAATACCCAATATGGCATCGGCTTTAATATCCTCTGCTATTTTGGCGGCATTGATACAGATTGTATCTGAGTAATAGGTGTCTGATTTTCTATTCGGTTTGGGTCTTTTACTTGTTAATTCGTAATGCTTTTCGGCTTCTGTTATAATTTTATTCATGGCATTGACGACTAACGGAGGATGCGCACCTACTGAGGTCTCGCCACTGAGCATAACGGCATCCGCACCATCTAGTACGGCATTGGCAACATCTGTTATTTCTGCTCTAGAGGGGCTTGGGTTTGTTATCATACTTTCCATCATTTGGGTAGCCACGATAACTGGTTTGGCTTTTTCTAGACATCTTCTGATGATGTCTTTTTGTATGGAAGGCAGTCTTTCCATTTTGACCTCTACACCTAGATCACCTCTGGCAACCATGACACCGTCTGTATTCTTGACGATCTCTTTTATATTAGTGACAGCTTCAGGTTTTTCTATTTTGGCAATCACCTTGGCGTAGTGACTATGATCGTCTATTATTTTTTTGAGTTCGATGATATCGTCTGGATGTCTCACAAAAGAAAGGGCTATCCAGTTGACAGGCTGAGTCAATATAAACTCTAGATCTTTAAGATCTTTTTCTGTCAGGCATGGAAGACTGGTTTTGGTTTCGGGTAGATTGACACCTTTTTTAGAGGCTATATTAGTGCCATGTAGCACTTTGAGTTTAACGGATTTTCCTTCTATTTCGATAACTTCTAGAACGAGCTTGCCATCATCTACCAGTACTTTTTCTCCTATCTTGACGTCTTTAGCGAAGTCGGGGTAACTCAGATATATTTTATTGCGATTACCGATACAGGGCTCATTGACGAAAGTCAATACATCGCCTTTGATAAGTTCTAGTTTGCCACCTTCTATTTCTCCGACGCGTATTTTTGGACCCTGGAGATCAGCAAGTATGCCGATAGGGATATTATATTTTTCTATGATTTCTGTCAGATGATTAATGACCTGAAGGTGATCATCATGAGTCCCATGCGAAAAATTGAGTCTAAATATGTCTACGCCTTCCTTTACTAGAGATAATAATACTTCTGGACTACTACTGGCTGGTCCTATTGTGGCGACTATTTTGGTCTTTTGTCTATCTTCTACCTTTAATTTTGTCAATGTGCTCAATTTTAGTTCTGAATACCCAAATATGTAAATATAGATAATTGAATATCAATAATTTATAAATTAATAATTAATTTAATGTAAAAAATATTTTCTATTATAAAAGCCCTTTTATTCTTCTTATTCCTGTGTTTTTTTCTTGTATAATGGAACGAACAGGATTGACTTCGCGTAAATAGTCTTAGATTATATTTTTTGCAATTAAATCCTTTGTTGCTAAATTACAATTGGTTTATTTTGCGCCACATTTAAAAAATCATAAAATGTCAGAAATTTCAGAAAAAGTAACTAAAATAATCGTAGATAAGTTAGGCGTTGACGAAGCGGAAATTACTAACGAGGCGAGTTTCACTAATGACTTAGGTGCAGATTCTCTTGATACGGTTGAGCTTATTATGGAGTTCGAAAAAGAATTTGATATTTCTATACCAGATGAGGAGGCGGAGAAAATTCAGACTGTGGGTATGGCTGTAGAATACTTAGAAAAAGCAAAAAGCTAAAAATTCAATTATAAAAATCCACAGTAACTACTGTGGATTTTTTATTTCTTTTCTTTTCCCGTTTATCCTTTCTACATTATTATATGAGAAGAGTCGTCATAACAGGTATTGGAGCATTATCACCTATAGGTAATACCTATAAGGATTATGCTCAGGCATTGTTAGACGGTGTTAGTGGTGCTGGAGAATTGACCAGATTTGATGCGAGCAAATTCAAAACCAGATTTGCAGCGGAAGTCAAAAACTGGGAAGCTAAAGATCACCTTGATAGAAGGGAAATCAGAAGACTCGATAGATTTTCGCAATATGCTGTTATTGTAGCAGAAGAAGCTGTACAACATAGTGGTCTGGATGTAGAAAGTATAGATCTGAGTCGCGCAGGTGTTATATGGGGTAGTGGAATAGGAGGTTTCGAGACTATAGAAAAAGATATAGAAGAAGCCACCCTCAATACGGGTACTCCCAGATATAGCCCTTTCCTTATACCAAAACTTATAGCGGACATAGCGCCAGGTCATATATCCATGAAGTATGGATTTAGAGGAGCTAATTATGCGACAGTATCGGCTTGTGCCTCATCTAGTCATGCCATCAGTAATGCATTTGATTATATCAGATTAGGCAGAGGAGATGTCGCGATAACAGGTGGATCGGAAGCGGCCATCACTAAAGCTGGTATTGGTGGATTTTCGTCGATGAAGGCATTGTCAGAAAGAAACGATGATCCGAAAACGGCGAGTAGACCTTTTGATAAAGACAGAGATGGCTTCTTATTAGGCGAAGGTGCGGGTGCTTTTTTATTAGAGGAGTTAGAGCACGCCAAAAAACGAGGGGCTACAATATATGCGGAAATATTAGGTAGTGGAGCCACAGCTGATGCTTATCACATGACAGCTCCGCATCCAGAGGGATTGGGGGCATCAGAGGTCATGGCTCAGGCTCTCAGAGACGCCAATATAAACCCTACCAAAATAGATTATATCAATGTACATGGTACATCCACTCCATTAGGAGATATTGCTGAGGTTAAGGCTATTACTAAAGTATTTGGGGAGCATATCTATGATATGAATATTAGTTCCACCAAGTCCATGACGGGACACCTTCTAGGTGCCGCGGGTATTATAGAGTCTATAGCTTGCGTGACAGCGATCAATAAATCTGCGATCCCACCGACTATAAATCATTTCACAGATGATCCAGATTTAGACAAAAGAATTAACTTTACATTTAATACGGCTCAAGAGCGGTCTATCGAGACAGCAATGAGTAACACTTTTGGCTTTGGAGGGCATAATTCAACAGTTATATATAGAAAATATAATTAATTGAATTGATCAGAAGTTTCTACAATTACTATTTATCATCCGAAAAAGAACTAGCTAAAAATCTCAAATCTGTATTAGGTTTTGTACCTAATAACATGCGATTATTCAAGTTGGCTTTTTATCATAAGTCCATGAATATTCCTGAGAAAAAGGCAAAGTTCTATAATAACGAACGTCTCGAGTATCTCGGAGACGCGGTGCTTTCTACTATTGTCGCAGAATACCTATATAAGAAATATCCTGGTCGCAACGAGGGCTTCCTCACTAAGATGCGATCCAAAATAGTCAAACGAAAAACACTAAATAAGGTCGCTGAGCGCATGGGTATCGATATGATTCTTACTAGATATACACAGGGCAAGTTGAGTTTTTCTATGTTGGGCAATGCATTTGAGGCAATGGTCGGTGCCTTGTACATAGAGTACGGCTATGAAAAAACTAAAAATTATGTCATCCAGAAGATTCTAATGAGGTATCTGGACATACATGATCTGGAGACGGTAGATGACAATTATAAGTCGCAGCTGTTAGAATGGGGACAAAAAGAAGGTCATCTCATCTCCTATAAACTCGTCAATAAGTTCAAGCAAGAAAAGAGAGATAGATTTAGAATTGCCGTCTACCTTAATGGTAAAGAAATCTCGACCGCAGAAGATTATAATAAGAAATCGGCGGAACAAATTGCTTCTTCTTTTGCTCTTAAGAATTTGAATATCCTATAATATTATAGATGGATTCTCTCAGTCAGATTGTATTAGGGGCGTCAGTGGGAGAGGTCGTGCTGGGAAAAAAATTAGGTAATCGTGCGATGCTTTGGGGTGCATTAGGTGGCACTATTCCTGACCTAGACATTTTATTTGATCCAGTGATGACAGAACTACAGTCACTGGCTTTTCATAGAGGCTTTACACATTCTATTCTGTTTAGCTTTCTGGGAGGAGGCGTCTTTGGATATCTGTTATATCAGTTTTATCAAAGAAAGTATAAAAGGCAGAAAGTCCCAGTTTCAGATAGAGTAACTCTATCCGACGGTGTACAACTTTTCTTTTGGGCCTTTCTGACACATATTGCCTTGGATTGTTTTACCATGTATGGTACTCAGGTATTTTCACCTTTTTCTGATTATAGATTGGCATTCAGTACCATTGCTGTGGCTGATATTTTCTATACTATTCCGTTTATAGTTTGTCTTATAGTCAGCTCTTTTTGTAAGAGGGGAAGTCAAAAAAGAAGGAATTGGAATTTGGCTGGATTGGCAATAAGTACGGCTTATCTACTGTTTACAGTGTATCATAAGACAGTGATAAGAGAAGTGTTTGAGACTCAATTATCGAATCAGAAGATCGAGTATAATAATGCAATATTAGGACCGACTATTATGACTAATTTTTTATGGAATATGACTATTGATACAGGTGACAAGTATTATCATGGTCAATATTCTATTTTTGATAAGTCTCCTATTACTTTCAGACCTATAGATAAGAACCATCACTTGATTCCAGAGTCGGATGATGATATGACTATTAGTACTCTGAAATGGTTTACGGACCATTTTTACAATATTGTAGAAAAGGATAATGGGAAGCTACAGTTTAATGATCTACGTTATGGCACATTCAGTGGTCATGGAGAAGGGGAGAATGATTATATATTCAGATTCGAAATAGAAAAACTTTCTGATGGGTCATATAATATGTCCAAAGCAGATGGAGGTCCACCACCAGGTCAAGAACAAAATATGATGAGTGCTCTATATCAAAGGATTAAAGGAATATGATAAGGATTTTATTTTGTATTTTATTTTCTACCGCGCTCACGGCTCAGTCATGGGAGGGTCCCAGGGTAAGTGGGATGACACTAATTGCACCCCCAGATGAATTTGCTGAGGACCCCTTTCCTCCATTAGTAGAAAATAACGTGAAGTGGATAGGCGTCGTGCCTTACAGTTTTATCAGAAGAGGGGATGCCAAGGTGCAGTTCGGTAATGCCAATCACCAATGGTGGGGCGAGACGCCAGAAGGAGTGAAAGAAACCATAAGACTGGCTAAAATCCATAACCTCAACATTATGCTCAAGCCACAGGTGTGGATACAAGGTTCTTGGGTAGGTGAGATGGATTATGAGACTGAGGAAGAATGGGCTATCTGGGAAAATTCTTATAGAGAATATATTTTGGCCTTCGCTAAAATTGCACAAGAGAATGAAGTGGAGATATTTTGTATTGGAACAGAATTCAAGATTGCTGCTCTTGAGAGAGAGGGTTATTGGAGATCGCTGATACGCGAGGTCAGAGATGTATACTGCGGTAGTCTTACTTATTGTTCTAATTGGGATCATTATGATAAGATTCCTTTTTGGAAGGAACTAGATATGATAGGAATCAGTGCTTATTTTCCTCTCACAGAAAAGAAGACACCTACGGTCAAAGAGTTAGTGAAATTATGGAAGCCTGTCAAGCAAAAATTGGAAAAGTTCAGTGAGAAAAATAAAAAGCCTATACTCTTCGCAGAATATGGTTACTTATCTATAGATGGTTGCGCAGGAAAGACCTGGGAGCTGGAACAGGTCAGAACGGTAACTCCTGTTAATGAGCAGGCACAGGCTAACGCACTGGAGGCATTATATACTACTTTTTACCAGCAAGATTTTTGGGCTGGATGTGTTATGTGGAAATGGTGGGACTGGGTCAAAGAGAATAATGATTATATGCAACGTGAGTATACGCCCAGATGGAAAAAGGGGGAAATTGTATTAAGAGATTGGTATGCAAAATTAAATAACAAGATAGAGTAGACATTAAGTCTGAACAAGTTATAGATATAGTTCTCATGCAGTCCAAGTTAGTAAAGTACATTTTCAGTTTATTAGGGCTTTTTCTTTTTCATGAAAGTATAGGTCAGATTCATGGGCTTGGCAGAGAAGCCTATGCTTTTGAAAGTAACTGTCCTATTAAATCTATTAATCTATATAGAAGCAAGAAGAGCCGAAATAATGTCAAAAAACTTGATTCCAAGTATAGAAAAAAGAAGATGTACTTATCTAGTACAGAATTTTATAATTCTAACGATCAGTTAGAATCGGACTTAATAATCGGTAAGGATGGACAAGAAATTGGTTCATCTATTTACGAATATGATAGCTGTAATAGATTGGTTAGGATAAAACGAAATCACGGACTTAGATTAGTAGACCAAAAAAGGAGCTATTCAGAGAATAAAATTATAATAGAACAAATAGAAGATGGAAAAGTCATAGGTGTTAGTGAGCAGAACTTAAATGAGAAAGATCAGATTACTGACTGGATATTTATGAATCCGCAAAGAGATACAATAATGCAATATATGTACGAATATGACGATAATGGAAATGAAATAGAATTCAGAAAAGTAGCAAGTGATAAAGAAAAAAATTATACTTATAAAAAATTCTACGATGAGGGAGGCAAAATGAGAAGAACCGAAACCTATGATGCTCACAACAAATTATCTGAGTCGATAACGTATGAGGAAGTGGCTAATGCTAATTATAAAGATACAGATTATGTTATGGTGCATACTAAATTAAGACATAGCCTATATTCAAATGTCCTAAAGACATTCGAGACAGAGAGAATAGAATTTAGAGACAAGTATAATAACGCGATAAAAATTTATACCAATCAAAGCTGCGGTATGAAAGGAAAATGGGAGATTATATATTTAGATATAGAGTATTAGTGAAAAGTGGATACATTCAATTGCGTTTTTCCCGTTATATCCAATAGACAATCTTTCAACTCTTTATAATTACTCTCAGACATAGTATGCAAAGGTAGTCTGACATGATTCTCGCAGAATCCGAGTATCTGCATCGCGGATTTGATGCCGACGGGGTTGCCTTCTATGTAGAGCCACTTATGCAGATCGTAGGTATCAAAATTTCTTTTTCTTGCATTGGCGAGATCCCCTGATTTACAATAATTAGTCATTTCTGAGAAGAAAGCGGGAAAGGCATTAGCTATGACGGATATAACACCGTCACCACCTGCCGCTATCATAGGTAATGTCACTTCGTCATCACCCGAAGTGACAATGAAATGATCTGGTTTATTTTTGATTATACGAGTGGCTTGGATTAAGTCTCCAGAGGCCTCTTTGATACCGACGAATTTATCGCTGCTCTTGGCAAGTCTTATGACTGTATCCCATTCTATATTGGATTTAGTCCGTCCAGGGACATTATATATCATGATAGGAACAGGACTGACTTCAGCTAATGCCATGTAGTGACTAGATATGCCTTCTTGATTGGGTTTGACATAGGCTGGGCTGGAGGATAAGATTCCATCTATGTTTTCAAAGTTGTAACCTTGAATTTTTTCTACCAATTCTCGAGTATTATTACCTCCAAAATTTCCAGCGAGAATTGGCTTACGACTGTTATTTATTTTGATGACATGATCAAGGCATTGTCTGGCCTCTATTTCATTAAGTGTAGCGGTTTCTCCAGTAGAACCTAATGGAACGAGAAAGTCTATGTCTTTATCTATAACGTATTCTATGATCTTAGTATAAGCCTCGAAATCTATACTAAGATCGGATTTGAATGGTGTGATCAGGGCAACACCTGTACCGATAAATTTTTGATTCATTCTGCAGCAGCGGTTTGATATACACCCATTTTGCAATATTTTTTGATACGCTGATCTATTCTACGTTGCGGTGTAAGTTCCATTAGGGTGGCTACCTCTTTTTTGATATGGGACTTTAGGATTTTGGCCATTTTTTCTGGATCATTATGAGCACCACCGAGTGGCTCTTTTATTACATCATCTATTAGACCAAATTCTAACATGTGGTCTGCTGTGAGTTTGAGGGACTCTGCGGCTTCCTCTTTATGATCCCAACTTCTCCAGAGTATAGACGAGCATGACTCAGGTGAGATGACAGAGTACCAGGTGTTTTCGAGCATATAGACTCTATCACCAAGTCCAATTCCTAAGGCACCTCCTGAGGCACCTTCTCCTATGATGTAGCACACTATCGGCACTCTGAGTTGCGCCATCTCCAAGAGATTTTTAGCAATAGCTTCTGCTTGACCTCTTTCTTCTGCCTCTAGCCCTGGATATGCACCAGGTGTATCAATGAGGCATACCACGGGATAATTAAATTTTTCCGCCAGCTTCATTAATCGGAGAGCTTTCCTATATCCCTCGGGATTGGCCATACCAAAGTTTCTATACTGACGCATTTTGGTATTGACCCCTTTCTGATGACCAATAACGACTAGCGTTTGACCATTGATACGACCTATACCACCGACAATGGCCTTGTCATCTCCATAAGTTCTGTCACCATGTAATTCGACGAATTTCTTAAACATGGTTTCTATATAATAAAGGGAATAAGGTCTCTCTGGATGTCGGGATAATTGGACCTTTTGCCAGCCAGATAGATTAGAATATATTTCTTTTTGCTTGGTTTTTATTTTGCTTTCTAGCTCCTTGACCTTATCAGTAACATCTATGTCACCTTCAGATTCTATCTGCCTGATTTTTTCTAATTGCTCATACAGCTTCTCTAAAGGCCGTTCAAATTCTAAGAAAACCATAAAGTACCGAGGTTAGTCATGCCGAAGTTAATAATTAGCGTAATTAAGAATAGAGAATAAGGGAAAATGTTAATAAAAAATATTTCGAGCTTGGGTATTATAGGTAGGAATTGTGCTTTATGTGGAAAAAATTGAGATTCGTTGAAAATTATAGTCAGAATCCGTCTCAATTATTGAAAACGTATGGTTTTTCCTAAAACTCACCAATTAATTTTAAATCATTATTTTAGATAATAGACAGTACGTAATAACCAACCTAAGTCTAATTATGATGAACAAATTCCTTATTGCCTTTCTCTTTTTATTGAATAGTACATTTATTTTTTCTCAGCATGATCTTAATTCGGAGGTTTCCCCGCTTTCCTCTGTGGAGCTACTAGAGTTACCTTCTCTGGATAATAACTCCCTTAAGTCTTTGCATCCTAACCAAAAAGGGCAGGCCTTACGCTTTGCGGAAGGACGAGAGGTTAACGTAGTACCATCGCTTACGGGCAACTGGGAATACACTAAGAGCGACAAAGCCGTATGGCGCCAGAGGATAAAATCTCCAAATGCACATACTTTGAATCTCGGTTTTACCAAGTTTCATCTGCCAGAATCTGCTGTGTTATTCTTATATAATCCTAACCAAACATCTATTATCGGCCCACTGACTAAAGCGGATAATGACGATCATCACCAATACTGGACGCCTATGATCGACGGTGACGAAGTGGTGATAGAGCTACAAGTGGATATAGAAAGAAAGGATAAGGTCAGACTACAATTATCTAAAGTCAATCATGATTTTCTTGATATAAGAAAGTCTTTATCTGGAAGTTGTAATCTGGATGTTGTCTGCGGAGAAGATGATGGATGGGGCATCGTGGATAATTATCGGGACATTATTTCTTCCGTGGGTGCCTATACCATAGGTGGTATAGATGCATGTTCGGGCGCATTGATTAATAATACGCGCAGAGATTGTACACCATACTTTTTGACAGCCGATCATTGCGGTATAAGTAACTCTAATAGTCCAAGTGTCGTAGTATACTGGAATTATCAGAACTCGATATGTAGGCAGCCTAATTCTTCTGAGTCAGGAGGACTAGGTGATGGCCTGAGAGACCAGTTTAATTCGGGCAGTCGTCTCAGGGCAACGGTAAATTTTCGAGAAGGTTCCGATTTTACTCTTATAGAATTGGATGATGAGTTAGATTCAGAAAATACTCTTTTTTTGGCAGGATGGGACAGGTCTGGTTTGTTAGGAGATACATCTATTTGTATACATCATCCTGGAGTTGAGGAGAAGAGAATCAGCTTTGATTTTGATGAATTATCTAGAGCAGTAGGACAAGAAGCGTCGAGGTTTTTGCGTGTAAATAATTGGGAAATTGGCACAACAGAGGGAGGCTCATCAGGTTCCCCTTTATTCAATGCCAATAAGCAGATTATCGGTCAGTTATTTGGCGGACTTGCTTCTTGCAGCAATAATTCTATAGACGACTATGGTGCTTTGGCTTATTCTTGGGATAATTTTAGTGATCCATCTCAAAGTCTAAGTAGTTGGCTAGATCCAGACGGTATTGGAAATATAGCTATAGATGGAATGAGTTGTTCCTTTACAATAGATTTGAGTGTGGAGAACTTAGAACTATGCTCTAATGACCAAGAAGATATACTTATCGATATAAGATCAGGTGAGTTTTTTGATAACCTTGTAACATATACTATAGAGAATATTCCAGAAGGTATAGATGCGGAATTGAGATTCGAAGTAGGAGATCCAGACCAAACTAATAGTCTGACTCTATCTAACTATGAAAATCTAACGGACTCTACATATATAATCAATGTAATAGTCTCTGACGGTAGCAATGAGGCAACTCAAGAACTTGCACTAAGAGTATATGGGAATGTACCTGATGTTCCTGATCTCATATCTCCAGTCAATGGTACAACCAATACAGCAATTAATCTAACACTCAGAACAGAACCTCAAAACTCGACTCAAGAGTACACTTTCCAACTTTCAACACTTCCCAATTTTTCAGATATTACCTCCGAGACAACTTCTAGCACGGAATGGACTCCTAATTCTTTGAATCCAAGAACAGAATATTTCTGGAGAGTTGAAGCCAGTAATCCATGCGGAGAATCTGATTGGTCTGAGGTCTATAGCTTTTTTACTTCGGATATATTTTGTACCAATGTGTCTGCAAAGGATTTGCCTTTGACGATTACTGATACTGCACCTAATACCGTGACTTCCACTATAGATTTGCCCTATCCTGTAACAGTGTCAGATGTCAATATAACGCAGGTACAGGGACTTCATGATTTTATGGAAGATTTAGATTGTCGATTAGAGCATAATGGCGAAAGTGTGACTTTGTTCGCTAATATCTGCTTTGATAATGATGATTTTGATATTGGGTTTGATGACAGCTCAATGACATCTATACCATGTCCACCTACGGATGGCAACATTCACCAGCCATTAGGTCCGCTATCTACTTTTAACGGAATGTCAATGCACGGCGTGTGGAATATGGTAATAGAGGATTCTCAATTTATTGATGGCGGAGAGTTTCAGTCGTGGTCTATGGAGTTATGTTATAGTGGAACCATGTCACCTATCATAATACCGAGTGATCACGATGTTATACTATGTGATTCTGGTGCCAGTATTTATTCTCATTATTTGCCAGGAGAGGATAATAGATTAAACATAGTTGACTCAAGAGGTAACAACATAGACTTCTCTATAGAGAGTGATAATAGTATAGAAGATTTTGTCAATATAATTATAGAGGAAAGATTAGATCCACGGGACGGTCCTTTGACATTGAGCCTTATTGATCAAAATAATGATATACAATTTTCAACTCAAGTATATCTGATCTCTTGTAGTAGCAATACGACCCCACCGATCATTAATATTGGTGATACGACATTAGACTTTATAGAATGTGACATAAGTAACAACCCTATAGAAGCTCAACAAAAAATAGATGAATTAATCAATGATCCTAATTCTGTAACGGTATTTTGTGATCCCGTGGATAATTACAGATGGGTTCAGGTACCGGACCCTTTGCCATCATCACCTAATATAGTCAATGGACCATGTGATATGGCCTATGATGTACTGCTATCCTTAATAGATGCTTGTGGTAATACGGATGGGTCAAGTGTAATTGTCACTGTACCTGTTAGAGATACCGAGGGCCCTTCTGTATTGGATGGATACCCAATAGATCAGCAATATGATTGTGTTTCTGATGTACCACCAGCACAAGCTGTTTTAGAAGATGCTTGTTCGGGACGATTAATAGGTGGAGTTGATTTTCAGATTATAGAAGATCTGTCTGGTGTCAATTGTGAGTCTGATGGCGTTATAATCCGTGAGTATTATTTTGAGGATCCTTGTGGTAATGTGGAGAATAATATCGCTTCACTACCTTTCGTCCAAACTATTACCTTAGCATCTAACGATTTAGTCTGGTTAGATCAAGCCAAACTACCTGATGGCATTAGTTTAGAGCTTTCAGAATTAGCGTGTTCGCAGGAGTACTGTTTCCAAGAAGTATGGGTAGAAGATAATACTGATCCTAACTCGATGACATTTCCTTTTGCTAAGGATCTTGTTTGGGGTGTCGATTATGGATATACTAATGGAGGTTGTAGTGGTGAGCCATTAGAGGTAACAATGGATGTAGGACCTTGCATTTTTCCTGGTGGTGACGGTAATCTAATTGCTGTAACCTATACTGTACAGAATCCATGTGGAGAAGATTTAACACACGAATTTTTAATTGATATTTCTTGTGGAGGCTGTGGTAATTATGATGGAGATAGATGTGATTTTTGTGAGGAAGGAGGTCCTGGATCCAGATGCTATACCTGTGATCTAAACTCGATTGATGTAGCATCATGTACTCCACCATGGGATGGCAATAGTGGCCAGCTTGGTCAACCTAATCCTTTATGTGGTGGACAAGGCGTACCACATAATATGTCATGGTATTCATTCATGGCAGGATCTCCTAGTTTGACTGTGACAATCATACCAGTAGATTGTATTATGGGAAATGGAGCCATCGGTATTCAGGCGGGAGTTTATAGTGAGTGCGGCGGCGATTGTATCGCAGGTGATGCTTCTTGCACTGGAGGACTGGACATTAAAATTTTCACATTAGAAACTCTTGTTGTTGGTAACATCTATTACATTTTTGTTGACGGGTGTAACGGGGCAGAATGTGCTGTAGATATAACTTTCGATGGACAATCAGCTTATGAACTTCCTGGCATTGCTCAGGTCATCGTAGAAGAACAGGGTTCTGCTACTTCATCCGTTTATTGTGCTGGACAAAGTTTACGGTTCAATGTATTACACGATGGAAGTTCAAATACAGCATTTGGAGATGGTCATAATTCCCCAGGTGATACATATGATGATGAGGCAGATATATGTTTTAACTGGTCTTTTGATCCACCTATAGATGGAGTGTCGGAGGTAAATTACAGTATGGTGCAAGAAGGTGGATTTGCGACGCCTTTGTTGACCTTGCCAGATGTAGATCAGGAAACAGAGTATGAGATATGTATAGAGGAAGTGTATGGACCATGCGATGCAGTATGTTCTAACGCATCGATAACGGGCGACCGGTGTATAGAAATTATTGTTGTGCCATTTTCAGATGAAGATTTACCTGAGATCATAGGTCCAAGAGAAATATGTGATGACGCTCTGGATAATGTCCAGTATACAGTTTTACCATCGAATCAGGATGACAATTATGATTGGTCTGTAGAGGAGACAGGGGCAGTAATAATTAACAGTAATGCAGAGAACACCTCCGTTGTCTTAGATCTTAGTGATCATGACTTCTCTAAGTGTATTCCTATCTCAGGTGATATAGAATGTGGGCAAGTCTCTTTAGAGTTATGTCTAAGTAGAGGGAGCAATTCGCTCCAGTCATTAGAAGAAACCTTATGTGAAGGGGAATCTATAGAAATTAATGGAAACATCTACGACCAAACTAACCCACAAGGAAGAGAAGTATTACCTGCGAGTAATGGCTGCGACAGTATCATTAATGTAAATATAGATTTTCTGAGAACGGCAGAATTCGATATAAACGAAACACTGTGTTCTGATGATTCTATCATAATAAATGGACAAGTATATAACGAAGAAAATCCGCAAGGCATAGAAATACTACAGTCGAGTAACGGTTGTGACAGTATAATAAATGTCAATTTGGAATTTCAGAATACCATAGAAGTAGATTTCAATCCGACCTTATGTCCTGGGGAATCAATAGAGGTTAATGGAACTGTATATGATGCAAATAATCCTCAGGGTAGAGAAACTACAATTTCCGCCAGCGGCTGTGATAGTATAATCAATGTATCATTGATGTATGTCGAAGATTACGAATTTAATCTGAATTGTACTTCTGGACCAAACAGTATAACATTTGATTGGCAGTCTGATCAGTCCATAGAAGAATTGGAGATAACGTATACGATTAATGAGTTAGATGTTAGTATGGAGACACTATCATCAGATACGGAGAATTATAGTCTAGTCGGATTGAATCAAAACGATCAAGTAGAATTTGAAGTTGTCATTACAATGGATAATGGATGTACATTCCGTGAGAGCATTATGTGTATGGCTGGTTCCGTTTCTACAGACGACATAAGTAATAAAGGATATATGATTTATCCTAATCCTAGTTCTGATTACTTGAATGTGGTGGGTGCAGACAATGCGGATATAGAAATATTGGATATAAGCAATAGAATAGTGCGTAAGACCAAAGCGACTGAATCACCTATAAATATCTCAGGACTAAATTCTGGTCTATATCTGATTAGGATTGATAATAGTGTTATTCGCTTTGTAAAGATTTGATAGGCTCATTAGGAATAGTTAGTGTCTTCTGCGTACCTCAAAGGATACTTTCTTCTTTTGACCCCTATCATCATGTACTTCTAGAGTGTAATTGCCTTCGGATAATTCCGCAAAAGTATGATGAGCTTCTGTAGTCTTGCTAAAATGTTCGTCATTAAGAAACCAGAACAGTGACGATTCTTTATTTAGCGAATTGGCCACCAATTTGACTTGAGAATATTCTGCGTCTAATTTTTTAGGTATAAAAATGACTGACGCATCCTGAGGGTAGACGATGTCCAATACATTTTTGTCAGCTTGTAAGTTTCCACTCGTACTAATGTGTTGGTGTCCTGCGAATTCTGATTTATAGTATTCCTCTGTGGGAGACATAGAGAAAAGGGTGTCTTTCTCTACTAAATGATGATGTGTACACTGTCTTATGCGATGATGGTGATTGGGTATGTCGACGAGTCGTGTGTTATTACATAATCTTCCTTTACTCTGTCCACTATCTATACACACCTCTATTTTTTCTCCCTGCGCGACGACCTCATCGATACCACCTTCGCTTTCTAGTAATCGCATTAATCTAAATAATATTGGTGCGGCCTTAATACCTCCTGTCAAATTATGGATACCTCGACCATCTTCGTTACCTACCCAGATGCCGACTATATATCTTCCGTTAGCACCGATAGACCAGGCATCTCTATGTCCATAACTTGTCCCTGTTTTCCAAGCGATCTTTTGACCATCCATCTTGTTATAGTGCTGTTCTTCTTTGGGTCTATTGACACTTGTCATAGCTTTTATAGTATGAGCTACACTTACAGGATCGAATGCAAATTGATTTCGTTCAACGTTTTGATTTTGTATAGTTTGACATTCACTATAAGGATAAGGAATTTTGTTATAGTTCCGCAGCAGTCCTTTATACGCATTGGTCAATTCGTATAGGTTGGCTTCTGCACCTCCAAGAATAAGACTAAGACCATGATGATCATAATTATTGTTGAGGTGACTAAGCTGCAATCTATCTTTAAGTAGATTATAAAGGTCTTGTCCACCCACATAGTTGAGTACCCTGACGGCAGGCACGTTAAGAGAGTGCGTTATTATCTTATCTAAAGGAACGTAGCCTCTATAATTTTTGTCAAAATTTTTAGGAGTGAATCCGTCTATATTGGTCGGTATGTCTTTTATATTTTCTTTAGGCAAAAAGTAGCCTTCGTCTATGGCATAAGTATATAAAAAGGGTTTAAGCAGACTTCCATAGCTTCTCGGTGCGTGTGCGCAATTGACATATCTATGTTTGTTGTCTTTGTATGTAGTATTGCCTATATAAGAGACGAGCTTATTGTCGATGTAGTCCATGATAACAACGGCGGCATTATCAATGCCGTCATATTGATATAAGTCGGAGAACGATTGCACAATCGCTGAGGCACTTAGCTGAATGTCTTTATTGATTGTGGTTTTGAAAATGTTCTGATTAGGATGAAGTGATATAAGATGGTCTAGTAGATGCGTACTGTGCATGGGAATTGGCTCTGTATTAAAGATGATATCTTCGAAGATGGCCAACTCGTAATCATGTTGACTTATTACTTTTTTGTCAAGTAGTTTTTTAAGAAGTGCATTTCTTTTGACTATAAGTTTGTCTACATTTTTAGTCATGTGTATGGCGGTAGGGGCATTGGGTAGAACGGTCAATGTCGCATATTCGGCAATAGAAAGCTCACCCAAAGGACGATTATAGTATCTCCACGAGGCAGTGGATGCACCTATGGTATTTCCTCCGAACGGTGCTATAGATGCCCATATATTGATGATGTCAGATTTGCTATGGAGCATCTCTAATTTTATTGCCCCAAGTATCTCAATCAATTTTTGTGTGTATGTCCGACTTTTATTGCCTCTGTACATACGCATCACCTGCATAGTAATTGTACTTCCCCCTCTGACTATTTTTTTAGCCTTGTAATTTTCTTTTGCGGCTTTGGCCAGAGATATTGGATTGATTCCAATATGCTTATAAAAATATTCATCTTCAAAGAGTGTAATACAATCCGCTAACGCTTTAGGTATATCCTTATCTAATGGAAATCGCCATTGTTGATCTTGTGATATCTTAGCAGATAATAACTGACCATCTTGGTCAAGTAATATCTTGCTATAGTCTAAGTCATGATTTGGTATAGGTATACTAAATACAATGGCTAACAGAAGCAAGATGGCGATCATTATATATCTAAGACACTTTTTCATCTATTTGCTTAATTATCGATAAGTTATTTTATAATTGTCCTTTGGGATGTTCCTCTTGCATACACTTCTCCGTTATACATGTTTTCACAGAAAATAGCAGGCATATAATAGTCTCCTTTAAGGCTTGCTTTCGCTTTGAAATAATAGGTCTTAGTTTCATTTTTATTTAGTCTAAAGAAGGTATATACTTTGTCATCTCTGTAGTCTTGGTATATATATCTGTCAGAGTCACCTTTATTGGTTGTATATAGCCTAGGGTTGAGCAGCTCCCATCCAGATGGCATCTTTAGCGTTACAGCCATATTCTCATGGTCTATTATGTCGGTATTGGTGATGTCTATTTTTATATCTAGGTCATCACCTTGTTGGATGTCTTGTAAGTTAACAGACTTGCCATTTCTGGTTGAGATTTTTACTTTCATAGTAATAGCATTAGATTGAGCCGGCGCGTATAATTCCTTGGATATTGCGCGTTCTGTCTTGGTTACATAGATGGTACTTTTGGACGGGTTTTCTATCGTTACTTGATCTGTGATTTCATCCCAGTTCCAAGCAAAGTTTTTGTTTTTGTGGGAAGGTAATTTTTCTTTACTGGTATACTTCTGCGATGTGATGTCAAATTCGATCTCATCGGATATATTACTTTCTCCTAAATAAGATGCCGCTGCCAAGAACATGAACCCTTGCTCCTGTGTCGATAACCAGGATTTATTATTGACTTCTGTTACCCAATCTTCATAGTATCTATCCAGTTGCTGTGATCTTGCAATTTTAGACATAATATCTATCACAATGGCTTTATCTCTGACAGCACTACCAAAAATGGTTTGATCTATCCTACCAGATTGTCCATCGTCCAAAGCATCGTTGAGTAACTCCACTGCATATTGATCCATATTGGCGTAGTAATATGCACCAGAAAGAAACACCTTAGCCATCTGAGGTAAGTTGTTGCGTGATCTGAATCTATTCATTGCGCTCTTGGCAGGTTTTCCTGCTTTTGATAATAGATAAAGACCATAGGCTTGATATATTATTTCTCTTTTGAACCTATATTCATTTTCTATCCCTTCTACTTTCCATTTGTTGACTTTCGTCGCCTTGTTTTTAATCCATGATTGTATAACCTCGCTGCTGACTTGTGCTCCGAGATCACGAGCTTCTAATAGGAAATGAGCCGCGTATAGATCTGACCATTGATGGTAATAACTATTTTTCCAATAGTTGAAATGACCTTTGGGTTGTTGGTATGAATTAATTTTTGTGATAGCCGCATCCAGATAGTCTTTTCTATCAAGTTCTTGTTTAGGCGTAAGATTCATAAGACTATTGATGTGCAACATTGCGAATGCTCTAGAAGTCGTTTGCTCTAGACAACCATACGGATATTGTATCAAGTTTTGATAGTGCTTAGAGAAATTAGGTAACAAGGCACCTGATACGGTCAGGTCGACATTTTTAGTTTTTTCATATCCAAAAGAATTGATATCAATATTTATTTTTTCTCCTGCTGCAATTTGATATCGTTCTTCTTGCTCAGAATAAGAATTTGGATAATTGACGAAAATCTTGGTTGATTCATCAGACCGATATTTTCCAGCTTCGGCGCTAAAGTTTATTTCTGTTGTGCCAGACTCTTCGGAAGTATTTATTATAAGGGTTTCGATTATTTGATCATCAGAAGATAGGTCTATGCTCCTGCTGGAGTTACTAAAATTTATAAGGCCATTATTAGCTTGTCCGCTTAGATTAACCTGACTTATGGAGGTTTCGTCTTTGAATATGGTGACTGGCACTTCAACCTTATCTGTAATATTAAGACTTCTCGGTAGCTGTGACTGTATCATAAGTGGGCTAACAACTTTGACATACTTTTCGTTATGACCATAAGACAATTGGTTACAAGCCACAACCATGACTCTGAGCTGTCCTAGGTAATTCGGTAACTCAATTTTGTGGGTTTTGGTGGAGTTGGATTTTAACCAGTATGGACCTAAATGGTATACCACTGGAACGAATCTATTAAAGTCGGCGGACTCGTCTTTTTTCTTTTCTAGTGCGGCGTCACCACCTATACTCAGTATACCCGCAAAAGAAGGGTTGCTATGATATATCAGCATACTAAAGATGTCCCAGGTCATGACGCGGAGTGCTACAGTTTTAGCAAAATGGCTTAATGGATCAGGTGTGCTATAACCCGTCAGATTGAGTAAGCCCTGATCTACAACGGCCAATGTATACTCCATTGATTTTCCATTGTCCTCCTTGATAGTTATATCGAATGAAGAATTGGGTTCTACTTTATCAAGGCACTCTATGATCGGTCTTAAGTGATTGTCATTTTGTTCTACAGTGATTTTTTCTACGGTATACATTCTTAGCGGACGATCATTATTTTTTTGATCGTAATTCTGCACAATACTGACATGTAAGAAAAAATTAGGAAACCATTCCTCTTGTACTTTTAGCTCCAGATTAGGCGTATTAAGATCTG
Organism: Saprospiraceae bacterium; assembly: GCA_020628095.1. GTDB lineage: Bacteria > Bacteroidota > Bacteroidia > Chitinophagales > Saprospiraceae > RFSX01. Next base: position 126,614 of record JAHDFP010000006.1, read on the forward strand.
TCCAAAAATAGTCTAGTACACGATCTCCAGACTCGATGCTGACGAGGGCTTGTGCGTCTTGGATCTTTGGTAATTTAATATTAACTGTTTCGTCTATTCTATATGTGGTTTTTTCTAGGCTGAGATTGATAAATGCTGGATCGCTATCTACGGTATAATTGGCATCGGCGACATAATGGAATGTATGTTCCGCCTGATGACCACTTTTGGGATCAGTAACGCGGACTAGGTACATGCCAGACTCATAGCCAGGGTCATCATGTGTATAGGTGGTTTGTCCATTCCTTAGGCTTAGTTTTGTTTCCTTTACAGTTTCGTATCTATAGTTTGAGTGTGATCGATGATTTCTATTCAGCCTATATCGATCATACCACCAATCTTTAGTGTATTTGAGGACTTCTATTTTGACTTCTTGATTTTGATCAGAAAGATTGCCTTTGCCGTCAAGATTTACGATTTCCATACTCGGTGTTTCTCCATAGGCATAAGAACCTCGCCATCCGCTTCCTGTGGATTTTTCTATACCGACATAGGAAGAGTACGGCGAGATTATAAGGGATTCTGTTTCTGTATTGAGTCCACCACCAGGAAGACTAATTTTAGAATCTATGGTGACCTTGCATACGCCCTTACATGATTTGAAATCATGATTACTAATGAAAGTTGCAGTACCATCTTGACTAGTGTTTATACTGGACAACTTTAGATCTCTTATAGGTTGCGGTACTTTTCGAGGTAATAAAGAGTAGTTTTTATACTTGTCAAAAGGTGTATATACTGCTTTGACGTTAGCTGCCGATTGCACTTTGCCATCCCGCATAGGAAAGCCAGTAAGATATTGTACATTTATTTTTCCTTTGAGCTTATTATTGTAGATCCATTCTCCTTCTTGATCTTCAAAATTATACTCTAACTCTACATCATTGGGCTTAATAGTTTCTACTCTTAACGATTTGTTTTTTTTCAGTGGGCCAACCGTTATCTCGGCGGACCAATAACCAGTCTTAGCTTCCAGATGCGTTGGCATGGCAAAACTATAAATGGATTTTTCGTCGTCTATATTTTGAATGTACCTTTCATACATTACACCTTTGGGGTTTTTCAGTTTGACGACTATCGGTAATCCGTCTGGGAAAGCGGATTTGGATCTGTTAAGCATGATGTCCATATATATAGTATCACTAGGCCGCCAGACATCCCTCTCTGTATAGACAAAAATTTTGTTATCCACATCTTTGACGTCAGAACTGATATCAAATTCTGTCAACTGATTTTCCTTTCCTTGTCTAATGGAAAAGTAAGAGACCTCCCCTTGATAGTTTACTCTGATGGCTTGTGGACTTGTATCTAAATCCTTAAAAGTAACAGTGCCGGAGTTCTGTATCGTTTTGCTTTCTATATCATAACCTTGAAGATCGATTAGGTCGACTGTTGCGCCGTTAGCCAGTTTGTTTTCTAGAAGATCCTTAGCTGCTACGTGTATATCTTGTCCTGCTTTTTTGATTATAGGAAAGATATTAGTGCAATGGACTGTTTTGGACTTTACCCCTTGACTGAAGTAGTAAGCAATTTTGCAAGGGTTTCTTCGGTCTTCATAATTGAAATATCGGTAGTATCTGTATTGTTGAGATCTATCATTGAACCACTTGGATGATAGAAGGTCGAGCTCGTAATCATCGAGTATGGAATCATTACAATCCAGAATAGTATGAGACGGCAGTATATCGAGACGTATATAGTAGATCGTGCCTTTTTCCCTTTGGAAAGTCGAGGTCATATCTATACCATATTCATTCCAGTCAGATTTGGAGCTTTTGCCTCCTATTAGTGGATATGACTTTTGATGTACTAATTTTCCAAAACGTAGCATTTCCATCTCGTCCATATAACTCATATCATTCCATACGGAGTAGTGAGTGGCATTGTCAGACTTGATTCCGACAATACTTACTAGTATAGAATCTAATCCTTTGGCCTTGAAAGGAATTTTGAAGATTCCTGAGTGGGGTATGTAGACACCATTTTCTACAAAGCGTACTTCTGGTAGAACTATCTTCGCTTCGATTTGATAATTAAGAGACTGAGCAAGTTTGTCGCCTGCTTTTGATTTGAGTCCTTTATTGATTGTGAGATTAACATTGTTGCTCGTTATGTTACCTAGATAGACAGTGATGCTGTTGTTGAATATCTTGTATTTGGCATCTTTATTTCCGACTTGGATGAGACCTTGAGCATCTTGTTTTGCATCTAAAAATTTGGAAAAATAAATTTCGTAATGGTTTTCTTCTCTGTTATAATAAGTATTCGATACTTCGAATTCTTTGGACAGATAATCCCATTGAACTGTTCCTTTTTTGTCGACTTCTATATTCTTAGCATCCCATTTCAGCTTTTTAGGTCCAATTGATGATTCGAATAAGACCTCAAGGTAATAGATTCCATTTCCTTTGTTTTCTACACTTATCTTATCTGCTGGATAGTCGAATATCTGTTTAATTTTTTCTTCGGATTCTTCTATGGCGAGTTCCAGATTTAGCTGGAGGGTGCTTTCTGTATCTTCGTTGAGTATAGTGCCTTTCTTTTCTACATTAATATCTTGAGCAAAAGTTTTTAGTTGGCTAATGAGCTTTCCAGGAGATTTGCTTTTGATGATTGCATCCAGATCCAGTGTTACAGTATAGGCTGTATTTCTCTTGAGCGCATCTTTGGGTTGGATTATAAGTATTTTCTTTTTGTCATCGTAAGTTGTTGTATAGGCGAATTGCGGAGTAACTGTTATAGAAGATTCTATTTTGTCTTGATTGATATTCACATTATTAAGAAATCTATACTCCAACTGATCTGTATCCTTTATCATGCCATCAGTGTATGCTTTGAGGATGGTAGATAAATCAGTTCTTTTGGCTTGTTTTTGTTTGCAGCTAAGCGTTAGTAATAAGCAAGTAAGGATAATTGATACTCTTGTCATGATGATTGTATTTACTTGTAAATCTAACAGGAGTCTCAGATTATTTTTGGATTAATTTATTATTCGTAGGCTTTCATTAGATAAGCGTAATTATTAGCAACATGGATATGCTCTTATGGTTATCTGTGAAACGGATGTAAAGAATTTTCTGATTATCGAAATGTCTTTTGTATTATAGAGAATGATTAATGGTTATATGAGATACACTTTTTTATTTATCACGATCTGTTGTTTTGTTTTTATGGGAGATGCGCAATCACCAATATTCAGCAGTGAGGCGTTGCATCATCCTATTGTGGCTAAAACTGGAATGGTTGCCTCGCAACATGGTCTTGCAAGTCAAGTCGGTGTGGAGATACTCCAGAAAGGGGGTAATGCTGTAGATGCAGCTGTGGGTGTTGGGTTTGCATTGGCTGTAGTTTTGCCCAGAGCGGGCAACCTAGGAGGCGGAGGTTTTATGCTTATACACCTTAATGACCAAAATAAATCAGTGGCTATTAATTATAGAGAAACTGCGCCAAAGGCTTCTCACAAAGACATGTATCTAAATGAAGAGGGTGATGTGGATAAGAAAAAATTTAATTCCAGTTATCATTCCATCGGTGTGCCAGGAACTGTGGCTGGTCTGACTCATGCACTGGAGAAATATGGTAGTCTGCCATTGCAAGAAGTCATCGCGCCTGCTATCCGATTAGCAAAAGAAGGTTTCCCGATTACTTTCGATCTTGCGCGATTGCTAAAGAAATATGAGAAAAGAATGAAAGCCTGTGAGTATACTCAGGATATTTTCTATAAAGCGGATGGGTATTATGATTTTGGCGAACAAATAGTACAGACAGATCTGGCATGGAGTTTAGAACAAATTTCTAAGCACGGCAAAAGTGCATTCTACAAGGGAGAAATAGCGAAGAGAATAACGGAGGATATCCAGAGTCATGGAGGCATCATCACCATGCAAGACTTAAGTGATTATCAGGTAGAAGAAGTCGATCTCGTCACTGGTCACTATAGAGGATATCAGATCGCGTCTATGCCTCCACCGAGTTCTGGTGGTGTCCATGTGATTCAGATATTGAACATGCTAGAGCATTATCCGATTGGTCTCTTTGGTCATAATTCTGCGATGACTATTCATCTCATGACTGAGGCTATGAGATTGGCTTATGCAGATCGCAGCGAGCATCTGGGTGATCCTAATTTTTGGGATGTACCAGCCAATGGAATTATCTCCAAAAAGTATGCAGAAGAATTGTCTAAGAAAATAAATACCTATCACGCCACGGACTCAGAGGATGTCAAGCCTGGTCCTGCGCATGACTACGAAAGCGAAGAGACGACACACTTTTCTGTGATAGATAGCGATGGTAATATGGTGTCTAATACTTATACGCTTAATTTCAGTTTTGGCACGGGTCTGGTTGCTAAGGGCACAGGTATACTGCTCAATAACGAAATGGGCGACTTTTCCGCCAAGCCAGGATCGGCCAATGCCTACGGATTGATAGGTGGTGAAGCGAATGCGGTAGAACCGGGCAAACGTCCCCTTAGCTCCATGACTCCTATTTTCGTATTTGATAAAAAAGGAGAACCAATAATGACCACTGGTAGCCCTGGAGGTAGTCGTATCATAACGACAGTCTTGCAAGTTATCATGAATGTCATCGACCATAATATGAATATTGCCGAAGCCACACATGCCACAAGGGTCCATCACCAATGGTATCCTGACGTCTTATACTATGATGGTTACCTCAGTCCTGATACTCAAAATATTTTAGCCTCCAAAGGTCATACAGTGAAAAGAAGGGCGGCGATGGGTAGTACGCAGACGCTGATGATTCAAGATGGTTTGATATTGGGTTGTTCTGATCCGAGGCGTCCTGATGGTAGGACTATGGGGTACTGATTTATTATTTATAGCAAGAATCAAAGAATTGCGGGCAACTGTTAAAATACGTATATTTATTACGTAATAATTACGTATGAATACAAAATTGACATTGTCAATCGAAAAGGAGGTTATAGATGCGGCTAAAGAATATGCTAAATCTCAAGGACGGAGTCTTTCAAATGTAATAGAAGAGTACTTAAAATCAGTGACAAAAAGAAAGCTCAAGAAAAAGAAAGAGCACACATTTAATTCGGTAATTGAGGAACTAAGTGGTTCCGTAAAATTACCTCCAAATAAAACATACGATGATCTTAAGACAGAGGCCTTAATCGAAAAATATTTGAAGTCGTGAAGGCGTTTCTTGATTCGGATGTTTTACTTGATCTATTATTAGGAAGGGAAGAATACCTTGAAGACATAAAGTGGATATTAGAACTGTCATTGACTAAGAAATATAAATTATATACTTCTTCTTTAGTAATTGCTAACATCCATTATTTAATTTCAAAAGCATTAAGTACACAACATGCTTTTGAAAAGATTGAAAAGTTACTGGGGTTTCTTAGAGTTATAAGTGTCGGAGAAAAAGAAATTAAAAGTTCGATTGAATCGAAATTCACAGATTTCGAAGATGGCATTCAAAACTTTTGTGCTATTAATTCCGATATGAACATAATCATAACAAGAAACATAAGAGATTTTAAACATAGTAAATTGTCCATACTTACTCCTAAAGAGTTTTTAGCGAAATATGAGGAGTGATGCATATCTATCTATGAAAAGCGATCAGAAGTAAAGATAGAATTGTAGCGATTGATTCCATCCTTCCAATTTTTTAGTTATTGAAAAGGGATTTACTTACCAAACTTCTTCTTATCCAGATCCCCACCAAATAAATCCCAAAGAATGAAGATGACAAAAAGGGCGACTATAATACCGACGACGATTTCTTGGATGGACATGTGATGTAAAATATTAAAGATTAAGCCAATAGCTGAGCTTGGCGACGATGCCTCTGTTTCTGCTGCTCAAGTTATCAATTCCTGTATTATAATTATCAGAATAGACAATAAAGAAGTCTGAGGCAGGTGCAAAACGCCACTGAAAGCGCGTATTGATACTTAGATTATCTATTTGATTATTGTACTGTATGAAAGTGGTCAAAAAATGTTTTTTGGAAAAGGTAATATCAAAGCGGGGTCCTATAAGCCACAAGTTAGCCGTCTCAAATGGTCCGCCGAGTTCGATATGGTTATAGACGACATTGAGTGATACCGTACCATAAGGCTGTATACGATAGGCCGTCTCAAAAGAACCTCCATAGAGCGTACCACCAAAAAATCGCGCATATCTTGGATTGATATTTATGCGAAAAGGATTCCTTCTATTAGTACCGAAACTGCCCGTGAAAGTAAAGTTTTTATACTTTTCGCCAGCGCTAAGAAAGACTTCGTCACTTTGTATTCTTGTAGGATCGAAATCATTGAGCAAAGTAATATTAGAATAGTCTGCTCGAAAACTCAGACGATTATTATTGACAAAGTCAAAAGCAAATCTCAGAATGGCATTATTTTCTTCCAGACCAAAATCTTGAATCACGGCACTATCATCATCACCTAACTTATAAATCCATCGTGTGTCCAAATCAATGGAGAACTGACCTAAAGTACTGTTGGTCGGAAACCATCGCAATGTGACACGTGGACTCACCTCAAAAATATCTCTTCTCGGTACAAAACCTACTTCCGCATCAAAACCATCACCTATCATCCTTGATGTCAATTCGAATCTATAACGACGTCTGTTATATTCTATTCGAGATAAGATGCTTTGCTTATTAGACTGCGCATTAGGTGTGACAGCGCGTAAGTATGAGAACTTTCCCGTCCAGTAGTTTTTTACCGATCCTAATCTATATTCTACGCCTACAACGCGGTCATATCTGTCCACTGTTTCTCCAAATCCTTCAGTGTCAAGAGCTTGCTTATTGACTGTGATAAAGGCTAGATTAGATCGCTGTCCGATCTGTTGCTCTACGGCGGCGACGGTATAATTAAAAGTCGGAAGATCGTTTTCTATCTGAGGTGCGGCGACCATATTAAGCAGACCTATTCTGAGTCTTTCGTTGAGCTTGCCACTTAGTCTTGCACCTCCATATATTGTATTCTGTATATTATTACCCGTAACCGTATCCTGAGAGACACCTATCCTACGAGAGAAGAAAGGATTGACCCGTTGCGTTCCAAATCTGCCAAACAAGTCCGCGTTTTCTAAAAAGAATTGCCTTCTTTCAGGAAAGAAAATCTCGAATCTATCCAGATTAGTCACCTGTCTATCTACTTCTACCTGAGAGAAATCGGGATTGGCTGTAAGGTCCAGATTGAGGCTAGAGCTGACGCTTATTTTGGCATCTCCACCTATATTGAAATTAGATTTACTCTTTTCTTCATTGAGGTCTTCGAAGTCTCTTGTCAGTCCTCCCGTAATGTAGGGAATGATAGATATGTTTTTTCCGGGTTTTTCCAGTGCCTGTTCGAAGTTGAGATCCGCCATATACGTCATATCCATGAGTATATTTTGGCGTGGAATATTTATCCAAGTCGATATCTCATTACACTGACGATCATTGCGGTAGGTATTAAATCTCCACTGCGTTGTGCCTTCTTTATACCTGATAGTCTTAAAGGGGATGGCTAGTTCGCATATCCAGTAATTATCATATCTCTTGGCGTTGCCATCCCATTTGTTATCCCACGATGGATCAAAGCTATCACGCGTCCTCCCTGCATTGGCGATAAGGGCTTCTCGCCTTGCACCATAAGGATTCATACCGAACATATAGGAGTTAGTCTTATCCGAATAGGTATCTAAGAGAAAGGTGATGTTATCATTAGTCATGAACCCATAATCCCTTCTCAGGTTTTCTACGCCGAAATTATCTCCTGTAGAAAAACATTTGGCGGCGATGTAGATGTTTTCGTCATCATAGGCGATCATAACTTGTGACTCACCACAGGCACTTATAGAATCCACAGGTTGGTATTGACTGAAATTAGATAAGACTTGAGCATTTTGCCAGAAGTCTTCATCTAGTACACCATCTAATTGGACAGCAGTTTTTACTTTTTTGATATTTATTTGGATAGGCTCGTGACCATCAGTTACCATATTAAGGTCTTGGCCTAGACTTATCGTGATGGTTACGACGCAGAATAAGAATGTATAGATTGTCTTTCTCAATTATCCGATTTGCGCCACAAATGTAGTCTATCGGTTTTATTTTCTCATATTGGAAACAAAAAAGGGCGATAATATTATCGCCCTTATATTATTCTGGTTAGTTACATGAGCCTATTTCACCATCCATATAGTCTTCTATAGGATAGAAAAATCCAGTATTGAAATCGCCGCAATCAGCAGTATGAAACCATACGTCAACACCAACATTGTAGCCATCGGTATTTCTATCAATACACACCTCAAAAGAACCTTGGCTCGGATCTAATACTTTAGCCTTTCCATTTTTAAATCTTAAAGTAATATAGTAATCGGTGCAATCCTCAGGAACCAGCTTTGCAACGAATTGCCAACAATCTATTTCTTGTCCATCCTGGCAGACCTCATAGCTAAGGTCTGAGCAGCAATTACCTTCGCAGACAAGCTCCTCCGAGTAGCATAGATCACCATTAGCGTTCCTGATTTCTATCAGAGCAGTCTCACCATTATCGACGATAATCGTCCAGCAACATTTGAAAGGGGCACCTTGGTCCACACCGTTTACCGATAAGGTATAACCACAACTCATGCTTTTTGCATCTATGGCTATCCCATCTACACATATCTTATACATACAATCATAATCCGATGTATAACCTTGATTTTCTACAGTGACATCTATATTACAGTCTATAACAGGATCACATGACAATATCTCAGAACATACAAGCTGACTGATTTCGTTAGCAACGCTATTGAATACTAGTTGGATTTTGAGTTCTCCATCACATACTTTGACTATCCATTCATATTTTCCTCTAGTGGTTGAGGTATTAGGGTAGGATTGGTTATTTCCTTGTAATGAGTATGTACCTTTTTTGGGTTTCCTCGGAGTAAAACAAACTTTATATACACAGCAACCATTTTCGTCTTGGCCCAAAGAAGTAATTTCAAAAGGGCAGTCTCGATCAATACCCGGACTATCTACAGAAGAATATTCCTGTGATACTACATCGTATCCTGAGAATTCATTATCATCCGTAGAGCAAGAGAATATTATAAGACAACAAAGTGAAAGCAAAAACTTATTCATGATATTTTACATTTATTATTAAGAGTTAAGCATTATGTAATAAGGATGGATTTTCTTTTTTTGGTCAGAAACCATATCTTTTATTACAGATTTTTTAATTTTCTTTTTTTGATTTTAACCCTATAACCACTTTCTTATTAAAGTGTGACATATATGAGATTACAGTCTTTTATATTTTTTTTCTTCTCTTTGTTTTTGGGGTCGATAGACACGATTAGCCAAAATCTGTCACCACAGATTGCTAATTATCAAATGGACATTGAGCTAGATGTGAATAATAAAAAACTGTATGGAAAGACCGTCCTCACTTGGAAGAATATCTCAGATGCTCCTGTAGATGACCTCTATTTTCACCTTTACTATAATGCCTTTAAGAATTCTAGATCTACTTTTTTTAGAGAGAGGGGAGTTCCTGCTTTTCTTACTCAGGATATAGATAACAACTGTGGATGGGGCTGGAGTTACATAAAAAATATAACCGATGACAAAGGCAACGATCTGTCTAGCGGGATGACTTATGTCAGCCCAGATGATGGCAATCCAGATGATGAGACTGTTCTACATATTCCATTATCGGAGGCTGTTCCTTCAGGTGAAAGTAGAACCTACACCTATGAGTGGGAGGCTAAGATTCCGCAGACCATGCCTCGTACCGGCTATAATATGGATTACTACTTTTTTGCACAGTGGTTTCCTAAAGTAGGCGTCTATGAGATAGAGGGAATGCGTTTTGCAGAAGAGAATGGCTGGAATTGTCATCAGTATCACTCCAGTGGAGAGTATTATTCGGATTTTGGCAACTATGATGTGAGACTGACCGTTCCGTCAGATTATATAGTCGCTGCTTCAGGCCAGCTTGTTGGTCAGAAAAAAAAGGGTGAATTAAAGACCTGGAATTTTGTGGTTGATGATGTTATAGACTTTACCTGGACAACTTCTCCTGAGTATGTTGTGCAAGAGTCGACATATAAAAACACAGATATACGCTTATACACCTATCCTGAGAAAACAGATTTTGCGGAGAGATATTTTGATGCTATTGGATATTGTATGGCTTATCTGGATGAGCATCTAGGTTCTTATCCGTATCCCACACTTTCTATTATTGACCCGCCAATACATGGGATGTTCACTGGGGGTATGGAATATCCTACCTTGATAACCTCATTGAGTTTTCGTTCTTTTCCTGATGGATTTAAGACGGCAGAGACATTGGTCATACATGAGTATATCCACCAATACTTTATGCAAATGGTGGCCACCCATGAGGTAGAGGAAGCCTGGATGGATGAAGGTATCACCACTTATTATGAAAACAGAATATTGGACGAATATCTGGGAAAGGATAAGTCTTTTGTAGATTTTATAGGTGTAGATATAGGAAGCAAGTCTTTCAATAGGGGAGAGTTTTTTAATTCTCGAAACAGGCAGATTGCACCTAACTCGATCAAGAGCTGGGAATATAAGCATGGAGGTTATGGGGATATCGCTTATAACAAGGCGGCCCTCTGGTTACAGACTCTGGAGGGTATGATCGGTCAGGAATCTTTGGACCTGATAATGAAACGATATTTTGAAAGATGGAAATTTAAACATCCGTGTCGCAATGATTTCCTGGATGTCGTGGAAGAAGTAGTATCGGAATATCATGCAGATCAATTTCCAGATGGTATGTCTTGGTATTTTGATCAGGTGTTATTTGGTACGGGTCTTTGTGATTACGCCATAGGTAGTATATCTAATACCGAGAATAAAGGAGAGAGAGGTTTTTTTAGTAGTAGAAACGAGTGCGAAATAAATGAATCATCCAATGGAAAGTTTAGTTCTAAGATTATTGTACTTCGTAACGGAGATATACATGTCCCTATAGATATAGTAGTAACGATGGAAGATGGTAGTAAAAAAATGTACAATTGGTCTGGGGAAGAACGTAGTTACGCCATAGAGATAAGTAGTGACCATAGAGTCATGTCGGCAGAAGTCGATCCTGAGAAAAAAGTGTATTTGGATTATAATTTTATCAATAACTCACTTGTACTCCAGCAGCGTAAAGAATCCATAGGACGAATAGTAGGAAAGTGGTTAACTAATTTTTCGCATATCGTGGAAAGTATAACTATGATTATATAGGTGCGCGATCTTATAGAAGCATATAGGCAGGCCTGGCACAGCGCACTTTATAATTGGCGCACGATAATGTATATCTATATTATAGGTGTGGCGATACTCTATCTAGGATTCGGCCCTATATCTAATTTTATAGATCAGACCTTAGGAAGAAGTCTGCAGCTCGGAGATTTTACATCTCGATTTGATTACGATACGATAATAGATCTGATCAATCATTACAAGCCTGGAGTCAATGTATCTATTAATGCCATTTTATCTACAATTATTCCGTATTGGTTATGGAGTATATTTAGTACTGGGGGGATTCTGAAAGTCTCAGAAAATAGAAATGTGAGATCTAGTACATTGAAATTTTGGAGTGGAGGTGCGGAATTCTTTTTTAGATTCTTGAGACTAAAAATTTACATTTTCTTTCTTCTAATGTTTTTACTCGGTCTTTGTTATTTCTACTTCAGCAAAGATGGATTGAGTCCACTGAAATTAGAGACAGAGGGTATGTTGATATCAAGATTCAAATTTATTATTTGTCTGATGACTGTGGTTGGTTTTTTTATTTCCATATTTAAAAGTGTGGCGCAGGTTCTTATTTTCCGACATGCGCATGACCCATTTATATTTGCTGCTAATAAGGAAGCGATTAGGAAATTTTTTACGACAAGATTTATTTTCTTGAGTATTCTTAATTTGTTATTTCTTCTACTCGGTATGGCCTTATATTTATTGCTGAAAAGAGTACTTGGAGATATGCTCGTCGCTCTTATTATAGTAGGTCAACTATTTTTGATCTATAGAATCGTATATAGATACGTTAGGTTATCTTCATTCAACTATGCCGTTGAATAATTTTTCAAAAGCGCCTTCTTCTATTGGAAGACTATAGTTTCTCTGGCTTATCGTATTTGATATGTGGTCTGTATGGTTTAAAAGGAACTTTGAGTAACTCTACTATACTTTCTGTTTCTTCTTTTTCCATGTGCGTATCTAGTCCGTATACTAATTTGTCATTGTCTACTTTGGTATAAGTAGAAAAGATACGATCCCAAAAAGAAAATATATTACCATAGTTAGTGTCAGAATATGGTTGGCGGTAATGATGGTGTACGTGATGCATGTTAGGCGTACAGAAGACCGTCACCATTATCTTATCCAACCATGCAGGCAGTCCTATGTTAGAATGATTAAATTGACTAAGGACAACTGAAATAGATTGGTATAACATGATTAACCATATTGGTGCCCCTGTAATTGCTGTTGCCAGGATGGTGAAACCAAACCTTATCACGCTTTCTCCTGGGTGATGACGATTGGCAGTCGTGACATCTATATTCTGATCAGTATGATGGACGGCATGGAATTGCCACATCCATTGTACATGATGTTCTACCCAGTGGGCTGTATACGCACCTATAAGGTCCAGCAGTAAAAGCCCTAGGATCAAGAACAACCACAATGGCAAATCAAAAAACTGTATAACTCCTATCTCCTTAGCCACAACCCAGTCAGAAGTTTTCAATAATAAAAAAGCCAGCACAAAATTGACTGCTATGGTTGTGAGCGTGAAAAAGATATTAATCAAGGCATGCTTTCCTCTTTTGTAGTCCAGAGAAAATAGTGGTGCTGCGGATTCTACAAGAGAAAATACAACAAGACCTACAACGATAATGAGCGTCCTATGCAGCGAGGGTATGGTATTAAAATATTCTATCATGGCTTCTAGCATAATCCCAAAATAAGAAGGATTTTTCACTTTATCGAGAAGAAGATTCTCTTAGACTATGCGCTTGGCGGAGTGGAGTTTTCGCAATAATCTTTTAGTCCTTTCAGATACAAGGCCCAGCAATAACTAGACCGTCTAAAATGATCTGATAACTCACGCCATCCCAGATGCTCGAACCTTAGCCTTATCATCGTGTCGTCAATTGAGATTAATTCAAAGTTTAGTCTGGTGCCTAGCCAATCATCTGTGGATGCGGTCATTTCATACACTATTGATTTGTCAGTCTGTATCTGTATTACCTTAGCGTACCAATCATATTCGGGATCAAAATAAAATCTGTAGGTACCTCCTAACACTGGATTAGATTCGGATTTCTTAGTCCACCATGACTCCAGTCCTGATGCGGAACTTATGGCTTCGAATATTGTGGAAGCTGATGCCTTGATGTCGGTATCATGGTAGATACTATGCATAGCTTACTGTATAAATTATGTGTAGAGCGAATTAAACATTTTCTTAATATAACACTTATTGGTGTTTATCTTTTCCAATAATAGCTAATATTGTGACATGTTAGAATTACTAAGGGAAAATTCTATTCTACTGCTTTTTTTGGTTACCGCTATAGGCTACTTCATAGGTAATATCAGTATAAAGGGATTTTCTTTAGGCGTGGCAGCGGTGCTCTTTACGGGTTTGGTATTTGGGGCTTATGACGAACAGTTTACCATCCCCACCTCTATTACTAATCTAGGACTTATTCTATTTGTCTATTCCATAGCCTTAAGTTCAGGCCCAGCATTTTTCAACTCATATAGGAAGAATGGTGTGCGAGATTTTTTATTCATTGTCTGTATGCTGATTTTTACGGGGCTTATAGCCGTAGGCTTATTTTTTCTCTTAGACTTTTCGGCAGGAGCGATTACAGGGGCTTATGCTGGTAGTACGACTAATACACCCGCTCTTGCAGGTGTCGTAGATTACATTAATAACTGTTTTGGTACTGGTGGCAAAGAACTCATAGATGATGCCGTCATGGGATATACTTTCTCTTACCCTATGGGCGTGATGGGTGGAATCTTATCTATCATTGTTATGGAAAAATTGCTCAAGGTAGACTACGAAAGCGAAAGGAAAGCCCTAAGGAAAACATACCCTATAGACAGATTCCTCAGTAGTGCCACCATCAAAATTACGAACCCTAAGGTTATTAATAGACAGCTTCGTGATCTCTTAGAATCTTATAATTGGAATATTGCATTTGGGAGGTTATATCAGGATGGTAAAGTTTCTTTAGTTAATTATGATACGCAATTCTATCTTGGTGATACGGTCATGATAGTAGGGCCCAAAGATGAAATCGAAAATACCATCAAAGATTTGGGCATTGTGCATGAAACACGATTGGATTATGACCGCAGCGAGTTTGATGTCAGACGAATATTTGTGTCTAACCCTGATGTCGTAGGGACTAAGTTAGGAGCACTTAACTTACAAAAGAAATACAATGCCGTCATTACGCGGATACGTCGTGGAGATGTAGATATGCTTGCTACCGATGAGACCAAACTAGAGTTAGGAGATAGATTAAGATTTGTTGCAAGACGAGAAGACCTACTCAAGTTGTCACAATATTTTGGGGATTCTTATAAGGACTCTAGTCATATCAATCTGTTCACATTTGGGTTAGGTATAGCTATCGGTTTAGCAATAGGCGCTATAGAATTTAATTTTGGCCCTAACTTTAGTTTTACGCTAGGTTTTGCAGGCGGTCCGCTAATCGTTGGGTTGGTATTAGGAGCTATGAGGAGAACCAGAAACATTATATGGACGATGCCTTACAGTGCTAATGTGACGATGCAGCAGATAGGGCTTATTTTGTTCTTGGCTGGTATTGGTGTCAGCTCAGGGCACTCGATAATTCAAAGTTTTGATACACAGGCAATTTGGATATTTTTTGCTAGTGTCATATTGAGTATGGTGACGGCAATGACTATATTTTACATTGGATATAAATATATCAAGATGCCATTCAGCCTATTGATGGGTATCGTATCTAATCAGGCAGCCATTTTGGATTTTGCTAAATCAAGGTCAGGTAATAGAGTTCCTGATTTTGGATTTACTATGGTCTTTCCTATAGCCCTCATACTAAAGATTATTATAGCTCAGGTCCTATTTGTTGTGCTGGTATAAACGATCCTAGAAAAGAATCTTTTTTTTTATAAAGATTGGTAATACTTAATAGACTCTATAATAAGTTCTTCGTCAACTTCTTGATCATAGATGGATTTTCCTATCTCAGATATCAATGAGAATCTATTATTGCCACCTTTGTTCTTTTTGTCGTATTTGATGACTTCTATGATGGGTGAGATATCTTGATCGGCGATTTCTTTTTTGTCATAAAGAGACAAAATCAATTTATTTATTTCATCCAGTTCTGAGTTATCAAGCTTAGCTAGTTTAAAGCTGATATAGGCTTCGCATATCATACCAATGGCAATGGCCTCTCCATGCAGTAGTTCTTTGTGAGTACTAAGAAAATGACTTTCTATAGCATGCCCGATGGTATGTCCGAAATTTAATACTTTTCTAAGGCCGCCTTCCTTCATATCTTGTTCTACGACATGCTTTTTGATTTCGACATTGTCCAGGACCATTTTTTTCCAATCTACCGATTGTAGAGAAAAGCTGGCATTAGTAATTCTATTCCATAGTGCTCTGGATCTAATAAGAGCATGCTTAATCACCTCTGCAAATCCATTGACTAATTGTCTATTATCTAAAGTGGCTAAAAAACTTGTATCAATCCATACCATATTCGGATCATGGAATAAGCCGACCATGTTTTTATAGTTGTCAAGGTCTATCGCTAGTTTGCTACCGACAGACGCATCCACTTGTGATAGCAATGTTGTAGGCATTTGTATAAATGGAATACCACGCATATAGGTGGCTGCGACAAACCCGCCCATGTCTCCTATAACCCCACCACCAAGATTTATTACGAGGCTCTTACGGTCTCCACCTTGTTGCGCGATGGTTTTCCATAGTGTTTCGCAGGTATTGATTGATTTGTATTTTTCTCCAGAAGGAATCCTTAGGCTCAGAAAGTCAAGATGTAATTTTTTTTTCAGGATAGGTAGGCAGAGTTGTTCAGTATTTTCATCCACAATGATGAATACTTGGGTGGGGGATAATTCGTCGATATATTGATTGATAATATCATAAGACTCATCTATATAGATGGGGTAATTTGCGAGGTCTACGATAGCCATTAGGAGAGTTCGTGGAGTTTGGTGCAACTGATGGCTTCTGGTTTGGAAGCAAACATTTTTTTGGTAATGGACCAGGTGTCGGAAAAAAGATCGGAGTATCTATAATTGTTAAGTGCCGTCTCACTATCCCAATAGCTGTATGTCATAAAGGTGGTCTTTTTTCCTTCACTACCTTGTAGCAGTTCCAGATATTGACAACCGGGAAACGACCTTATTTTCTCTTTTCTTTCTTCAAAAAGTTTTTTAAAATTTTCAACTTCCGTAATCTTGAATTGCATCTTAACAATACGCACTATCATAGATCGTAGAATTTTATTTGTATAGTTTCATCTTTGATCAAATCTAATTGGCTGGCTGCTTTACCCATATTGATAGCTATCTCTAGATAGTTAGCAGAATTAAACAAACATAGTACTTCACCGATAGGTGCATCACTATAGGTTTCGCTTATTTTTTTGACAGGGTTATAATATTTGAAGAAAATCTCGAAGGGTCTATCTTTTCTGATATACTCAAAAAATTCCTTATGTACATTGACTATGACATTATCAAATTTGTCAATATGGATAATGGTGGCTCTTATCTCATCATTGTTTATTACGGGTTGTATATCGATTTTTTTCTCGAATTGATGTAAAGGTGGTCCTACCTCGGTGATAGACATATCTTGTGCGATAAGGCTGACTCCATGCGCAATCAGATTGAATAGGTCTTGCTCACTCTCATCGAGTATGACTTTATAGACCTGACTCTCATCGATGCTATCAAAGGCTAATGAGAATATCCCATTATTAGGTCCCAGATAATATTGATCCTTATATTCAAATAAGATGATTTCGAATTTTGGGTCATAATAATTGTTGA
This sequence comes from Saprospiraceae bacterium, assembly GCA_020628095.1. GTDB lineage: Bacteria > Bacteroidota > Bacteroidia > Chitinophagales > Saprospiraceae > RFSX01. Next base: position 143,774 of record JAHDFP010000006.1, read on the forward strand.
CAGCCACGATATGTATGGTTCCTTTTGGGAATTTCTTACAGATCGCATTGAGGATATAAGCGGCTTGCCTGATATCATGAGTATCTATCTCATGTGTCACATCGATGATCTGAGCATTACTGCTGTGGGTAAGAATCCTTCCTTTAAGTAAGGCTGCATAGTGGTCCTTAGTGCCGAAGTCTGATATGAGAGTAACGAGTTTCATGATAGATGAAAGAAGTAATATTGAGCCTAAATATGATAAATATTCTTAATATTATCTTATTCAATAGGACATGGATTGCAAATCAAAAAGAATGTATTTTTATAATCTTATCATTATATCATTAAAATAGCAAAGAAAGTATTGAGCGAAATTATATTGAGTATCGATGGGGTAGATCCCAGAGAGTTGTACGGAGAAAAAAATTCATACCTTAATCTTATAAAAAAATCCTTCCCACAGCTAGAAATCAACGCCAGAGGAGATAAACTCAAGCTAAACGGAGATAAAAAGTTTACGCAAAAGGCAAAATCAAAATTTGAGCAACTCGTAAAAATTCTAAAAAAGGAAAATTCTCTTAGTGTCCAAAATGTCAAAGATGTATTGAATGGTAATCTGGCCTATGAAATAGAGCAAGCTGATGAGAATAGTAACAATGGGCCTTCTAATGCTAATGTTATAGTCCATGGGCGCAACGGAAGATCAATAAAGGCTAGAACTCGTAATCAGAAAAAACTGGTAGATTATTCTGAGCGCAATGACATCGTCTTTGCAATAGGACCTGCGGGTACAGGAAAGACGTACACGGCAGTGGCGTTAGCTGTCAGGGCACTAAAGACGAGAATGGTCAAGAAAATTATTATGACTAGACCTGCTGTAGAGGCTGGCGAAAGTCTGGGATTTCTGCCAGGTGATCTCAAAGAGAAAGTCGATCCATATTTGCGACCGTTATATGACGCACTGGATGATATGCTTCCTGCCGAAAAGTTGAAATACTTTATGGAGAATAGGACGATAGAGGTAGCGCCATTGGCCTTTATGAGAGGGCGGACATTGGACAACGCATTTATCATCCTGGACGAAGCGCAGAATTGTACGTCGGTACAGCTCAAAATGTTTTTGACTCGACTAGGCCCGTCAGCGAAATGTATAATAACTGGCGATCTGTCTCAGATAGATTTGCCGCGACATCAGAAATCAGGATTGTATAAGGCATTAGATATATTATCAGATTTAGATGGTATTGCTAAGTTATACCTTACTGCGGAAGATGTCGTAAGGCATCGACTGGTCAAGGATATTATAATAAGATACGATAGAGCTAAAGAAAATTACAAGAAAAAAACAGAAGAAGAATGATATCAAAAGTCGTATATCAAGGTGGGCTAAGAACGGAGGCGACACATCTAAAGTCTGGTAATGTCATACATACAGATGCACCGACGGATAACGAAGGTAAAGGGGAAGCCTTTTCTCCGACAGATTTGGCGGCGACCTCGTTGGCATCTTGTGTTTTGACAATCATGGGTATCTCAGCGAGAAATCATGACATCAATATGGAAGGAGCTCAGGCGAGCGTAAATAAGATTATGGCATCCAATCCTCGTAGAATCCAGCGCATCGAAATAACCATTGTCATGCCCAAAAACGACTTTACAGAAAAGCAAAAGAATATTCTGGAAAAAGCAGCACATCACTGTCCCGTTGGTCTTAGTTTGCACCCTGATACAGAGGAGCTCGTGTCTATACAATGGTAATCTTACATGGAAAGGATCAAAATAGAATGCCCATCTAAGAAGATAGAAGGCAAAATAAATATTAGCGGATCTAAAAGTATATCCAATAGGATACTTCTGATACGTGCCTTGTGTCATGACAACTTTGAGATCAATAATCTGTCTAACAGCGACGACACTCAGACATTATTGTCTCTGCTCAATCAGGATGGAGAGGTCTATGATGCACATCATGCCGGAACGACTTTTAGGTTTTTGACAGCTTACTTTAGTATAAAAGGAGATACTCAAGTACTAACGGGGTCGCAAAGAATGCAGCAAAGACCTATAGGTCCACTGGTAGATGCATTGAGAGCTTTAGGTGCTCGCATAGATTATGTGGCTAATGAGGGTTATCCGCCTTTAAGGATTTATCCTTTTGGTGGACAGCAATCTAAGGTCTTAGAGATAAAGGCGGATATCAGCAGTCAGTTTATTTCTGCGTTATGTATGATTGCTCCAGTATTAGAACATGGATTGGAAATAAAGTTGATAGGTCCATTGGTATCTAAACCTTATCTGGACATGACCATCCAGATGATGGGAGAGATGGGAATTAATATTGACATGAATAATGATACTATCAAGATCAGTAACGGAGCGTACGTCTCTAAAGATTATGAGGTAGAGTCGGATTGGTCTTCTGCTAGTTACTTTTATTCGATTGCCGCATTATCAGAAAGTTGTAAGCTAGAGTTACCCCATTTTTTCTTGCCTAGTATGCAAGGAGATAGTGCGATTGCAGAGATGACTAAAGCGTTAGGTGTGTCGACGACTTTTGGTGACAAGTCTATTATTCTAAAAAATGAATCCGAGCAATCACGACTATATGCCTATGACTTTATAAAGCAGCCCGATCTTCTACAGACGATTTCCGTTATATGCGCTGCTAAAAAAATACATGCACAATACAGCGGATTGAAAACTTTGGCTATCAAGGAAACAGATCGCGTTGCTGCTATGCAGAAAGAATTAAGCAAAATAGGGATCACGCTAAGAGAAAGTCATGAGAGTAATTTTGAGATAGAACAGTATGGTGAGTGCAAGGTGGATAATCCGATTTTTGACACATATCAGGACCATAGAATGGCGATGTCTTTGGCACCTCTCAGCATGATTGCTCCGGTCTATATTAATAACCCCAAAGTTGTCTCCAAATCCTATCCTAATTTTTGGTCAGATCTGGAATCATTAGGATTTCTTATTACAAAAGTAGATACCGCTTAGACTAATTCTTGTCCTTATTATCCTGTGTCTTTATCTGTGTGCCATTTGTGTTGCAAGGTTCTATTCTACTTTCGAACACAGTGCCAGTATTTATTTCGAAACCTGGGTTTATATCTATCTCGTTACCCGCGGTGAAAAGGATAGACTGATTACCATTGATAACAGCATCAGATTGTATATTCATTTCTGCTCGATATGTTGGTTGAGTTATAGCGCTGATATTTAGATTTTGACCATCGCAGGGTTCTGAGTTATAGGTACAGCTTCCATCTTCTACAGTGGCATTGGAGTTATAATTAGTGGCAACGGGATCTGTGCATCCGTATATCTGGGATACTGGAAAGTATACTCCGTAGTCTTCTACTTGACCGTTGGATGGAGTCATACAGGCAGAGTTGATGTCGGTGGAGTTATTGATTGCGCGCATCCTAAGGATGGTTTCCATAACGGGTGATGCTGGGGTGGTGACATTGACATTATACGTCCCTGGACCAGGGATGTCATAGTTGCCGATAGATTCGTTGGCATCATTGTAATCTCCATCATTATTCCAGTCACAGAATAATCTGAATTTTGATAGACCAGAATTGGTAATAGAAAAACTAAGTAAGTATGTTGTTTGAGGAGTTAGGCTTGCTAGGTCACTACAGATAAAATTTTCGTACAAAGCACCAGATCCGCTAATATTATTTATATCCGATAAAGAAAATGATGTGATACCTCCAGCTCCAGGATTACCAGATGGTGTACAGCTATTATTAGGTTCATTTTCCACATCCACATAGCTTCTATGGGTATCGCTGCCTGCACCATTGGCTGATGTAATTATTATAGCCTTAAGACCAGGCGTATTATAGCTTACATTTTCTTTTTCTGTGGTTGATGTAGAGGGCGTCCCTGATACAAGATTCCATTGTCTTGTTGCGCCATACTGTGACTGGTCTTCTAGGCTCACTGTATGACCTAGGCAGACAGCAATACTACTTTGGTAAAAATTAGCGATAGGAGATCCGATGGTGGAGCACGCATCCAGATAGTTTTGTCCGTTCAGATGATTGTTAATGGCCGTTTGGGATGCGATGGACCAGTTATTCGTAAGTGTAACTGATGGAGCCATAATACTATTGCTACCTCCCGCATCATGTAGCGCGCTCCAGTTATGTCCTATTTCATGCGTTACCAAAGATTCGAGATAAGCCGCATTAGAGTTGAAGTCTTCTAACAGGTGATGCCATCCCGGAGTATAAGCCAAGCCCACAAGACCAGCATCTCCGTTGAGGGAAATATTACGATCTGTCCATAACTCGGCTATGGTATAATCGACACCGAATCCTCCTGTCGCCCCTCCTGTATTACCACCTCCTGCTTGACCAGCCCCTTGTGCCCAGTCTCTGAAATTATTAATGACGATAGCCGCATCGCTCGTTGTCGTATTAGGAGATAATGGGTTATGACTATCAGAGGTGGGTACATAATGTGCGACGACTTGATATTCTAGATTAGAGTTGAATTCTGATCTGTAATTCGTTTGCACATTATTGAGAACGGCTAGATTATGATTGGTTACGGCTGTGGTACTGCCATACTTAGAGAACATATCAGCAGTATTAGCAATAGCCAGATCTACTATTTTGCATGTCGAAGTCAGCTTCTGAGGTATCGGCGTATGGTTATATGTTTCTTTGACACCACAAGTATGCTCTGATGATTCTATCACATCATGGGCATTATATAGTACAAATGCATTCTTAGCTGCCTCAGCATCAAAATATCTCAAAGGCTCTATGAAAAAATGATTTGTACCCGCTTTGATAAATCCATATATGAATCCATCGTTAATCGTTAGACTCACCGTTCCGCCATGTGTAAGACTCCCAGATAATAGTAATGGTAATGAAGGTGCATCAAAAGTCACCTTGAGATTATTATCGAATAGATTCATCTCGTACCGATTTGATCCTAGCTCAAGTATAATTATGTTGTCGGACTTAGTAGGAGAGATATCGGATTTGAGAATGTTGATCTCGTATAGTGAATAATCAGAAATGGTCTGCGAAAGATTGCGATAGGCTTTTTTGGATAATTCTATCTCCTTTCCTATGATAACTTGTTGGGTATAGACTTCGTAAGAAGTAATAGCAACCAGGTATAAGAGTGCTATAACAGTTCTCATCTGTTTTAAAATATTCTATCAGAAAATGGATTAACGTGTGATACGGACTCCTTAATAAACCCCCTTTAAATCTTAAGTCTATGGACTATTCCTTATTAGCTAATTGTCCACAGGCCGCATCGATATCTAAACCTCTACTTTTTCTTACCGTCACTGTCACCCCTTCATTTGACAACAGTCTGGCAAAATTTTCAACACCCTCTGTGCTATTTCTCTCAAAATTCACGCCATCTATCGGATTGTATTCGATAATATTGACCTTGACAGGAAATAATCTTGTCATCTTGAGTAGATGATAGGCGTCTTCTGTAGTGTCATTGAACCCCTTAAAACTGATATATTCAAAACTGATTTTGTTCTTTGTTTTCTGGTAAAAGTAAGATAGTGCCTCAGATAACGCTTTGAGATTATTGCTCTCATTGATAGGCATTATTTTGTTCCTTTTCTCGTCTGTGGCCGCATGCAAGGATAGTGCAAGATTAAATTTGACCTCGTCATCGGCGAGCTTCTTTATCATCTTAGCAATACCTACTGTACTCACGGTTATCCTGCGGTGTGACATACCAAGACCCACCTCCTGATTGATATGGTATATGCTTTTGAGGACGTTTTTATAATTAAGGAGGGGTTCTCCCATACCCATATATACGATATTGGTAAGTGGTCTTCCGTATTGTTCTTTGCATTGTTCGTTGACAATGACGACTTGATCATAGATTTCTGCGGCGTCTAGATTTCTCTGCAGCTTCATCTTACCTGTTGCGCAGAAGCTACATGTAAGGGAGCAGCCGACCTGAGATGATACACAGGCTGTAAAGCGATTTTGTGATTCTACAGGGATAAGTACAGATTCTATAAGAGAGCCATCATATAGTTTGATGCGGTTTTTGATGGTTCCATCGATACTGATTTGTTTTTTATCTATGCTGGCCTCTGCGAAGTGAAAATGTGAGCTAAGCGTTTCTTTTAGATTTTTGGGAAGATTTTTCATCCCATCAAAATCCGTTTTTTGCTTTTTCCATATCCATTCCCATATCTGATTAGAGCGATATTTGTCAAATGACATATCAACTATAAAGGCATCCAGCTCTTCTTTGCTTAGTTTTCTTATATCGCGTGTGTCAGAATTCATATATTTTCAAAAATACATATTCTCAATAGTTATATATTTTTGTGACATGGGACTCATAGCAGCCATCGTCATATTTCTCGTTCTTTCAGCCTTTTTTTCTGGTTCTGAGATTGCATTTATCTCTGCCAATAAATTGGGCGTAGCGGTCAAAAAAGATAAGAATCAAAGAAAATCATCCATTATTTCTAATTTTTATGAGAAACCTCAGGATTTTCTGAGTACCATGTTGGTAGGTAACAATATTTCTCTAGTGGCTTTTACCACCCTCACGACTTTGCTAATTAAGCCTTTTATAGAGCCTATAATAGGAGATGGGATATTAACCTTATTAGTTTGCACCTTATTCATAACGCTGATAGTATTGATTTTTGGAGAGTTCCTACCTAAGACCATATTTAGCCTATATTCTACTAAGATTCTTTTCGCGTTGGCTTATCCGCTTTCTTTCTTTAAGTCTATGCTTAGGTTTCCTACATGGCTGATGACAGGCATGTCTAATGCTTTACTAAAGTATGTGTTCAGACTCAAAACGGAAGATGCCGACAATGCACTCACAAGAATAGATCTGGAGCACTATATAGAAGATAGTCTCAGCGATGACCAAGATGACATCGATAAAGAAATATTGACTAATGCGCTCAATCTAGGACATAGTAAGGTCTCTCATTGTATGATACCCAGAACTGAGATCGTGTCAATAGACAAAACGGCGAGTATCAAAGAATTGACGCAGCTCATTAACGAAACCAAATTATCTAGAATCATCGTCACTGATGGCGAAATAGAAAATGTCGAGGGATACATCCATCACCAGCAACTATGGGAGAACCCTAAATCACTTCGTAAAATGGTGCTGGACATTCCTTATGTACCAGAGGTAATGAATCTTAAGGATCTTTTATCACGATTTATAAAAGATGGGACATCAATAGCCTGTGTAGTGGACGAATTTGGAGGCACCGCAGGAATAATTACTCTCGAAGATATTTTAGAGGAGATATTTGGTGAAATCGAGGATGAACATGATAACGAAGATTACATTCTACAGAAGATCACGGATAACGAATTTATACTTTCTGGTAGATTGGAGATAGACCATATTAATGAGAAATTTCCAGAACTAGACCTTCCAGAAGGCGAATACCAAACTTTATCTGGCTATATCGTAATGACGTCAGAAACCATCCCAGAGATAGGTCAAGAGCTGGCACTGGATAATTTTCTTTTTACAATAGAAGAAGTGGATGAGACCAAAATAGAAACGGTCCGTCTCAGATTATTGTCAGAAGAGGATAATGCAGATGAATGATCCAAACAGTTAACATATCTCTGACAACTGCTTTACATTTTTATTCGGTTATCATAAAATATTGCGGCATTGGCTTACCATTTGATATTCAATAGATGGTGTTAAAGTCAGGAAAATATTACATGCAAGATGTAACAGAGCAGTCTGTGCCCTATAACGAAATAGGAGATATTCAGGAAGAGTACTTCATCAAGTTGTGGGTTTATATCACGTTATTCGTCAATCTGTTCTTTCTTATATTAAATCTTTTCAGGAGGGAATTCCCTCTTAGTCTTAACGTCGTATCTCTATCTATTTCCGTTTTTGGTTATTTTCTATATCACTCCAGATATAGCAGCAAGACCAATCTCCTGTTGTTTTCCTTTTATACATTGCAGATTACATACTATAGCACGGTCTGTGACTATGGCACAGGAATGATTACCTACTTTTTTGTTCTTTTCGCTCTGAGCGTTCTACTATTTCAGAAAAATAAGGTCAGGCTCCTTATGGCCTCTGTGTCTATCGTGTGTCTATTGTTGAGTATTTACATGAAAAGATATATACAAGACTTTGTAGAATATGATGAGCCATGGCGAATGTTTGTCCATTTTTCTATAAGTCTGATTGTGATTTTTACAGCTATATGGAAATATGCTCAGATTGCCGAGCAAGCCTCTAGTAAGAAAGATACCCTTATTAAAGAGGTGAATAGAAAAAATGTAGAGTTAGAAAGATTTGCTTACATCACTTCTCATGATCTTAAGCAACCTGTGCGTAATATAACCAGCTTCGCAGGACTACTAGAAAGGAATCTCATGAATGCAGGGGATAACGTAAAGAGCTTAGAATACACTAAGTTCATCAAGTCATCATCTGAAAGTCTAGAGCAGTTAATTAACGATATACTAAAATTATCCAAACTTGGTACTGAAGAATTCGTTAGTGAAGAAGTTGATCTAAATGCGACGATACAGCGAATACTAAAGTCTATGGAGTTCTATATAAAATCTCGAAATGGAGAGGTGACTATAGATAAGCTGCCTGTATTAAAGTCTAGCAATATATATCTGACCTTACTTTTTCAAAACCTCATCGAAAACAGCTTAAAGTATAATAAGAGTGCTAACCCAAGTGTGGAATTAAGATATAATGAGGGGACTCAATACCATATCATATCTGTAATAGATAATGGATTGGGTATCAGCGAGGAATATTTTGATATTATATTTCAGCCTTTTAAGAGGCTTCATAGCAATAAGACATATCAAGGAAGTGGGCTAGGTCTTTCTATCTGCAAAAAAATAGTGGATATGCTAGGAGGAAATATTTCTTTAAAATCCCAAGTGGGCCAAGGATCAGAGTTCGTAATAGAGCTGCCTAAATGATTTGACTATTTTTCGTCTATCGCCATCTCCAGACTTACCCCTGCTTTTTCGAGTTCCTTTTCTATCTCCATCCTAGATACAGATTTTAGTTCGCCATTCTCATCAAAGTCACTATCATTAAGTATAATATTCTGGGCCTGTACCCTGGTCATCTTTACTAGATAATAGTAATCTGTTGATTCGAAGGGCAGGGCACTGATCAACTGCTTTTTTGCATTCTTAAATGTGATGAGACTTTTTTCGTACCCATAAGGGTATTTCAATTTGATCTGTAGGATTATATTTTTATCCAACTTTTCATAGTCTTTGATAATCCGTGGTTTTCCCATTTTGTGTAGTTCTAATTTTTAAGTCTTATAAAATTACACGCTATATTATATAATTAATTTGAGTAATATGTAATTGAGTAATATTTTTTTTCAAGTACTTGATTTTATAAAATTTGAAAATCTCAAATCATATATCGAAAGAGTAAAATTTAACAATCTTCTAAAGGATAATAAGGATCAATTTTTCTAAAATTGGTAGAAAGTATTTTATATGTTTCGATTATTGCTGGCAAATTTGATTTTGTTATGTGCCGTAGCTGGAATAGCACAATCTCACGAGGGACAGAAAGTTAAGATAACAACGATGTTCGGTGATATTGTAGTCATCTTATATGATGATACACCTATACACCGAGACAATTTTATAAAGAATGTGAAAAATGGCTGGCTGGATAAATCACTCTTCCATAGAGTGATAGAGGGATTTATGATACAAGGCGGAGACCCTAATTCTATAGATGCCCCTGAGACACAGGTATTAGGCTCTGATAGATGCGTAACCTTACAACCAGAAGTTAAACGACTGCGGTTTCATAAGAAAGGCGCTCTGGCTGCAGCGAGATTGCCTGATAGTGCTAATCCTCAGAAGTACTCTAGCGGATGCCAGTTTTATATAGTCCAAGGAAGAAAATACACCGATACAGAGCTGGATAATATGGAAACAGAATACTATAAATTTCCTGACGCCAATAGAGCTTATTACAAGGTGCGCGGTGGTGTTCCATTCTTAGATATGGATTATACAGTATTCGGTGAGGTTATAGAGGGTATGGAAATTGTCGACCTGATCGCTGCCATGCCGACTGGTAAACACGTAAAAGATCGCCCCAATACTGATATCAAAGCCAACTTTAGTCTTATTCCCTAATTGTTAGTCGAGGACAAGGTACTATTCATCTAAAGGAACTATGTATAGATAGATAATGTGTATATCAAAGAACTATGTATTGCATAGTACCTGTTATATAATTATATTTGTATAGGGAAAAATTAAATTATTGTAAGATGAATATCTATGAAATTAGAAAACACCAAAGCACAAATGCGTAAAGGATTACTAGAGCTCTGTGTACTATCCATTATATCAGAAGAAGAAATGTATCCTTCTGATATAATATCACAGCTCAAAAAATGGAAAATGATCGTGGTGGAAGGAACTTTGTATCCTCTCCTTAATAGACTGAAAAATGAAGAATTACTCAGTTACAACTGGAAAGAATCAAACTCTGGCCCTCCTCGTAAGTATTATCTTATCACAGATAAGGGGCTTTCTTTTTTATCGGAGTTACAGGAAACCTGGAAAGAACTAAGCCATGCTGTCAATTTATCAATCAAAAAAACAAAGCAAAAATGAATAAAGTCGTAAACGTGAATATCTCAGGCAAAGCCTTCACCATAGATGAGGATGCCTACGACGAACTCAATAGGTACCTGAAGAGATTGCAAAAGCATTTTTCTCACTCGCTAGGTGCGGATGAGATTATGTATGACATAGAGAACAGAATAGGAGAACTGCTAACAGAAACATCCGATAAAGGAATTATTATATCTAAGGGTAAAATAGAAGAGGTGATGGCAGTCATGGGTACTCCTAAGGATTTTGAAGAATCAGATACGTCGACTCACCATACTACTCATAGGAGGAAAGAGAATAAAGTGGATTCCCAAAACACCTCAAAGTCTTCGCGTCGATTATTCAGAGATCCAGATGATAAAGTCTTGGGTGGAGTCGCTTCCGGATTGGCCGCCTATTTTGGTACGCGACCAATTCTTATAAGGATATTGTTCTTATTGATGTTTTTTGGATTTGGAACAGGATTGCTTTTGTATCTACTCTTATGGGCATTCATACCTATAGCTATTACGCGTAGTGATTTTTTATCTATGCAAGGTGAGGACATTAACATCAAGAATATATCTAAGATGGTGGAAGATGGCTTCAAAGAAATCAAAGGCACAATAGAAGACCTAGGTAAGGACATCAAAGAAAAAGTGATGTAGACGAATAATTTAGTACGCTGAGTATCCCTACACAATAGTGTGGGGATACTCAGACATATACAGATGAAAAAGAAAGTATGTTTTAGTCCACCTTCACAACTTGCGATGTATATATCAACCTCTCATCATTGTCTATAGGCAAAAACTCCAGGCTGTAAGCACCAGTAGGAAGATGTGACAAGTCCAGCGGCACGCGATCCTCATACCTGTCATGCACACCCTGCCATACAACCCGCCCTTGCATATCAAAAGCCACCATCTGCCCTCTCTTCCCCTCAGGCAACTCGACAGTCACATGATCTATAAACGGATTAGGATATACGCTCAGATCTTTCCTATAATAGACCAAGTCACCGAACACCGAGGTAATGCCAGGATCACACTTCTCCTCATCATCTACGCGGAATCTAGGAAAGTTAGGCATTGTTCCTGAGGCTGATACAAAAGGTAGTCTGATGCCTTGCTGTACAAAGTCACAGGCTTTTCCTTTTTCGTTGGGTTTATTGATGACATGGTAGGTGTTAGTGCTACTGGTACTGCACATATATATTTTGCAGTCGGGAGCTAATGCCATAAGATAGAAAGTAGTATTAAAAGGATCACGTATACCATTCCATCTATCGATAAGAATCCTTCCATCTTCAAGATTATCTTCCCAGGTGTCAATTTGCCATAATTCATCATTTAGTGCGACATACAAAAAACGACTATCAGCTGACCATTCGATAGCGGTGAATATTTGAGGGTAACTATCTTTAATGCTAAATTCTTTAAGATTTTTTAACTGCCCTGATATTCGATCAAAGTCAAAAAGTAAAAGATCTTCAAATATGTTGAAAAACGCATATTTCAGACCATCTGGTGAAAATCTAGCCGTTCCTGCTGCAGAAGAATTCCAATGAAATATAGGACCAATCTCTTGATCTTGCATTCTTTTTACACCCTCAGAATCCAAAATAAATCTCATATATAAATTGGTATCTTTTACAGGCTGAATTATCCACCAATCAGTTCCATTTTTATGTTTGCAAGCTGATAAGTAACTTGATAAAATTTGAGTGCTATCAATGATGTTTACATTTTTATCAGTAACAGCTCCCAATCCGTTATTCATATTAATATCCACATATGTAAACTTCAAATTATCTATAAAAGCAGTTCGATCTATTTGAATTGTCTTGTGAAAAATATAATAGCCTTTCTGATTACCAGGATCAGGAAGTATCATAATATTATCCGTACCAGGATGAAAGTCACAATCCTCCATATTTATATTATCACCATTTGGCATTATCTGATGTGTAGCATCAATAACTTGACAACCATTTGTATAGAACAGTAGATTGCCCTCGCTATCACATATCGAAGCATTATTGCCAGTAAACTCTATTGGTAACTTATCAGGTAAGGCTTCAATATAATTAGTACCATTTTTATTAAAATTAAAACTATAAGCTTCATTGCCTGTCTCGGAGGTACTATTATTACTCCAAAGCCACACATAATCTTGTTTATTTTGTGCCAATATATTGAGACACAGAAAAAGACTTAAGGCAATGCAAAAAATAAATCGCACTTATTACTTGATCATTTTCTTAATGAATACATTTTCTAAATCATCTATACATTTGATGTAGTACAAACCTGATAGGTAAGTTTCTACACTACCTTATGATTTGTGCCTATCGGTATTAAAAAATGACATTACGCAAAAAACTAATATTAAATACTCGCTGAATTAGGGCAATAATCTATCCCGCACAATAGGTGGTTTAATTCAATTCGGATTCTACTGGACATCTGCAAACAATGCATTATTTTCTAATCTCATTATTATTCAGACATCTACTTTTAATGTTTTCCATCAAAAGAAATAGCTCAGAACTACTCTTCAGGAGTGGTTTCCTGAGCGATTTCTTTTCCCATATACACCAGCGTATCTCCATCCTCAGCGCTATTTTGGCTCATATCAGATAGTATGACTTTAAATCCATTAGTCTCTTTGCTTTTGATAAACAATGGAATGGATTTATCCTGTTTGTTAATTTCTGCAAGTAAGTCCTGAAGTTTTTCGGCGGATTGTATTTCTACCTCATTCATATTAGGATAGTCCCTTGCGACTTCAGATAAGTTGATATAATCATCTTGATTAGAGAATAAGGTATCGCTATTCTGATCAGGATTTTGCAGTTCGTTCATAGATGATAATCTATATGCTCCTTGTTCCCCAAAATCTTTGGAAAAATTATCAAGTGTGTACTCATTGACATCTGCACTGCCAGTCATCGCCATGATAATGCCGACATCATTTAGCTCTGTACTGTTTCTAAGGTCATCAGAGTAGATGTTCGTTTCGAAAGAGTCTAGACCTAGTTCCTGTGCTTTCTCGACATTCCCTGCATTGCTATCAACCAGGACGACACGCTGACCATTATCGTGAAGATATTTAGCGATGAGCCTGGAAGCTCTATGTGCACCGATCATTAAGATACCATTGCTTTTAGCCAGCAGGATACCGAGCATGCCAGCGACAAATCTAGCCGTTGTTGCATTCAAGATAACCGTACCTAGTACAATCATAAATACTAGTGGCGTGATATATTCTGCACCTTCTACGCCATCTACAACTAACTTACTTCCAAATAGTGAGGCAATACCAGCAGCAACTATACCTCTGGGTCCTACCCAACTTATAAATGCCTTCTCTTTTGTGGTCAGGCTTGATTTTCGTGTACTAAGAAAAACACCAATCGGTCTTATCAAAAAGACGACTAATAAAAATAAGACGCCTACTCTCCAGTCAAGAAGTAGTTGTAGATCTTCGATATTTATATTGGCGGCAAGTAGTATAAAGAGTACAGATATCAGTAGTATACTCAGAGATTCGCCGAAGTAGATAATTTCATTTTTATGTGGGAGATCAATATTGCCTGCCACCATACCAAATACAACGATTGTCAGAAGTTGGGAATCATGCACAATATGATATGATCCTACAAAAACGGAGACAACAAAGGCCAAGGTAAACACAGTAAGTAAATAATGTGGGACAAGGTGTTTTTTGAGTAAAAACTTAAAGAGATAAGCGGCGCCTGCACCCAATGATATCCCTACGGCAGCTATGAGAAGAATTTGCTGCACGGGATTATTGGTCATATTTACTTCTGGACTATGCATGACATGAATGAATTCGTATACAAGTACAGCGACAAGAGCTCCGATGGGGTCAATCAAAATTCCTTCCCATTTCAGGATGGAAGAAATATTACGACGCACAGGTAGATTACGTAATATGGGTCCTATGACGGTCGGACCGGTAACTATAATAAGTCCAGAGAAAAGAAAAGAAATATCCCACGGCAATGCCATGATGTAATGCGCAACAACAGCAGCCCCTATAAAAGTGACAAGTGACCCTAATGTGATCAGATTAATGATGGAAGGACCGACACCCTCCAGTTCTTCACGCTTGAGACTCATCCCGCCTTCGAAGAGTATAATACCGATAGCCAGTTCCACAAAATGAAATAAGTGATCACCTGCAAATACACCACCTTTACCAGTCCATATTGGTTCAAGGAGTTTCATGCCGTCGGCCGTCCATATAGTCGATAACGGCCCTACGGCAAGACCGATGAGTATCAAAGGTAAAATGGCAGGTACTTTGATTCTCCATGCAACCCACTGTGCTAATATTCCTAAAACAATAATTCCTCCTAACTCTAACATGAATGATTATATTAATTACAGAGCAAAAATAGTAACTCCTAATATTCTTTGATTTAACTACAATCTTTTTTCCAGATTAATGACTCTTAGCTTGGTTTTTTCCTATCGTAAAATATAAGATACCAAACGCAATAATCAGTATGGCTGGTAGATACATTATCATACCCAAGGTGCCTTGTCCTGCCACTAAATCGGCTGCATTTTCTGCTATTCCACTATCCAGTGCCGCTTTCCTTTGACTATCTAATAAACCACCAATTTTGGGTAATGAAGCTCCCGTAATAAGCATACCTGCGCCTCCTATTACCGACATTCCAAGGGCACCAGTTTTAGGTATATATTCACTAACAAAACCTATCATAGTAGGCCAGAAGTACATAACACCACAAGAAAAAAGAATAGCTCCCAAGTAGACCATAGGACCTTCGGCCTTGGATAATAACAGGAGGGCTAGCGTGGCAATAATAGCAGAACCAAATAATACACCGACTGGATTAAACTTATGAATCACAGGCCCAGCGAAGTATCGACCTACAGCCATCAATCCAGTAACGATGGCTAGTATGATCAAAGGAGGTGCTCCAGCCGCACCTAGTAATCTCTCTATGAATTGACCCGTACCTAATTCTGTGGTAGCGGTTAGCCCCATGCACAATATCATAAACCAAAAAAGTGGAGAAGCCAACATACTTGTTACATTCTTGGATATATCGGATTCTATGTTTTCTGCTTTAGGAAACTTTTGACCTAATATCATAACGCCATAAATGATAGTCGGTACGATCATCACTGCAATTTGCATCTGCCAGCTCATATTATACTTTTCCATGACCTGAGCGATTAATGCACCTATAACTATTCCACCAGGAAACCAAACATGAAACTTGTTAAGCATTGTGGTCTGATCATCGTGGTATATATCTGCAATTAATGGATTAGCAGCTGCCTCTACAGCCCCATTAGCCAGTCCTATAAAAAAAGTCGAGATTAAGAGGGGTATAAAACTACCGGCGGTTATCGTCAGAATAAGACCTAAGACATGGCAACCAAAAGCAATCCACATAAGAGGCTTGGGACCGATTTTAGGATATAACAAGCCACCGATTATCATGGACACGGGGAATCCAAAAAATGCCATCGAATTCATTACTCCTAGCTGTGAGTCATTAAAACCAAAATCGGCGTTTAACTCATTCATTATACCTGCTCTTATGGCAAAAGTCATAGCTGTGACTATAAGAGCGACGCAGCTTGCATTAAAGAGTCTTGATTTATTAATTGTTTCCATTTTTATAGTTTTCTGATTTTCATATTCCTAAACCATACCTTATCCGCATGATCTTGGAATGCAATTTTTCCTGAGCTAAATTGTCCAAAACCCTCCATGTCTTTGAATTTACTATTGGCAATCATATTATTCCACTTATCATTCCCCATTTCGAATTCGACAACCTTGTAGCCGTTCATCCAGAACTCTACTTGTTTGTTCTTAGATTTTATTGATACCTCATTCCATTCTCCAGCAGGTTTGACTGTGACATATTTGGTTTGGATCATATCATAGAGGTCACCTGCTCTGTGAGTTTCGTATTTGGTATCTGGATGACAAGTGTTGTCTAGTATTTGCATTTCTGGTCCTGTCCACCAAGTGCAGCAGTAAGTGGTATCTTCTTGTAGGTTGAACATAATGCCGCTGTTACCACAATTGGAAATTTTCCATTCCAGTTTTAGTTCGAAGTCTTCGTAAGTGTCATTGGTGACAAGGTCGCCCCCGCTCCCTTCTCTATTCGGATCAAAGCTAATGGCTTCACCTTCTATGGCCCATTTGGTATCTACGGATTCGGTTTTGAAAGTATGAAAATTGTCCATATTCTGACCATCGAATAATAAGCTCCAGCCATCCTCTTTTTCTTTAGTTGTTAAGGTGTTAATAAGAGAGATCTCCTGTTGTTCTGATCTGAAACCAGGAGAGTCGGAAGGTATATTATTCATAGTATACCACGCTTCTGTACTCCAGAGAGAGTTGTCATTTTCGCTAACGAAATATTTATTCAGGTGCACGTATATGATGTGACCTTCTTTCATGCCTTGTAGTTCTAAGAATACCTTTTTCCTATCATCAGATACATTGACAGATTTTATCTCGAGATTTTTTTCGTCAAGTTTCGGACCGCCATACGCGGCTGTCGGCTTATAATACCATTGCTTAATATTATAATGGTCTGGTGAGCCGCCTTCTCCCTCTCGGAGAGGCTCTGTCAATTCTATTTCTATACCATCAGACTTAGCACGTATCGCGAGCATCTCAAAGGTACTCTCGCCATTATATTTCATCTTTTGTAATCCAAACCAGAGCTGACCAGAGTGCTGCCAGTTGCCAGGATTACCTATACATCCAGCGTATAAGGTTTCTCCGTCAGGGCCCCAAGTGATTCGGTTGACACCGCCTTCTATGCCTTGCATAAATCTGAACACACAGCCTTGTAACTCTCCATCTACTTCTTCCACAAATACTCGCTTGACACCGCCATGCGTGACTTCGCCATGTATCATTTGATTTTTATAAGGTCCTATATTAAGTGATAATGGTGTCGTAGGAGAATTACCTATTTCGTCCTGAGGTAACCAGACGACTGGTAATTTTTCTTTCATTCCTTCTGTGCCCTCGTAATCAACTGCCCTCGACCCGAACCATGCACCTTTAGTTACATGTAAGATCTTACTGGATGGCAACCAGTCTCCTTGGTTGTCTGCTATGTAGAGATCACCACCGTAACCTACATCTATTCCGTTAGGCGTGCGTAGACCATTGGCAAATTTTTCCATAGAGCCGTCGGCGATGGATACTTTCATACAGCTACCGCGATCTGGATGTTGGTTAGGCATACCTGCTCCTCCTGGTAATACTCCAGAGGCAAGATTAAAATACAAATGACCATCTTTCTCTGCGAGACCAAATCCGAATTCATGAAAATTATTGGAGACACCCCAGTCATTGCATAGCACGCGATACTCATCGATCACATCATCTCCATTGTGGTCAATGAGTTCGGTAAGTTCTTGTTTTTGCATTACAAAAATCCTATCTCCCACCACTTTGACGCCTAGCGGCTCTGCAAGACCCTGAGCGATTTTTTTGTAACTGATATTATCAGGGTTATCGGACGTCACATTATCGAGTAGGTATAATCCTCCTTCTTGATCCCATGTACTGACGAGGAGTCTACCATCAGGAAGAAAATCCATACCGCCTACTTTAGGATTAAACTCTGGTGGTCTCGCTAGTGATACATCGAAACTAGGATGCATCCCATCGACTGGGTAGGTGTCTCCAGGAATCTTAGTCACGACAGACATAGGTAATGATAATCCACCTATGAGTTCTCTTGTTTCTTGGGCATGTGTTAGTATTTTGGAAGGTACGACGCGCCACATTTTTTCATTCTCTGGCTTATAATTGAAAGAAAGAAATTTACCTCCTTGACCTTGATAGAACTCTATTTTGAACGGATGATAACCCGCTGAAAGGCGTACTTTATTTTGTTTCATAGAAGTGCCATGTGGGCCATCGTGATCTATTATAAGCTCATCATGGAAATATAACTTAGACCCGTCATCGCTCCATAACCTAAATTCAAACAAACCTTCCTTTTCTATCTTAATATAACCTTCACACAGCATCGCAAAGTTGGCTTCTAATTCTTTGAAATCCCCATCGGCGAGATTATCCAGATTAGGCATAATGCCTGCCATGATAGGTTTTTTACTGGATAAGTTAGAGGGTATCTTTTGAGTATTAGATGGTACATCGTAGACTCTGGTTAGTATACCAGGAATCATATTTTCCTCCTTTACCTCATTAGCGCTAAATGATTTGGTTTCTTGTTTCTGTTCACCACTTTTGCCTTCATAGTCCGCTAGGCTAAAAATATAGCTGACCATTTCTTTGAGGTCAAAATCACTAATCTCTGGATGTGGCGTCATGACCTCGGGTCCCCATATTCCTGATCCGCCTTTCTTTATTTTTTGGACCAGCATGAGATTATTGGCATCGCTATGCTCATATTTTTTGGCGATTGAGACATAAGAGGGTCCGATGGTTTTCTTTTGGCTATTGTGGCAAGTACGACAATCATTCTTACCAATTAGTTGAGCCCCAGGCGGCAGAGACGAATCATCGGTATCAAAACCGTCATCCAAATTAGGATCAAGTATCACTGGTGCATTAAATCTAATCTCCACGGTACTTTCTTTTTTATCGCCATCATTAGTAATAGGGAGATCAATATTATGGACAGGATAAGATTTGCCCTTGTAATCTAGGGCATTGTCTGATGTATTGACTTTTCCCGTTTCGGTAATGATTCTGGAGGCATCCACTACATAGGTCTGACACTGTACATATAGTTGGTCCTCAGAGCTAATCTCATCATCTGAGTAAAATGTTCTGGTCAGCGTATGTTCCTTACCATCTGTCAATCCTGAGCCTAATCTTTCTATAATAGTATACGATCTCTTATTATCAGGATGCTGAATACTATACATCAGCTCTAGTCGATCTTCGTCATATCTATGTCCTAGATAATCGGTATTAGCCATGACTTTTTCTCCATTAGCTAGAAAATACCAAGAGGAATAGTCCGCATCTTGCTTGATATAGGCGTCTCCGACGGCTGCAGGTTGAGGACCATGCGCACCATTATATACGGCGCCATCATAGTTGACTATGCCTTTCCATGCTTTATATAGAGAAGAGGTCTGCGTATTATAGCTCACAAAAAAATCCTCCTGCAACTGCGCGGTAAGCATACGCGGTATACCATCAAGAACAGATCGAAACACCCACATTTGAGTATCGTCTGATGACATTGTGGATGAAGAAGAACTGTGATTATCTCTTTTTTGGTCAGAAGAGCAGGAAAGCATTAATACGATAGCTACTAAGGCTAGAATTGTAGTCCTCATTGACGTTGGTTTTACGAAGACATTAAAATAGTCGTTTTTGCCTCTTTTTTATAACTGAAAGTTATAAGTCATATTACAATCTGCTTAAATACAAAGGGGTTTATGGCATAGTTTCTGCTTTTTTCTCGATGTTATGAATATCGAAGAAATTAATAGAAAGCACTTTATAGAGACGGATATGTATTACAGAGTAGGGTATGGACTCTCCTCTAAGCTCATTAAGTTTTCTAACGGTATTTTTTCATTAGAAGTCGTCATGTCTAAAAAATGGTCCAAAGACTTCAATTCTACCTCTCAAGAGTTGGCTTATCTATGGAAAAACAGTCATAAAGAGCTAAAAAACTCTGTAGGTTGTAAGATCTTTATCATAGATGCCAGAACATACCAGTACAAGCAAGCGCTTATCAACCGTGGTGTCAAGCCGGGATATGATGCTAAGAAAGGTATCTTATTCAGAAAGGGATATCTCAACTAAAAAATTCTCTTTTCCTGCTAATTGGGTTATTTTGAGGAAAAATAACCCATCAAAAAAAATCTAAACATATATTCCTTCTGGTCGAACATCCTTTTGTTCCTCCTTCTCATCATTGTTCTTGTGACTCAGGGTCAGGGCAAATTTGCTGTTGATGGCACGGATTGGGATGGTCTTAATAGATTCGCATTTCTTGGTAAGGGTCTCCAGGGCTTGGCTCTACTGTCGGCTGTCGTATTCGCAGTATATCTTCTAACCCTTTTGTTATCCAAAACTAAATGGCGACTTTTCAAAATATTGTATTTCCTTGTTTCGCTTATTAGTCTCGCGGTACTTATCGTTTTATTGACCTTTGATGTATTTGGCTATTCTCTTTTATTTACGATTTTGGTTTGGCTGGCACTTATACATCTCGTTATGAGGTGGTTTTATTTTTATAAAACTTAGGTCAACTGACTATATTTCTTAATTGTATTCCTACCAAGCTGGTATTGATGCACCTCATCTGGTCCATCCGCTAACCTCATAAATCTGGCGTACATCCAAAACTCACTAAGCGGCGTATCTTGACAAACACCCATACCCCCAAAAGCCTGAATGGCACGGTCTATAACGACGCTGGCCATCTTAGGTACAGATATTTTGATCATCGCGATAAGGTCTTTAGCGCCTTTGATTCCTTCTTTGTCGATTTTGTCCGCAGCTGCAAAAGTGAGTAATCGCATCTGCTCGATATCGCATCTGGACTGTGCTATGTCCTGTCTTATGCTGCTATATGAAGCGATATTCTTTCCAAAGGTTGTCCTAGTTACCACGCGCTGACACATCAGCTCTAGCGCGCGCTGACTTGCCCCGATCAATCGCATGCAATGATGAATCCGACCCGGTCCGAGACGCCCTTGTGCAATTTCGAATCCACGTCCTTCACCTAATATTATATTCTCTTTAGGCACTCTGACATTAGTCAGCTTGATTTCGCAGTGACCTTCTGGAGAGTGATTGCCACCATATACACGCAAAGGTCTGATGACTTCTACCCCTTCTGTATCTCTCGGGACGATGACCATACTTTGTTGATTGTATTTGTCTCCTTCTGGATTAGTCTTGCCCATGACTATGAATACTTTGCAATCCGGATGCATTGCTCCAGTAGACCACCACTTATGTCCATTGATGATATAGTGATCGCCATCCGCTTGGATCGCTGTCTCTATATTCGTTGCATCTGAGGAAGCGACGGCAGGTTCTGTCATAAGGAAAGCAGATCTTATCTTGCCATCCATAAGAGGGGTAAGCCATCGCTGTTTTTGCTCTTCGTTACCATACTTAGCTAATACTTCCATATTGCCAGTGTCAGGAGCAGAACAGTTGAATACAACGGATGACCACAGGACACGACCCATGAGTTCTGCCAGAGGCGCATACTCTAGATTAGTGAGTCCTGGGCTGTATTTTCCATATTCTTCTGGGAGGAAGAGATTCCATAATCCAGCATCTTGTGCTAAGGACTTGAGCTTCTCCATCTCTGGAAAAACTTGCCAGGGATTGTGATGTACATATTCTTCGTAAGCTCTCTCCAGCGGATATATATGCTTATCCATGAAGTCCTTGATCCTATCTTGTCTTTCTACCGATGACTTAGAAAATGTAAAATGCATTAGGCTGTTTTTAGTTTTTGTAGGGCAATATTAGATAGGACCTTGGCCGTATGACCAAAGTATTTCATTCTTTCGTCTTTAGTCTGTCCGTCAGCATACCGCTTGTATAATTGCTGTGCAATCACTGCTGCTTTCCAAAAACTAAAACCTTCATACCAATATAATTCTGTCATATCTAACCCCGTCTTCTTTTTATAAAGATCAATGATAAATTCTTTGGGTGGATAATCCCCTTGTAGTTGTATAGGGAGCTTATCCATATTCAGGTTTTTATCAGGCCAATAACCCAGTGCTGTACCCAAATCAACCAAGGGATCACCTATCGTACACATATCCCAATCAAAAACAGAAGACACCTCATCAGGGTTATCTGGCTGGAACTGGCAATTATCGAGCTTGATATCATTATGGATGACTGATATGCGCTGAGTGGTCGGAATATTTTGGGTTAGTATCTCGGAGATTTCTTTGGATACAGGATCATCGGCTTCCGTCTTGGCAATGTCGGCGCGCTTTGTCCATCCTGCTAATTGTCGCTCCAGATAACCTTCTGGTTTGCCCAGATGTGTGAGATTAGCTTTTTCTATATCTATATTATGTAAGGTAGCCAGCATCTTGGTCATCGCGGTGGCTAATCGGGATTCGACGTTATCCATATCCTTGAACTCATCGATCATCACCGTCCTAACGACCACACCAGTCCGACGTTCCATCACGACAAAATCTGCACCGATGATTTCCTGATTGTCGCATACCAAAAACGCTCTCGGCGCTTGTGGAAAGTATTTATATAACTGAGATAGTACGCGATATTCTCTTTTCATAGAATGTGTGCCAGGAGCCAGTTTGCCAAATGGTGGTCTTCTCAGTACATATTCCTGATCACCAAAACTGATGAGATAGGTCAGATTAGCATGACCTCCATAAAATTGTTTGACAGAAAAAGGGGCTTCACCGACTGGAAGATGTTCTCTGAGGTAAGGCTCTAGATTAGTCCAGTTTTGTTCTTCACCTTTTCTTATGACTTTGGCTATATCCATGCTGGTTATATATGCTTGATTCTACGTAAAATGCAAAAGGCTTCTAATTTATATTTTTTCGCTTGGAAATTACCCTATGTGATGGCTATCG
>JAHDFP010000007.1 GCA_020628095.1 Saprospiraceae bacterium
AAGTCTTCACCTAAAGGTGAGGGATTTTCTCCCATTCCCCGATGGTGACATTAAAATGACCAGATCTGGGAAGACCGTCATCTTCGTATGAATTCTTTAGAAATACACCAATATCCATAACTTTAGTATTCATTATATTGTCAAAATATCTTACTGATATAGTACCATCCGCACCGTTGCTTCTAAAATATTGTGCATAAGGTCCTAAAGAATGGATGCCTTTATCGTTGTATTCTATTAGTTGGTTGGTTTGAAAAGCATTTGTTACCTCTTTATTACAAGAGATAAACCCTAAAAAGGAAATTAACCCTACTAATAAAAATTTTAACAATCTCATGTTTACAAATATTTAAATTTTCTAATGAAGATCACTTGCCGCACATCTATAATTACTAACTGCTGGACATTCACAAATCGGTGACCCCAAAATGATATATTTAAACATATTGGAGTAGAAGATTTTTGCTCAATAACCCTAATGTAATCATCAATATCTGATTCGCGAAGATAATTATGGGTACTGTTTGAATCTAGCACAGGAATTTGTTTGGAACTCCACCAAGATTCTGTTGGAAGGGAGATTATACATCCAGTGCATTAATAATACAAATTAAGTTGCCGAGGAATATCTAAACAAATAGCTATTAACCTAATAAACAGGCTTCCTATCAAAATGATGCTCAGCCGAGATATGTCGTATTGTCCCCGACTTACTCCGCATAACAATAGAGCTAGTTATCGCACCCCACTGTCTAAACTGTACCCCCTTGAGTAAACTCCCGTCTGTGACTCCAGTTGCAACAAACATGACATCACCAGAAGCCAGTTCGTTCATGGAGAAGACCTTATTGATATCTGGTATACCCATCTTATTGGCTCTTTCTATATCCTGCTCGTTACGCGGCACAAGTATACCTTGGAAATCTCCTCTTATACAACGCATTGCCGCCGCCGCAATCACGCCTTCTGGTGCTCCACCCGTCCCCATCAACAAGTCAATACCCGAATCTGGCAGAGCGGTGGCAATAGCTGCCGATACATCGCCATCTCCTATCAAGTATATACGAGCACCATTATCTCTCACTTCTGCAATAAGATCTTCGTGACGCGGTCGATCCAAGATGATGACCGTCAGATCAGATACCGAGCATGATTTTTTTTGGGCTAATCGTTTCAGATTAGTCGTGGCACTATCCATAATATTAATAGCTCCTATGCCGTCTGGGCCTACAGCGATCTTTTTCATGTATATATCAGGCGCATTGAGAAGGCATCCTTTTTGTCCTATAGCCACCACAGAGATGGCATTATGGCTTCCTTTGGCACATATAGTCGTGCCCTCTAGAGGATCCAATGCAATATCCAGTTCTGGTCCTCCACTGCCCACTTTCTCGCCTATGTACAACATGGGTGCTTCATCGCGTTCTCCCTCTCCTATCACCACTTCTCCACTACACGGTATAGTATCCAACATATTTCGCATACCATCTACAGCGGCTTGATCTGCAGCTTTTTCGTCTCCACGTCCCATCCATCGGGCAGAATTGATTGCGGCAATTTCGGTTGCGCGCACGAATTCTAAGGCTAGGTTTCTATTCATTTGATTTTGTTTGGTTTGGTTTAGGTGTGAAAATTAAGGATACTATCCTTCATAAAAGCAAAAAGGCGAGATTTTCTAATCTCGCCTTTTTGACTCCTCATTTCTTATGTATATGTTATCAGAGGGTCTCCACTACTTTATCGAAGTTATCCTCTGTAAATTTCTTACCGTCCCATTTACCTAACCAGTTACAGTTTTCTGGTTGTGTCTTAAGATAACTTCTATAAGCATCTACAGCCGTCTTCTTTTCTATTCGCTTGATCGTGATATTGTTATTGAAGCCTTTTCTGATGTTAAAATAATAGATTCCTTTTCCGAACTCAAACTTCTTCGTACGTGGTCGTGACATATTTCTAATGTATTAAACTAAATAATAATCTAATTCCTTTACCAACCTCTTAGCATACACAGCTAAGGTGCGGATATATTAAAATCGACTTGTGTTAGTAATGTAATAGATTGGGATAAATTCTCTTGTATAACGCAAAAACGTGCTTATTTATTGGAAAGTTCAATTAATATTGAATTTTTTAGCAAAAAAGCTAAAATCATGGCAAAGATGCAAAAGTTAGGTCTTACTCTGTTTATCGCAATCATACTAGGCAATATATTGTCTTGTTCTACTGGTAAGAAGAGTATCACATCAGATACGATGGTATTCCAAGAGATCAAAGATGTATTCACCATGCAAGAAAAAGCCTGGAATAGTGGAGACCTAGATCAATTCATGCAAGGTTACTGGAATAGCGAAAAAATGACCTTTGTCGGAAGTAAAGGAGTGAATTACGGCTGGATGACCACTCTCCATAATTATAAAAAGAATTATCCTGACACAGAAGCCATGGGAAAACTGTTCTTTGATATTATTACGTTGGAACGTATCTCTCCCGATGCCTGCTATATGATAGGCAAGTACACTTTAGTGCGAAAAAATGATTCTCCTAGTGGTCACTTCACTTTATTGTGGAGGTACATAGATGGTAAGTGGGTTATAGTATCCGATCATACTTCCTGATAACCCCAATGAGGGTTAAAGTTATATTAATCATCAGCGTTGGGAAATTATAGTTTATAACTTGGAGGAAAAATTATATGTCTATGAAGTTCACATATCTTTTCTTATTACTCTCGTTTGCTTTTGTGGCTTGCGGAGATGATGATCCTGTAGAAAATCTTCCCCTTTGCATACAAGATGAGCTTAACAATAATTTTATACCAAACGCCTGCCCAGGCACCAGCAACTTGGCACTATGGAGGTTTAGAGGTCAAGATGTATATTGTTTTGCCTACGGAGCCTGTGAGTTTCGTAACTCAGAAGCTGACATCTATGACGCGGATTGCAACTTTATATGCTTACTGGGAGGATCTAGTATGAATACCAATTGTGATGGAGACGACTGGGGAGAAAATGCAGTTGAGTTAGAGATTATTTATCAGCATTAATTCTTGTTACCTCCAAAACCATACAGATTTTGATCGATAAAATTGGTTGGGAATTTCTCTACTTGAGGAAATCCCAATCTAATATCTCTCCCATCATGAGGTATGTAGGCCGTGCCAAACAAATAATCCCATATCGCTAGGGTCAGACCAAAATTAGCCCCATATTTATTATCAACGGGTAGATCATGTGCGTGATGCCAGATATGCATCTCGGGATTATTAAACAAGACTTTCATAAATGGTCCGATAATCATCATGCCTACGAGCAAGGCGCATATTACAATTATAAATGTGGTCATAGCCGTGGGGTCAGTAATAATAGACACATCTAACAAACCCTGACTCACTATAATACCAATGAGTCCACCCAATATTCCACCAGAAACC
Organism: Saprospiraceae bacterium; assembly: GCA_020628095.1. Taxonomy (GTDB): domain Bacteria; phylum Bacteroidota; class Bacteroidia; order Chitinophagales; family Saprospiraceae; genus RFSX01. The sequence goes on from JAHDFP010000007.1 coordinate 3,431, forward strand.
TTCCCACTGATCGATATATTAGAATGATTATAGTGTCCCCAAGCCAGCGTAAAAATATGTATCACAAAAAAGTCGTAGAGACCGATACCTAATAAAGCTAAAGGAATATACTCCATCGTCCTATAAACCACATTCTCCATCCAATGGTATCTCAGATGTGCAGCGAAACCCATCTCTTGTACAGAATGGTGTACCTTATGATAATTCCATAACCAAGGCACACGATGTAACAATCTATGTACCCACCATTGTACAAAATCTCTGACAACAAAACCAACTAAAAGAACCGCCCAAAAAGGCAAAGTCCTTAAAGGATTAACAGCTTGCAGATCGAATCCACCAGACACATACTTTATCGTATCATTGAAAAAGTGTACGACAACATCAGAGGCGGCATTATATATGATTAGCGAAAAGAGAAAAAAGTTGAAAAACATATAAAAGACATCCAACCAAAAATCTTGTCTGAATATGTCCTGCTTCTTTCGCCAAGGGATAACAACTTCTAGAATAAAGAAAAATAGAGATACCCCGATGAGCCAATAAAAATAGTTATGCCAAGAGGGGTTAGTAATCTCATGTAGCAGATACATCGCATATCCACTATACCCATTCAGAAAAATATTAAAGTACTCTGATATCAATAGACTAACAAAATAATAATAACTAATACTATCAGTAACAATCCTTGGTATCTATAGTTTTTATACCAAGGCAATTCTTTGAGGGAAACAGACTCTTCTGCAAAGCTTGTCTTATTCCATACCACTTGTGCCAGTTGTGCCTCTTCTTTGGCTGTACCAAATGAGCTACCTACATAAATAGCCACACAGCAGATTACAAAGTGCAAAAATGCCACATATAAAAAGTTCGGTAGGGCGACATTTGCATCGAAGAGTTTGATACCGATAAGTATAGCCGTCAAAGAAAAACCTATCAGTATACCCAATAAGGCTCCTGAATTATTAGATCTCTTAGTAAATAACCCCATGACGAATAGAGCAACTATCGGAGGACAAAACCAAGCTAAAGTGTTCTGTAGATAATCCCATAATTTTTCGAAGTGGCCTATCTGCGGTGCCCATACGATAGCTATGACCATGACTATCGTCGTAATTATTCGCCCGACGCTCATGAGAGACTTAGAATCCAGATTAGGTTTTAGTTTCTTAACAAAATCCATCGTGATCAAAGTCGAAACGGAATTAAGTCCAGAGTCCAAACTCGACATCATCGCCGCTATCAACCCTGCCAATACAATCCCAAGTAAACCTGTCGGCAAAAGATCAAACAACATCGTGGGATAGACCATATCCATCTCTGTCATGTCAGGGTATAACACGCGCGCGAATGCTCCTGGAAAGATCATAATGAAGAGTATGGAAAGTTTGAGAAAACCTGCAAACAAAGCCCCCCATTGTCCTTGTCTTATATTCTTAGAGGCGAGAGTCCTTTGCGTAATATATTGATTAGTTCCCCAGAAGTACATTCCTAATAATAAGACCCCTGTAAACACGCTGGGCCAGGGCATCGAGGGATCATCCAAGGGCTTCATCACATCGAAATGGGATGCATCGGTTATCGCATAGACCGGGTCCCATCCACCGACCTCATTATAAGCAAACCACGTTATACATGCCGAGCCCAATATAAGAATAACTGCCTGTATAGAGTCCGTATACATCACAGAACTCAATCCGCCTGTAATGGTATAGATACCTGCTATAATCGCTAAGCCTATTATTATCTGCCACAAAGCAAACTGTGGGAAGATCAAATTAATTACCAATCCTCCCGCGTATAAGGTGGCTGCAATATCTACCAAAATATTGAGCACCACGGCTATAAATGAAGCGTAAGCTCTGACTGTATAGCTATACCTCTTCTCAAGGTATTCTGGTATGGTGAATATTTTATTCTTTAGATAAAAGGGTAAAAAGAAAACCGCAAATATGATAAGCACAAGTACTGCCACCCACTCATAACTATACACAGAAAAGCCATCCTTATATCCTGCACCTGCCAGCCCCACCAGACTATTACTAGACATATTAGATGCGAACAAAGAAAATCCGATTATTGGCCAAGTCAAATTACGACCAGCCAAAAAATAATCTTCTGCATCCTCATGTTTTTTACCAAAATAAAAACCGACCGCAATGACGAAAATTAAATAAAAGACTATAATACCCAGATCAACATTCGCCAGATTGAAATCCATTATTGGTTATTTTAAATGCACAAATTTATTTTTTCAAAAACTTCTGTCTAACGGGGTTTTGTTCTTCTTCAGATATCTCTATGACATAATATCCAGCGGGTAATAGACTTAGATTCATGGCTTGTGACAAATCAAAATCTCTTTGAGAGATGACTACTTTTCCATTGATGTCTCTGAGTATCACATCTGCCCTATTCATATCTGCTTTCAGGTTTATCACACCCAAACTTGGATTGGGATAGATCTGGAAAGAGGAAGGTTCTGATACTATGTTTTCTGTGTTGCTTAACAGATCAGAATAATATCGACCAGTTACCTCTATAATTTCATTACCCAACGTATCTGCGAAGGATTGTTCGTTAAACTCGATAAGTGTTCCTTTGACATCCGGCGAGAGATAGCGATAGGTTACTGATTCTCCACTACCAAAATCACCGAAGTCATCTCCGCCACCACCAATGTCGCCTAATAAATCTGTGACGTTAAACCATAAGACTGTCCCTGCGATACCTATGCCTATCTCTATTATGGTCTCAGTTATATCCGTTTGCTTTAGTTGCAACGCCTCATAGTCCTTATCATTAAGACGCACTGTACCCCATCCGCTGACTTCCACCTCTTTCTCAGTAGCTATGGTTAATCTAATAGAATCTATCGTTGCTCCAGGGATCGGCGACTCTAACGAATCTAAGAACGGCAGAATCTCGGCAGACAAAGTAAAGTCCAATGCAAAATCATCATCATAACTATCTCCATAGTCAAGGGGAAACTTTTCTAAGACAAAATTATCCTCTAGCAAAATAATACCGCCTATACCGAAAAAGTCAAAATTCTCAGTACGAACACCCACTAACTCCAAAGTATTTTCTGTTCTTAGTCCAGCCGATTCGAAAAAATCAAAATCGAAAAGCACATTAGCATCAGGAAAAGAATCTGCCAATTCTGTCCCCGTGATGTCTCTGTAGGCATCGGTAGAAAGCCCCGCTTCCTCTAATCCTTCAAATTCCCAAAGCATATCTTCGCCTGTCTGCTTATAGACCATTGTATCAGAGGTCAATACGAAATTCTGATATTCTATCGCATCACCGATCTCTGGTAGTATAGTATTGTCTAAAGTAACCTGACCTATTACGCTCTGGGAGACTAATAAGAAAAGAAAAAGTATATACGTTCTCATAACTTGATTTGTAGTTATAAATATAACAAAGCACATCAAGCTCAACTAATGCCAGCTCTATTCTTTATCTAAGAAAAAGGACTTACTTCTTAGTCCTGATTTTTTCGATAATATAATTTCCCACCTTTTCTCCTTGTATGACACCATCTTTGATTGCGGGCATGTAGTGTATACCACCGTAGAGTCTGCTTATAGCGGCTTCTTCTGATGCTTCTCTAAAAGAGGAAAATGACCTCGTCCCTAATCCATATTCCACCTCCACGTCATCCGTGAAAGAAAATTTATCACCCAACAAATGTGTAAGAATAACAGCTGAAGCCGTGGAGATAACGCTATGTCCACTCGTGTGCTCGGGAAAAGGTGGCGTCTGCAAAGTGGGAATCCAATCAGGGTCTATATGTTCGTTGATTACCGTTTCTGGTCTGGTCAGGCTAGACCTATATTTCTCATCCCAGCAACTTATAAATCCATCAAATAATCCTATGGCCACCCAAGTGGCATTATGGATGGATTCGGCCAGATCTGCATTAGATTTTTTAGAAGCAATAGAGGTTATTCCCATCCAGTGCCCGCCAGGGGTAATTTTCTTAGTTGCATACATGATGTGACCAGTTTGGTTCATCACAAAAGGGTTACAATCCCAAAAACTGGCGATAGTTTTTTGTTCTTTGGTTTGGTCTCTGACGACATTGTATACCTCCATAACCAGATTATAAAAATCTGCTCCTTTCTTAAGGCTATATTCTGGTGGTGGTGGCGGAACAAATTGCTGAGCAGAATCGATTACCATCGTTCTGATCTCTCTCCAATGAGGCTCTATACCTTCAAGATAAGAAGGTGGCGTTGGCTTCCATCTGGAAGGATCATCTGATAACGCAAACTTGGGATAAGACCGCGTTTCGTTATAATTATCCTTACCAGCCCATTCCAAAATATGCTCTTTGACCTGAATGGCATAATCATGAGAAGCTCGTATCACCTTTCTACTTATACCCATTGAGTCCATCTTGGATAGAAGCTCATTTTTATAATCTATAATCTTATCCTCCGAGAAAATAAGTGCTTGTCCGACTTCTATAAACGCTAAAGAAGAAGCCAAGTTATAAGAAACCAAAGCTGTGTCCTTGGGCATCGGTATCTTCTCCAGTTCCTTAATCTGTCCTGCCAAAGAGATATAATTATCATCTTTACTTGCAATGACTTCGTAAGCAGCAATGCAGGGATAGAGATATACACGACTCGCCACTGGTGGTGAGAATATATCATGGACTATTACGTCAGTCAATTTTTTGAGTGAGTTATGAAAATAAGATGCATCAGAAGTGATCTTTTCACACTCCACTATCGAAATGGATTCTTCTTTACATCCTACGATAGTAATCAGGCCAATCAAAAGCAGAGAAGCAATTCTTTTCATCTATTTACTTTCTATAGATACGTGCTTCCCAGGGAAGCAATATATCAACCATATCATTTTCTAAATTCTGCAAATCTAAACTATACTCACTTAATATATCAAACGAAGCCTCATGATGTAAGTCAGAATGATTGAGTAAGATTATAAAATCTCCTTCCTCATCTTTTCTAGAATAAAAGTAAAGATCGGGGTTACTATCATCTAATACTTTCCACTCCCCATATACCAGGGTCTTATGTTCTTTCCTATATGCGATCAAGGTCTTATACCAATAGAATATAGAGTTCTTATCAGCCAGAACCTTTTCTGCATTTATTTCTCTATAATTAGTATTGACACTAATCCAAGGCGTACCATCTGTAAAGCCTGCATGCTTGGTCTCATTCCACTGTATAGGTGTGCGTACATTATCTCTGCCATGCTGTTGCACAAGCGATATAAAATCAGACGGAGGCATTCCCTCAGAAGTAAACTCCTTATAAAAATTATGCGTCTCTACATCTCTATAATCTTCTATCTTATCAAAGTCAACATTGGTCATACCAATCTCAGATCCCTGATAGATACAAGCCGTTCCTCTCAAGGTCAAGATCATTGTTGCCAGACACTTGGCACTTTCTACACGATACACCGTATCATTACCAAACCTTGACACTAATCTAGGAAAATCATGATTATCCAAAAAGATACTAATCCATCCAGAATCGCCCATTGCATCATACCACTCCTGGAACAATTTCTTGATCTCTGGCCAGCCGTAAGACACTGGATCAAATTTTCCTCTCGGACCATGACCTAAAAACATGTGATCCAGATGAAAAATCATATTAAGTTCTCTACGATCATGACCTACATAGTTAAGACCGACATCCTTGGATATACCAGGCCCCTCGCCCACTGTCATAATATCATAATGTTGTAGTACGCGCTCGTACATCTCATTGATATATTCGTGTACTTTGGGTCCGTTAGAGTATACCTTTTCTACGACCTCATTGAAAGAACCTAATTCTGTATCAGAGAAATCAAGTCGCTTGGATATTAGCGGAATGACATCCATCCTAAATCCGTCGATACCCTTGTCCAACCAAAATTTGAGTATATCAAATATTTCTTCTTTGACTTTAGGATTTTCCCAATTGAGATCAGGTTGCTTCTTAGTAAATAGATGCAAAAAATACTCATCCGTCTTTGAGTCATATTCCCACGCACTACCTCCAAAAAAGGATTTCCAATTATTAGGTGGGCCACCATTCTTTCCTTTTTTCCAGAAATAATAATCTCTCTTAGGATTATCTAATGAAGATCGTGATTCTTCAAACCATGCATGCTCATCAGAAGAATGATTAACTACCAAGTCCATTATCAGACGCATTCCTCGATCATGGATTCCTTTGAGTAGTGTATCAAATTCTTTCATCGTCCCAAATTCAGGATGTATGGCATAGTAATCACTTATGTCATATCCATTATCATCATTAGGCGACTGATAGATGGGACTCATCCATATAATGTCCACACCTAACTCTTTGATATAATCCAGTTTTTGTATAACACCATTAATGTCACCTATACCGTCTCCGTTACTGTCGTTAAAACTCCTTGGATATATCTGATAGATAACTTCTTCCTTCCACCACTTTCTTTCGATTGGCATACTTGATAATTTATTCGACTGTAAATGTTTTGTTGTCAACGCCGACACCCGTTATCTTCATAGACTTCCATGAGCCGGGTATAGAAGATTCCTTTTGCACAATACCCTCCTCCGTAATATCCAATCCACCAAACCCCGACAAGACCGCTTGCAACATACCACCAGCTCCCGTAGCGAAATAAGGGTTAGTTCCGCCCGCTGTCTCAGATATTACACCAAATGGAGGAACCTCATTTCTTTTATAACTGTAAGCAAATATATCCGCCGCCTTATCAGAATCACCTAACTGATTGTACAAAATAGAGAGTATCGCTGAGCCCATTGCTGGCCCAGTAGGTGACATTCTCTTTTCGTAATAATTGAGGTCCCTTTTGATTTGCTCCTTATCAATTATCAGTTTGAGTGGGTAAGCTAATAAGTTGACATCCGCTTGTTTTATTTCTTCTCCCTCATAAGTACTGTGCTCATTAGTGACTCCATTAGACAACTTTAGTATTGGAATATTGTCAGCCACGTGATTCCAATCAGGGTCGACAAATTTGCCTAAGACTTTGCCTGCCTTGGTGGCGTAACGCAAAGACAATATAGCGACAGCATTAGTAAATGCATTATTGTCTACATTTTCTGCCCACTCATCTGCTCCCACAACATTATTTATATCATACCGCCCTTTGCCATTTCTTTCCACACGGCTAGCCCAATAATCCGCAATCTCTTTGAGGACAGGATAGCCTCTCTCCTCTAACCAAACTTTGTCCTGAGTCACCTCATAATATTTCCAAAATGCCCAACCGATACAACCTGTGATATGATGCTCAAATGGTCCTGTCAAAGCCCATACTGGTGTATCTTCAGAACCATCCTCCGCAGATTCCCATGGGAACATTGCCCCCTTGTATCCATGTGCAAACGCATTTTGCCTAGCGGCATCCAGTCGTTCGAATCTATACTCCAATAATGATCTGGCAATATCTGGCTGTAGCATAAGCAACGGTGGATACATCCAGAGCTCCGTATCCCAGAATACATGACCATTGTAACCCAATCCTGACAAGCCCATTGGCGAAAGACTATAAGCCGTACCAGCTCTAGCAAAAGAATACAAATGATAGAGTGCAAATCTGATATCCTGAGTTACCTGCGCGTCACCTTCCACAGTTACATTACCTTGCCAGAGTTCAGCCCATTTCTTTTTGTGCGCGCTTAACAATCTTTCTTTACCTTCCAGCATAGCATAGATGGTCAATCTTTCAGCTTCATTATGTGGGTCTTCGTACTGGGCCGAAGTACATGTTGATGCCACAATCGCAAATGAATAGGTCTCTCCAGCACTTATCTTTTTATAAAACTTTGCCAAGTGCATATTATAATCCCAATCTTCATGAATGATTTTTGGTTCTTTTCCATGTCCCTCCTCAAAAATAAAACTATTAGATGCCGCTACTTTTAACCGACCTGATGGACTCAATCCTACTGAGGTTAATAACGGTATCATGACATGTGGCCTATCTATTTCTGAGTAATAATTTCTGACATCATTTAGATGGGTAGGTGCCTCTATTACAGACATCGGTGTCACTTCTATATCCTTATGCGCCTTTATATCTACAATAACCATAGCCGTGTAAGGCAAATGTCTTAGGGACATGATTGTTGTATTGACTGTTGCTTTGTCCTTATGATCAAAAGATGTCGACAGCATTCCCTCCTTCATATTGAGAGACTGTTTGTAATTGGATATATTCTGTGCAGAGATTCTATGTCGATCTATATCCAAATTCATATTTATATGATTGAATGATTTTAAGATATTAGACACACGACCTCTTTGATAATAATCATAAGTTCCATTTAGGACCACGTCCTTTACTCGCATAGGTTCAGGAGAAGAAACAATACCTACTATACCATTAGCGACAGTCACGCCATAATAATTATCTGGATTAATATCCTCAGCTACACGTACCCAAGAGTCTTGAGAGCTAACACTACATATATCATTATGAAACAGAATAAAAACTAAAGCCAACCTAAGACTATACCGAAAATACATTCCTATTAATTTTTGGTTATCAAGTAAGGATAATCATTATTACCGACCACTATATATTGGTTATTTAATGGGAGAATTTTTCTGCTATTATACTTAGCGGGTAAAGCCTCTATATACTCATGAATTAATGACAAAGTATCACTACTAGTATCTAATCGAATTTCACCGCCCTCATTAGAAGCACTCATACCAAGTTCTGTCAAATAATCCAGATGATTACCAAGATAAATAATCTCATTATCCTCGCCTAAGCAAAATGACTGGATTGTACTAAATTGAGCTTCCTTAGGTAAAGGTATGGCGTCATAAGATTTACCGTTTGATATAAAAATCATAGACCGTAATTCTGTAAGTTCAAGTGCTTCCACAACTTCACCTTTATTTATAACATCAATATCTTGTACACTTTGGGTATTAGAATAATCAGAGTATTTGATAAACTGCTTTTTAACGATCGGAGCTTGAGCAATTAAATGATCTAAGGAAGCAAATGATTTTTGAGCACCGAAGTAATCGTGACTAATAATAGGTTCTGTCTGACCATTGTTATCTATATCTGAGACTAATAAGGTGACTGGTTTATTTTCATCGGCTTTCCATTTAAAATTCAATCCAGCATTACCCGCGACTATATCAGTTATACTATCGCCGTTAAAATCATGTAATAGAATCTCGTTCCATAGACCCTGGTAATTTTTTAGTCCCAAGTTGTCAGGTGCCTGAGTAAAACCTTCTTCTCCATTATTAATAAGACAAGTAACTGGCATCCAGTCACCACACAAAACCAGGTCATCATCTCCATCGCCATCCATATCCTTCCACTGACTATCCGTAACCATTCCCAGTCGATTTTTGAAAGCTATCTCATAAGTCAGGTCACCCTTATTTCTAAGAAGAAAACTAAAAGGCTTAAGGCCATAGGAATAAGGAATCGACCGCGCCCCTACAAACAAATCCACATCGCCATCCCTGTCATAATCGGATGCAGACACAGTAGATCCGTTAGTATGCGGCAAGGACAGAGGCAACCTCCTGAGCGTTTGACCCTTATCGTTTATATAAATCCGATCTTCTAATAATTTATCCAGTTCCTTGACATCATTCCCTCCACTGACAATGTATAAGTCCATATCACCATCACCCTCGAAATCAAAGACCTCTGCATCAACATCTTCATACTTAGAATCTGATATAAAATCTTTTATTGGTATCACACCAAACTTGCCATTTGGTTTTCCTATGAGCAGTTGTGCCTCCTGATACCTAGCCCCACCAATGTATACATCATCGTAATCATCACCATTGAAATCAAAGACAGCAATAGCCGGACCCTCGCGCGATAACAACTCGGGTATTAGCTTATCTGTGTTATAGTCTTTAAAGTCATTTTCTATATGCTGGTAATTCAGTTTAGTCGTTACGAATTTGTCTCGATTCTTAGAGACAACTTTAGGAGTAAACTTTAGATCTTTTAGGTTGATAGAATTAAGCTTATTAACATCATATTGAGTCAATTTGGCCAGTCTTCCTGTCTTAGAAATTACATATACTGAGTCTACTTCAGAAATAGTACCCAAACCAAAATGGATTCTATGTGTAGAAGAAGATTGATAACCACGTACAGTACTGTACGATTTCGACTGCTTACCTCCACCATGAAAAATTTCAACTCTATATCCTATTGTCTTACTCTGACTTTCTTTATCGAATACGAAAGAAATATAATTCCCTTTATTATTGGCGTCATTTCTGTAGAGAAATGCTTCCTCATTGATATTATTTACCACTATATCGAGATCACCATCATTATCAAAATCCGCATAAGCCGCGCCGTTAGAAAAACTACCCGTGCCTATTTTCGATTCTCCAATTGTCGAAAATTCTAATTCCCTATTTTGGGTAAACAAAATGTTCGGTATTTTCTCTGATGGCATGATGTTCAATACATCATCTAATTTTTTCTGATCTAATTCTCCACTTAGTAGTTCTTGATTGTTGTTAATGTATTTGATATAATCTAAATCATTAGGCCTCTTGACTATACCATTAGATATAAAAATATCAGCCATCCCATTGTTATCGAAATCCTGAAGCAAACAGGCCCAACTCCAATCTGTCGCATACGTATCCGTGAGTAAAGCCACATCACAATATCCCTTGCCTCCTTTCGCTAGCTGGAAATGATTACGTGCAAACTGGTCATCAAACCCAAAGTCCTTTCTTATTCTGAATATCTGATCTGTATCTTCTCCTCCTGATCTTAATGCCACTCCCTTATCATAGGGCAACATATCCGTGGTAAATATATCCTCATACCCATCACCATTCATATCCATGATATCGACACCCATGGTAAACTTAGAACCATGAGCCAGATATGCACTTGATTGCTCTGTAAATGTTCGATCTCCATTATTTATATAGATATAATCATTCTCATGGAAATCATTAGCCACATATATATCCATGTAGCCATCGCTATCAAAATCAGCAGTAGCCACTGATAGTCCGTATCCCATAGGACTACTGTATATGCCGCATATATTCGTCACGTCCACGAACCTGTTCTCTCCCTGCGCCAATCTATTTTCATACATGCGATCACCAGAAAGAGAATCCTTCAGTAATCTCCTATCCGTCTTACCATAACTCCTAACCGAATGCACCGAATGATTAAGCAAATACATGTCTAAATCATCATCATTATCATAATCAAAAAAGACAGCATGCGTAGAATAACCAGAAAAATCTAAGTTCCAGCCATTTGCCTGTTCAGAAAATTTACCATTTCCGTCGTTGATATATAAGTGGTTATATGTGGATGTCGTCGATACAGGATTTACCTTGCAGACATAGATATCGAGATGACCATCTCCATTGACATCCGCAACAGTTACACCAGAGGACCAAGTAGAGTCCTTCGCAATACCATACTCCGCGCTCATATCTTCAAAGTGCAACGAACCCTTGTTGTAGAACAATCTATCAGGGCCTTCGTTAGCCGTAAAAAAGATATCCTCCAGACCATCAGAATTAAAATCGCCGACGCCTACACCGCCTCCGTTATAATAATAGAGATACTCGAGTATGTTGTTTTGCGGTGTGGGGTTTAGATTATTAGAAAAATGAAGACCCGACTCTGTTACTGACAAGTCAGTTAAAAAAGAATTGCCATTTAAGTTATTAAGATCAGGAATTATCTCGTCGCTTTTACACGAAAAGAGTAAGAACAAGATCAATATAAAAGTAAGTTGCTTCACAAACTAATACTTGTATGTAATCAATGAGTCCCCACTTACTTGCACCATCACACAATCATCCCACGACTTAATGTCTCTAATCTCCCCTTTAACAAAAAAACCAGAGCCATCGCTTTCACTTTTAAATTTTCCCTTTCCATCATTAGTCAAATAATGACCGTAACTCGCGTCATAGATTCCCATTTCTGGAACAACATTATACAAATTACCGCCCATCAATAAATCTGTATCACCATCACGATCATAGTCTTGAGCATCAATGGCATATATACAACTGTACTGCACTTCTTCTGGAAGTTCCGCAGAGCTAAATTTCCAGTTTCCATCATTTATAAGTAAGACACTCTTTAATTGGTTAGCTATCGAAACATCAGCACCTTCCAATTGTTCCTTAGAGAATATAGACGCGATATCTGCTTCCTTAAATGATTCGAAATCAGGATAATTTTTCTTAAGGCTTTTGATCTGGTCTATCAGATTATGTCTTAGTGCGTAAGGGTAATCTTTCCCATCTTCTGATGTAAATGTGACAATGCCCTCTGGAAACCTATTATTATCAAAGTCAGAATAGTATAATTTCAATGGCAATTCTTCACTGGCAGAAAATCTTGAGTTAAGACCATGATTACCTGCTAGGATGTCCATATCACCATCTTGTTCTATATCTATAATCTTCAATACATTCCACCAACCCTTTAGTGCGACATCGGTATTGATTTGCTTTCTTTCTAATTTACCGTTGACATTTTCCAGAAAAAGCACATCCATAAACTCTCCACAAATCACCAAATCGGCATCTCCATCATTATCTACATCTGAAAACTTCGCATCCGTAATCATACCAACATTGTCTAACTCCGATGATACTTCCTTTGTCATATCTGTAAAAATACCTTTGCCATCATTGACCAAAATCTTTCCAGAACATCGAGCGCCATATTTACCTATCTTGACTCGCTCACCTACGAACATATCTAAATCACCATCTCCGTCTATATCTGCACTAGCAATGGCTTTAGTACTCATCTTTGTTTCTGCCACTGGTAACTTATGATCCGACAAAGAAAAATTTCCAGAGCCATCATTGATCAATAAATGATCAAGCAAATGAGCTGAAAATTCTGAATGCTCTACCCCACCACTGGCCAGATACAAATCCAAATCACCATCACCATCCACATCTAATAAAGCAGAATTGACATGTTCAGATTCTTTCAAGCCTTCAAGTGTTGTTTCATTGGTATTTAAGAAATTTCCAATATCAGATTGCAGAAAAATTTTCGTTGCGAATCCCTTGGCCCCAGGTATCACTATATCATTCTGTCCATCACCATTAAGGTCTCCTACCGACATTCCAGCCCCTTCGTTACTCCGCATGTGATAAATTAATCTCTCTCTATTGAAGTCTACATACTTATTTTCAGACTTCAGATAATCAAGTTTTCCTTTCTCTTGTAGAAAAATAAAATCTTGAGAATCTTCTTCATTTTTGGCCTTGATAGCTTCGGACTGCTTAGCAGTCACAGTCTGATTTACAGGCACGCCAGCCATTGCACTTACCGAACCATCAGGCCAAATTATTTCTATATCGACGGCCTGAGCTTGTCCAACTCCGATATTTGGACGAGGGTCTATAGAGGATTGAAATCCCTTAGCAGGATAACTCTCAAATAATATTGTTTCCTCACCAGTACTCACCTTGACCTTAGCACCGACAGCAGACAAGTTAGCATCCTTACCCTCCAGTATTAATTTTATATAATTATTATCATTCTGATTATTCTCGAATACAAAAGACGGCATATTAATATTATTGACAACTAAGTCATAGTCACCATCATTATCTAAGTCACCGTAGGCAGACCCGTTAGAAAAACTCGGTAACTCCAATCCACTTTCTGGAGCTCGCGCAAATTGGAACTTTCCAACATTGAGATACGCATGATTATTTACCTTATTAGAAGGAATAATATCTATGAGTTCTTTATAGTTGACGCCATCATCATTTATAATGGATTTCATGACGGATTCATTGGCAATGTATTGTAGGTAATCCTGATTGGTCAAATCTCTATATATGCCATTAGCGATAAACAAATCCTTAAGACCGTCATTATCCATATCAAAAAGCAACGCACCCCAACTCCAATCGGATGCCTCTACACCAGCGAACCGTGCTAACTCACTGAAGCTCTCATTACCATTATTCTTATGAAGCATGTTTCTCGTAAACTGATGATGGTAGCCATTGACAAGATTCTTATAGTACCTATTCCAATCATCAAAGGTGGTAACGGTTTTTAATCTTTCATACTCAGAAGGCAACATATCCGTTACGAAGACATCCGTATAACCATCATTATCTATATCCGCCGCATCTGCTCCCATAGATGCTGCACTGATCGAGTGCATTTGATCCGTTAGTACTTCCTTGTACGTTTTATCCTTTTGGTTAATATATAGGTAATCACGCTCAAAGAAATCATTAGATATAAATATATCATCCCAAGAATCATTATTAAAATCACTAACGGTCACACCTAAACCGAAGCCAATCTCACTTCCATATATACCTGCTCTATCACTAACATCAAAGAACTTCCCCTTTCTATTCTCCATTAGTTTATCTCCTCCTAACTCATCCCGTATTGGTCTTTGATTTTTTGTCAGATTAAAACTCCCGATGGCAGTATATGAATTATTGAGGATATAGACATCCAGATCCCCATCTCGATCATAATCAAAAAACGTAGCATGTGTGGAGTATCCTTTGTCATTAAGATTATATTTCGATGCTTGTTCTGTGAAAGTTCCGTCACCATTATTGATAAAGAGTTCGTTTTCTTTATTATCACCCTTGAGGTCTCCAGAATTACATACATAGATGTCATTCCATCCATCGGCATTAATATCAACTATCGTGACACCCGTCGACCAGGCACGTTGTCCACCGACGCCTGCAGACTCTGTAATTTCTTCGAACTGAAAATCTCCTTTATTCAGATACAATTTGTTAGTTGATTGATTAGATACAAAGTAGATATCTAAAAGATTGTCATTGTTAATATCCCCTAGAGCGACTCCACCTCCGTTATAAAAATTCCTATACTTATAGACATTAAACTCGTTAGTTGATACCAAGTCATTTGAGAAGTCTATACCGATTTCCTGATTGTCATGAAGTGTAAAATGAGGCAATGCTGTTTGATCTTGACTACACGATACGACAAGTACTGAGAGGACGATTATATATTTTCTGATTGAAATCAACTTGACTGGTACTTTTTATATCTGTCAGAAACATCTTCTATCTTCACCATGATTTCCTTAGCAGAAATTTTATACAGAAGAATTTGTCTATTAGCGTCTACTTTGACGTTAGCCATCACATCATCATTAATGGGTATCTGAATGTAATCGTTTCCACCATACTCTTTCATATACTTAGACTTAATAACCTCCAAGAGCGATTCGGCACTATACTTTTCGTTCCAGGGAGCCCACGAAGTGTATTGCATCTTCATCTCCATACCGTACATAAGCTCGTCATCATCAAACATTCCATAAAACAATACTCTGATCTTATCTATTTCTTCAGAGGTACTAGAATCCGGAAGCATATAATACTTAGCATATTTATTTCCAGGACCTTGGCTCACAAGAGCTTTCTTATTCAGTTTCCAGCAATGACTGAAAAAATGACTTTTATCTTGTCCCATCTCCAGACCTAATATGAGTTCTGGCATATATGGCTCTTTATTCTTTTCTGCACTCACTAATTGCTCATATTCCGACTTACAAGAAATCAAAAGCGTCATAATGAAGAAAACAAAAGCAATATAGCTGATAGCAAATTTCATCTATTTTGACATTTGATCTAAGGGTAATGAAAGAACATGATCATTATTTATACCAAAAAGAAGTCTATCATTCTGATAAGAAACTATAGATCTTAGCTGACCTCTTATTCCCATTTCTTTAGCTTGATAATTCAATTCATCGGTATTCGGATCTCTGTATAATACCCAGCCACGAGAAGCATCCATTCTTCCATACTGAGGTTTCACCTTATAATGATTGCCACCTAATAATATTTCTTCTTTACCATCATCATTCACGTCTATAACAAAACTTGTATTGACCGTAGAATAATTTACTTCTTCAGGCAAATCAATAATCGAGAATGTCCCACCATCATTCCTCAATATGACAGACCGCAATACATCCAACTCTAACAGTTGCAACTTATCTAAGCTACTCTGACCAAATAAATCTGACATAGATGCCTTAGAATAATCTTTGTAATACATAAACTTCCTTTTGAGGAAGGGTAACTGCGAAAATAATTCATCCATATCAATAACTGGAAATAGATTATCATCTATTCTTTCGCACAAAATTTGCTCAGAGAAACCATTACTATCAAAGTCATCCACTACCAACACAGAATGAATCGATAAAGGACTATTATCTCCAATATTACCTGCTATCAAGTCTAAATCACCATCATGGTCAAAGTCATAAGCACTTATGTGGTTCCACATTCCTCGCGTATCAGCCAGTCCATATTTTTGACTTTGCTCTACTAGTCTTTCGCCATCATTGACCCATAACCTGATTCCCATCCACTCCCCTACGATGATTAGATCCAGTAATCCATCGCCGTTGACATCTTCTAATAAGCTATCCGTTATGATGCCTACATCTTCCAATGATTCATTCTTGAACTTTTTATATCCATTATTATCGTTTTGGTAGATATACACAGATCCCTTAGTACCATACGAAAGATGAGAATTTTGGTTAGTGATAAGCACATCATCTTTGCCATCATTATTTATATCGCCTATACACACTGAAGATGTGCTGATGGCCTCATTAAACGAGAAAAACGAAGAAGTCATTTCGAAATTTCCTTGACCATCATTGATGAGTAAAAAATCATCTAAGGCTCTTGCCTTGGGCGCAAAGGCTGTTCCACCACAAGCGACATATACATCATCATCTCCATCCCCATCCGCATCCAATACTCCCAAATCAGTAATCTCTGAATTTATCTTATCGGTAATTTTTTGCGCTGATATATTATTGAAGTTTTCATCCTTTAGTTCAACATGAATCGGTTGATTCTTTCCCCCACCGTAGATGATATCATCATTACCATCCTTGTTAAAATCATGAGAGATAACACGAGGTCCTTTGGCCACATTCATCTGGAACAACAGTTTCTCCCGATTGAATTGGTTAAAGTTACCTTCATTATGCTTCCAGTCCAGTGTATCAAATTCGGATAAATTTTTCAGATTTTCGGATGCCTCTAATGCCAAGTCAGTAGCAATCTTTTTTATTTCTAAAGATTGATTGGGTTCTATTGACTCTACCTTCTGGATAGTTCCATCTGGCCATTGGATTGTTAGGCTATCTATAGTTGCACATTCTCCCATTCCTATATGCAGACTATGAGATATGCTTGATTGAAATCCTCTTGACGGATATTGCTCTGTGGTGAAAGTCTGATTACACGCGTGCAAAATAACCTTGGCTCCTATGGCGGAAGTGTTTTTTGAAGATTCGCTTAATTCGATATTAAGGTAATTATATTTATTCAGAGCGCTAGACTTGTTTTCGTAAATGTGGCTTGGTGCATTGACATTATTTACTACAAGGTCCAAGTCTCCATCATTATCAAAATCACCATAAGCACACCCGTTACTATATCCCTTGTAATCTAATCCCAATTCTTTTGATCCATTTTCGAAATTAAAGCGACCCATATTCTTAAAACCGAAATTGCTGACTGCCTGCGTCGGCATACTATCTATGAGATTTTTTACGGCTTCTTTCTGACATTCTATGAGTGATTGAATCTTAGAATCATTAGCTACAAATGCCAAATAATCTCTATCCAGTAGATCTTTATAGATTCCGTTAGTTACAAATACATCCTTATACCCATCATTATCGAAATCAAAAATAAGACTAGACCAACTCCAATCAGTCGCCTCCATTCCTGCCTTTCTACCTAGCTCTAAGAATCCCTTACCATGGCGATTAGCCTGCAATATGTTCCTAGGCATCTGGCAAGCGTAGCCTTTGGATTCCATCTGGCTATACTTCTTCCAGGAATCATATATTGCCTTGTTCTTTCGCGTTGCATTTTGGCTAGGTAACATCTCGGTTACCATAAGATCAGGATAAGTATCATTATTAAGATCACCAGCATCAGCACCCATCGCACCTAATGGGAAACACTCAAAATAGTCTTCTCCAGATTCTACAAAAGTGCCATCTGTTTGATTAATGTACAAGTAATCTTTCTCGAAAAAATCATTGGATATATAGATGTCTGTCCAGCTATCTCCATTAAAATCACTCAAGGTTATGCCTAACCCAAACCCTATATTGCTAGTATAAATTCCTGCCGCTTCTGAAACATCTACATACGTTCCATTTTGATTCTCCAGCAATTTATTTCCATTTTCTGAAGGTAGGTCACGTTGACCACTGCGTAGATCATAGCCTCCTACAGATTTGGTACTATTGTTAAGCAGATAACAATCTAAGTCTCCATCTTTGTCATAATCCAAAAAAGCACTCTGAATGGATAACCCCGTTATGTCAAGACCATAGGCACTACTGGATTCTGTAAAAGTAAGATCCCCATTATTTATAAAAAGCTCGTTATGTCTGACATCGCCAGTCATCTGACCTCCTTTACATACATATATATCTAATAGACCATCTCCGTTGATATCCACCATATTAGACCCTGTGCTCCACACAGAAGGGCATGCCGTACCACTACTTTCTGTAATGTCCCGGAAAGACCAATCTCCCTCATTGAGCAAAAGCATGTTATCTACCATATTACCCGTAAAATAGATATCATCCAGACCATCATTATTAATATCTCCTATGGATACACCTCCTCCATTATAGAAGTTTCTATATGTGTATGGATTAAATGACTCGGTATACTCCAGTGCATTATTAAACTCGATACCTAAATCATCCCTCAGCAAAAACAAGGCATCCTGCTTACTATCCCTACTATCTTCCTTGCAGGAGCAAAGCGATAGCAATACAAAGGAGATATAAAATCTTAAAGGCATTATCTATACCCTATTAGATGAAAAAAGGGCTGCATCATTATGATACAACCCTTATATATATTGTCAAAAGTATTTAGTAACCTGGGTTCTGTGAAAGTGTTCCTCCACTCGCCTGTATTTGCTCATCAGGAATAGGGAAGATATTTCTGAATGGCTCAGAAGCAGGTTTTTCCCACCATGTGCCATTATACGCTCCGAATCTGATTAAGTCAGTTCTTCTCGCAGACTCTTGGAACATCTCACGACCTCTTTCTTCTAAGAAGCTGTCTGCCGTAACACTAGAGAAAGGAGCAACCTTAGCTCTTTCTCTTATGACATTGACATCATCCAATGCCATGTTCCAGTCGCCAGCCATTCTTGCCATCGCCTCTCCTCTTATAAGGTAAACTTCTCCCAATCTTACGATCGGATAATCATTACTCATATCGTTTCTACCTAATTGCTTGAAGCTAAATTTACCTGGTCTTGCTCCCGCCTCTCTTAGAGAGTTAGGCTGTAGCTCGTTGATATTTGGTGTATAATTTAATACAAGATTACCATCATCAGATGCATAATCTAATATCGCGGATCCACCGAAATCTAATTGCTCACCCACGATAAAGTTTGCACCTTTTCTGACATCACTGTCTTCGTAAGAGTTATAGAATTCTTCTAAAGACGCATATCCATTCCAAGGCTGCGATTGTAGATTCCAAGTAAACTGAGATGAGTAGTGTAGATTCATCTGAGAGAAATTCATACCACCACCGCTTACTTCGTCAAAGTTGACGACGAAAATATGCTCTGGGTTGTTATCATTATTAGGTCCGAATACCGCTGGATAACCTTCTAACATATCTGGATCTGTATCTACACCTGGTCTCTTTCCAAGGTTAGATACAGCACATCCATCACCACATAATTGATATACACCAGAATCTATGATGTAAGAAGCAGCAGCGGCAGCTTCACCCCATCTTGGCGTTCCTGTATATACCTCGGAGTTAAGATATAGTTTAGATAGTATACCTAAAGCACCAAATTGGTTAATCTGGTATGGATTATTATCTGTACCTAATGGACTATTAGTTAAGTCCATGCTTGCCGATACTTCACTGATTCCTAAAGCAGCCAATAATTCAGTCTCGACAAAATTGAAAACATCTGTTCTCGAAGACTGAGGTGCATCAGAACCAGGAGTAGTAACTAATTTGACACTTCCGTAAAGGTCTAATAATCTGTAGTAGAAGTATGCACGTAATGCTCTTGCTTGAGCTTCTTGATTTGCATCAAGGTTACCTGCCAAAGCTTCATTTACGGTAGTGATAGCATTATATTGTTGTACCCATGTATTATTAAGCATTGCGTGAGTAGGACCATAAGTATGTTGGTGTAACTCTATAAGGATACCCCCATCAAACCAGTCACCACCTTTAGCCGCAATACACATTTCGTCGGTAGTTAGTTCTTGTACTGAATAGTAACCAAAGTGATTAGCTGTACCTGCATTTCTAAGCTCTGCATAAGCACCAGTCAATGCACCACCACCACCAGATCCTCCACCAGTGTCTATACCATCTAAAGAAATCTCAGTGGTGATATCACCTACTAAATCTTCTTCTAAATCTGTGCATGCAGATGCCAGAGAAATCATAGCAAATGCAAATAATATTTTAGAAAATTTATTCATGATTATTCGATTTAAAATTTAAGGTTAAGACCAAGTGTTACTGATCTACTTGCAAAATAGCTATTCCTTCTTTCGATACCCGGAGATAGTACATCTTGAGTATTGACGAATCCTCTACCACCGTTATCTGCTGCACCAGAATCCACCAAAGATGGCTCAGGATCAGTACCTGTATAACCAGTTATCACTAAAGGATTCTGCAATGTCAATGAAACAACAGCACCATCAATACCACCTGCTCCAAAATCTATGCCTCTTGAGATTGTAAGGTTATCTATTTTTACAAAATCAGCCTTTTCTACGTATAAAGAACTAAATCTTGCAGTCGTAAGACCTTCTTCTCCTTTAGGCGTATCGATATAGTTATAAGAAGATTGGGTAGATACTCTTGGCTCATAGAATGCTCTAAATGTGTTAACCAAGCTGTGCCCAAATGCTCCTCTGATGAATGCATTGACAGACCACTTTCCAAAGCTCAACTGGTTAGTCCAACCGAACTCTAAATCTGGAGTACCATTACCTAACACTTCAAAATCAACTTCTGGATCTAATGCTTTATCCTGAGCAGTAACTAACATTCCATCACCATTCACGTCTCTGAATACTGGACTTCCCTCTGCATCAACGCTTTCAAAGACAGGACCCCAGATTCTTCCTATTTCCTCTCCTTCTTCTACGAGTATCATATTCGTACCATTCTGACCAGGAGCACCTAAGTTACCTCGCGTCTCCGCCGGTACTACGTATTCCTCAAGAATGGTTTTGTAAGTCGATAACACGACTCCTGTATTGTATGTGAAATTGCTGTTATTGACAACATCATAATTTAAGGCAAGTTCAATACCCTTAGTATTTAACTTACCGGCATTTTCCCATCTTCTATTAAATCCAAATATCGCTGCATCAACTGCACGATTAAGGATGAAGTCAGAAATGTCTCTATTATATAGATCCAACGACGCAGAAAATCTACCTGCCGCGTAATCGATTCCAAAGTTAATTTCCGCTTTGCTTTCCCACTTAAGACTATCGTTAGCTGCTCTTGTCAATTCCGTAGAAACTGCACCATCTGGAGCATTAACAATTTGTCTCTGAGGCTGAGATAATCCTGGTAGCGGTGGTAACGAACCTGTCACACCATAACCTAACCTTACCTTGAATAAGTCCACATTACTCATTCCGAGATAATTAGCCAAGTCTACACCTGCACTTAACGATGGGAATAAACCCCACTTGTTATTAGTACCTAATCTAGTAGAACCTTCTCTTCTGAGTGCTGCACTCAAGAATATTGCATTATCTACAACAAGGTTAGCTCTTCCAAAGAATGCTATAATTTTACTGTCAGGAGAAACATTACTATTTGCTCCTATGAAACCAGCCTCTTGAAGATCCTGACTTGCCTCTACGATACCACTAAAGTCATATTCGTTATTAGGGAAATCTCCGAGACTAAAGAAGTTGTCTCTGAAAGTATCCTCCTGATAAGAATATCCACCAGTTAATGTCAAAGAAGAGTTTCCTACATCAGCAAGATAAGTCGCATAGTACTCATACAAGTTGAAAGTCAAATCTTGCTGATAAAATTCAGCTAGACCCTTTCTTGTCGGACTTGTTGCACCACCATTGAAGTTAGAAGTGGTCGGGTAATAAATTTGATTAGCATAATCTGTTTCCTGACGTGCAAATCTGAAGTTGACCGTCAATGCATCCATCAATCTATAGCCCAAAGTCGCACCATAGTTGAATTCTCTTCTCTGCCCATCGTTACGATTTAGGTTAGCTATAGCAACAGGATTGAAACTATCAAATAAACCCAATGTCTCGAAATAACCACCAAATTGCTCAGAATTGAATGGGAATGGAGACTGATCACCAAAAACAGGTGCTGTTGGGTTATATAGTACAGCATAACGTAAGGCTTCTACAAAACCATTTTGCTGATCTCTATTAGTAAAAGAAGAGTTAAAGTCTATTGATAACTTATCATTGAATGCCTTAGTAGATAGATTAACCCTTGTATTGAACTGGTCAAAACCAGAGTTAGTCAATATTCCATCGACATTTCTGAAGTTAGTAGAAACACGGAAAGAAGAATTACCAATTCCTCCAGAAGCAGATAAACTATGAATATGACTCAAACCCGCTCTTGTCACTTCGTCCAACCAATCCGTGCTACTTCCCAAATCTGTACCTCCAGCCGCAACAAATTCTGCCGCAGTCATATTCTGGACACTATTAACTGGTGATGAAGTAGACAATTGACCGTTATAAGTAAGCTGGATTTCTTCATCCTTACCACCTGACTTAGTCGTTACTATAATTACACCACTTGATCCTCGAGATCCATAGATCGCCGCGGCCGATCCATCTTTTAGTACGTTGATACTTTCTATATCATTAGGATCTACATTATCCAGAGATGCCCCGATGATTCCGTCTATTACTACAAGTGGTTCTGCATTAGATCCTACGGTAGATAGTCCTCTTAGTCTGATGGTACTGTTACCATTAGGGTCACCCCCTCTATTATAGACTTGTAGACCAGCTACCTTACCTTGCAATAATTGAGCAGGATCGGTAATGTTACCTTGGTTAAAATCCTCGGCGTCAACTTTGACAACAGCCGATGTAATTTCCTTTTCGCTTTGAGAGCCATATCCCACGACGACAATTTCGTCGAGCAACTGACCCTTATCTAGCATCACTGTGACAGAAGACGTGCCGGTGACATCCACCTCCTGATCTTGATAGCCAGTATAAGATATGACGAGCGTATTAGCTCCTGCCGGAACATCTACACTGAAAGTACCATCAATATCTGTAATCGTACCTGCATCGGTACCTTTGACCAGAACGTTAGCTCCTATAAGAGACTCATTAGTCTCACCGTCGTAAATAGTTCCCGTGACAGTTTTCTGACCATAACTAAAGCCAGCGAACAATAATACGAGACCCACAGCCAGACCATGCTGGAAGAGTTTTTTCATATTTAGGTTGGTTTGTTAATTAATATTTACTTAGTGTTTATTTAACATAAACGCCGCAATTTATAAAAATTGTCGTGTTCTCTGTGAACGAATCTACTTTTTTTTAAAAAAATAAGCTTGCAAATTCTTCATTCATACCAAACTATAATTTGCAGTTAGATCAATTTTAAGAAATTAAAAGAAGTATTGAATTATTTCAAAAGAAGATAATACATATTAGAATTTTCTTAATATGACAAGCGTTTACTAAGCTCTTTGATAACGTCCACATAAAGAATAGGCGAATAGAAAGGCTAACTGCACCAAACTAAAAGCTGTCGCGAAGAGCAAACCAAAAAGAACCGAAGCCACTATAAATACCAATCCGATCCAAAGTGGTAATAGCAGAACGAGAAAACCAATCTTAAGAGAACTCTCAAATAATGGATTGGTCATTTTTTTATTTAATACATACCATACCAGGATATGCACGGGCAAATTGGGGATCGCCAATATTGGCTTAAGGTATCTGAGCCATAAAAAAACACGCGGCTTAGAAATAGGAACATTTTGCCCAAGTTTCTCTCTTAACTCAGCAAAGGAGTATTTTTCTGCATTTCTATTGATGGATGCCACTTGCTTGGGATAATTTTCGGTATAATCCGGAATAACCATAAGCGATTTCATGGCATCACTTAGAATAGTTCTCGTCTTTTTGTAAGTCTCTACGCTACTTTCTCCATCTTCATTCATAATAAGAGGACGCGCGTCTATCGGCTCTCCGAAATTTAATATGAGCTTATGACCAGAATGGTCATGGTTAAAATAATTAATGCCCACTGGAACTAACTGTAGTTCTTTATCCGTACCGCTTAGAAACTGTTGTGAGATTCTATAGAAACCTTTGGAGAGCAATCTTAGATAATAATCGCCTTCTTGGTTACCCTCTGGAAACATCAATATCTGTCCTTCCTTATTTAGTATATCGACACATTTATCAAAGATCGTGGCGTTTTTATTCAGGTTTCTAACTCCATCACGCATCCTATATATAGGCATCATATTGAGCCTCTTATAAAATAAATCGCTGATCGGATTAAAGACATCCGATCGTGTAATAAAGTGTATCGGAAAGTGATTATATGCTCCTACAATGATCGGGTCAAGAAACGCGGCTTGATGATTAGGAAGGTATAAGGTAGGTGTCGGTGATTTAGGGAGGTTCTCTTTGCCATTTATTTCGATCTCATAGAAATAATATCGGAGTGCTATTCGAGAAAGAAATTTTATGTAGGTGTAAAGCATTGATTCGATTATAATAGTCCTGAGATTAGCTGACGCACGTGTATAATAACATCCTTATCTCACTTTTGCCAATAAAGTCGCTACGGAAAATCCTGAGATAATATGCCAAATTCCCCACCAAGCGGCAATAATCGCCATTCCCCCAAGACCATTAAAAAAACTAAATATTATAAGAAGCCCCAAACCAGAATTTTGAATACCTGTCTCTATAGTTATCGATTTTCTTTCTGAATGAGACAATCCACTTACAGAACTTATCATGTATCCGCAAAGTAAAGCCAAGCCATTATGCACCAAGACTAAAAGAAATACGACTCCTATATACTGTCTGAAATATTCTAAGTTACCTAATAGTGCTACTACCACAATTGCCAGAAAAATAAGCATGGACAATTGACGTATCGGTTTTTCTATTTTTTGGGCGACACCTGACCAATACTTTTTAGTGAGCTCTCCCAGAACTATAGGCACAAAGATGATGATAAAAATGGCAGTAATGACTTGTATCCAATCGACACGGACTAGCTCCATAATCTTTTGTGTATCAGAGAACAAGCCTGCATAGAACGTAAACAATAAAGGCGTCAGGATTATAGAAGAGATACTGGAGATGGTTGTCAAGGTAATGGAAAGCTCTATATGTGCTTTGGCCAGAGCACTGAAAAAATTAGAAATATTTCCACCTGGGCAACAGGCCACTAAGATCATTCCCAATGCAAAACTGGGTTGGGGCTTCCAGAGATAAATTAACAATAGGGTCGCCAGAGGTAGACATATCCACTGGGATAACAATCCGACAAAAATGCGCTTAGGAGATCTCCATATATTTTTCAGTACGCCTAGGTCCAAACCCAAGGCCACCCCATACATTATAACAGCCAGACAGACATTGAGCAACCATACCGAAGATTGGTCAAAATTGAGAATAACGGTATCTATATCTGTCATGTTATCTGATGGAATAAACAAAGTAGCACCATATCATAAAAAATGAAAACAAATTGAGATTTATTAAACATTTAAAATCAAATCAATGAAATTTGTGTGCTTTATACATCAAAGCATATTGTAATATGATCCTCTTCTTCGGAGATACTTCGCAACAGATATTCGCCGTCCAAACCAAGAAGGATCTTGACCCCAGCGATATCGAAAAACTAACATGGTTATTTAGTGACGCCACTTTACTGCCGGATAAGTCCATAGACTTCAATTCTATCGGACCTAGGTCCTCTATGATTACGCCTTGGAGTACTAATGCCGTCGAGATAACTCAAAATATGGGCGTCAATGGTATCATCAGAATCGAAAAATATCTTCCCTCGGACAATGTCTCTTACGATAGGATGACCATGCAAATGTATGATAGTCTAGATCAGCAAATTTTTGACAATAACAGCGATCCCCAACCTATCATTCCTATTACCAATATCGCAGCGTATAACGAAGCTGAAGGATTAGCACTTAGTCAGGATGAGATAGAATACTTAGAAGACGTGGCTAGGGTAAAGGGAAGACCTTTGACAGATTCAGAAGTATTCGGATTTTCTCAGGTCAACAGTGAGCATTGCAGACATAAGATATTTAACGGGACATTCATCATAGATGGCGTAGAGATGGAGCAGTCCTTATTTCAACTCATAAAAAAAACGTCTAAGGAAAATCCTAATTCCATAGTTTCGGCTTATAAAGACAATGTCGCTTTTGTAGAAGGGCCGCGATGCATACAATTTTCACCCATTGACTATATACGTCCATCTAATTATACAAAGTCAGAATTCGATTCCATTATATCAATAAAGGCAGAAACACATAATTTCCCGACCACTGTAGAACCCTTCAGCGGAGCAGCCACAGGGTCAGGTGGAGAAATAAGAGATCGTATGGCGGGTGGACAAGGTTCCATCCCTTTAGCTGGTACGGCCGTCTATATGACTGCTTATCCGAGAAAAGGAAAACATCGTCCCTGGTCAGAAAATATAAACGCTCGCCCTTGGTTATATCAAACACCACTAGACATCCTCATCAAAGCCTCCAATGGGGCATCTGATTTTGGTAATAAATTTGGACAGCCTCTCATCTGTGGTTCTTTATTAACCTTTGAGCATGAAGAAGACAATAAAGTCACTGCCTATGATAAAGTCATTATGCTCGCCGGTGGAATAGGCTATGCCAAAAAATCTCAGGCACAAAAAAAGAAACCGCAAAAAGGAGACACCATTGTTATCATGGGTGGCGACAATTATAGAATAGGTATGGGAGGAGCAGCCGTATCCTCCAAAGACACTGGCGATATTGGCTCCTCACTAGAACTAAATGCAGTCCAGAGATCGAATCCAGAAATGCAAAAAAGAGTCGCTAACGTAATAAGAGCACTCGTCGAATCCAAAACCAATCCGATCATTTCCATTCACGATCATGGGGCTGGCGGTCACCTCAACTGTTTGTCAGAGCTCGTAGAAGAAACAGGCGGAAAAATATATATCGACAAATTACCCATAGGAGACCCTACCCTATCAAATAAAGAAATCCTCGGCAATGAATCTCAGGAGAGAATGGGACTTATCGTCAATAAAAAAGACCTACAAACTCTCACTGAAATATCACAGAGAGAAAGAGCACCGATATACGAAGTTGGAAAAGTCGAAGAAGATTTACATTTTACTTTCGTAAGTGCTGGTGACAAAAATCCTCTGGATCTGAAACTAAGTGAGCTCTTTGGTAACTCACCTAAGACGATTCTTACGGATAATACAATTGACAATAAATACGCGGGTATAAATTGCAACCCCGACGAAATAAAGACTTATTTGGAGTCCGTCTTAAGGTTGGAGTCCGTCGCATGTAAGGATTGGTTGACTAACAAAGTAGATCGCTGTGTCGGAGGGCTTGTTGCTAAACAACAGTGTTGTGGCCCATTACAATTACCACTCAATAACGTGGCCGTTATGGCTCTGGACTTTGATGGTCAAGATGGTATAGCAACCGCTATCGGTCATGCGCCCGCTTCCTCACTCATAGATCCTAGAGAAGGTTCTAAGTTGGCAATTATCGAGGCACTGACTAATATTATCTGGGCTCCTTTACGAGATGGTCTTAAGTCGATATCTCTTTCTGCCAACTGGATGTGGCCCGCTAAGAATGAAGGCGAAAATGCAAGATTGTATAAAGCGGTAAAATCGATATCAGATTACGCTTGTCAACTGGGTATCAACATACCCACTGGCAAGGACTCCCTATCCATGAAGCAGAAGTATAAGGACCAAGAAGTCCTATCACCTGGCACTGTCATTATAACAGCAGCGGGACAGTGCTCAGACAGAAACAATATCATAGAGCCATGCCTACAAAAAGATGGAGGTGACATTTACTATCTTAATCTATCCCAAGGTGATTATGCTCTGGGGGGGTCAGCGTTCGCACAGACGCAAAATAGAGTGGGTCTAACCTGTCCTAACGCATCAGAAGCGACTTATCTTTCAGCTTGCTTTGATGCAATACAGAAACTTATAGGTGACAAGACCATTATCGCAGGTCATGACATTTCTGCTGGAGGAATGATAACCTCGCTTATGGAAATGTGTTTTAGCAATGTAGACGTGGGTGCGGAAATCGACTTATCAGGATTGGAATCAGATGACGTCATTAAGCTTTTATTTTCAGAAAATCCTGGAATTATTTTTCAGATAAATAAAGGACAGGATGCGGATAGTTTATCGGAGTACGGTATTAAGCCAATTAGAATAGGTGAAGTCAATAATAGCAAGTCTCTAACCATCCAAAATCATGAATGGAAACATACTTTTGACATCGACTATTATAAAGATATATGGTATGAGACCTCATACCTTATGGATCAAGAACAAACCGCTAACGGCCTAGCAGATGCCCGATATGCTAATTACAAAAAACAACCTCTCACTTTCAAATTCCCTGCACATCACACCGGCACTCTACAAAAGAGAAAAGAAAGAGGGCCGCAAGCGGCTGTATTGCGAGAAAAAGGAAGTAATTCTGAGAGAGAACTGGCGCATGCCTTATATCTCGCAGGATTTGATGTGAGGGATGTACATGTGACAGACCTTATGACAGGTAGGGAGACCTTAGAGGATGTGCAATTTTTAGGAGCCGTCGGCGGGTTCTCCAATTCTGATGTCCTAGGCTCCGCCAAGGGATGGGCCGGCGCGATCAAGTATAATGAAAAAGCCAGGAAAGCATTCGACAACTTTTTTCAGAGAGATGAAGTATTGAGTATAGGCATCTGTAATGGCTGCCAACTATTCGTAGAGTTAGATCTTATAAACCCTAACCATTCTGAGAAATCTAAGATGACCTTTAATGATTCTCACAAGCATGAAAGTGCCTTTACATCAGTGACTATTCCTGAAAATAATTCTGTGATGTTATCCACCTTAGCAGGAAGTACGCTGGGAATATGGATATCACACGGTGAGGGTAAATTTTTGCTCCCAGCATCAGAAGACAACTATAATATTGTCGCCAAATATGGTTACTCAGAATACCCTGCCAACCCAAATGGCAGTGACTACAATGCAGCCATGATATGTTCTGAGGATGGAAGACATCTTGCTACGATGCCACATCTGGAGCGGTCCATGTTCCAGTGGAATTGGGCTTACTATCCTACTGATCGAAATGATAATGTGAGTCCTTGGTTAGAGGCGTTTATTAATGCGCGTAAGTGGATAGAGGAAAGGACTTAAACTCTCATAGTATCAGTCAATCACAAAGAGCAATCTTAATTTATTAGGTCTTAATCTTTGGACATAGAATAATGCGCTACCTCAACACCTGATAAGAAACAAAAGCAAAGAAATAAGCCAGGATCAAAAAGACTATAAACTGCCAGATAGCATACTTCCATGTACCCGTTTCCTTACGTACGATGGCAACGGTACTCATACATTGTAAGGCAAAAACATAAAATAACAGCAGCGATATAGAAGTCGCAAATGTAAATCGCGGGGCTCCTGTACTAAGTACCTTTTCGTTTTTTAATCGATTGACGATGGTAGATTCTTCTTCTGAGCCGATACTATAGATAGTCGATAGAGTCCCGACGAATACTTCTCTTGCAGCAAAAGAACTCAGTAAAGCGATCCCGATTTTCCAGTCGTAGCCGAGCGGGGCTATGACAGGTTCTATTGTCTTGCCGATATATCCCAGATAAGAGTATTCCAGATCAATGGATTCTTTAGAAATGTCTAAATGACTGTACGTTTTTTGGGCTTCCTGATATTGGGCTTCTATGTAGCTGTCTTTCTTGGGACTATTGGTAGACAAAAACCAAAGGATAATGGAAATAGCCAATATTACCTTTCCCGCTTCTACCACGAAGGACTTGGTCTTGAGATACACATTATAGAATATGTTACGCCAATTGGGCATTCTGTAGACGGGAAGTTCTAACGACCAAAATTGGTTAGATGGGACATTACTTTTCTTGGAAAAGAAATAAGCCATAACCAAGGTAGCCACGACCCCTAGCATATATAATAACAACAAAGCCAAACCCTGCATACCAAAAAAACTTTCGTCCTTAGGAAAGATGACCGCAATGATGATTGTATAGACGGGCAAGCGGGCACTGCATGTCATCAGTGGTGATGCCATGATGATGGCTAACCGCTCCTTGGGATTATCTATTGTGCGTGCACTCATTATCGCCGGAATAGAGCAAGCCCAGCTGGACATCAGTGGAATAATACTCTTACCACTGAGACCAAACTTTCTCAAAAATGCATCCGAAATAAAGGATATCCTCGACAGATATCCGGTATGCTCCAGCAGTCCTAAGAGAAAGAACAAGATGGCTATCTGAGGTATAAATATGACCACACCACCTATACCCTGTATCAAGGCATCAGATACCAGATCATTGATCCAGCTATCTGGCAAAACAGAGCGTGTATAACTAGACAAGTTTGCTATTCCCGCATCTATCCAATCCATAGGATATCCTGACAAAGCAAACACCGCCTGAAAAACTACATATAAGACCGCTAAAAATATCAATAGACCATATACAGGATGTAAAAGAATCTTATCCAGTTTTTTACTTGGCACTAGATGATCTATTACTTCTTCTCGTGAGATGACTGATTTGACTATAGAGGAAATTGTCTTTTGCCTTTTATGAAATTCGTCATCGACGGTTTCTACATCATTTTCCTGAGGAAAGGCCACTACACGATTATAGCTATTATGGATACCATCGTCCTCCACTTTATCATAGAGACTTCTACAGATGGTATTGGGTATTTGAAAATCTTTATTTAAAATCTCTTTTAATTCTTCCAGGCCTTCACCTGATCGAGAATTCATAATATGGACACCGCAACCTAATTGGTCCGATAGTTTATTGATATCTAAGGTTGTTCTACTTTTCTCCAAGTCGTCTTTAAAATTGACAACTAAGAACATAGGGACCTCTAAGTCAGCAATCTCAGAAAACAACATCAAATTATCTTCAAGCTGCATCGCATTAGCGACGAATAAGATGGGATACTTATGTTCTGCGAATTTTAGGATTTCTGATTTGGCAATGGCCTCCTCTGGCGCTGTAGACTTGAGTGACTTAAGTCCAGGAAGATCTTCTATATCAAACTGTAGAAACTGACCATGCTTAGAATCTACCGTGACACCGCTATAATTAGCTATTTTCTGATTGAGGCCAGTAAGTAGATTGAATAGACTACTTTTCCCAGAGTTGGGCTTACCGACGAGTGCAATAGGTTTCATATTTTGACAAGGTCAATTTGATCAAAATCAGATTTGCGCAGACTTATCATTTTATTGGCAATCGTAAAGTTGATAAGGCTGGAATAGGAGGGACTGTAATTTTTTATAAGCACAGTACCTAAAGAAATACCATTAGCCAATAGATATTCTCGGAACTGAATGCTCCCATTAATGGCGACTATGATGGCTCTTTCTCCGATGTTTATTTCTGACACAGTATAGAATAAACAACAAATAAAGAACTTTATCTGGAATTAATCTAAATAAATACAGTAATAAATTACATGCTGATCTTTCTCATTCTAAGATTTTCTGGAGTCACTTCCAGATATTCGTCGACTTTGATATATTCCATAGATTCTTCGAGAGAGAATACAATTTTGGGTGCTAGTTTGTTATTATCATCAGAGCCAGCGGCACGCATATTGTTTAATTTCTTGCCTTTGATGACATTGACTTCCAGATCTACATCACGGGTATTCTCTCCTATCACCTGTCCCTTATATACTTTTTCACCTGGCTCTATAAAAAATCGACCTCTATCCTGTAGTCGGTCAAGAGCATAGGCCAGTGCCTGCCCTTCTACCCCACTGACTATAGAGCCCTTAGTGCGCTCTGTAATTTCACCTTTGAAGGGTTCGTATTTTACAAATCTATGGGTCATCACAGCCTGACCCGCTGTCGCCGTCAGCATATTATTTCTTAGTCCAATAAGCCCACGCGAAGGAATTTCAAATTCTAAATGTTGTACATCTCCCTTAGGTTCCATGACCTTCATCATGCCTTTGCGTTGCGTTACCATTTCTATCACCTTACCAGAATACTCCTCAGGCACGTCTACGACTAATGATTCTATCGGTTCGCAATTAGCTCCATCGATAGTTTTGAATATAACCTCTGGCTTACCTACTTGTAACTCATAGCCCTCTCTACGCATGGTCTCTATGAGCACAGATAGATGCAGAATACCACGACCATATACATTGAACTTGTCTTCCGTATCTGTATCTATAACCCTCAATGCGAGGTTCTTTTCTGTTTCTTTATAAAGTCTATCTCTGAGATGTCGTGAAGTAACGAATTTGCCTTCCTTACCAAAAAATGGAGAGTTGTTAATAGTAAATAACATAGACATGGTAGGTTCGTCCACCTTGATGTGAGGCAACGCCTCGGGATTCTCCAGATCTGCAATCGTATCACCTATATCGAAACCATCTATACCTACAATGGCGCAGATGTCTCCACTCCTAGCCTTTTGGACTTTAGCTTTTCCTAAGCCTTCAAATACAAATAATTCCTTGATTCTAACTTTCTGCGTGGAACCATCTTTTTTGCATAGCATGTAATCCTTACCCACTTCTAAATCTCCCCTGAATATTCGGCCTATCGCAATCCGACCAGTGAACTTGGAAAAATCCAGAGAGGTAATCTGCATCTGCGGTGTACCCTCATGGTATGGTGCTTCTGGTATATGATCTAAGACAGCCTGCAATAATGGCACGATATCTTTTGTCTTCTTTTCGTGATCAAAGCTCATCCAACCAAATTTGGATGAACCAAACAAGGTCACAAAATCCAACTGCTCCTCAGTCGCCCCAAGATTGAACATCAGATCGAAGACATCACTTTGTACATCTTCGGGTCTACAATTTTCTTTATCGACTTTGTTGACTACTACAATCGGCTTAAGACCAAGCTCTATCGCTTTGCTCAAGACAAAGCGCGTTTGTGGCATTGGACCTTCGAAAGCATCAACTAATAATAGTACCCCATCAGCCATCTTAAGGACACGCTCCACTTCCCCACCGAAATCGGCGTGACCAGGCGTATCTATAATATTAATCTTGACCTCGTTAAATACGGCAGCCACATTCTTAGATGTAATAGTGATTCCCCGTTCCCGCTCCAGATCATTATTATCCAGTATTAGTTCTCCTGTGTCCTTGCGTTCGTCGAGGAGCTTGCACTCGTGTATGATCTTATCTACTAATGTTGTCTTACCATGATCGACATGGGCTATAATAGCTATGTTTCTTATACTCATTATCTCCTTTATAAGCAGGCGCAAATGTCGCTTATTATTTCAATAATTGTAATATGTTATCCAAAAGATTGAAAAGCTTAATTTTAGAGGGACTTTATAGCTAACAATCGAGTCAATGTCTTTAATAGTCATTTAGCCATTTATTCTCAAGAAACTTAATGGACAATGCTACGTTATTACAGACCACGCTTCTTCTATTAGTAAGATCAATAACTGACGGATAAGAAAGACAGAAGCAATAATAAATTATGCCATCAAAAAAAATCACTCTTCAAAATAACAGAGGTTACTCTCTATCAGCCAAATTAGAATTGCCTGCCACTAAGCCCCGAGCCTTTGCCATTTTCGCACATTGTTTTACCTGTACCAAGAATCTCTCTGCCGTCAGGAATATTGCTAAGACTCTTAATCTAGCAGGGTTTGGTGTATTGAGATTTGACTTTACAGGATTAGGAGATAGTGAAGGTGATTTTTCGGATACTAACTTTACCTCTAATGTCGAAGACCTTATTTCAGTCTCGGAATTTCTGGCTCAAGAATATGAGGCACCTAAGCTTCTTATTGGTCATTCGCTAGGTGGAGCGGCCGTATTATTTGCCAGTCTGGAGATTCCTACCGTAGAGGCTATCGCCACCATCGGCGCACCCTTTGGTCCAGATCATGTCCAGCACCTTTTTGATAGACATATAGAAGAAATAGAACAGGAGGGATCTGCAGAGGTGAAAATCGGCGGAAGACCTTTTAGAGTAAAAAGGCAGTTTCTGGATGATATCAATAATAAGAATATCTCAGAGACATTAGAGTCAGTAGATAAGGCGTTGCTGATATTTCATTCTCCACAGGATATGACCGTAACGATAGATAACGCCAAAAAGATGTATCAAGCGGCAAGGCATCCTAAGAGTTTCGTATCTCTGGATGGTGCAGATCATTTGCTGACAGAACGCAAAGACTCTATATACGTGGGAAAGGTGATTGCAGCATGGGCCACGCGATATGTGCATCATGCAGACCAAAGCCCTTATGATGACAAATATGATTTTGGACAAGTCAAAGTAACCCTGGGGCCAACAGGATTTACCTCTCAGGTAAACACGGGAGAGCATATATTCATAGCAGATGAGCCTACGGCACTCGGAGGTGACGATCTAGGTCCGACGCCTTATGACCTCTTATTATCTTCTCTGGGAACTTGTACGGCTATGACCTTACGCATGTATGCTAACAGAAAAGAATGGCCCTTGGATGGTGTAGAGGTCGTCCTCAATCATAGAAAAGAAGCAGATCCAGAAAATAGCAAGCAAAAGATAGATGTCATAGAAAGAAGTATCAAAATCAAAGGCGTACAAGATGAGGATAAAGTAAAAAGACTACTTCAGATCGCTGACAAATGCCCTGTGCATAAGACCTTATCGAGCCAAAATAAAATAGTTACTCATTTGAGTGATTAGAACATAATAAAATGGTAAACTTTGTAGCAAGTAATCTTGTTTTTTAAAGTATATGTTGCACCATAAGACATACAAACATTCTACTTCGTCGCAGTGGGTGACCTTTGTACATGGTGCAGGGGGCAGCAGCAGTATATGGTACAAACAGATAAGGGATTTCAAAAAACACTTCAATGTCTTACTGATAGACCTGAGAGGACACGGCAAATCAAAATCTCCCATTTATCAGAAAATTAAGAAATACACCTTTGACAGTATAGGTAATGAGGTGGTGGATGTATTAGATCATCTAAAAATAAAATCAACGCACTTCGTTGGTATTTCACTGGGTACCATTGTCGTAAGAGAAATAACAGAAAGATTCCCTCAGAGAGCTAAATCACTAATACTGGGTGGTGCAATAATGCGATTGAATATCAAAAGTCGAGTATTGCTCAAACTATCCGTTGTCCTTAAGTCGATATTGCCCTATATGTATCTCTACAGAATACTGGCATTTATAATTATGCCTAAGAAGAACCATAAAGAATCACGATTACTCTTCATTAATGAAGCTAAAAAATTATACCAGAAAGAATTTATAAGATGGTTTACTTTGGCTTCTCAGGTCAATCCATTGCTTCGATTTTTTAGAATCAAAGACTCTGGCAAGCCCACGTTATACATTATGGGTGCTGAAGATCACATGTTCCTTCCCACAATAAGCAAGTTGGTAGAAAAGCATAAATCTGCCATCCTACAGGTCATACCTAACTGTGGACATGTCGTTAATGTAGAAAGACCTGTCATATTTAATAATTCAGTTATTAAGTTCATTCAGGCGCAGTGAGATTAGCCGTTCCGATTGGTATTTTTGTGATATGATAATTTATGTCATTTTAGGTATTCTTATAGCCTTTCCTTTATTGGTCATCTCATTTGGTTATTTTCTATCTGGAGGCAATTACACAGGTCCAGTTAGTGCACATTTCAATGGGAAAAGATTCAAAAATCCGAGTGGCCGAGATGCTAATAGTTTTAAAGACGTCGGTAAGTATATCAAGGATCGTAAGCCTGACGCATGGTCTTATAATAAAGAGGCTTATGTCAGACAAGAAGAATTACCAAATGCAAAAGCAGAAGAGATTCAATACCTCTTCGTCAATCATAGTACCTTCCTCATCCAACATCAGGGGCATAACATATTGACAGATCCCATTTGGTCTAAACGATGCAGTCCCTTCCAGTTTGCAGGACCTAAAAGATTCAGACCACCTGGGTTAGAGTTTTCGTACTTACCTAGTATCGACCTTGTATTAATAAGTCATAATCATTACGATCATCTTGATAAGAACACCATAAAAGCCCTCAATAAAAATCATAACCCGACTTACCTAGTCCCGCTAGGCGTAGATAAAATAATGAAAAAATGGGGATGTGAGAATGTAATTAGTTTGGATTGGTGGCAAAATAAAAAGGTAGATAACCTTGAGATCACCGCTATTCCTGCCAATCACTTTTCTAGTCGAGGAACCTTTGATCGGAATACGACGCTATGGTGTGGATATGTGATAAAATCAGATAATAAGACGATATACTATGTCGGAGATACTGGTTATGGACCTAATTTTGGTCTTGTAAAAGAGAAGTTTCCTCCTATAGACCTGTCCTTTATTCCGATTGGTGCATTTAGACCAGAATGGTTTATGGGACCAATCCATGTGACTCCAGAGGAGGGTATAAAAATTCACTTAGACGTCGCATCAAAGAAGAGCGTGGCGATGCACTTTGGCACATTTCCTTTGGCTGATGATAATTCCCAACGAGCGATAAGTCGTCTCAGATCAGAATTAGATAGGTTGGCTATATCAGAAAGTGAGTTTTCTGTACCGCAAGAAGGAATAGTTTACCAAGAATAATATCCTCATGTCAGAAGATATTCATAATACATCGCAACAATCCGATTATTGGACACAGAGATATGAGGATAAAATGACAGGATGGGATATCGGCTATCCTTCTACACCTATTAAAGAATACGTAGATCAATTAGAAGATAAAAGCATCGATATTTTGATACCAGGTGCGGGTAATGGTTACGAGGCCGAATATCTGTACAATCAAGGTTTCGTCAATACGCATATTCTGGATATCTCTCGGATTCCACTAAAAGAATTCGAAAGTCGCATGACGGATTTTCCAAAAGATCAGCTGATATGCGAAAACTTCTTTTCACATCATGGCCAATATGATCTAATCATAGAGCAAACGTTTTTCTGCTCTTTTCCCCCACATAGAGAAAATAGAATAAACTATGCCTACAAGATGCACAAACTCCTAAAACCAAAAGGCAGGCTAGTAGGATTATGGTTCGATATGCCCTTGACGGGAGATTTGACTAAAAGACCCTTTGGAGGTTCCAAGAAAGAATACTTAGGATATTTTAAGTCCTTATTCGAGACTAAGACTTTTGAGAGGTGCTATAACTCTATAGGACCAAGGCAAGACAATGAGTTGTTTGGGATTTTTGTAAAGAAATAGCAGGTCAAAATATTGGCTTAGATTGATACCAAAACAAAAAAGGGAATGAGTTTCCTCATTCCCTTAATTCACAATTTTTAATTGATACGATGTTATAACTTCAAAAAGCTTTGGGTTATTTGTTGTCCACCAGATATCATTTTCACATAATAATATCCTTCTGTGTATTCACTTATGTTGAAAGCTAATTCTTTGACTCTTAAGTCATAAGAATCTACCATACGGCCCATTCTGTCATATATAAAGACTTTAGCGTCATTGTTAGGCACTTGATTAGCTTTGATTATCATGAAGCTCTCAGCTGGATTAGGTACAACCTGGAAAGACATTTTGGCTGCACTCTCCTCTTCTTCGAGTTCGTTTTCGTCATTGTTATCGACTATGTTAGTACCATTACAGCCCGAAGCACCTCCGCCTGTTACACAAGTAGAGCTAATCATAATCTCATCAAGATCCCATGCTGTCACTTGGCTATCAGCACCTACGAGGCAGTAACCTAACAATTCAAAACTAAATACAGAAGATTCTGTCACAGTAAAATCTGCATTACCACTGAAATCAAAAGATTCTAATGTCCAATCTGTTGTTGTTTGGATTTCGTCTTGCTTGTATATTTCTACGCCATCTTTGAGTATTCTGATACCATACTTGGTCGGATAATTATTGATACCACTTGGTCCATTATTCCATGAGAATGTCGTCGGTGCTTGCTCATAGAAACTCAACATAGATATACTTCCTACGCCAC
The DNA here is from genome assembly GCA_020628095.1 of Saprospiraceae bacterium. Taxonomy (GTDB): domain Bacteria; phylum Bacteroidota; class Bacteroidia; order Chitinophagales; family Saprospiraceae; genus RFSX01. The sequence goes on from JAHDFP010000007.1 coordinate 41,796, forward strand.
CCGTTCCAGGGTTTACTTCTATATCAAATCTTACCGCTAAGTCACTGTCATCAGCGAAATCACAGGCATCCATAGAGCTTACACACATCGCATTAGAACCATTCACACCCGGAGTACAAGAGTGCTTGTTTACATCAGGATTATTCCTGTATAGATGTCCACCTAGTACATTATATTGAGAACATGCCGCTGCATTATCCACATTAGCTGTAAACTCTGAGTAATCACAATTAGATCCATCAGATGTGTCAGAGTAGCATCCTTCCATATCAAACTTAAGGCTCGAAGAAGACTCTACAGGCTCATCAGCTTGTGATCTTAATACAGTGATAGGGTTAGATAGATCAAAACAACCTCCTAAATCAGCCGCGTTATTACCTATGCCTATTCCAGTCACATCATCCGCATAACATATTCTCCATATAAGGCAAGTACCAACTCCTGCACCCGAAAAATTAAATGGAGGACCTGAAGGCAACTCCAATATATTACCAGCTTCATCCGTAATGACCCATGCCTTGTTACCGTTGTTATCTCCACCAGTAACTTGTACATCTACGACGTCATTAGGATCATCTATGCACACTTCTACACTCGTGCTACCGTTAGAGCTTATATCTCCAGCGTTTACTTCCGTTCTATTGACTCTGATAGAATTAGATAACTGATAGCAACCATTAAGATCAGAAGCATTGTTACCTACTGCAGCTCCTTCTAATGTACCAGAATAGCTAACATTCCATATTAAACAAACTCCAACACCCGCACCATCAAAATCAAATGGCGGAGAAGCTGGAAGCTCTAATATTTGTCCTGTATTATCTGTGATGACCCACTGATTATTATCACCAGATGCGCCGTTTAATATAACATTGACTAAGTCAGACTCTCCATCTCCGACACATACCGTTACCTCTCTCTGATTATCAGAAGTCGTAATGCTTCCACCGATGACATCCGTCTTATTGACAGTGATACCATTAGATAAAGCGAAACAACCATCCATATCTGCAATGTTTCTTCCTCGGTTAAGTCCCTCGTAATCACCATTAGAACTAAGGTGGTATACGATGCAAGTCGCACCTGGAATACCATCAAGACTAAATGGAGATCTGGAAGGCAATTGGTCTATAACACCGTTCTCATCAGTTACTATCCAACGACTTTCTGATCCCTGATTACCAGTGACATTAAATTCTAGTAACTCTGATTGTCCATCTCTCGTACAAACAGAGAATCCATTACCCAGCGGAGAACTTACCGTACCCGGTGTCACTGTCTGACTATTGACAGATACGAAATTAGATAGATCAAAGCAGTCACCAGAAAGGTCTCCAGCATTAGCGCCAATAGTGGCTCCATCCAAATCACCTGTCCATGACAGATTCCATATTCTATATTGACCGTCTCCATAACTGTTAAAATCGAATGGAGGACCAGATACGATATCTACTATATTGTTAGAATTATCAGTAATTACCCATGCTGTATTCTCACCAGAAGCATCCGTCAATACCACATCTACAGTCATCGTGCCCGTACCAGAGTTACAAAGATCAACACTCGTCTGACCTCCTGGAGTGGATAAGACACCACCTGCAGAGGATACTTTATTTACGGTTACTGGATTAGATATTTCGTAGCAACCTTCGAAATCAGCAACATTTCGTCCTTGATTAAGACCTACGAAGTATGTGTCAAATGCCACATTCCATATCTGACAAGATTGGTTATTACCCATTACCTCTATACCAAATGGAGGTCTACCCGGTAATCCAATGATATTACCAGCCATGTCGGTAATAATCCATCTATCAAAAGGCGCATCCAATCCTGAGATATCTATGTCTATGTCATCAGTTACGACACCTCTCACGCAAGTAGATATCGTGTTACCATCAGGTGTAGATATTGTACCTGCTCTTACGCTTCCCTTAGCAACAACGATAGGATTAGATAATCCAGAACAACCATCTGTGATATCTTCCACGTTATCTCCTACAGATAATCCAGACGAAGCTGCATCATAGCTGTAAGCATATATCCTATAGCTACCTCTATTATAAGATGAAAAATCGAATGGCGAGCCACTTGCAAAGTCAAGTATGTTACCATCTTCGTCAGCTATAATATAGGTCAAGTTAGCACCGACATTACCTGTTAATCTTGTTTCTACCTCGTTAGATTCTCCTGCACTATCACATATACTCACGAATGTCTGATTTCCCGTGGTAGAGAATACCCCACCTGTCGTAGATCTTTTGATTACTGTTATTGGATTTGATAATCCGAAACATCCAGAGATATCGCTCGCATTATTTCCCATTCTAAGTCCTGATAATGGACCATCATAAGATAGATGCCATATAAGACAAGTTCCATTTCCAAATCTATCTGCATCTATAGTCCCATCATCTCTTATGCTAATAATGTTACCATCTGTATCTGTGATAAGATAAGCCTCATCTGATCCAGATGCACCAGTAACATCGACATCTATTATATCATCTACACCATCCAGTGCACATATCTCAAACATTGTACGACCATCTGCACTGATTGTACCAGCAGAAGCACTATATCTTTCTACGCGGATAGGATTAGATAATCCAAAGCATCCACTAAGATCAGATGCATTGTTACCTACAGCTGCTCCTCCTAATGTACCTTCATAACTTACATTCCATATTAGACAAACTCCTGTCCCCGCTCCTTCAAAGTTGAATGGAGGTCCTGCTGGTAACTCAAGTATATTTCCGTCCTCATCTGTAATGACCCATGCTGTATTAGAGGCATTAGTCCCAGATAAGTTAACATCTACAAGATCATCTGCTCCGTCTCCGACACATACTCCTATCTCGTCACCACCACCTGGTGTTATAGATATACTACCACCATCTTGCATATTTCTATTTACCGTAATTGCATTAGACAGCGCATAACAGCCAGTTAGGTCATTAACATCGTTACCGACAGCTAATCCACCAAGCTGTCCTACTGAAGTCAGATGCCATATAAAACAGACACCAGACCCTGCACCTTCTAAGTCGAAAGTCGGACCATCTTCTATTGCTAGAATAGAACCGTCCTCATCTGTAATGATGTATACATTATCGTTACCTGTTGCTCCTGACACACTGACATCAAAAGCATCCGACACACCATCATTAGCACAGATACTTGTCGAAGTACCACCACCTACAATAGCTATAGCACCTCCACTTATATCATCATTAGCACAATAAGAGGATATCCTAATCTCATCAAGATCCCATGCCGTAACCGTAGCACCGTTTCCTTCTAAGCAATATCCAAGAAATTCGAAAGTGAAAAATGAAGTCGTATTAACTGTAAATTCGCTATTACCAGAAAAATCAAATTCTTCCAACGTCCAATCTCCAGTTGTCGCGTTTCCATCTTGTCTGAATATCTCAGTTCCATCTCTTAGAACTCTTACCGCATATAAAGTCGGCGGATTATTCTGACCAGTAGGTCCTTGATTCCAATTATAAGTCGAAGGGGCCTGCTCATAGAATGATAGCCTGTCTATGCTTGCACTGCCTGAAGGTCCAGGAGTTAGCATTACCTCTATCTTGACCGCCTTAGTGCTTGTCGGGTCATACGTGCAACTGTCATCTGAACTAACGCACATCGCATTAGATCCATCGACACCAGGAGTACAAGAGTGTGTATTGATATCTGGTGACGTTCTGTATACTGTTCCCATGGGGGATATAGTAGAACAGTTAGAATCGTTAACGGCATCACCTGTAAATTCGGAATAATCAGCAAGTGTACCAGCATTTACGAATGCGTCGCAACCATCCATGTCATAATGGACATAAGACGTCAAGGTATCTCCACCTCCCAAAAATGCATTGGAAGCGGTGATAACACCATAGGTCATAAGAAGGGTGCAAAAGCAGAAGAACTTTTTTAACATCGTCTTTAATTAATGTGTGAATTAAGTATAACTAATTGGTCCTTAAAGATTAAGAAATCAAATATATGTATAAAATTGTATTACAACTTCGTTACATATAATTATTTTAATAATATATCATTAGTAACCAAATACAAATTATTACAATAATTGCTACTTTTTATACCCGATTTACCTAATATAACGCATAGTACATTTAACTTATATCAGGGATGCGTTAGGACAATTGTTAGCGACTTTAACCACCAATCCAACCTCAAAAGAAGTGCATTTTATTTATAAAAGGGTATTTTGCAAGGTAGATTAAAAAATCAGTAAAACGTTCGAAAATGAAAATTCTAAAATTTGTTTTATGTCTTCTTTTGATTGCTCCATGCAACTTTGGTTTTGGGCAAGAAAAGGAAGCTAGTCCATTCGACTTTGGAAGAATGTGGACTTTCGAGAACCCGCCATTAGATTGGTTTAAAGAAGCCTATGACATGGAGGCTGATCAGGCATGGTTTGATGATGTCAGGAAGTCTTCCTTAAGGTTTGCCAGTTGGTGTTCCGCTTCTTTTGTATCTCCTAATGGATTGATAATGACTAATCACCATTGCTCCAGAGAATCAGCACTTGCTGTGCAAGGAGAGGGCGAAAACTTTGATAACAAGGGCTTCTACGCAGAAAATCTCGGCGATGAGAGACGTGTGGAGGATCTTTTCGTAGAACAACTTATCGTGGTCGCAGATATCACTGAGGATGTGCTATCCGTCACTAAAAATGCTGAAAATGATGCTGACGCTGTACAGCTGAGACAAAAAGCACTACAGGATATCCAGGCAGAATATGCAAGCAAGTCAGATTGGGCAGGTCTGAGACTGCAGACTGTAACCTATTATTCTGGAGGAAAATTTTCTTTGTATGGATATAAGAAATACAGCGACATACGACTTGTCTGTATCCCTGAGAATGATTTGGGATTCTATGGTGGTGACCCTGATAACTTTACGTATCCAAGATATAATCTGGACTTTACTTTTTGGCGTGCTTATGACGAAAACGGTCAGCCAGTCAATACGGCAGATCATTACTACGAGTTTAATACAGATGGCATTGCTGAAGGCACTCCAGTATTTGTAGTCGGAAATCCAGGAAGAACAGAAAGGTATCGTACGGTTGCTCAGTTAGAGTATGACAGAGACTATAGATTTAAGCATCTATTGAGATGGCTTACTAATAGAAGAGACATGATGTTAGAGGAGTATGATGGTCTATCACAGGACCCAGAAAAGGTAAGAGAAGCACAAGATCTACTGAGTACCATCAATAGTCTTTCTAACTCTATAAAAGCATATAACGGCATTGTGGGAGGACTCAAAAATGAGTCATTTATGGGTCGCAAGGCACAAATGGAAAGCAATATCAAAAAAGCTTCGGCTGGTCTCGGTTACTGGGATGATCTAGAAGATGAATACAACAAACTGACTCCTCATGCTTGGGCGGTATCTCACTTAGGTCCATCCAGATTTAGAGGTAATACGCTGAGCATTATGCACAGTCTAGGCAGTTACAAGAGCGAAATAGAGTTAGATACTTCAGATATGGCAAAAGCTAAAGCCAAGGACAGAATAATAGAATTGGCTTCGAATCTCAATGTCACTAAAGAGAAAAGCTTATTAAAGCTATTGCTCAATGAAATCAAGGCTGACATTTACCCTGGCGATAATACACTATCCAGATTATTGGGTGGAGAAAGTATAGATGCTTATGTAGATAATCTATTCGCATCATCTAAAATCTTACAGAATAAAAAAGATGCCGAAAAGTGTCTTAAGAAAGAAAAGAACATCACCAAAGCCAAAGACCCACTGATAAAAGCAGCCAACATATTAGTACCGAGGTATGTCGAAGCAGGTAATGCATTTTCGACTTCTGGTGCAAAAAGAAGGGCGCTGGAGGCAAAAATTGCTAATCAAGCCTTTGAGGTATACGGATCATCACTACCACCAGATGCCACCTTTACACTAAGAATATCTGATGGCGTGGTCAAAGGATATGATTACAATGGCACAACGGCTCCAGTGATAACCACTTATTATGGTATGTATGACAGACATTATTCTCATGGTCAGGAGTTCCCATGGAGTCTCCCAGAGAGATGGGCTAATCCGACTCTCGATCTACTGAAGACACCATTGAATTTTGTATCAACGAATGATATAATCGGCGGTAACTCAGGGTCTGCTGTTATTAATCAAAAAGGTGAAGCCGTCGGATTAATATTTGATGGAAATATTGAATCCTTACCTGGTAATTTCATTTTTGATGAAGAAGCTAATAGATCGGTATCTGTTCACGCAGGAGGTATATACGCTTGTCTTAAGTACATATACAAAGCAGAAAGATTGGTGGATGAATTAGATGGGAAGTAATTAATATCAATTTATAAGGAGTCTTTCTAAAAGAAGAGCGAACAATTAGGTTTCTGCTCTTCTTTTTTTGGACTTTAACTAACGGCATGTTGTAGTATCCCTCCTCTTTCTTCATGAAAAACCTTTGGTCAATTACAACTTATTAATCATGAAATTTTATTCAAAATTTATATTACTTGGATGCATATTTATTTTAATAAACTGTGGAAGGTCAGACTATAGCATATCTCCAGTAGAAATAGATGAGCTATATAGCATCATTCCTGAAAATCTTTTAAACTCTAAGTCTATTTGCTTTACTAATGCAAATAATGAAGAAACCTGTCTTGAGGTTACAACTGAAGAAAGGATTGTTACAAAATTGACCTCCGAAAAAAATGAAGAATATAAGGCAAAACAACTTCATATTTACATGGGTGGAATGCTAAATAATCGGATCTTCCAATTGTCTATATTGGGTTCAACAACTCTTCATGACAACAACGATATTATTTCTGGTCTTACATATAATTCTATGTCACATATGAATCCATCTGGAATTTCTACCTCGATCAATGTCGTCTTTAAGAACTCGGAATTGTTCAGAGACCGCTTTACAGAATCTGTCATACTTAATGGAGAGGAGTATAGTCAAGTTGGCTTACGTATCAAAGACGAACTAAGTAGTTATAATCAACTCTATATAACCAAAGAACATGGTATTTTAGGATTTTCAGATCTTAATAATGAAATATGGGTTTTTAGTGGTTTAGAGTAGCCAAGATTCTAAAATGGGTTATTATCTCACTTTTTGACAAAGCCTTTTCAGGATTTTAGGCATTTTAAAAAAAGAAAGAGGCTCTCAGAGTGCTGAGAGCCTCTTTCTTTTGTCTATTAAAGCTTACTTATCGTAGCAAATTCTCTTAGGACTTGCTCTCATCCACCTCTTCGAATTCGACATCCGTTACCTCTTCAGAATCTTTTCCTCCTGATTCTGCACTATTATCAGCTGTAGGATTTCCTGTATTAGCTTGTCCCTCTTGGGTCGCTTTGTATATATCCTGACTTGCCGCTTGCCATGCTGTATTCATTTTCTCCATAGCTGTATCTATGAGAGCAGCATCTTTCATTTTATGAGCCTCTTTAAGCTCCGCTAATGCCGCTTCGATAGGGCCTTTCTTGTCTTCAGGAATCTTATCACCGTACTCTTTCATCTGCTTCTCTGTCTGGAAGATAAGTGTATCCGCTGTATTAACCTTGTCCGCCATTTCTCTGGCTTTCTTATCGGTATCCGCATTAGCTGCAGCCTCTGCTTTCATCTTCTCTATTTCTTCTTTGGACAGTCCTGTAGAGGCTTCTATTCTGATGTTTTGCTCTTTACCTGTCCCTTTATCTTTCGCAGTAACATTAAGTATACCGTTAGCATCCATGTCAAAACTGACTTCTATCTGAGGAACTCCTCTTGGTGCTGGTGGAATATCTTGTAGGACAAATCGACCCACGGTTCTATTAGCTGAAGCCATCGGACGCTCACCTTGTAGGATATGTATCTCCACACTTGGTTGGTTATCTGCTGCAGTACTATAGACTTTTGACTTTTTAGTTGGGATAGTAGAGTTTGCCTCTATGACGACATCGTATACGCCACCCATTGTCTCTATACCCATGGATAGTGGTGTTACATCGAGTAATAATACATCTTGTACATCACCACTAAGTACACCACCCTGGATAGCTGCTCCTATGGCGACCACCTCATCAGGATTAACTCCTCTATTAGGTTTCTTGCCAAAAAACTGCTCGACAGCTTCTTGTATTTTAGGGATTCTGGTAGATCCTCCGACTAATATCACCTCGTCTATATCCGACTTAGATAAGCCCGCATCTTTTAGTGCTTCGGCACATGGCTTAAGTGTTCTCTCGACAAGCTCGTCTGATAATTGTTCAAATTTTGATTTTGACAATTTAAGTACCAAGTGCTTAGGAACACCATCTACAGCTGTAACATAAGGCAGATTGATATCCGCCTCCGCTGATGAAGAAAGCTCAATTTTTGCCTTCTCAGCAGCATCCTTAAGTCTCTGAAGAGCCATCGGATCTTTTCTGAGGTCGATGTTTTCTTGGTTTTTGAATTCTCCAGCCATCCAGTCTATGATGACCTGATCGAAATCATCACCACCTAAATGTGTGTCACCATTAGTAGACTTCACCTCGAATACTCCTTCTCCCAACTCTAGTATCGATATATCAAAGGTACCACCACCTAAATCATAGACGGCAATAGTCATATCAGCATCCTTCTTATCCAGACCAAAAGCCAAAGCGGCTGCCGTCGGCTCATTTATTATCCTTGATATCTTAAGTCCTGCAATCTCACCCGCTTCTTTAGTCGCCTGTCTCTGAGAGTCATTAAAATAAGCTGGAACTGTAACGACGGCTTCTGTAACCTCTTGACCTAAAAAGTCTTCCGCCGTCTTTTTCATCTTTTGCAGAATCATGGCAGAGATTTCCTGAGGTGTATAATTTCTATCGTCGATCTCTACTCTGACTGTATCATTATCTCCTTTGACCACCTTAAATGCCGATCGGCCTACTTCTGTACCCACTTCTCCATATCTCTGACCCATAAATCTTTTGATAGAAGAGATTGTTTTTGTTGGATTAGTGATCGCTTGACGCTTGGCGGGATCACCGACTTTTCTTTCACCATTATCTAAAAATGCAACTACGGAAGGCGTTGTACGTCTACCTTCATCATTGGGAATGACGACAGGCTCGTTTCCTTCCATAACAGAAACAACCGAGTTGGTTGTACCTAGGTCTATACCTATTATTTTACCCATATTGTTATTTACTTTTTTATGAATTACCTATCCATCCCTTATCAATAGGTATGCCACGCCAGAATTATGTCAAAAAGTAATAAAGTAGAGTAGACGGTCTGCCATTTTATTTCAAAAAGCCATTCGAAACATGACAATTAGGCAGTCTTCGGATATTGGATGCTATTATGACCTACTGAAAATTAAGGTTACCTGTGATAATTCCTGAGATGAGAGAATCTTTACTTCTATTAGATAAGGTGAAATTGCTAGCCCTTTCCTGATACTTAGAAGAAAAGATGCCTCGTCCTTCTGATATGTTAGAATACACAGGCACATCCTGAGAAGAGGTGATGCCCAGATTAGCCTCTCCGACCCTGACATATTCTGCTATTTCTCTACCCCCGCTTACTATCACTAGATCAACGCCCAGAAAGAACCTTTCTGCATCAGGATTCTCATCTATAGCCCCAACGAGAAAAGAATAAAAATCAATCCCCAATACCTCTTTTCGAATACTAGCTGCCGTATTAGCAATACCATCATCTATTAACCATCGGACCTGCTTTTCTTCGAAAAGAGAACCTGGCGAACCATCTTTTTCTAAATACTTAAAATCAAGATATAAATCAAAGGTCTGAGCAAACTCCCCTGTCAGCCACCCAAAAGTCGTATTCTGGTTATAAGAAAAATCTATGATGCCCGTTCCGTTGGGATTAGGTGTGATAAACATAGGGCTTCCTACGATATTAGTTTCTGCCGTTACCTCTGGTAGATTATCATCTCCCCTATCCAGAGAAAAACGACATTGTTGTCCCTCTGATAGATTAAGCTCCTCTCTTGATATTTTATAAAGGTAATTAGGGGCTTCGGCGAATATACCTTCCTCACGGACTAAGCCTTCTTCGTTGCCATCTACACGTTGTAATAGTCTTCCATTGAGTCTCACTTGCGCATTTTCATAATATAGATTGTTAGGATCTTTGGCTAGTTCCAATGCAGAAGTGGTTTCGTCCGCAAAAGCCTTCTCCACGCGCAAATAATGTATAGAATCGTTCAATGAAATAATGCCATAGACGATAGGAATATCCTTGGGTTCTTCTATAATCTCGAAATCATTAGAGCATGATAAGATTAATGTTATACCCACCAAACAAAATATTTCCTTCATAGCGCAAATCTAATTCAATTAAAGAATATTTATCCTTTGATTTAATATATTGAGCCTCATAAAAGAGCATATAAATGTCAGCAGTAAGTAAAGACGCTAAAAGAATGACTACCCACGTCCTAAAAAGGATGAAGGAAAAAGGAGAAAAAATATCAATGCTGACGGCCTATGATTATAGCATGGCACGCATTATCGACGAGGCAGGTATAGATGTAATACTCGTAGGTGATTCTGCCTCTAATGTCATGGCAGGTCACGAGACCACCTTACCGATTACATTGGACCAAATGATATACCATGCCTCATCAGTTATACGAGGGATCAAAAAATCATTAGTCGTTGTGGATTTGCCCTTTGGCACGTATCAAGGAGACTCTAAAATGGCTTTGAAATCTGCAATCCGCATCATGAAAGAATCGGGTGCACATGCCGTCAAATTAGAGGGAGGTAAAAAGGTCATAGATAGTATCAAAAGAATCCTTTCAGCGGGAGTACCAGTTATGGGACACCTGGGTCTGACGCCACAGTCCATATATAAGTTTGGCACTTACACAGTGAGAGCAAAAATGGAAGAAGAGGCGCAAGAACTGCTGGATGATGCCAAGCTACTGGAGAAAACGGGGTGTTTCGGAGTCGTATTAGAAAAGATTCCAGCACTACTCGCCGCACAAGTAACTGAGTCAATAGGAATCCCTACCATAGGCATAGGTGCGGGAAACAAAACGGACGGGCAGGTTCTTGTAAGTCATGATCTCTTCGGAATTACTAAGGATTTTAACCCTAGATTTCTGAGAAGATATGCTGATCTTTTTAATACAATGAAAGAAGCCGTCAGCCACTATATAGACGATGTTAAGTCACAGGACTTTCCTAATGAAAGCGAGCAATACTAGATGCGAAGATTCATTCTCATCGCATTATTATTGGTTCTATTGATCGGTGCGCTGGTCGGTTATAAGCTTTACGCTTCTATTTTCTCACAGAATGTGCAAATAGAAAATGAAAAAGCCCTAGTCTACATCCCTTCTGACTCAGATTTTGACACCTTACTGGATACGCTGGTTGATCGTAAGATTATTTCTGATACAAGTTCATTTCGATTGGTATCGAGGCTTATGAAATTTGATCGCATTAGATCAGGAAAATATACTATCCAAAATGGATGGAGTAATAAAGAACTGATCTCAGTACTAAGATCAGGTAATCAGACACCTGTCAGATTAACGTATAACAATGTAAGGACTGTCGAAGATCTAGCTGGGGCAATTTCTCATCAGATAGAGGCAGACTCATTGTCCATACTGCAATGGTTTACAGACCAGGAAACTTTAGAAAAGACGGGGTTGACACCAGAAACAATTTTGACGCTTTTTATACCTAATACCTACGAAGTCTTTTGGAATATTAAGCCAGACAAATTGCTGAAACGACTTATCAAAGAGCATTCGGATTTTTGGGACGAAAAAAGAAAGTCGAGCGCAGCAGACTTAAACATGACCCCTGCAGAAATCTATACACTCGCATCCATCGTACAAAAAGAGACAAATTATAAAACAGAAAAACCAACCATTGCAGGGGTATATCTCAATAGACTCAAGAGAGGAATACTATTACAAGCCGACCCTACTGTGGTATTCGCAACAGGACAATTTGATCTAAGGCGGGTTCTGAACAAACACATAGAACTGGACTCTCCATATAATACATATATGTATGAAGGTCTGCCTCCTGGTCCTATATATATGCCTGACATAAGCAGTATAGATGCCGTATTATCCCCACAAAACCATAACTATTTGTATTTCTGTGCGAGTATAGACGAGCCTGGAAAGCACAAATTTGCCAAGACCTTAATCGAGCATAATAAGAATGCCGATCAGTATCGACAATGGCTCAATAAACAAAGAATATATAGATAGAAGCGGGCTGATTTTATTTTCTGAAATCGTCAGTCGTTTTCTCGAGCTTCATCTGCATGTGTCTGTCATCGTACATGGTTGTTCCCACTAGTACGATCGCGTCACCACCGAATTTGACATCGAACTCTTGTGGTTTCTTGCCATCTACATTATCGACCATCAGTAATTGCTCTCTATCAAAATGATAATTATACCTGCCTTGCCCAAGCACCTCAGAGGCCTTGCCATAATCATAGGTATGGTCTGCCTTGAAATCAATCCAAAATCCATTATAAGTACCCGGAGAGGACATTTTACCATCAAAGACAAACTTATACTCCCAGACTCCTGCCTCTATAGCGGCATACGTTTTATCGTTATTTTTCAGTCTATAATTTAGTATAGACAGAGCCTGTGCTCTCATAGCAGGTACATCGAGAGCCGCTTCTTGCTTGATGCCGTCCGCCATCTCTTGATATAGTCGATCGTCTATCTCTTTCTCTACCTCAGGCGATGGTGCCGACTTTTTGGGAGTCGCTATATCTGATGTAGAATCAGGCTTACAAGAAACAAACGACAATAAAATAAAGAGACTAATCAAATATTCTAATACTTTCATACACGCTTATTTGAAGAACTAAAACGGAATAATTGTTCAATGATTTCATAAATATTCTCAATTCTAACGATTTTTTAGCTACTAAAAAAAATCTTTTGCTTGCGGTCAGTGGCGGTGTAGATTCTATGGTGCTTTGCCATCTGATGCAACGGACTGATTTTCAGATTGGTGTGGCACATGTGGATCATAATACGAGACAAGGCGAGAGTAAAAAAGATGCTGATTTTGTCAAAGAATGCTGCTCTACTTATAATATTCCATTTCACTTGGCCTCATTTCAGCATGATCCCACAACATCTGCTAATTTTCAAAAATCAGCTAGAGAGTTTAGATATCATTTTTTCCAATCATTGGGTTATGACTTGATTCTGACAGCACATCACAAGGATGATAATATAGAGACCGTCCTTTATAATTTTCTTTCTGGAAGGTCGATAAATCTAATACCAGAAAGGGTCAATAATATATATAGACCGCTTATAAGTTTTAGCAAAAATCAAATCTTGGCCTATGCTAAAGAAAATAACATCGACTACAGAGAGGATCTATCAAACCAGAGCAGCGACTATGATAGAAATCATATTCGGAACAAAATCATTCCTATTATAAAGTCTCAGTTTCCAAATGCTGAAGGCAAAATATTGGGTCTCGCTCAAAGGATGAGTGAAGACCAAAAAACACTAAAAAAAATAGCAACTGATCTTATCCAACCATTTGTCAAGAATAAGAGAATAGAAATCTCGAAGGAAACCACAAGAAACTATCCTCAGCTACTTAGGTACACAATCTTAGATTATGGATTTAATCCAAGCCAATCGGATAATATAATCTCTAGTATAGAAACAGTAGGCGCTAGATTCCTTTCTCATACTCACGAGCTTATAATAGATCGTGATCTATTAATTATAGAACCTCTAGTAGTGCAAGCAGAACCAAAAGAAGTTATTGTAGAAATGGACAATCTTCCTGTTACTGTAGGTTATGGCAGATATAATCTAAAATTTAAATTAGTGCAGCATCTTGGGATTGAGGATAAGAATAATGTTTACGTATCTAAGTCCTCCATAGTAGAGAAACTGATTATCAGCACGTGGCAATTTGGGGATGAGTTTTACCCCTTCGGCATGAACGGCAAGAAGCAAAGTCTAAAAAAATATTTCACCAATATGAAAATGGATCGGCTGACGAAGCAAAGGATTCCTATTATCCGCCACAAGGATCAAATAGTATGGATATGCGGATACAGAATGGATGAAAGATATAGTAGGAATACAGAAAAAGGTCCTTATCTACATATTAGTCTTTCCCTTAAGTAATTACTACTTCTTTTGGCGACCTTCTTTTCTCTTATTCAGTACGGGTTTAGGACGTGGTGCATTATTTTCTCCGTAGCTGTGGTGGAATAGCTTTTCTTTGTATTTCCATATACCATCTTCTAATTTGTATCCCTCATAAGTGCCATCTGGTACGTTGGTCGGCCCTTGGTTGGGTAATCTTCCCATCCTATTTTGTAAATGATCGTGTACAATCATCTCCAGACCAGGATTGTAATTAAGATTGACAGAAGCATCTGCTGAGTAACTAAGGCTTACTTTGCTTAGAAAGAGCGTCGTATCAGTTTTGTCCTGAAAGATTTCTTTTCCTAAGAGCAATTCTCCATTTTTTACAGTCAGTGCATCGACAACTTTTCCATTTTCGAATTCTCCATGCGCATTATAACCAAAGATCAGGTAATCATCTGGTGATATTTCGAGTAAGTTATAATACAAAGCACCATACCAATAATCGGGTTCGTGGAGATCATATTGGATATTTTTGTCGAAGGTGACATTGTCCTCCATCTTTACTGGTGCCCCACCTTCCGAAAAAAAGTATCCACTGTATGCGAAATTATGTTCCGCCAGTTCGACTTGCCATGTAATTATAGAAAAGCTAGAATCTGGCGCATATAATTGAGATACATATTTATTGTCCGAGCAATCTTTTATACCCGATAGACCCTCTATCGATTGGTCAAAAAGTCTATTAAATTCCTTTGCGGCACGCTCTCGATGCTGAGGTTCACTAGCATTAACCATGATATCTCCATAGAATAACAAATCATCGTTAACATCCTGAGAAGAAACATAACTGGGAATAAGGAAAAAGAAAAATGCCAAATATTTCATCGAACAATATTTGGCATTATAACGATTGATAATTTTCAAAAATTTTATTTTGATAGTGATAAGCTGTTAATTTCAGCTTAAACTAATTTCATCGCTTTAAAGTCATTTATCACACCTGATACCGCCTTAGCAGAAGTATTAAGTAATTTCTTCTCTTCTCTATTAAGCTTGAGACTGATAATCTTCTTGACACCTTCTTTTCCTAGCTGACACGGAACTCCAAGATACATATCTTTCTTTCCATATTCTCCTGTCAACCATGCACTACAAGGGAAAATACGACCGTCATCTTTTACTATCGACTCTACCATTTGGGCTGCAGCAGCGCCTGGTGCGTACCAAGCAGATGTACCCATTAGCTTAACTAATTCTCCACCGCCACTCTTCGTTCTCTTGATAATTTTATTGAGCTTTGATTTGGCAATCATGTCTGTGACAGGGATACCCGCAACGGTAGTGAATCTTGGTAGAGGTACCATAGTATCTCCGTGACCACCCATTAATACAGCTTGTATGTCCTTAGGCGATACGTCCAATTCTGAAGCCAAAAATGCCCTGTATCTCGCAGTATCCAAGATACCCGCCATTCCAAATACACGATGAGGCTTGAGCTTAGATGCCTTGAGGGCAGCGTAGGCCATCACGTCTAGTGGATTAGACACGACGATGATTATCGGATTTTTGGAGTACTTGAGAATAGATTGAGTGACAGATACAACGATCTTAGCATTGGTAGAGATCAAATCATCTCGACTCATACCTGGTCTTCTAGGAATACCTGCTGTTATGACAACTATATCTGATCCCTTGGTATCCTTGTAATCCGATGTACCCGTCAATCGGCTACTGTAATAGTCAATAGGCGCCTGCTGCCAACTATCCAATGCTTTCCCTTTTGCAAAATCTCCCTTTATATCCAATAGCACGATGTCTTTAACGATATCCTTATGTGCAAGAACATTAGCGACTGTAGCACCTACATTTCCAGCTCCTACCACGGTTACTTTACTCATATTTTAATATTTTTTAATTTGTTATGTGATATTGCTGCAAATGTATGTAATATTTGAGATTCAATTTTTCTCAATTTTAGCTAGTATTGTCTTTTGAGATCAATACCTGATCACACCTTTATCACTAATTATATCAATTTAATTTTACCTTTATCGCTCAATTAAAAAATATGCTTAGTAGGATATTTCTGCTTGTGGTATGTAGTCTTTTCTTAATTCAAACCAATCAAGCTCAAAACTATGTATGCGGCACAGTCAGCTCCGATGAAGCCATGTCTATTCTTAGAATGAATAAAAAGAATGCGGTGGATAGAGCTTATGCCAAGATGGATGAGGTTTTTATACCTGTACAATTCAATCTTGTAGGAGATGCGCAGGGTAATGGAAGAATAGATGAGATTACCATGTATGAAGCAATCTGTAATCTGAATGAAAGATATGAAGGAACTAATATCCGATTTTACATTAATGGGTTTACATATTTGGATAACGGTTTTGTACATGAACATTTAAACGGATTAACTCAGACTGGCAGGAGAGCAGTAAATGATGCCAAACATCCCAATGCTCTAAATGTATTTATGGTGCAAGAGCCTGGACAAGGTGTAGCAGGGTATTATACTGGTGGTTTAGATATTGTTATGATGCGCAATACCGCAACAAATGATTCAAGGTATACATTAGAACACGAATTAGGGCATTTTTTCTCTTTAGCGCATACACATATTGGTTGGGATCAAATAGAACAAAGAGATGGAAACGGGAATATAATCGTCCCTTTTACCAGATATAATCCAAACATTCATGGAGATACTGTTACAATAACAACAATAACGTCTAATCAAGGAGGAACTACCCAGGTTGAATTGGTAGATGGAAGCAATTGCAATACTGCGGGAGATATGATATGTGATACACCACCCGATTATGGCTTTGGTTTTACTTGTAATTGTTGTCGTATGACTTTTGATGTGTGGGATAGGAACGGCGATAAGATAGAACCTATGATAGACAACGTCATGTCTTACTCTGATGGGTGCATGCCGTACAGGTTCTCAGAAGAACAAGTTACTGTAATGCACGCCGATATTGCATCTGCAAGAAGGACATATCTCAGAACAGGAGAAGTCAATACTTATGACCCTATAGTCACCGAGACTGTAATCCATGAGCCAATATTCGGCGATAGAATAGAGACTTATAATGGGGTAAATATAGAGTGGGAAGCAGTCGCTAATGCAGAAGCTTATATTATCAGAATAGAAGGATCTAATGCTGATAATAATGTAGAAGTGCAATTGACAGAAACTCAATACTACGCCGAGGAATTAGAACCAAATGACACTTACTTTGTCAGTGTATATCCTATCAGTAAGTTCGGAATTAATTGTGCGGCGAATGCGTCTGTAACGCTATTCGAGACTGGATCTGGTACAACCAATATAGAGGAGATAGAAAACGGCACGATCGAAATCTTTCCTAATCCAGTGAGCAAAGGACAAAGTATCAAACTGGTTAATAACCTAACATCAACAGAAGACTCAAGTCTAAGAATTATAGATCTTAGCGGTAAAGTTTTACATAGTACAAAACTAATTTCTAGCAACAGAACTCAGGAAATTAATATTTCTAAACTAAACTTAGATTCTGGAATCTATCTGGTAGAAATAGAAAATAATAGTCAGCAAATAATCAAAAGAATAATCGTAGAATAGTCAATCAGATTAAAATATGAATTTACACGAATATCAAGCGAAAGAATTAATAGAGAGTTACGGAGTTCCTATCCAAAAGGGCATCATGGCCGAATCACTGGATGATGCGGTCGCAGCGTACCACAAAATAGTAGAAGAATCAGGAAATGATGTAGCCATAGTCAAAGCGCAAATCCATGCAGGTGGAAGAGGAAAAGGAGGCGGAGTCAAACTTGCCAAAAATCTGGATGAACTAAAAGAACATGCTGGTAATATCCTAAGCATGATGCTAAAGACTCCACAGACTCCTGGTGGAATGGAAGGACCAGGAAAACTTGTATCAAAGATACTTGTAGCAGAAGATGCTTATGCTCCTGATTTTGATGCATGCAAGGAGTTTTATGTTTCTATCCTGATGGATAGGGAGAAACAACGCAATGTTATCATATACTCCACAGAAGGAGGTATGGACATAGAAAAAGTGGCAGAGGAGACACCGCATCTTGTGCATAAGGAGTGGGTAGATCCGCAGCTAGGATTGCAAGGGTTTCAGACAAGAAAGGTGGCCTTTAATCTTGGATTATCTGGGGCAGCTTTCAAGAATATGACAAAATTCATTGCCAAATTGTATAAAGCCTTTGTCTCATCTGATGCGTCTCTTATAGAGATCAATCCTACTGTCAAAACAGGAGATGATCGCATTATAGCGGTAGATACGAAGTTGAGCCTCGATGGCAATGCCTTATTCCGTCATCCTGAATTAGAAGAGCTAAGAGACGAGAGCGAGGAAGATCCTACGGAGGTGGAAGCGAAAAGCATCGGCCTTAATTATGTCAAACTTGATGGAAATGTGGGTTGTATGGTAAATGGAGCTGGATTGGCTATGGCGACTATGGATATCATCAAACTATCAGGAGGTTCTCCAGCCAATTTCTTAGACGTAGGAGGTACAGCAGATGCTAAAAGAGTAGAGAGTGCCTTCAAAATCATACTAAGAGACCCTAATGTCAAAGCCATACTAATAAACATATTTGGTGGTATCGTGAGATGTGACAGAGTAGCTCAAGGAGTCGTAGATGCTTATAAAAATATGGGTACAATATCAGTACCTATCATAGTAAGACTACAAGGCACCAATGCAGATATAGCTAAAGAGCTTATAGATAATAGTGGGCTCGCAGTAAAGTCGGCTGTGCTATTGCAAGAGGCCGCTGATCTGGTCAAAGAAGTGGTAAGCTAATTACCTAAAAAATATATAATCTGTAAAAAGGACTGCGATTGTATCACAGTCCTTTTTTAGTATTCGTAGATAATATTCTCCGGATATATTTCGATATGTAGGACAACATGGCTACTGGTGTCCGTCCTTAGCTTACTTATGTCAAATGTTACACTTTTCCGCAGTCTAGTTATACGATCTTCATTATTCGAATTGAGAATACCGCAAAGGTGGCAAAGTACCATTGGTCACTGTATTGACATTCAACTCGTAATCCCACGAGTCACCATCTTCGCCCTCATCTTCTACTATTAACTCCAGACAATCTCCTGATATACTATGATCTTTGATGGGACTGATATAGTCGATAGGTGCAATGATTAATTGTTCTATATTAATCTCTTTTTCGCAAGGATTAGTGGGATTGTCATCTGTGCAGAAAATAATATAAGAAAAAGAACGAGTGTTAGAATGAGGCTTGTTTTCATATCTTATGACTATTATAAACTTAGACCAATATTATCCACTGACCGTTGGTCAAATGAATGAAATTCTGATAAACAAACGTTCTATATTTATGTTTTAGGATCCTATGGTAGAACAAAGAAACTATCTCATCCATCCCCATTATCTCGCCATGGGATTACTACTTATAGGGGTGACTTCTTTATTCTTAGGATTTTCGGGAGCTTACCTTTACAGTCGTGTACAGAATGGTATGGAACCTCTCGATGTACCCGCCTTATTTATATTCAATACATTGATTTTAGTAGTATCGAGTGTGACACTAATTTATGCCATGAGATACTATAAGTCGGACCAAACCAGAAATTACCAAATATCACTTGGCGCTACTTTAGCTCTTACTATCGTATTCTTGATCAGTCAGATTATCGCTTGGAAGCAATTATACGACCAGGGTATTTTTGTGGATCACAGCAACCTAGCATCTTATCTTTATATCATTTCGATTATTCACTTTGCTCATGTTATAGCGGGCATCCCTTTCCTTGCCATTTTCCTTTTCACGTCTATCAAAAGAATGAAAGAACCCGTCAGTGTCTTAGTCTATTTCTCTGATCCGGATAAGAAAAGAAAACTAAAACTACTTACTATCTATTGGCACTTCTTAGATATACTCTGGATCTACTTAGTAGTTTTCTTTTTGGTCAACTGTTTATTTTGAACCCTTCTTTTTGGCTTTTCTTACGGCAAGTTTTTTCTTGTGGACTTCTACATCCCAAGTAAAATCATATCTCTGAGCATAATCATTAAGAGGTCCTAATCCGACTTCTTCTCTTCTCTTATCCACATTTTCTGGATCTTCTATTTCGAAAAAGTAGTGCTCCAGAGTTTCCTTATCCTGTCCCACTTGACTACCGTAGACCTGCGGCTTTTTTAGTCCCAGATTAACTCTGTCTATAAGCAGTGCTAACGATCTCCACTTGAGTTCTCCGGCATCAGCGGCTTCTTTGAGTATAGGTAGATATTTTCTCTGAGTAGTACTATCAGCATGCTGTATGACGAGAAAGGCTGTGCTCGCATATCGTGGTCCTACGGAAGATTTGCCAGGATATCCTTGCTCATCTATTATCTCTGATATACGCGCCGTATTCGCTTCATCCACAGGATTCTGCAATGCCCATAGAGAATCCATTTGTGGACAATCCCATCCATGCTCTTTGATAATCGGTCCCATCTGTCTTCTGTATTGCTGATCTGTGACTGATATGACAGCCATTTCTTTCATGAGGTCTATATCTATACCCTCTTTGCATGCGACAAGGTCGTGACGTAAGTTAAGTTCTCTTTCGAATCCAGTATTCCTTAAAAAATCAAATTCTTCTTGCTCAAAAATCGATAGAGCCATTCCCCAGTTTAGTTCCATCGCCTTGGACAATTGAGTATCATAATACTCTAGGTTATCGCCACTATATCCACAAGCTGCAGCCCGCATCGTGCTCAATACACTCGTTTGCTGAATTGTAAATGCGTCGGTGTAATAAGTCATGCAAGAATCAAATTTCTCTGCATGCATCGCCTTTTCTCCTAACTGGACTAATCTTATATACTCAGGGTCACTCGAAGAAAATTGCTGAGCCATGGACGAAAAACTAAATAGCGTCAAGACTAGTAGAAATTGTATCTTTTTCATTCTTAGGTATTTTTCTTTTAAACGAGAAATTAAATAAACTTTGTGATTAATAGTTACGCTCTTTTCACAATGATTTGTTAATGACTACCACTGTATCGAGATCAAATTTTTCTTGTAATAAGCGACCGATAATACCTTGCTGATCCCTATTCATCTTATCCCATTTGACAAATGCTACAGGCAAATCCTTATTGAGATCAGAATAATTAGTCATCTGAGATACAGCCAACCCAAATTCTTCGATATCGGGAAAGATAATTTTTAGTTCTTTACTCACTTCAGCAAACTTAGCTGAGTCTTGTGCGAAAAAATTATCCTTTTGGTTAACGTGTTCTATCCATTTTTGTCGGGCCTCTCGTTCCGCTTTGATCTCTTCTAATTGCGTATTCAGCTTATCGTCAAGGCCCGATAACTGAGAATTCATTTGATCTATTTTCTCTAAGTCTATATCGCTAGTGGATATGATTTGCACTTCTTGGATATACTCTAATCCCAACTCTTTCAGGCTTTTTTTGTAACCATCTATTTTGCTTTCATTGATGAGGTCACCGTATACTTTGAGTAACAATTTATTAGGGTTATCTACTGGAAGCAATTTGTATCCATCTAGATGCTCGCTTTCCTGAGGGTTAAAATTGAGTGAGATAAATTGTTTCAATAATCTATCGCGATTATACTTCTTGTAGACGGAGGAAAATATCAATACACTCGGGATAATCATCATGACACTAAACAAGGTGACGATGATCATATTTTTTCTACGATCCCTAGGAGAAGAATATTTTTTGAAAGGAAAATTCATCTGACGTATAATAACATACGTCGCAAAGGCTACGAAGAAAGAATTGAGAAAAAATAGATAAAAAGCCTTCAGTGCGACATCCCATTCCGCATTAGCGATACCAAATCCTGTAACACAAAGTGGAGGCATCAAGGCCGTCGCAATGGCAACTCCTGGTAGGGTCGTCGATATATCCTTTCTTGCAATAGAGACTATACCCGCGATGCCGCCAAAAACGGCAATCAATATATCGAGAAACGTGGGCTCTGTCCTTGCTTGGATCTGATCAGTAAAATCATCTAGTGGCGTCAACCAAAAGTATAAAGTAGAAGTAAATAAGGCGATCAAAATTGCTGCTCCAAAGTGCATCAGGGCATGATACAGCGCATCTTTATCATTAATACCCACGCCGAGGCCTACTCCCAGTATCGGAGACATCAAAGGTGATATAAGCATCGCTCCGATTATCACGGCTTGACTATCGAGATTAAGACCTATAGAGGCAATCATGATACTACATATCAACATCCAGGCATTCGCGCCGCTCATAGATTGCTTAGATTTGATTTCTTTGATCGTACCCCACTTGTCTACGCCTTTGTCCAGATCAAAAATGTCTTTGATTAGATTGCCAAAATAATTTCTGATATCCACGGCGGTTACTTTCTGCTCATTGGTATTTGACTCACTGGACATATTTTATAAATATTTATATCCGAAATATAGAACTTGTTGCATTAATATAAAATACGATCAATTATCAAAAGGGTTAAAATTATTCTAACAGGCGGTGGTACACGCGGAATGTATCAGATAGGAGCTATGCGCGCTATAAAAGAATACGGACTGTGGAGTCAAACGGAAAGCATTTCTTCTTGCTCTATAGGAGCGGTTAACGCGGTGCTGCTATCGCAGCATAGTATAGACAAGTGTTACGAGCTATGGATGGATCTGTCGAGACAATCTATGTTTGAGAATATTGACCAATATTCCAAAGCCTATCTAAGCGATATGATGAAAGAATGGGTACAAAACGACGGTGTAGATTTTAATCCCTTCATCTTACTACTAAGAGAATACATAGACGAAAATAAAGTCAGAGAATCCAAAAGAAAAATCATCATCTCTCTACTCAACCAGACACAGCGAAGACAAGAATATCACGCCTTATCCGACATACCTAAAGGGGCACTTATAGATTATATATCAGCAAGCGCTAGACTACCTTTTTTCAAACCTGTCTACATTGATGGTTATAAATACCTAGACGGAGGCATCGGCGATAACCACCCTTATTACACCAGTTGTGCAAATACGCATTTTGATCTGGTCATAAAAATTAAAGTCGCTTATGTCCCATTCTTTATTCCTGGTCTAAGAAAGAAAAATATCACTTTCGACAAAGAGATTGTGATAGAACCAAGTAGTCCTATAGGTACCCCGATGGAATTCCGAAAACCGACATTCGAAGAAAAATATGAAATGGGATACCGAGATGCAATCAGTCAACTACAACAGTTGGAGTTTTAGGAAAGCTGTTTCATATCATAAATAAGTTCCCCTACTCCATTAATTGCACATCCAAGGCATCCGTATTAATATCGAGTCCCTGAAATAATCCCAATAACTCTTCTTGTGTCGTGAAAGGCCCATCAAATTCTACACGACCACCTACAGTGCCTTGATGAATGCGCTGAAGAAAATCTGCAAATCGTCCTTCTGGCAGGTCACCTTTTTTGTAGGCTTTATAAAGCATAGGTATATAATCCATCATCAAATCAAAATCTCCTGTTGCTCCGAGTACTGATGTAACAACATATCGTGTCTTATGCCATCTATAAGGTTCTGTATCATAAGCGTACACGACACTGGAATCAGGGAATCCGTATTCTTTTAGATAGACAGCTAATTTCTCTTGCGCCTTTTTGTTAGCTTCTCTATATAGCTCCATTTTATCGCCTAAGTCCACATTCTCACCATATTTTATTTTCATGGTATCTATAAAGTCTCCATAGTTTGATTCTACCCATAACTTATCTATAAAATCTTTCTTTAAAGAATCTGTGGTCAAAGCTTTAATTTCAGCCCGAATCACTTCGTCCGATGAGGATAATGAACTTTGACTATTGTGAGATTCTTCCTTACATCCCAGTAGGAAGAAATGCAAGGAGAATAGTAGTAGTAACAAAAGATTATGAATAGGTCGCATCATGGCATTAGGTTGATACACTAATGTAATAACACGAAATAGTTATAAGCTCTAATGAATTGTTAATACAAAATAACTGCCCAGCCTATCAAACTACTACTCCCCATTCCACATCAAAAAAGCCTTGAGAAAACTATCTAAGTCTCCGTTGAGTACAGCATCGGTATTTCTATTTTCGTGATTGGTGCGGTGATCTTTGACTCGACGATCATCTAGGACATAGGACCTTATTTGTGAGCCCCATTCATTTTTCATTTTACCAGATTCTGTTTCTTTTTTGGCCGCTCTTTTTTCTTCTAGTGCACGTTCGTATAGTCGTGACTTGAGCATCTCTATCGCTTTTTCTCGGTTCATGTGTTGGCTTCTTTCGGCTTGGCACTCTACTACGATACCTGAAGGAGCGTGCCGCACTCTGACGGCGGACTCCGTCTTATTGACATGCTGACCACCTGCACCAC
Source organism: Saprospiraceae bacterium (assembly GCA_020628095.1). GTDB lineage: Bacteria > Bacteroidota > Bacteroidia > Chitinophagales > Saprospiraceae > RFSX01. The sequence continues at coordinate 66,336 of JAHDFP010000007.1, forward strand.
TCGCCCTGAACGTGTCCCAATCCAAGTCCGATGGATTGACCTCTATCTCGATCCGACTATCAATAACAGGATGTACGAAGACCGAAGCAAAAGAGGTCATACGCTTTCCCTGTGCGTTATAAGGGCTGACACGCACAAGTCGGTGTACACCATTTTCTCCTTTGAGCATGCCGTACGCGTAGTCTCCAGTGAGTTCTATTTCTACGGTTTTGACTCCAGCAACATCGCCGTTTACTCTATTCAGTTCTTTGACTTTGTAGCCCGTTTTCTCGCCGTACATAACGTACATACGATATAACATCTCAGCCCAGTCACAAGCTTCTGTACCACCTGCGCCGGCATTTATTTCTAGCAGGCAAGACAATTCGTCTTCCTCTTGGTCTAAGGTAGATCGGAATTCTACATCTTCTAGCAGAGATACGGCCTTTTCGTATTGGCGATCTACCTCTTCAATTGTAGATTCTCCCTCACTTAGAAACTCTTGTAGGATATCTAGCTCATCTACGGCTTCCTGTACCTGACTATACTTACTAACCCACTGCTTGTTGAGCTTGAGTTCTTTGAGGACTGTTTCGGCGGCTTTCGGATCATTCCAAAAATTAGGATCTGCGGATTGTTGTTCTTTATCTTCTATAATATGTAATCGTCTATCGACGTCAAAGATAGCTCCTTAACGACCCCAAACGACTTTGCAATTCTTTGTATTGCTCTATGGTCATCTTGTCCTTGGTTTAGGTATTTTATATTAAGAATGCCACTCCTATAATATTGCAATTATAAGAAGTCCGGCAATACTCTTTTGAATTTGCTGATAACGTCATCCAACTTAGCATAGGCTGCGCCTCCAGAGGCATTTTTATGGCCTCCTCCTTTAAAGTGTTTTCTAGCCAACTCCTGTACCGATATATCTCCCTTAGATCTGAATGACATCTTAACGATCGTCGGTTGCTCACGAATAAAAGCAGCGACCTTTATACCGTCCAGCATCAAAATATAGTTGACGATACCTTCTGTATCTCCTCTTTGGATATTATAGTCAATATAGTCTTGCTTGGTCAGAGCGATGATCCCTGCATTGTATTCTGGTAAGACTTCTAAGCGATTACATATAGCATGACCTAGCAACCTAAGCTGCTTCTCTTTATACGTATTAAATATCTTATCCTGCAAGTCGTAGTCATCTACGCCTCGCTCTTTTAGGTCAGCGGCAACTTTATAAGTCGTCGGATTAGTATTATGCTTGAACGATCCCGTATCTGTGATAAGTCCAGTAAATAAAGCATCTCCGATGTTAGCATCCAAAAGATGTACGCCATCTATATCATGGATAAATCGATGGATCATCTCACTGGTAGAACTTGCCGAAGTATCTGAGAAAGTATAATGTGGAAAAGGCTCTGGGTCCAAATGATGATCTATTAATATTTTTTTGGCTTTAGTCTGAAGTATGGTCGGACCGAGCTTATCTACCCTATCCAGTGCATTAAAGTCCAGACAAAACAATATATCCGCATGAGATATTTTCTGTATCGCCTTGTCATGATCGAGATCAAAGACTGTACACTGATCTATATCCTTCATAAATGTGAAGTTGCGAGGATACTCACTCGGCAGAATGATGTCCACATTATGATTCATTTTCTCTAGAAAATGTTTGAGTCCGAGACTAGACCCCAGCGCATCACCATCGGGATTGCGGTGTGTGATAATGCTGACATTCTTAGGAAAAGCCAACAAATCTTTGATTTCGGATATTTCTTGTTTGCTTAGGTTCACTGCACGCAAATGTGATTAAAATAAGTGAAATCGTCAAGAAATTAATTGGAAGTATTCGCTGCATCTTATTCGGACCATTTTATACCTTTGCGCTCCTATTAGAAAAAAATAAAATTAAAACATCAATGGCTGGAAATATTACGTTTACAATGATCAAACCTGATGCTGTCAAAAACGGACATATCGGTGCGATTCTTAACAAAATGAATGAGGGCGGTTTCAAAATCGTCGCCATGAAATATACGCGTCTAAGTAAGGAAAAAGCAGGTGAATTCTACGAGGTACATAAAGAAAGACCATTCTATGGAGAATTGGTGGATTTTATGTCATCTGGTCCAATCGTGGCTGCTGTATTACAAAAGGATAATGCAGTAGAAGATTTCAGAACACTTATAGGAGCAACTAATCCAGCCGAGGCTGCAGAAGGAACCATAAGAGCACTATATGCGACTAGTATAGGAGAAAATGCGGTACATGGAGCAGATAGCGATGAGAATGCACTTAGAGAAGCCAACTTCCACTTTAGTGGAACGGATATGTATATGTAAGATTTTTTGAAATCAATTATTTTAACAGAACTAAGAGTTGATTATATACATTGAACCAAAAAGTTAGGATGGTCCTTGCATCCTAACTTTTTTATATTATACCTTTGACTAATCGAATGAATAAAAGCATACATACATCTATTTCTTCTTCACATGCATCCATGATGTGTTGCTGTATGATGATTTGTTGTATGACTGTCCGCAGGCAGATGCTTTGATTCGTATCGCATAAGAAATAAATTAAAAGCTGAAGCCGCAGGGTTTCAGCTTTTTTTGTTGCGACCCATCTCTTCAGCTCATTTTTTTTAAACCATAATTTAAAAACAAAGAAAATGAGTAATCAAGATTTTAGATTCGAGACATTACAACTCCATGCTGGCCAAGAAGTCGATAGTAATACTAAAAGCCGCGCAGTACCAATCTATCAGACGACTTCATTTGTGTTGATAATTCTGAGCATGCGGCCAATCTATTTGGCCTAAAGGAATTTGGGAATATTTATACCCGTATCATGAATCCCACGACAGATGTTTTCGAGAAGCGCATCGCGGCTTTAGAGGGAGGCACTAACGCTGTGGCTACGGCTTCTGGTCAGGCAGCACAATTTGTGGCACTCAATAACATCTTGCAAGCTGGAGACTCGCTGGTGTCCTCCTCGTATTTATACGGAGGTACCTTTAATCAATTCAAAGTCAATTTTAAACGGCTGGGAATAGAAGCACGCTTCGCGGATGGGAATGATATAGCCAGCTTTGAGTCGCTTATAGACGAAACCACCAAAGCACTCTATGTCGAAAGTATCGGCAACCCAAGATTTTCAGTACCCGACTTTGAAGCCTTAGCCAAACTTGCCAGAAAATATGACATTCCTCTAGTGGTGGACAATACCTTTGGTGCAGGAGGATATCTAGTCCGACCTATAGAGCATGGCGCTAATGTCGTGGTACAATCCGCTACCAAATGGATCGGTGGACATGGGACCAGCATAGGAGGTGTCATTGTCGATGGCGGTAATTATAACTGGGGCAACGGAAAGTTTCCACAATTTTCACAACCCTCTCCTGATTATAACGGACTCGTTTTCTCTGAGGTCTTCGGAGAAGGTAATCCACTCGGTTTACCTAATGTGGCTTTTGGCATTAGAGCGAGAGTCGTGGGTCTAAGAGACTTCGGTCCTGCATTAAGTCCTTTCAATTCTTTTTTACTGATACAGGGGTTGGAGACTCTATCCTTACGTGTCCAGAGGACTGCTGATAATGCTCTTAATATAGCTCAATGGCTAGAGAAAAAAGAAGAAGTCGTCTGGGTAAATTACCCAGGGCTGGAAAGTAATCCAGAATATCATCTCGCTCGGAAATATCTAAAAAGAGGGTTCGGCGGTGTCCTAAGTTTCAAAGTCAGAGGTGGAAAAGAAAACGCAGACAAAATCGTAGACAACGTCAACCTTATATCACATCTTGCTAATGTGGGTGATGCAAAGACTTTGATAATCCATCCTAGTTCTACCACACACGAACAACTATCAGAGGCAGAGCAAAAAACATCTGGAGTAGAACCTGGACTATTGCGTCTCTCCGTCGGTATAGAACACGTCGATGATATCAAAAGTGATCTGGAAAAGGCCTTTGCCGTGGCCTATGCCAAGAATACTGTCACAGTCTGAAATAAAATTAAATCTCATATCTCGAATTAGCTGTCCAAGACAATAACATTCTTGGACAGCTAGCTCACATTCTAAATAACTGTTATCCATTATGATACAACTAAAAAAATATAAACTGGATAAGCATCTGGTTTTGGAGAATGGAGAACTATTGTCCAGACCTACCATAGCCTATCATACCTATGGCACGCTCAACAAGGACAAATCCAATGTAATATGGGTATGTCATGCATTGACCGCCAATAGCAATGTTTTTGATTGGTGGAAAGGATTATTTGGTAAGGATGAGCTTTTTAATCCCAAAGAACATTTTATTGTCTGTGCTAATATACTAGGTAGTCACTATGGCACAACAGGTCCGTTGTCGGAAAATCCAGAAACAGGACTACCCTACTACCATACATTTCCTACCATCACCATAAGAGACATGGTCAGCCTACATAGAGAATTGGCAAGTTACCTATGAATAGATAAAATCGAATTATTGATCGGTGGATCAGTCGGTGGTCACCAAGCTCTCGAGTGGGCTATTATGGATCCAGACAAATTCGATAAGCTCTGCCTTGTGGCGTCGAGTGCAGTCATATCACCCTGGGCGGCTGCGTTCAATCAGTCACAACGCATGGCTATCGAAGTAGATCCTACTTGGAAGTTGTCACACAAGGATGCAGGTAGCGAAGGGATGAAAGTGGCAAGATCAATGGCACTGCTTTCTTATAGAAACTATGGAACGTATCAGCAATCTCAGCAAGAAAAAACTAATGACGCACTCTACCAGACCAAAGCGGCATCCTACCAAGCTTACCAAGGACTCAAACTAAGTCGACGCTTCAATGCTTTTAGCTATTGGCATATAGCCAAAGCGATGGACAGCCAAAATATCGGTAGAAATCGAGGCGAACCCTCGGAGATTCTTTCCACGATTAAAGCAAAGACCTTGATTATAAGTATTGAAAATGATCTGATTTTCACACTTAACGAACAGGAGTTTTTGGCAGAATATATACCTCATGCTATACATCGGATGATATCATCGGATTACGGGCATGATGGCTTTTTATTAGAGACAGAAAAGATATCTCGTGTGCTGAGAGAGTTCTTCGTTTAAGAGTCAATAAGAAATAGTTATTCCGCAATAGTTGACACACTATAACTTATGGTTTAAATGATGGAAATATTAAATATTTCTTAATGAATTAAACGTTATTGCATTTCTTTGATCTAATAAGCGTCACTCAAATTCAAAATAAACATTAAAATCAAACGCCATGAAACAGATTATTTCTCTTTTATGTTCTTTATTCCTTATAGGATCACTTACCAGTTTTACTACAGTACCTACTATTAACAAATGGGAAAAGCTTGGGTCGAAAAAAGTCAACTACCGCCTAGACAAAGATGTGATTAAGGTAGGCGCAAAAGAAGGCACTTTCACCAAACTCAAAATTGCCGTAACCAATGGATCTCTTAACATGCACAAGATGGTCGTGGTCTACAAAAATGGTCAGAGAGACGAAATAGAACTCCGTCAAAATTTTTCTAAAAAATCAGATTCCAGAGTAATAGATCTCGCTGGCAACAAGAGATTCATAGATCAGATAATATTCTGGTATGATTCCAAAAACTTATCTCGAAAGCGCGCCAAGGTGCATGTATACGGTCGCCACTAATAAGAATTGGTTTGAAAAATATATTAGAAGGTGGGTAAAATTCTGAGTCTTGATTTTATCCACCTTTTTTTATTCAAATCCCTATCCCTTATTTATCGATGTTCTGGTGGTATGCTTTTTATCCGTTCCCTCATCGGTATATACTTATTCATATCTATGGGCTTATAGACTACCTTATCTGTCGCAGGATTACTGTCTAATTCTTTCTTAGGTCTTATAGGTCTTTTCTCCAGGTTTCCTCCACAATTGGGACAAACGTTATGCAATAGATTATCATTACACTCGGTACACCATGTGCATTCGTAGGTACATATAAGGGCGTCGGTACTATTAGGCGGTAAAGCTTTGTTGCAGTTTTCGCAGTTCTGTCTTATCTCTAACATATCTCTTTGCTTTTATAATTAGATCGTAAATTCTATTGTAAAAATTTAATTCAATCTATTCTTAAGGCATTATTTAAGATTTAATCATAATTTTTGATAATAATACAATATATACCTAATCTATGCTCTAAATCTTTATTAGCATGATTACTAATTCAAATATAGGATATAACATATTAAAATAAGTAATTATATATTCTGTTGGGCTACATACTCTTGTGTATATTTATTACTAAATAATTATAATTTATGATTTCTTAGTAATATCTTTATCTATCCAACCGATTCTATGAGTACGTTTAACCAATCTTTCAAAAGACTAAGAGGTCAAAGCAAGCTATCTATGAATAGCCTAGCCAAAAAAATCTCGGAGAGATTGGAGAATAAGGAAATTACCATACAACAGGTACAATCCTACGAGGGTAGCTCCAGTGCCAAGTATGATGTGTTGATAGCTCTGAGAGATTTTTATCAGGAGTATGACCCCGAGTTTACTCTTGCCCATCTGATAGAAAAGGACTTAGAGAAAGAAAATTATCAACTTCCCATAGACAAGGTCGAAGAAAAACTTAAGGAAGAAAAAAATATAAGAAAACAAGAGAAAGTAGAAGATCTGAGGGGTGAATTAGATCGTGCAAGAAAAGTCATCATGGACCAGGCGGAAACGATTCATTACCTGTCAGAGAAGTTGAAAGCATACGAAATCAACGATTAAAAAAAAAAGACACTCAATAAATCAAAACGCATGATGACTAACATATTATTCTTGGGTAAAATTTTCGGTAGAAAAAGATGCGTCCGATTAAAAAAAGGTAAGACTAAGAGCATCTTGGGCATAACGCTCAATCTGAAAAAGACGAACCGATATCTCCTCAGTATTGTCTGTCAAAGAGGAACCGTAGGCGAAAACAAAGTCTTCGACATCGAAAGCGATACTATCTCTTATGAGTTCGAATACAAAAGAAAGCGACGTACGCTTATCGCCAACATCAGTGACTTCGATGACAGTGTAGAAGTGACTATCGAGTAATTTCAAAACGATCTAATAGACCTATCTTATATTATCTGGTATACTCCTTATAATCTAGTGACGGATCATAATCATGTGGCGTAGTTATAGAGTGCAATTCGCTCTTAGTATCCTTAGACCTGATGAGGGGAAAGAAGAGCTGCACATACCAAGGTTCTTTGATCTGATTCCATGCGCCAAACTTAGTTGGATACTGCCTTGTAATCTTAGCCGTGCCAAAGATCATATCCCATACAAAAAGTAAATTACCATAGTTGCCATTCGGATGTGATACACCATCATCCGCTGTCAGTCCGTGATGTGCAAAATGAGTACTCGGCGTGGATATAGTCCGCTCGACAACCCATGCGACTGGGTGCAGCATCTTATACTTATAAAGAAATCTGTCCCACTTCGTCGCACTATGCGCTAATAAGATGACCACTAACTTAACAGGCAAATAAAACAAATACACATAACCCATCCCCAGAAAAACCAATACCGCCGAAAACCAAATACCAGGCATCAAGGCGTAATACATCACAGCATTACGATATGTAACGAGCACGCCCATCTCCTCTACGACATGATGGGGCCTGTGGAGCTTCCACATTTTTCTATTAGAGTGAGAGAACCGATGCCACCAATATTGCGACATATCATCCAAGACCAGAAATGCCAAGATATGCCACCAGAAAGAACTGCTGATATAATAATCTTCCCATTGCGGCATCCCCATACTCAGCCCCCATATAACAAACAAAAAAATAGCAGGCTGAATAATCGTCGGTAAGATCACCAGACTTAATAACTCTATGGTAAAATCATTACGCGTACGCCGATCTTCAAAATATAACCCACCCAATGACTCCATTATACCCAAAACAAGGAGCACTACCGCAGGTATCAATTTGCCAAGTGATTCTCCCTCCATTATAATAAGTCTGATATTATAGCCATTGTCATAGCAAGTTCCTGCTCAATATACCAAGACTAACCAATCTTATTTAATAATTTTTGACTTTCCGATTCGCTAACTTTTATTAGACCGAGATAGGACTCTGCCTCGTCTATTATAAGTAGGATGTTTTTGATAAAGGCTTTTGATTTTAGTCTTTCTACATTTTCTATTTCTTGGGTCCGCAGATTCATTATTTCACGGAGTTCTTTGTCATAGACATCCACATATATCTTATCATATAAGACACCGTTATATTCTGTGCGCTCATAGTTAGTATCATATAGATTAAACAACTCTCTTTTCAGTTCCGTACTAAATATCTCAATCTCCCCTTGCGCCACTAATGACTTGAATGTACCACTCACAGGAAAGAAAGTTGGACTCTTGCGCTGCTCATAGAATATATGTCCGACAGTATCTATATCGAAATGATTTTGCTCCAGAAGCGCAACTAAGCGATTCAGTTGCTCCACCTTCTCGGATTGCTTATCTATAATTCGGCTGAGGCTCTTTAGATTTTCATTGATGTCTGTCTTGAGGCTTTTCTTATATTCTGCCATTTCCCTTTTCTTAGACATATTCGCAGAACATGTATTGATCCCAAAGGCAATAAGAATACCCACTGATACAATAAGTATCTCACCTATTGTATAGCGCCAATTTATTTTTTGTGGTTTCAATTTTTTAATGGATTCCTCAAGGAAAAGATATAAAGTTAAAAGCAATTAATGCTTATAAAGCCCAATTCGTATTATCAGGATATTACAAGAATCTAAAATCTATAACCAATCGAGATTGCAAACCTGGGGTAAACACCTTCGAAAGTGTAATTATTGTCAATAAAAGCACTGCCAATACCAAATACACATTCTCCGTGAAACCTCTTTCCTCGGAAAAACTTACCACCTACCGCTACGCCAGCACCATGGCTAACACCGTGATTAGATCTTCTCCAATGAGTGGGCTCATTCCATAGCGCAGAATTTACTTCTATGAAAAAGCCCTTATCACCATGCCTATCAAAGAATAAACGATAATACACCAGCAACCCATAATTAATATCAACATCTCGCTCAAACGACTTACCCATCACCAAGCCTACAGAAGAATTTGAGGGCAAGATTCTTTCATAAGAAGCTTCTATATAACCAAATAAAATATATGCTAGATTTATTTTTAACTCATTTCTTAATTTCTTTTCATAGTACAAATCTTCGTCTTGTTCGTCATCATATATACTCAGATTCTGCGAATATGAATTGCAGATGGCAAGAAGAGTTATAATGAGGAGAGTTAGCGTGCAGCGTAGTAGTTTCATTATAATGATTTTACAGTCTGATGGATAATTTGTTATATGAAGTTAATACAACTTTTAACACTTCAATTCCCTTAACACTTTTTCAATGCGACTTCCACGCCCCAAAATCATTCACGCTACGCCACAGGTGATGCGTATGACCACCGTAATTTTCACATTCGATCATATCGTGGTTATTTTTGATGCGATAGTAATGTGCACCGTTGTAAGCTGTGTTCCCCATATACCAATACTTAGTATCAGCAGAGAACAAATTGTCTCCCCTGATAGAAATATATTCTTTAGTGAAGTAACCGAGATAGGAGGTAATGAGTTGGTTATATTGAGATAATAAGTTAGGGGTTAGCTTGCTGATGTAGATCCCCTCGTCTGACGCCCAAAAGGTATCGCAATAAGTTTCGCCTAGCATGTTCTCTGGTAGTTTCCCATCGGCATAAGCCACAGACTTTTGCCAAAGAGTCATGGCATCAATTAATTCTCCTGCTATCGTTTCTTCCTCGTAGATGAATGCCATGCCGTTTCTATCCTCGTCTGAGTCTACCACCTGAGGATTAGATCCGATAACCGTACCACAAAATTCAAGGAGAAGTAAAAAACTTCTAAACCATTAAAAGACAGATATTATCAAGAATTCTTTAGGTTTTTAGACCTATAATTCCATACATTTGCTCCTAAGTAGAATTAATCTAAATAAAAATAACCTAGAGGACATGGTAAGAAGCACATTATTTCTTCTAGCATCCATAATGCTGATCATCTCTTGCTCAGAAGAAGATATTACGAATATCGAAAACCCTTTAAGTTATGAATTCACGCGTAACGGAGTATCGACGGTTTCCTTTTCTGGTCAAACCGAAAGAATTGCTATGGCAACGGAACTTATCACTGCAATGAAGGATTTTGATGTGTCAGATGTTGTCATGCTTGAGATGTTCGCTAATCAGACAGCAACTGGCAATGATGCCAATCCCTTCTCTGAAGCTGGCCTTAATGCCTCCTCTAAAAGTATCAAATCAAAAGTTGCGGCGTCTCAGGATTTCTTTTCTTCTAATTCTGTAGAATCCTCAGAAATCAAAGCAGACTTCGAGACATGGATAAGAGCGCAAGTGTCTGAGGTCTTCCCTAACAAGGATGTACTGGCCGAAGCCGGAGTGGCAGGTCAGATTGCTGACGGCTCATCAGTCCGATATATCAACGGTGGTGGTCTGGAGTATAATCAAGCAGTCAATAAATCTCTTATAGGTGCACTTATGGTTGACCAGATGCTCAACAACTATCTTAGCCCGGCTGTATTAGATGCTGGTGATAATATGTCTAATAATGATGCGGACATTGTTGCGGAAGATAAGTCTTATACGACAATGGAACACAAATGGGATGAGGCATTCGGCTACCTATTTGGTGCGCCTGGAGCTGACTTCGCTAATCCGTTAAATACGCTAGGCAGCGATAGCTTCCTTAACAAATACCTGAGTCGAGTAGATGAAGATGATGACTTCAATGGTATCGCATCGGAAATCTACGAAGCTCTTAAACTGGGAAGGGCCGCGATTGTCGCGAAGGACTATGACGTCAGAGATAAGCAAGCCGAGATCATCAGAGAAAAAGTATCACAAGTCATTGCCGTAAGGGCGGTCTATTATCTCCAACAAGGTAAACGAGCTCTACAGGATGGCAACCTCGGTGTGGCTTTCCATGACTTATCAGAAGGATTTGGTTTTGTCTATAGCCTGAGATTTTTGAGAAAGCCTAACAGTTCTGATTCTTATTTCTCAAAATCAGAAGTGGATGGATTCGTCAATCAATTAACAACTGGTAATGGATTTTGGGATATAAGCTCAGATACATTAGATGAGATGTCCGAGGACATAGCGGAAAAATTTGATTTTACAGTAGAACAAGCGGGCAGCTAAAAAACATATACCATGTATCAAAAGATAAGCATAATCATATTACTCATAGTAACAACATTGTCTTGTAACGATACAGACCCTATCTCTGCCATCGACCGAGTGGATAGTTTTGATAGATCAGAGATGTTGAGTTTTTGGGCAGATGAGATAATTATACCAGCTTATATGGCTTACGCCAACGACTTGTCTGAGATGGACGAAACAGCCAAGACATTTTTCGCTGACCCCAGTGCATCGAATTTAGAAAAACTAAGAGAAAGTTGGCTTGAGGCTTATATATCCTGGCAATCCGTTTCTCTATTTGAAATCGGAAAAGCTGAAGAAATTGGACTGCATAACTACACTAATATCTACCCTACTAATATAGAACTTATCCATTCTAATATTAGCAATAATAATTACAACCTTATACTACCATCTAACTTTGCAGCGCAAGGCTTTCCTGCATTAGATTATCTATTATATGGCATAGAAGACACAGAAGAAGGAATCGTAAGCACATTATCTAAAGAAGACGTACGCACTTACGCTATTAGTCTTATAGAAAGACTGTACAGCATCACTACAGAAGTCCTCGATCATTGGACAGAGAGTTATAGATCAGAATTTGTAGCTAATGATGGATCATCAGGAACTGCTTCTGTAGACAAGGTGGTAAATGATTTTTTATTCTTTTACGAAAAATATTTGCGTGCTGCTAAAATCGGAATTCCAGCAGGTAAGTTCTCAGGATCTAAAAGCAGTCGTCACGTCGAAGGCTTCTATTCTGAAAAATATTCTAAGTTATTATTCCAACGAGCTTTTACATCAGTTAAAGATTTTTTCAATGGTATATCTTATGATGGTCAGCGTCGTGGTACAAGTATTAAACAATATCTTGATCAGATACAAAACATAAGCAACTCTGATATAGATTACTCTGGCAATATTATCTCGCAATGGAATGTTGCTCAGTCTGCCGCCGATGCGCTTGATTCTAATTTTAAGACCCAAGTGGAAGAAGACAATACTAAAATGCTCGCGGTCTATGACGAATTACAGAAAGCCATCGTATTACTCAAAGTCGATATGATGCAAGCTCTCAATATACAAGTTGATTTTGTAGATGCTGATGGTGACTAATGAAACACTATTGGCCTTCATATATAAATAAGACAACGAAAGCTGCCCCCTTGGCAGCTTTTCGTTTTTTATTTGGCTTATTGATGCTCATCAGTCTTATCCGATTTTGGTATTATGGCTGGATAGAAAAGTTATACATTCTTCCCACCTTTCATTTTCATTATTATGGTTTTGATTGGGTGACTGTACCTGGACCGTGGACCTACTTGCTATTTTTTGTTTGTGGCTTATCATCTTTTTCATTCGCGATAGGTTATAAGTATCGTTTATCCATTATCATTTTCTTTCTGAGTTTCACCTATATAGAATTGATGGATAAGACGACATATCTTAACCATTACTATCTTGTCTCTTTGCTTTCCTTTATACTGATCTGGATTCCAGCACATGCGCACTTTTCTGTAGATGCCTACAAGCACAAAGGGCTTGCAAATGAATATATCCCAAGATGGAGTCTCGACGCCTTGCGCCTGATGATTGCCATCGTCTACATATATGCCGGTCTAGCCAAGCTCAATTCTGATTGGATGATAGACGCGCTTCCGCTAAGTATATGGTTAAGAGCCAAAGTAGATTTGCCTATCATCGGTTCATTAATGGATGAGCAGTGGTTACATTATTTGTTTAGCTGGGGAGGAGCAATTTATGATCTTTTCATTGTATTCTTTTTGATATGCTCACGCACTAGGATATACGCATTTGCGACCATGTTATTTTTTCATATCATGACACGCCTATTATTTCCAATAGGTATGTTTCCATATATTATGATTGCGGCGAGCCTATTATTTTTTAGTGCATCATTTCATACACGATTCTTATCGGGTCTTTCAAAAATTCTATTAATACCTTATGACGTATTTTGTAATGGTCTTACTTATAGAAGACATATAAACTTTGATAGGTATGCGCCCTATATATTAATTCCATTTTTCCTAGTTCAAATTCTATTCCCACTAAGGTGTCACCTATATCCTGGGAATCTATTCTGGACAGAACAGGGTTATCGTTTTTCTTGGCGCGTTATGCTCATGGAAAAAACTGGATATGCTAATTTCAAAGTGGTCGATAGCCAAAGCGGAAAACACTTCTATGTTCAGAACGAGGATTTCTTGACCTCCTTTCAGCAAAAGCAAATGTCAACTCAGGCGGATTTCATAATTGAGTATGCACATTACTTGGGAGAGCATTTCAAAAGTCAAGGTCATCAGAACATACAGATATTTGTAGAGAGCTACGCTTCTCTTAATGGCAGAAAAAGTCAACCTTACATAGATCCTGATGTTGATTTATTGACTGTAAAAAACAGTTTGGCTCATAAAAAATATATCCTGCCGCTACATGAATAATAAGACCACTATACTGATATTATTCTATTTCCTTATCTCCCTGAGTATCAATGCACAGATCAATGGCATTATAAGAGATACAAAAACACAGGAAGGTATAGCAGAAGCAGAGATTATAGATGTTACAAGTGGTATGACTTCCACCACTAATCAAAAAGGGCAATTCTCTCTTGACACAGAACCTATAATTGGTCAGGAACTAATTCTTTTCGCAGAGGGGTATAATTTAAAAACGGTAGTCCTAGATTCTTTTTCTAATAATTATAGATATGGTCTCGAACCACTGGAGATACAACTTGCGGATCTCAATATTACGAGTCGCAAAAAAGAAGTTTTCGGAACAAGAAAACTAAAAGATATCGAAGGTACTTCCATCTTTGCTGGAAAGAAATCTGAGGTTGTTCTTATTGATCTGGTGAATGGAAATAAGGCTGCAAATGTAGGAAGACAAATGTATGCCGAAATAACGGGACTGAACATATACGAAGGCTCCGATGGCGGAGTGCAACTTAATATAGGCGGTAGAGGTCTTGACCCAAATCGAACGTCTAATTTCAATACACGCCAAAATGGTTATGATATCAGCGCTGATGTCCTTGGCTACCCAGAAAACTATTACACTCCACCATCAGAGTCCATAGAAGAAATAAAAATATTGCGTGGTGCAAGTTCTTTGCAATATGGAACTCAGTTCGGGGGATTAGTGGATTTTAAAATAAGACGTATCCCTCGTTATAGAACTTGGGATTTCAGACTTAGACAAACAGTGGGTTCCTATTGTTTTCATAATACATATAGCTCTATAGGTTACAATGCTGGCAAGTGGTCTACAGACGTTTTTTATAATTACAAATCAGGGAACGGATACAGAGATAACAGCGATTTCTCAGCTCATAACGCATTCGTGTCAATGAGATATGACATATCAGATAATACACAGATTAGCACAGAGCTAACTTACTTTAATTATTTGGCGCAACAAGCAGGAGGACTTACGGATAGACAATTTGCTGAGACACCTCGACTAAGTACAAGAGAAAGAAATTGGTTCGGAGTGGATTGGCTGTTATATAATATCAAACTACTTCATTCTTTCAATAGCACTAACAAAATAGAGATTAGTTTATTTGGGCTTGATGCCCAACGCAAATCAGTAGGATTCCGAGGAGATCCATCTATACTAAATGAGAATCCGATTACCGGTCTGGACGAGGTAGATGCTAATGGAAATTATACTAATCCAAGAGACCTCATAGTAGGAGATTTTAAGAATCTGGGTGTAGAGCTGCGATACTTAAAGGAACATAATCTAGTAAGTAAAAAATCAATTCTATTAGCAGGGGTAAAATATTACAATGCTAATAACAAATCTCAACAAGGACCAGGTAGCCTAGAAGCAGATTCGAACTTTGAATTACAAACTAACGCTTTCCCTGATTATGCAAATCAATCCAACTTTGAATTTCCTAACCTGAATATAGCCGTCTTTGGAGAAAACATCTTTTATATCAAAGACAAGCTATCCATTACTCCAGGTTTTAGAATAGAGCGCATTAAGACAAGGAGTCTGGGAAACTACCAACAGGTCGTTTTTGATTTAGCAAGAAACCCGATTGCTAATGAACGCTTTTACGAAGAGAGAGAACTAAGTCGCAACTTTATATTACTCGGACTAGGTATAGATTACAAAATCAAAGACAAGTTAAAATACCGATTCAATATTTCTGAGAACTATAGATCTGTCACGTTCAGCGATATCAGAGTTGTTAACCCAAGTTTTGTTATTGATGAGGATATCACAGACGAAAAAGGATACACAATAGAGACAGGTATAAGCGGTCAGTTAGATAAAGTAATATCTTTCGACATTAACCTATATAGCATTTTATACAATAATAGAATTGGGATCGTATTAGATGATCGGGCCAATAGAGTCAGGACCAATATCGGTAACGCCATCATCTCCGGAACTGAATCCTTACTCAATTATATGCCTATAAATATTATCAGAAATAATAACGTGAAATATCGATTAACAACTTTCCTCAATACAGCTTTCACTTACTCACGTTATCTTGATGTACAATCTAATAATGTATCGGGTAATAAGGTAGAATTCATTCCCTCCGCCAATATCAAATCAGGCTTATCATTCAGCATAGATAATTTTAAATTATCATTTCAGCATACCTATTTATCACAACAATATAGCGACGCCCAAAATAGCTTAGCTAGTAATAATGAAGATTTCCGAAGTGGTATCATAGGAGAAATTCCAGCCTATCAAATAGTCGATTTCTCTATCCAATACAAATGGAAATCCATACAAATAGATGCAGGAATAAATAATTTGATGGATGAAAATTATTTTACGAGGAGGGCCACAGGATATCCAGGACCAGGAATCATACCATCGGATGGTCGATCTTTTTTTGTAACCCTTGGCTACATCTTTAAAGAGTAAAGCCTAGTTATTTCAGCACTAAAGTATGCCTAGCATGTTCCTCTATACGCTCAACAGATATCCAATAAGGTATCCACTCCTCTCGTTTCCATGTATTGAGTTGTGATCTATAGTAGGGGTGAAAAACTCTAGCGGCACTGCCGCCTGATAATGACCCCATAATTTTGTCATCATCACTGAGATCAGCGACCATCCTAAAAGTACTAAACCAACCCGTATCAAAATTCTTATCAACGGTTTTGTTATATCCGCCTCTATTAATCGTGTGATTAGATCCATTCTTTGGTATCACTTCTCCGCCTAATAAGTTATGCCCTATTCCCTCTTGTCTTAAAGGACTCGAGAAAGTGACTTGATGTACTTTACCCCAAGTCCACGCATTCATTCTTGATCCTAACTTGTCTTCTAATATTTTCTTGGCGCGCTGACCAGCTTCTATAATCAAGGATTCCAGAGATTCCTTTTCTTCGGTACTTATGTTATCTATAAAAACATGTTCGCCATCCAGTATCATGTTATCTATCCTCTGTTGCCAATAATATTGATTACCCCAATATGAAGACTCTAAATCATCGGGCAATTCGTCATTGAGGATTAAGTCTACTAACTCATAATAGATGGTATGATAGATTGTCGGTTCTACTTGATCTATCTTGTCTTGATAATTCCATGACTCCAGGGCATTGGCTAATTCTTTAGTGTCTTCTTGCGTAGCAAGCGCTTTGGCAAAAATAGGAGCGAGAGTTTCTGCCTGCTTGTTTTTGCAATCTATGACGAGATTCCACATTTCCTGAGCGTCCAGCTTGTCCTTTCCTTCCATCATTTCTATTATTCTCTTATACCGATAGTAAGGCGCAAAATGCGAACTATAGTAATATGCATAATCATCTGGTCTTGTATCATGATTAGCTGTTCCTACCCATCCCTTACTAGGGCTTTTAGTGCCAGGCAATTCTTCTGATGGAACAAAACCTGCCCACGTATCGCGTATCGTCGCATCTCCGGGAATACTCCCATTATTATTCAGTCTCTTAGGAACAAGTCCCGTAGATTGGTGCGCAATCCCGCCTTGACTATCTGCCATGACATAGTTAAAAAACATATTATCTATATCATATAAGGCCTTACTGAAATCGTCAATATTCTTTGCCTCCATAAAGCGCTCTAGTCCTAAAGAAGCACTTCTTGCATAAGCCTGAGATGTTCTAAGACATACATCATCATCCGTCATTATTCCGAAACTTTCGAAATCAGAAATAATCGGACCTCGGATTGTTGATCTTACTACAATTTCGACGTCAGTGCTATCCTTTACTTTTATGACCTCACGTCTTGTTTTGAGAGGCATATATACACCCTTATACAAAAAACTGTCACGGTCTATCCGCTCAATAAATAAATCCTGACTATCGCCGTATCCATTGGTTACACCGAAGGCCACATTTTCATTTCGACCAGAGATAATGCCTGGTATTCCAGGCAAAGAAACACCAACACATCTGAACTCAGGACAAAAAAGGCCGATAGGATAAAATATCCCCGGTAATAATCTAGCATCCAAATGTGGGTCATTCGCCAATATCGGTTTACCAGATTTGGATTTACTACTGGCGATGGCCCAGTTGTTAGACCCCAATTCTGGTTTAGGCAATAAGCTATTGGGTTGTGATGGGTTCTTAATAGACTTAGGTATAGATTCTCCTATCGTCACAGAGTCGGACAAAAAAGAAAGTGGTCCTGTTCGGTCAGGGTTCAGATTCAGCGGTCGTAAGAGATCTGCATTCTTCATGTGTGCGCTGAGATTGAGACTGAGGATTTCGTCATTCATATTCTGAGCCTGACTATACCCAATGAAGTGTATGAAAGCAAGCACCTCTTCTGGTGTCAAATAAGTTACTTGCATACCCAACATATCCAATTCTTTGGGCCATTCTTCCGCACCCACATTCAAGTATGCGTTGAATCCTTCACAATACCAGCTGAGAAAATTTTTAGAATCTTGATTAAGATGTATATAATTTTTCTTGGCTTGTGCTGTAAGGTTTAGTACGCGCATCTGTATATCTGATTGGAGCATAGATGGGCCGAGTATAGAAGCCAATTCACCTTTGATAATGGCTCGGTAAAAACTTAGCTGGAATAAGCGATCCTGTGCTTCTACATATCCCTGTCCTCTTATAGCATCAGGCTTGCTATCAGCTATCACATAAGACATGCCATATTCGTCGCGCTGTATTTTGATCGGAGCTATATTGTTTTCTATTAGGACTTCCCCTGATAGCTTATAGTTGTTGATATTTTTTATCCATAGGTAACTGACAAACAGGCCTGCCAAGATCAGGAATAATAGTCCGAGTAGTAATCTTTTCAAAATTTAAAGTAGGTTTTTAATTAAGCTATTTATTAAATGTGCAGCTGAGAACTAGTTAATTCTGACGACTAGGTACTCGCCAGATATTTGGAATACTCAAAACCACCATTCCTTTTTATACAGCATTTAATATAACTCAAATTTTCTGAACCCTCGTCTCCATAAAAAAAGTTATATATCAAAATTGCATCCTGGGTCTGTCCATACTGCTTTAAGAATCCTTTTAAAAATTTTAGTTCGCTTTCATTTAGAGCAGAAGAATTATCCAATCCGCTTTGCACATAAACTTCTTGGTCCAGACAGTCTTGTAAGGATTGTGGCTGGCCATTCTCTACCCAAAACATCGTGCGTCTCAGATACTCTATTATTCTTTCGCGTATATTAATCTCCGACAAAACCTCACTTGTCCAAAAGATAGGCGTACAAAAGCCCCTATTCAATAAGTTGACAAATTCAAATTTACTTTTGTAATCTGTCGTATAATGCTCAGACCAAGAGCCTTCTACATCATCCACCAGATTGATGGCGACTTGGATCACCCTATTATCAATATTTATATTATCATTAGTTTCATCTATAACTTCATTCAGTATAGATTCTGCTCCTAATTCTATAAGCTTATTAAGTTGGGCGGATGCCACTTGATTTCCCATCGGATTGAAAGAGGCAATGGGTAAGATCATATCCTCCTTTTCTATACCTTGTAATAGATAGAGATATTTGTCGAAACGCTCTTTGCTTCTGGGCATATCATAGAGCGCTCTTATTTTGCTGAGGATGGGTATGGGCTCGAATTGCATGACTGAGCAATTATTAGCTTGGCCTATGATACGCTTGATACCTAAGAAAATGATCCATTATAACCAATGCAGCCATTGCCTCCACAATAGGAACTGCACGAGGAACCACACAGGGATCATGTCGGCCTTTCCCCTTTACAGTAACAGATTGCCCAGTGTGATCTATGCTTTTCTGGTCTCTCATGATGGTTGCCACAGGCTTAAAGGCCACATTAAAGTATATGTCCATACCGTTACTGATACCTCCCTGAATTCCACCAGAATTATTGGATGTGGTCATGACTTCTTCACCCTGTTTTTCTATGATGTCATTATGAGCCGATCCGCGCATTGTAATGCAATCAAAACCAGAACCATACTCGAAACCCTTGACAGCATTAATAGATAACATGGCCTTACCTAGATCAGCATGTAACTTATCAAAAACTGGCTCGCCCAAACCTATAGGACAAACTGATATATTGCAAGTAATTTTTCCACCGATGGTATCGCCTTCTTTTTTTATAGTTTCTACAAGAGCCTGCATCTGATGGGCTTTATCCAGATCAGGACAGCGCACTATATTCTCTTCTGTCAGTGACCAATTGATATCCTTGACATGAGTATCCAGACTAATGTGGCCTATCTGAGTTACACCTGCATTGATATAGATACCTTGTGATCTAAGATAGGTTTTGGCAATAGCTCCAGCTGCAACTCTAGCCACCGTTTCTCTGGCCGATGAGCGACCGCCTCCCCGATAGTCTCTGATGCCATATTTTTTTTGATAGACATAATCAGCATGAGATGGTCTGTAGCTATCCTTGATATGACTATAGTCCTTTGATTTTTGGTCTTTATTCGGTATAAAAATAGAGATGGGCGTACCGGTCGTTTTACCCTCGAACACACCTGATTGTATCACGAATCGGTCATCTTCCTTTCTTTGGGTCACTATTTTGGACTGTCCTGGTTTACGTCGATTTAGTTCTGATTGGATATAGTTTTCGTCTATTTCCACCATAGGAGGGCATCCATCTATGATGACTCCCATACCGAGGCCATGTGATTCACCAAAAGTGGTGATTCTGAATATTTTTCCAAAACTATTTCCGCCCATAGATATTAGATATATGTAACAAATATCACACCTATTTACTGGATAATTGTTAATTATTTCGAGTCATATATCTTTGCATCATGCTTGTGTATCCTGAGGATTTATACGAAAAATTAGAGTTCAATAAGATATTGGAGAGGCTGAGTGACCATTGCATGGGTATGCCAGCAAAAAACAAGATCCTAAAGATGAAAGTCTTTGACTCATCTGCTCTTATCAATGATATGCTAGATGAGATACTAGAGTACCAGCTATCTATAGACATGCAGATGGATTTTCCACTGTATCATTATGAATCGGTCCTAGAAGAACTGCGATTGCTGAGAACAGAAAATTATGTACTGGAGCTAGAGTCTTATCTACGCATCAATAATCATCTCAGACTGATACATAGCATAACTGACTTTTTCCGTGATAAAGAGAGAAAGGAAAAGTTACCACTGCTACATAGAATATCGCTACAGATCATTCTCGACCCTGCCCTATTAAAAATGTTTGACCAAATATTTTCTGACGAAGGAAAGATCAAACCAACCGCTTCTCCTGAGCTTAAGAACATATTCTCAGCGATCTCATCTAAGGAAAGAGAACTGGACAGACTCTTCCGATCTATAATCGAAAAATACAAGCGTGCTAATTATCTGTCTGAGAATCTAGAGGGTTTCAAAAATAGTCGGCGTGTATTATCTGTGAGCGCAGAAAACAAAAGGAAGGTCAAAGGAATCATACATGACGAGTCCGCCACAGGAAAGACAGTCTATATAGAGCCTCAGGAAGTTGTCGAGTTAAATAATGACCTATTCGAGTTGGAAACTCAAAAGAGACATGAGGTGTATAAAATATTAAGAAATCTGAGTAATCAACTGAGACCTCATCTTGATGATTTTCTGCTATGGGAACGTATACTCATTCGATATGACATTATAAGATCCAAAGCCATATTCGCCAGAGAATATAATGGTACAAAACCCAAAGTAAACCCTAAACAGTCATTTTCACTAAATGAGATTGTGCATCCCCTACTCTACATTCTCAACCAAAAACAAGATAAAAAGACCGTTCCCTACACCCTTAGACTAGAACCTAACAAACCTCTGCTGGTCATCAGTGGTCCCAATGCTGGTGGAAAAACCGTCGCGCTAAAAGCCTTAGGCCTAAACCAACTCATGTTCCAATCAGGGATGCTGGTGGCTATCGGTGACGACTCAGAAATGTGCGTTTTCTCCAAAATAATGATCGACATCGGAGATCAACAAACGATAGAAGGAGATCTCAGTACATACAGTTCGAGACTATTGAATATGAAATTTTTCATAGAAAAAGCGGATAAAAAGTCACTCGTGCTTATAGATGAATTTGGTAGTGGGTCTGATCCGAAAGTCGGAGGAGCGATTGCTGAAGGTGTCTTGGATCAATTGGTTAGAAAATCATGCTTTGGACTAATTACAACGCATTATTCCAATATCAAAAATTACGCTTACAAGTCTAAAAAAATACTGAATGGTGCCATGTTATTTGACAGGGACGAATTGAAGCCGACATTCAGGCTAAAGGTGGGTCAGCCAGGAAGTTCTTTTGCTTTTGAGATTGCGGATAAAATCGGGATGCCAGAGCACATCATCAATTATGCTAAAAAGAAAGCGGGTAAAGATGCCAAGACTGTTGATAGGCTACTTATAGACTTACAGCATGAGAAAAAAGCATTGGAAGAGAAGCTTTTAGAAAATTATGACGAATCTTTCAAACTAAAAAAGCTCATCAAAAACTATGAGCAAATGAAAGATGAACTATCCATCAAACGTAAAAAGCTAAAACTCGAAGCCAAAGAAAAAAAATATCTCAATCTGTCAGAATATGAAAAGGAACTCCAAAAACTAATCAGAGATATAAAAAAGGACAAAAAAATAGAAACTGCCCAGGCTGCGCTGAAGGAAATAAAGCAAAAGAGAAAAGAGGAGAAAAGCGAAATGTCCGATCTGTCTGAGGCCGTATTCAAAAAACAAATAGAACAGGTCAAAACACTGGAAATAGGGCAATTTGTCAAACTTAGGTCCGGTGGTGAATCTGGGAAGGTGATCGGTTTTGACGATAAGAAAGTACAAATCGAGATGGGTATCATGAACTTTGAAGTACCTCGATCCGAGATCATCCTAGCCAATGAACCCATCGAAACCAAAACAAAAAGTATAACTACCGATACTCTTGTCAATACTCAGACACTGGAGTCCAAGCTGGATATACGTGGTTATACTAAGATGGATGCTAATGACTCTGTAGAAGAGTTCCTGGATAACGCGCTGATAAGTAGTCTTACTCAGGTTAAGATACTACATGGCAAAGGATCAGGCGTACTCAAAAAAGTAGTTTGGCAAAAAGCAAAAGAATACAAAGACATCAAGAAAATATGGCATCCCAATGAAGATTTTGGTGGTGTAGGTGTCACTTTGATCTCTTTTTAGCATCCCTTCTTATTGCGAGCATCGTTTTTGTATTCTTTTTAGTTTTATAATTATGAAGAAACTTGGATTATCATTAGTGCTCGTATCGGCGGTCTACTGCCTTAGTCTGGGCACGATAGACTTAGACAATTTATACAACTACGCTTTTCAATACATTCCTGATTATATACAACTGGATAATACACGGGATAATGCCATCACGGACGAAGGTGCGACCTTAGGTCGGGTGCTCTTTTATGATAAGAAATTGTCCTCTGATAACAATACGGCATGTGCCAGCTGTCATCAGCAAGAAGCGGCCTTTGGTGATCTTAATACATTGAGTATTGGGTCATTTGGGTTGACTGGAAGACACTCTATGAGATTAGTCAATGCCAGGTTTTCAGAAGAACCAAAATTTTTCTGGGATGAAAGAGCTTTGACTTTGGAAGAGCAGACAACGCAGCCTATACAAGATCATACGGAGATGGGTTATAGCGGAGAATTTGGCAATCCAGACATAAGCGAACTCCTAACCAAATTAGATACGGTTTCCTATTATGAAACCTTATTCGAATTGGCTTTTGGAGACTCAGAAATTACTGAAGATAGAATACAATTAGCATTAGCACAATTTGTCAGAAGTATTCAGTCTTTTGATTCGAGATATGATGCAGGAAGAGCGATGGTCAATGGTGACCCTATCCCTTTTCCTAATTTCACAGATGATGAGAATGCAGGTAAGAAGTTGTTCTTAGAGAGAGTACAATTTGATGGTAATGGCAACCGAATAGGAGGCGGAGTGGCCTGCGCAAGCTGCCATATTCCACCTTCCTTTTCTATAGATGATCAGAGTAGAAGTAATGGCGTCTTTTTAGCTGCCAATGGATTTGATACAGATGAGGGCATTACGAGATCTCCCACACTGAGAGACATTTTTCATCCAGATGGTTCACTTAATGGTCCGCTAATGCATAATGGGCAGTTTACCAGTATAAGGCAAGTATTAGAGCATTATAATGACATAGAGGGTGTCACTGGCAACGCGAGTCCGCCTGTCCTTGATGCGAGGCTGAAAGACGGACGGTTCGTGCAAAAGCTCAATATGACCGAGGAAGAGTATGCACAGGTCACTGCCTTCTTACTTACTCTTACAGGAGAAGATGTCTACACTAATGAGATGTGGTCTGATCCATTCGATGCAGATGGTGGTCTCACTATTATGGGTGGTAATCCACTCAGTTCTTCTAATCTGGAATCTAAAAACGATGTAGAAATTTATCCTAATCCAGTTATAGAGACATTGCATCTACGAAATATTCCTGAAGAGTCTCAAATCATGGTCTTTGATCAGAATGGTCGATTGATGGCAAATACACAGACTGACGGACGCGGTAAGCATAGCATAGATTTTACAACTTTCGAAACAGGTATCTATTTTGTGCAATCACAGAACATGAATGGAGAACTTATTATGGTAAAGCGAATATTCAAAATTTAGAATCTCTAAAACAAAGGACATTATTCCCTATATGATACCAACGCAATAGCTTAATAATGTCGTCTTTATAGAAAAACAGAATGCGAAAAATAACGGTCTACATAATAGCATTAATCTTTTTACAAAGTTGCTCAGATAACAATATGGAGGGTAATAGTATGAGTAGCGACTCAGAAGTCATTATAGGACTTTACTTCGGGGAATGTGTCGGTGATTGTGCCGAGATGTATTTACTTAAGGAGGGTCAAATATTTGCAGATATTATAGAGAACGGATATTCTGAGTCTCCCGCATTTTCTTCTGATGCTCTTGTAGTGGAGTCAAACCTATTGGACGACTTCAATGACATTTATTCTTCTACGCCAGACTTATTATTAGATTCTTCCGACACCACCTATGGTTGTCCAGATTGTGGAGACTGGGGTGCGATACATTACCAGATTGACGATCGAGTATGGACACTGGATAATTCTTTGGAAAACAATCCTGAAGAAATCCAAGACTTTGTTGTTAAAATACAGGAGCTCATTCAGGCTTTATAGGTTTATACATATCTACTCGTCATAACTTAATAAAATCTCAAGTCTGAGTGAATTCACATGACCTTGACCTACCTTTGGAGTATTAAATGATAAACGATACTCTACTGAATAATGGAAAATCTCGTCATAAGAAAAGCGACAAAAGAAGACCTCAGTGTTCTACTAAATTTTGAGCAAGGTATAATTACAGCAGAGCGACCATGGGACGAAACACTAAAGCCTGATCCGATCAGTTATTATGATATTAGTGCCATGATAGATTCTCAGACTACAGATGTTATTGTCGCAGAAATCGATAACGAACTAGTCGGTTCGGCCTATATAGATATAAGAGAAGGCAAGCCCTATCTAAGGCATCACCATTATGGATATTTGGGATTCATGTATGTCTTACCAGAGTACCGAGGACAAGGTGTCAATGGAAAAATTATGGATGAACTTGTCCATATTGCCAAGCAAAAAAATATAACGGAACTCAGACTGGATGTCTATAGTGACAACGACTCCGCTTTGCGCGCCTACGAAAAAGCTGGATTCAAAAAACATCTTATCAATATGAGGATTGGATTATAAAAAGGAACTATAATCTTATGTCCAGACCTATTAGCATATCCGTATATCAAGAGTATCAAAAGGAGAAGATCGCTGAAATGATGGCAGAAATTGCCTCAGAGTTTGAGCAACCTATCTTCGTTTCACGTACTGAATCAGTCAAAATCATCCCAGACAATTATTGGGTAGCTACTTGCGATCAGGAAGTCGTAGGAACTATCGCGATCTCAAAAAAAGAGAATCACTGCGCTATTCTAACTAAGATGTTTGTCAGAAAAGGATATCGTGGGAAAGAGATAGGGCTCTCCCAGAACCTCTTACAAACTGCCCTAAAATGGTCACGCGACCAAGGAATAAAACATATATTTCTTGGCACCATGACACAATTCGTTGCTGCTCAAAAGTTCTATGAGAAAAATGGATTTGAAAAGATAAATGAAGATGAACTTCCGTCTGACTATATTAAAAACCCATTGGATAGCATATATTATCGATACACTATATAATGGTAGTTCCGAACAAAATTCTCAATCCTGCACTCTGTCATTTTTTTTTCATTCGAATAAATGATTTATTTAATCTTCCCTTTCTATATTCCGAAATAAGACCTTTATGTGCTCCATGATGATCTACAGAGCAGCACCTTCGTATTCTATACTTATTTCTCACTTTACTTGTAGTTGCTTCCACTGGCTTAGCCTGTATCTCATTTGTTTTCAGCTCTGATATTGAATTATTTTCACTTGCATTAATGGTCTGTTTCGTTGATTGTCTCACTTCTACACTTTCATTTGATTGACTGAAAGACAGGCTTGCAATGCCTATGGTCATCCAAAGGCCCAAGATTATTTTTTTAGACATTGTGATAAATTTTAGTGATGTATATATGGTGTTGATTTTTTTCATAATTATTAAATAGTAGCTCTATTAGCAAATAGCTATTAGAACTTGATTATCTTTTTCATACAAGTCAAGTTGTTGGGATTATTGATCTCTATAAACAACAATCCAGCAGGAAGCATCGAAATATCGATGGCATGTTGTGACCCTGAGTAAGTCACAGTTTGAACCAAATTACCTGCGGCATCTAAAATTCGAATGGTGTAATTCCCCATCGGGCCTTGTATCTCAAAAATATCAACAGTTGGATTGGGCAACAGGGTTATGGCATCTGGTTCTAATAACACATCGACATCCGTGGACGTACAATTGGTATCGAAATAATCACAAAGAATTTCATCAATTCTAAAGATGATAGAATCTGCCACTGATGCATCATAGTATTGAAGTAAGTCATCATAACGTACTACATGATGTTGTTCAATATTCGGTGTAATTTCATTATATACTGTCAAGAATTCACTTGCATTAAGAGGAACCAAATTTCTGTAATGCAAAATCCGATCTCTGATTCTTAGTTCACGGTTGTAACTATCTAATTGATTCTTTAAAGTATCAGAAGGTAAACTTCCCCAAAAGTCCCATAAAGGCGCAAAATTATAATCCAATTGATTTGATGCCACTTCGATATATTCGTCTTGTGACACTTGTTGTATGCCCATTGGATTCATGCCGGAAGCAAGCGCTTCGTCATACCAGTATTGATGTATCAAACCTAGTGAGTCCCACGTATGTAAAGCTGCAACATCAACATACTTAGCAATGCCTCTCAACTGGTAAGAGACTTCTAGAAACTCTGCCATTTGCTTAGTTCTAAATTTGGTGTCTAACATCCAATCAAGTGCTGCTTGATCTCTGGTTAAAAATTGAAAACCTGAACTGTAATAAAATGCCGTATCCAAAGGCAGATTGAAAGCTGTCTGAATCCCCATGACTGTAGGTACATCCACATTGGTTTCATCTTCATCATACATAGTAGGCATGTTATGTAAATGTCCCAATTCATGAATCAAAGTCGTTCCTTCAAATGTATTTATATACTTATCGGGATCTAGTGCAGACACAGGTAGGGCCCATTCATCGGACTCCGTTAAGTTGCCGTTGATAATAGACATAGGATACGAGGCAGAAATAGTCCCACTAGTATACAATTGTGGCTCGCTAATGATATATTCCGACCTTATCTTTTGTGCAGGTCGTCCTGTAATGATGTTGAAATTAGCAACCATTCCATCTATGGGGTTCATATAGGGTCCAGGATCTGGAGATATAATAGCTAAGGCTCTAGGAAAGGTGGCCATGAAATGGTCAGTCTCTACATCGACCCATTGTACATTTGCATCACTGAGATCTGTTTGAAATGTCGTAAGCGAATTCGAAAATCCTGCCTTTGATGAATAGTAAGGCGATTTTACCGCATCGGCTACTTGAAGATTTACACTTCCAAAATTAGAGCCATCGGGAAAAATTAAATAGATCGCTCCACCAAATGGATTGGTGACAGTCATAGTCGTACTATCCACAGGAAACTTTGTTGCCATGGTTGGAAATCTTCCAAAAAATTGGGAGTCTTCTCTTAGGTCTACAAAATGAGCCCCCACATGAATGCGTACGCCTTGATCCACGACACTAGACGGTAAGGTAATATCAACCAATTCGCCTGGAGCTACATAGAACCCTGTTGGACGAATAACAAAATCTTGATTGTTGAGGTAGTAAGCGGGATGTGAGTTATATGTACCATCAATAGAGGCAGAACTCGAAACCCTTGGTGCTGAAGCAGGTATAGTCCCTAGTATATTTTCATAATCTATAAAATCTATGCCCGCCATATTTGCTACATTATCATTGGTATACTCATTATCAATGCAATACTGAATTAACATATATTGCAAGGCTCTATCCACTGAAACCTCTTTTGGGTTAATCGCATCAGGATAATTAATAAATACGCGACCGATATGTTGCTCATAAGCATCTATATAGTCCAAAACATCTAACGTAATATCTGTAAATGTATCATCATCCCACTCATTGGAAATGGTCGTCATTTGAGCTAATTGCTCTGACTGTGTCAGGACATTGGTACCATTAACATGATCAACCATGGCATCTAAAGCCGCAGAGACTAATGAAGCATTACCATCGTAGACAGGGTTGAAAATTTTGAGATAATCTATCGCTACTTCCGCATAGGCATAGTTTTCAAATTGCTGGAAATTCCCATCATCTGTCCCTACCCAAATGTCTTGCGTATTCAAAGATTGTTTGAACAGATTGACATCTAAATAATTCAGTGGGAAGTGGCTATAGTAGCCATTTATTTTATAGACAATATCAGGAACATCCTTATTCAATCTAAATATTAATCGCAGATCCACCCATTCATCTTCTTCGATCACATTGGTGAATATAAATGTACCTCCAGAAACAAGGTCATCACCAAAGGACATGAGCAAGCGGTATTCATTATCCATATACTGTGTATAAATCTCAAATCCCAAATCATAAATATGATGGAACTTATTACTGACCAAAATGCGCTTTCCCTCATTACCAAATAGGCCATTACCACTGTACGGCGAATCAGCGTATGTATCAGTTATTTTAAATTTAATCTGAATTTCTAGGTCCTGATTGGGATTGATGCTTTGATGGAGGGCATCGGGTAACACCAAATATTCATCGCCCTCCAGCTCTACTGCCTGGTTGCCATCGATAGAGATTATTGCTGGACTCCCTTGCTGTGTAGGCACATAACCTTGTACCACATCATTTAAATCTGTATCAAATGGAAAGTGAGCTATCTGACCAAACATACTCAATGAAATCAAGGTCAACAGATAGGTAATAATATGACCCTTTTTGCGAGAAGAAAATTTTGAGAACATCCCGTCGTAATTTTTCATATTTCCTATTTCCATTTGTATAGATTTATGTCGTTTCGAAAATGTCTTACGTATCTAAAACAACTGAGTTAACCGATACCCTATCTCTTGATGAATTATATTTTTTGAATTTATTAGAACAGCTGTTTTCTACTTTGGCAAATAAAAAAAGTATGACAAGTACAAATGACTTGACATGCTCTGTGACCAATATTTAGGGCCTATTAAGTGACATTTATTAGACATATTTAATCCAAAAAAATTGTCTTCGATCTTTCAAAAACTATGGCTTCTTTGGGCCTTTGAAAAACTAGTACGTTCTCATTTTTAACAAGTTTTTTGCAAGAAGTCACTTGGCGCAGACATTCTATATTTAGTAAATTAGTGTATGCATCAGAAAACAATCACAACACTCATACATTTCAGCTTTGTATTTTTAGGATATTTCAGCTTATCGAGCCAATCAAATTTGGCTGTAACAGAACTGGAAGTCAATAAAGTATATGAGCCACTATCCCTAAGTAAGGAAGCCGTGCAAAGCGCTAAAGAACTAAAAGACCTTAATAAAATCTTTAAACCATCAGATGTCAAACAGTATATCTCTCTAGAGATAACTACTCTCGAAGGTGGACAAATCGTACAGAACAAAAGCAAAGACGGCATACTATCTATCGACCAAAAAAGACAGTTAATCAATGCTGATGATGGGTCAAAAATATATGTAGACTTACTCTATATGCCTGACAATAATCTCACTCATAATGATCCTAAGAGATTTGATTTTTCGTTCATCGTGCATCCTGATTATAGTGCGAATTTTCCAGGAGGAGAAAATGCCCTGAGAGAATACTTTGATGAGTCGGTTCTTTCTCAGTTATCGGATTCTACTTTTACAGGATATGACTTGGCTGCTATTACTTTTTCTATTGACGAAGAAGGTGGTATTTCTGATCCAAAAATCTTTTGGTCGTCTAATCAAGAAAAGGTGGACCAATTATTATTGCAAGCCGTCTGCGATATGCCTAAATGGTCACCTGCTCGTTATGCTAATAACACTAAGACCAAAGAAAGCCATGCACTCACAGTAGGCAATCACCAAAATTGTGCTTTGAATATGCTTAATCTGAGGAGGGAATAAGAGACTTTTAAAGGATTACATTTATCCAGTGTATCTCGTAGGATATGTTGTGATACTACCTATCGTTATTCTTCTTCAAGCATTTCTTCTATTCTCCTATCATATTCTTCAAGTTCGTTACCTACTCCGCTAAATTCTATAAATAATTCTCTTGCTTCATCCATGAAAATGCAGATATCAACTACTTCTTTAACATCTAACTCATACCATTCTCCTCTTATATTTTTGGACTTATAGTTCTTATGTAGAAATTTTTCAAGATACATTATCTCTAATCCAAGTTCGTCACCTATTTCAGAATGAAAACATGCAACAAAATGCAAATCATTGGGATTTCCAGTTTGTAGTTGTGAAAGTCTCTTATTCAAATTATTGGTGATACCAATCTTATATTTTTGGCAGAATGATTCTTGAATGATATATAAAAATCTAGCTGATTTTCCTTTACAGAAAAACTTTTCAAAATTTTGGAGGTACTTTTCTTGCTTTGCCGCATTCAGATTTTGAAAATATAGCAGCTCAGATATTTCAAGATGGTGTTTATTCGTAAATTTGACTGACTTAAAATATTTCTGGTTTTTCATTTCGAGTAAACATCTAAAAGCTCAAAAAGAAATATATTTTGATTCTTTATTAATTTGATAATTATTAATTCAGGTTTAATTTTTGACAAATTATTGTCGTTGAACTTCATTCTAAAGAATTATAAGTTAATTTCAGTACTCCGCCCAAATGTCCTCCTAGCTTTGGCTGTTGATTACGATAGAATAGTATATGACTTAGAAATTGATTCCCGCTGTCTTGATCTATTGCCTGTTCCAAATTATCTTTTAAATTCCATATTCTATGCGCAAGCTCATTTGACCATTTTAGGCAATCCAATTTTTCAGATTCGCTAAACTCGTTATCATCCCAAATAGCTCTATTCATTACAGTCATATTCTTTAGAAACTTTTCAAGGAATTTGTTCTTCTTGTTAAGTTCCCAATCGGACATCTTTTCTATAATTACATGTGCTTTACTTTCCATTTTGTAACAAACCAAATTGATTACCAATAATCAATTAGACACCTTATCACTCTTAAGCTTACCGATGTCCTGAGATAAAGCCTTTTTGAAATCTACGAGATTACCGAACTCTTTTCTATAGTTAAGTCCGACGCCGTATTTCTGTTCGTTCTGAAACTGGACTTGGTCTCTATCCCACTTGCCATATACCCGTAACTTGAGTCTTCTGTCATCGGTCAAAAAATACTCCAGCGCAAAATCGTGGATCAAGTACGTCCCTCTATTCGAGTTTTTAGTATTGACAAAACTGGTTCCATAGTCAAAACCCCACTTGTCATTTTGGAACCTTGGTTTCAGTGATACTTCGACTTCGTCCGGGAGATAATTGATGTTATTCGTATTATCTAATCCATCTAGCAGTGTCGCATTTTTACTTATGCCGATCTCAAAATCAATTCCACTAATAAATCCATTTTCTTTGAGTGCCTCCTGTAATATACCTGACAGCATATACGACAATTGATTAGAGATAAATTCGCTCAGGGTATTATATCCCGTCTCGACCACACCACGACCCGTCGCTACCACATTACCAAAAGAATTAGCTGGTAAAAAACTACGAAAGAGAATGAGACCAGCGACCTGCTCGTTGAGGTCGGCTTCGTTTTCGTAGAGGGTTCGCATCTTGGCATCGGTAAAAGTCTTTAGCTCACCTTGCAACTCAGGAAAATCTATATCGAAATTAATTATCGGATTATAGAGTGTCCCCGTCAGTTTCATCGTCAGGTCTACATCCGTTCTTTTTCTTGCTTCGGCTTTGAGTTGGGCATTACCTGATTCTATATACTCTGCTAAAAATATATTGGTCGGAACTCTCACGTCTTCATAATCGGCTTCGATATTGAGATTGGCATTGATAGGATCACCTGTCCAGGTTATCAGTCCTCCCCTCTTTACAGCAAACGGTTTAGTGACAACTCCCCACGCTCGGAAAAGGTATTCTCCATCGTAGACCTCGTAATCACCGAATACATTAAAGTCTCCTTCTCTCGACACAACCACTCTGAGGTCTCCCTCGCCTTTTCCTCGGATGACATCATTAGTGGCCTCGTTGAATATTATATTAACATCTGCGTCAGGTGTGACCGTTAGGTTCATTTCTATATCGACGCCTTCCAGCTTGACACCTTCCACTAAGGTGGAATCTAGATTACTTTGATTGATAGTGTCTCTATTGACGAATTTGATAAAACTTTCATTATAATTATCGTAACTATCCTCTATAGGTATATTCAGTACAGTACCTGTTTTGGAGATAGCATCCACTTCTATATCTGTGCTGTGAAAAGGACCACTAAAGCTTACGGTCATCTCTCCTATGCCCGTCCCATAGTAAGTCGAGTTATCATACTTATCAGTATCTAAGGCCAGAAAGTTATCAGAGCTCATGAGTAAGTCAGAGGAAAAGTCACCAAAAAAATCGTGGTTAAGTCCACCTTCCATCGTCGCAACATTGCCCAATCTATCTTCTAATGTAACCAGACTAAAGTCTATAAACTTGTCTGTTATGGTAATAGGTTGACTTCCCAGCTTGAGATAATTAGAGAGGTAGTCTACTTGGGTATAACCATCATTGATCGTAGCGATGCCATCTATTTTTATATCATCCAGACTACCGAATACACGAGCATCTATAACCGCGTCACCAGAAGTCCTTGAGATGCCATCATCTATTATAAACTCAAATATTTCCATTCCCAAATTCCTCACTGTGACCTTCCCTTCTACTGCCTTATTCTCTTTGGTAATTTCACCTTCTACTTTCACCAGCATGTCATCGGCCGGTTTGTCTATTCTCAAGATGATATCGACCTGGCCATCATTACGGTCTGAGACGGAAGCAGTCAGCTTTCCATAATCTACATCATTCAGTGTCAAAGTTGGGACGATCATATCTAAGTTGACCCGAGGCTTGTCCATAACACTTTGTACCGACAATTGCATATCTCCTTCCCCAGCAAATCTGATCTTATCATAATCTATGATACCATTGAGTAAAAGAAAATCTAACTTTTTGAAATCGACTCTCAATTCTTCTTGATTGCCCTCGACCACAATTTTTCTCAGACCATCCGTCAACAATAAATTCTTTATATCGAATTCCCCCGAACCAATAAGTATATCATTCTGTCCACCAATCTGCCATTGCGTACCAAACATCTTTATATCATTATGATCCAGATGCATTCTTATATTATTTCCGTCAGGTCTGATTTCTGTATTGAAAGCGAGATAGGCCAAGGAATCTAATAAGTTACTTGTTTCTATTCTTAGATCTATCACATCGCCATTAGCCACCGTACTGATACTTAGTGGGTCTCTATATTTTAACCCTGATATAACTTGGTCAGCATCTATACTCATGCGTGTCTCGTCTTCGACCAGACTAAGATTGAGACGTAGACTATCTATCCCCAAATTATCTTTATATAGTATCTCATTTACCTTAATGTTAGAATATGCCGCTTCTGATTGTGATTTATAATAACCTTCAATATCAACACCCTGTAGCTGCAGATCATATATGGATAGCAACTCGAGATAATCCTCAGTATCTATTATGTTCAGTCGATAAGTAAAATCCTGATTAGTAGTAATCGCTCTACCCTTTTTGATATTCAAATACTCTGCCCAACCAGGATAATTATCCACAAGTATCGACTTAAATGAATCATCCAGCACCGCTAAATCAAACTGACCATCTAGGGCCGCCGATAAGAAATCCGAATCCAAAACAATGTTGCGTCGATTTGCATCTGTAGGAGAAGACGTAAGATACAGGCTATCAAAATCAAAGTTTTTTTCTTTAAAATTAAGCGCGAGGTTCTCTATCAAAGCCGTTCCTTCGAAATCGGTGATAGATGACCCATTAAGGCTTAAATCCAATCTTCCTTTAATCTCGGATACGTCATTGGACAGGTTTAGATTTTTCAGGTTTAGGTTTTCGATATTGGCCTCAAAAACAGATGAGAAAGCCTTATCCTGTATATCTATTTTACCATCAAAGTCTGCTGTAAAATTGGGATCATTAGCAATGAAGGTGCCATCGAATTGATTCTTCTCAAATAATCCGTTGAGACTAATATTTTTATAATCATAGCCCTTATACTGGAAGGCTTGTAATTCTGATTCTAGTTCTGTATTGAGATTGTCTATCGATAAGCCGAATCCGTCAATAATCCTTGCCGATAGTGTGGTGTTACCAAAATCTGGATTATCGGTCCATGCTGCTAAATCAAAATCCTGTAAGGCTAATTCTCCAGAATAGCGAGCATTCTCTACACCCTCTTTTGTATCCAAACGTGTATCCAAACGCGCCTTACCCAGGGCACTCTCAAGAGCCCCGTATACAACAAAATCATTAAAGAATCCTTCTATATCTCCACTAAAGCGTATCGGATCTAACTTAAAAAATTGAGCTGGCGGATCAAAACCTGGTATTACACTTTTGAGATTAGTCATAGAAGAACTCAGCTCATCTATATACATATTAATAAGTGCCTTTTTGGGATCAGTAAAATTAGCGGCACTGATAGAACCCTCTAAGGTTATCTTATCATCTACGGCCAATCTAATTTGTTCCGCCTCTAGATTATCAATTGTTCCATTGACAATTCCAGATAACATCAAGGAGCGATTTCTATTCTGCCTGAAAAACGCATTCTGCTTAAGGTCGCTGAAGAAAAAGCTGATGTCCTTTAGAGCAATTTGAGAATTTCTCATATCGGAAACTATCCGAATCTTTTTGGCAAACTGCGAGAAGTCTCCAAAATGATCATAATCAAATTCTAAATAATTCTTTACAGAACTGCCTGTTGTCTCGAGAGAAAAGTCTGATAGCACCAAACCACGATTAGATACAGAAAAACTATTTACACCTAAATCCTTTATCTCAAAATTATCACTGGCTACGACGTTAAGAGAATTGATCTTAGCCTCAACTGAAAATGGCTTCCCTACACTCAGGTTATTGGCATCTATGTCAATATCAGATAGATCAAGATGATCATAATCCAATACATCATCAGACAGATCTACAGGACGATCACCTTTGTCTAACACAAAATGGCCACTATTCACCCTTAGGTCATCTATGGACAAGCCGACAGGTAAGATGATCTCTATGTTTTCTTTTGTGGTTGCAACTTCTTCATTCTCAATATCTTCCCTTGCCTCATCATCCGAATTCACAGATTCTTTCAATCTTACATAAGGATTAGTCACATACAGTTTTCTTATACTGATAGAATCCTCATTCATCAATATTTTTTCTATGTCCAGCTCTCCTCTTCTAATCTTAACCTCGGTTTCCTTTTGGGTATTTTCGTCAGTTCCGAGATATCTAAAATTATCGAAATGAATAATAGACAGGTCTAATAAAAAACTGTCGTCATTATCGCGTCTTTGCGGGTCAGATTGATTTAGTCCAGCTACGAATTTTTTGAGGTTGCTTATGGTATCATTTTCGGATGTCTTGATGTTGATCACGGCGTCCTTGAGGTATAATTCCGAAAACGCGATCTCCTTTCGTATAAAGCTCAATATGTTATCTCTGAAAGTCGAAGAAAACTCTCCTACATAAACCAAAGTGTCACCCTCAGAGTCAGGAGAAGAAACATAAAAGTCCTCCAATATTAACCCAGAAAAAACTGAAAAATCAACTCCCTCTATAGTAATCTTAGAGCCTGTGTCATTGGATATTTTGTCTGATATTTTATTGACAAGGAAGTTTTGGAATGGTCCGAAATGAAATAGGAGTGGAAGGAAAACCAGAAAGAAAAACAACAAAAAAAGAAGTGCCAGAACCAGTCTTCTGCCCTTAGATTTTTTGATATTTTTTTTTACTTCCTGAGAGTCCTTTGACATGAATTATTTACCTCTTTATCTCACTAATTGACTAACGCAGAATAAGTAGCAAATCATCTTGTTTTCTGTGAGATTAAACTAACATTAACTGATTCCTATTAACCTAACAAATATACTATGATAATTTCTGCCAAAGGCTAATGGTTTCCACTGCTTCTTTGACATCATGTACCCTTAATATTTTAGCTCCATTCATCAGAGCGACCATATTAAGAGCCGTCGTACCATTGAGGGCCTCTGAAGGCGTCGTTTTGAGAAGTTTATATACCATAGACTTACGACTTAGACCTGCCAGTATAGGAAGTTCCTGTATATTGAATACATTCATTTTTTTGAGAATCTCGTAATTGTGTTCAACAGATTTACCAAATCCAAATCCTGGATCTAACAATATCTGATTGATTCCTTTTTCTCTTAATCGATACGCTTTATCAGTGAAAAAATTAAGCATCTC
The DNA here is from genome assembly GCA_020628095.1 of Saprospiraceae bacterium. Lineage (GTDB taxonomy): Bacteria > Bacteroidota > Bacteroidia > Chitinophagales > Saprospiraceae > RFSX01. Next base: position 103,129 of record JAHDFP010000007.1, read on the forward strand.
ATAAGTCACATCTTCGTAATGGGGATTTGTGGGCATATTATGCAATTCTCCCTTTAGATGCATAAGCACATAAGGAAACCCGTTGGCCGAGACGCAATCAAGATAGGAGTCAGATTGGTGCGCTGAGTTGACATCATTCGCTATAAAAGCATATCCTTCAGCAAGAGTCGATATAACTTCCGCATGATAACTATCTATACTAAGTACGAGGTCAGGAAATTGAGTCGAAATCTCTTTTAGTATAGGTCTAAGCATTTGTAATTCTTCTGTAGGAGCCAATGGCTTAGAATTAGGACGTGTAGAACAAGCCCCTATATCCAAAATCGCCATACCTTCACCCAGCATTTTTGCCACCTGCGTAATAGCCGCATCCACTGTATTGTACTCTCCGCCATCATAGAAAGAATCAGAGGTGACATTGAGTATTCCCATCACTACTGGCTTGCTAAGATCAAGCAACTTGCCTCCTACATTAATAGAATCCATAGAGATCAAATATATCCTAAAGCCTTGACTTATATGCGCATAGTCAAAATGTAAATTAGCTTACAATTGAGGGTTCATGTGCGCATAGAGTGTATTTTTCATACAATTTGGCATCATTTTGATTTTCATAATCATAATACACGGAACAGCTACGTCGGTCTAGTCAAGATCATGCCTCAGTAACTCCCTGATAATCAGCATTTAAAAAGACAAAATTATTATGTAATGTAATCCTGATAAATTATATTTGGTGAGCATTACAACTAACTTACACACAACTATAATAAGCCTTGAAGAAGAAAGAATCCAGCATTCTTAATCTATGTATTGGTGCTTGCATTACGGCTATGGCATTCATACTATTTGAGAATTGTAAAGTAGACGTAAAAAACAATCCCATATCTAAGAATATCCAAAAGGTCGAAAAGCTTTTCGGCTTCGTCAAAGCAGAACATCACTTCGATACTTATAACTTAGGTTTTGACCAGAATCTGGGAGAATTACTACTCAATCAAGGCATTTCTTGGGATAGTATCGTTAAGCTGGACGATATTTCCTCAGATATCTTTAGCATAAGAAAGTTTAGGGCTAAGAAACCTTTCACTCTCGTCAGGGAAGATGAGTGTGACGCCCCCGTATGCGTGGTGTACGAACCGAATAAACTAACCTACGTCAAATACTTCGTCAAGGATGAGGTCAAAGTTGACGTGGTCAAGAAAGATTTCGATTTAGTAGAAGAATCTGCTTCTGGTATTATAGAGACCTCGCTCTGGGACGCGATGGTCAAATCGGGATTAGATATTGATATCATAGATAAGATGGAGGATGCGCTAGCCTCCAGTGTTGATTTTTGGCATGTCGAGCAAGGCGACGAATTCAAGCTTGTATTCGAAAGAAAATACATAGATGGAAAAGCGGTCGCCAATGGCGAGATACTGGCTGCCGCCTACAAAGACAGTCGAGGAGAACATCACGCTGTTTTCTTTGAGAATGAGAAATACGCAGGATTTTATGACCTCAAAGGAAACCCTACAAGAAGTACTTTCCTCAGATCACCACTGAAAAACTCGCGTATCTCGTCAGGATTTAATCTAAGAAGATTTCACCCCATCAAAAAGAGACGTATTCCTCACTATGGTACAGACTATGCGGCACCTCAAGGGACGCCAATATTTTCTGTGGCTGATGGTGTGATAGAGCGTGCCAGTTTTACAAGAAATAATGGCTACTATGTCAAAATAAGGCATGATAATATCCATCAGACCCAATATCTGCACATGAAGAAATTCGCACCAGGAATAAAGAAAGGTGTGAGAGTCAAACAAGGTCAGGTCATAGGTCAAGTCGGTATGACGGGATTAGCTACAGGTCCACATGTTTGTTTTAGATTTTGGAAGCATGGCAAGCAGGTTAATCACAGAAGGCTAAATTTCCCTCCTAAAGACCCTCTACCAGAAGAGCAAATGCCAGAGTTTTTGGCTCAGCGTGATATTCTTATATCGAAACTAAATAGCGTATATTTTCCTAGCGAGGAACAATTGATAATGGGACCAGCATTATCAGAAATTACGACCGAGACTAATTTGCCTTACGAAGAGTAAAACCGAAAGTACTTCCTTTTCCCATTGTACTTCTTAGTGTTATGGTCTGCTTATGGGCTTCTATGATGTGTTTTACTATAGATAAGCCTAAGCCAGTGCCTTCTATCTTCTGAGATCTACTCTTATCGGCTCTATAAAATCTGTCAAAAACATGTTTAACACTTTTCTCATCTATCCCCATACCATTATCTGATACTTCCACGAGTATGACCTCTTCCATATCATAAAAGCTAACCTTCGTCCTGCCCTCTTCTTTGCCATATTTGATAGAGTTACTGATAAGGTTAGTAAATACTTGTCGCACTTGCTCTCTATCTGCCAGAACATTATAGGCCGTGTCAGCACCTTGTTTGAATATGAGATTGATACGCTTATTCTCGGCCATCATCTTCAGATCTTTATAGACCTCCTCTACCAGCTCCTTGATATTAAAACTGACCAGTTCCAGTTCCTTCGTATCTGTCTCCAGCTGGTTGATCATTTCCAGATCATCCACTATAGTCTGCAGGCGATCCACATTTTTGAGGGAGTTTTGCAGATATCTGGTATTGATGGTCTCATCGTGCAAGCCTCCTTCTAATAAGGTGTGTAGATATCCTTGGATGGCGAATATTGGGGTCTTTAGCTCGTGACTTATATCACCGACGTACTTCTTTCTATAGTCAGCGAGTGATTTCAAGGTGGCAATTTCCTCCTCAGCCTTTTCTGCCCATTCGAAGACTTCATCATTGACTTGTTCCAGGCTTCTATCTTCTATTATATTTTGCTTGTCCTTGTTTTGTAATGAATCCTTAGAACCCGTAATAACTTTATAGATCAACTTAATCTTTCGGAAAACAAATCGCTCAAACAAAAACCTGATAACGATATAACTCAAAAAAAAGCTCAGCAAGCTATATGGAATTATACGAGATGGTTCTAGACTTTCTGCATGCAAATAAGAAAGGAATACAAGCAACAATACATGGATCACCCATATCCCGAGAGAGATATAAAGAGTAATACGTCGTATGGTAAGATTCTTAAACAAATTGCGTTGTTATCAGCCCTTAGGGCATTAAGTCCATTATCAGAATTCAAATTTATACCCAACACCTTTGAGTGTTCTGATACACTTATTACCTATCTTTTCTCTTAGTTTACGGACATGCACGTCGATCGTCCGATCTCCAACTATTACTTCGTTACCCCAGACCTTTGCTAGTATTTCTTCTCTTTTGAATACTTTACCAGGCTTAGATACTAATAGTGATAACAACTCAAACTCTTTCTTGGCAAGAGATATTTTATTGCCCTCCTTTTCTATAGTAAATGAATCTAAATCAATCTTAAGGTCTCCGAATGTCAGCACTTCGGTATCCTTGTTATTATCTGAGAAATTAGGATGTCTGCGTAGTAATGCCTTTATGCGGCTCTTGAGTACGTTGGGTTTTATAGGCTTAGTAATAAAATCATCTCCTCCTGATTCCAATGCCGATATATGTGTAAACGACTCTGACCGAGCGGTCAAGAATGCCACCAGGGTATTATTTAATTTGCCCTCTGTCTTGAGTCGATCACAAAGCTCTATCCCATCCATCTTAGGCATCATTATATCCATCAGTATAAGATCAGGCTCAAAAGAAATCACCTTCTCATAGCCATCCTCTCCATCGTAAGCCTTTTCTATTTGATAGCCCTCTTTAGCCAGATTATATTCCATAAATTCTACAATATCCACCTCGTCCTCTATAATTAGAATTTTTGCTTTTGTTTCCATCATATTCATTGTGCTAGAATACTTCTTTGCTCTTTACCGTATTTAACCTTTATGTTATTAATAATTTAAATTATATCATTTCTCCTTAACAGGCGTCCTATTCTTTGATTCATTGGTGATATTTACCTTTTTGAGTACAGACTCTTCGATAGATTCTAAAGAATCCACGACTGCATTATGCAGTTCTAGATAGGTGTCAGGATTTTGTTTGATGACTAGAATATCTTGTTCTATAAGGTCCAGATCGACTTCCAATATTTCTTCTATTTGTGCACGATATATGCTTCTAAGGCTATCTCTGATAGGGATTTCCCTATTATTTAAAGCCTCGGATGCCATATAAAGTTCGATCATGGCACTTTTAATCTGATCGTGACTATAATGGGTCTCTTTACTCTTCCTATCATAACTGCAAGAGCTAAGAATTAGCAAAGAGATAGAAAGAAATATAGATACCTTTCTTATCATATTGAAGAGTCTTTTCTGACGAGTTTCGGAAAATAGGTATTCTTGACTTTCGTATTATCAGGATGTAAGTCTTTCCAATTTTCTGCTGATGACTGTAATACAACGATTCCAGTCGTCGGCACATTATCTATAAGACTTTCAGAAAATTGATTGGAAAAATAAGTGATTGTTGGATTATGGCTAAAATAAGCTGGCAAACTCACCGACTCCTCCAATGAATTAATAAGAAACAACCAATCTTCTTCTCTGCCAAAATATAAATCCGTCTCTATGGAGATGTCTATGTTTTGATGTTCTAGGGCAAAATGTTCTGCTGTCCTATGCGCTCGCTTAGCTGGGCTGCTATATATATGAGATATGTTATATCCAAGTGACTTGATATATGCGGCCATGTAAGGTGCATCTCGCTTTCCTCTCGGATTGAGTGGCCTCATTTTGTCTTCGAGATGAGGGTCATCCCAGGAGGATTTAGCATGACGTATTAGTAATACTTGCTTCATTTTCCGATAATATATAAAATAGTTAGTAGATTAAAGGTTCGCTTAATTTTTTTCCCTAATAAGTAGTCTTAAGCCATAACTGATTGGAAGAAGAAATTAAAAGGATTCAGAAGTTAAAAATCAAAGATATCCTCTCGGATCTCAAGGCTGTGGATATAAAAAACTTCGTGAGTAGCTATGCCCGTAAAGATGCTTCATTCGCCATAGCCTTTAAGTCTCACTTTATATCCCGTATACAATCAGAAGACCAGGAGAAAAAGTACAAGAAAATACTGGGTGAAATAATCAAACCCAAAACCGTAAACAACCCAAGAATAACTCAGGCTCAGAAAAAAACCATCAACATTATTTTCGAGGACTTCGTGCATCAGATGAATGATGCGCTTTCTGGTGCAGACTACAAAGAGGCCTACTTTCTGACTAAAGAATCACTTGACAAGATCGCTTACTTACAGAATAGATATAGCATAGGAGACATCAGCGTAGAAAAAGTACGTGTCAAGTTTTTGGATGGTATGGATATGATTCTGGCTCAGGATCTGGCGCCTTCGTTCAGAAATTATGCTGAAAACGCCCTGATAGAACTAGTCAGAAAATCTTACTACATACCTAAGTCTTATAACCTCATCTCGGTAATCAACAGTCATCATGGCTTCTCCAAGAACGAAAAAGAAGAAATCATCAGTGAGCTAAATGTAAAGGCAAAAAACATAGCCGATAAGAGCACCGTCCTCTCCACATTGATAGAGCTATCCCATCCGCACGTAAATCTAGCCAAAGAGCTCATGATTAACTTCGATCATAGTCAAATATTCTATGCACTCAAAAACCTGCAATCCATCGGAAAATATGACTTCGCCGACTTTTATACCAGTAACAAAAAGATACAATTCAGTTATCAGGTCAATCTGCTCAAGGCCTACGAAAATCTCTACAGAGAAAAATACCAATCTCTGACCGAGTCCATACTAAATCTCAAAACCGCAGAAGTCCAAACTATAGATCTGGATGATTTCATAGATTCTTTGCCTAAGCCTTATCTGAAAAAAGAGATAAGCAATTTGTATGGTTGGATGGAGTCATTGAGATTTATTCATCAATGTAACCTCTTATGTAAGGCGGAAAAGGATGAAAAATTACTGGAAATACTCAGAATCAAAAATGAGATAGAATGGCTCAAAGCTTATGACAGCTTTCTTGTAAATCATGGTCATGAAGAGGATGTACTTAGTTTATATCTTAAGTATGTCGAGGAATACCTAAGTTCGCACATTGGTCTTAAGTCTGCGGAATTTCTCAATAGACTCAATGCCCACTTAAAAAAATTGGGCAATCAAAAAATCATTAAAGAAGTGCACAACTTGGTGAACACTAAATTTTCTCATCGAAAAGCAATTAAAAAAAACGCTCTATAGTGAAATACGGATTTATTTACGATTTGGATGGTGTCTTGGTGGATACGGTTGATTTTCATTTTGATTCTTGGAAAAAACTGGCGAATAGTCTGGGTTTCAAGATAGGAGATAATATCAAAGAATCTCTCAAAGGCATCAGTCGAATGGATTCTTTAGACATCGTTCTGGCAGAGGGAGGATACAAAGCGGATCACGAAGAAAAACTAAAACTTGCTGAACGGAAGAATCAATGGTATGTTGCTAATCTGCAATCCGCTGACGATTCTGTAATACTATCAGGCGTCATGACTTTTATAGCACGTTGCAAAGAAAGTCATATCCCCATGTCCATCGGGTCTGCAAGCAAAAATGCCCAGACGATTATATCCAAAACGAGTCTTAAGGGAGAGTTCACTCGGATTGTAGGAGGCAATGATGTCAAAAATGCCAAACCTGATCCTGAGGTATTTCTATTAGGAGCAGAAAGTCTAGGTCTTCCACCTGAGCAATGTATTGTATTCGAGGATAGTCTTAAGGGTTTAGAGGCCGCTGGAAGAGGAGGATTTAAGTCTGTCGGCATAGGAAAAGCCACTAATTTACCTATTGCTGATATTGTGATAGAAAATTTGGAAAATATTCACCCTAAGACCATAATAGAACTCGTTACATAGATGTAGGTCTTTATTTTTTTGATTTTTTTAAGGTAGAATAGGGTTAAGGTAAATATAAAGTCCTATTTTATTATTGCAAAAACACGTAATTCGTGTTTAGTATCTGGACAGTTATTATTCGATGAAGTATTTATTAGCATTCACTTTTTTTCTTCTTATTTCTAATGGCTTTAGTCAGGACATAGAGAGAACCGAACTTGTACTAGAACGAGTCAACGGATTTTCTTCTAATGATAGAATAGAAGATATCGTAGTCGATAGAGATTTAGTGCTCTTTGCAGGAAAGAATGGCGTATCCTCTTATGATTACACTAATTCTTCCTTATCCCAAGTTGTGGATAACAAAAACTCCGTCTCCGTCCAACTATCCAAGAATGGAAATATATTCTCTGCTTACAATAACGGCAAGCTCTATGTCAACGATAAGTTCTTATATCATCTGGATCAAGAAGGACTAGAGATAACAGACCTGGAAATATATAAGGGAAAATTATGGGTAGCGACCAGTAAGGGTATACATATCTTCAATATAAGCTCCCAAAAATATATCACTAGCTACACCCTATCCAATACTAAGATGAAGTCCGATAATGTGAAATTCATTCATCACTATAAGAATCTGGAGAATCTATGGATAGGAACAGAAAAGGGACTAATAGAGGTAAAAGGAAAGGACAAGTGGAAAATCAGTAATACAAAAGAGAGCTTTATCGCAGTGACAGAAAATATAGATGGGATGTGGTTAATGAGTGATAAGGAACTATATCTAGTCTACGCGGAACAAGGACGCGACCGTTGGCAGCAACAGGGACTTTCTAAAGGATTATACCAAGGAGAGGTCAATGATCTGGCACTTGATGATAAGGACAACCTATATATCGCATCAGATATCCTGATAAGGTATAATCCTTATAAAGAAAAACTTGAGCAGTACGGAGAAAATCTGGGTCTGGTGGCAAGTAAGTGCTTATCTCTAGCCAGTGATGATAAAGGTGTATTATGGTTAGGCACAGAGGATGCTGGATTATTTCGCATCTACGAAGATAAGATGGACATCAATCAAATGGTCATCACTACTCTACTGGAAAAACCAATAAGCTGTACAGGAGGTTCTGATGGAAGCATCAGAGTTGCCGTACAAGGAGGACTTCCTCCTTATAAATATCTATGGGAAAGATTTCGCCTCAAAGGAGAAACCAATCCGTCTAAGCTCAAAGCGGGAACCTACAAGGTTACCGTAGAAGATGCCATCGGCGTAAGACAGTATGCGTCCATTTTCATAGAAGATCCGGAACCATTGGAGGCGGAGGTCGTAAGTACCACTCCAGTCTCAAAAGCTGGAAAAAAAGATGGGCAAGCTGTTATAAGAGCCTTGGGAGGAACCGCACCTTATAGTTATCAATGGGAAAACGGTGGTACAGAATCCAAGAATAAAAAACTGACCTACGGTAATAATAATGTACTAATCACTGATTCCAAAGGTTGTGGTCTACAGACCTTTGTGGAGGTGGGTAAACCCAAACTGCTGCCTGATCTAGACATCACCAAAGTAAAAGAAGGACAGACCCTTAAAATAGATAATCTATACTACGCAGCAAATAGCAGCGAACTCACAGAAGAATCTCACGAAGTGCTCAAAGAAGTCTTTGACTTCCTCAATGTGAACGATAACATATTCGTAGAGATCGGTGGACATACTAATGATGTACCATCTGACGAATTCTGCGATAAACTGTCTACAGATAGAGCCAAAGCTGTCTCAGATTTCTTATTAGATCAAGGGATAGGTACTGATAGAATATCCTATAAAGGCTATGGAAAACGCAACCCTATCGCATCTAATAAAAGCCTCAGAGGAAGACAGCTTAACCAGCGAGTCGAAATCAAAATCTTGAGAATAGAGGGTTAATCATCAGAAAATTTTAACTAATTCGGCTTTTTTGATAGAAAATACCGCTGTTTTTATACGCGAAGAAATTTTTTATATATAAATTGCCTGAATATGTGTGATTAAATCCTATTTTGACACATCATTTAACTAACTAAAATTTTCAGAATGAATAAGTATTTAGTCGAATTTATCGGCACATTCTTTCTTATCCTTACGATTGGTTGTGCGGTAATAGGAGGTGCTGGTAGTCTTGCACCTGTAGCAATAGGTAGTGCGCTGATGGTCATGATCTACGCTGGTGGTCATATATCTGGAGCTCATTATAATCCTGCGGTAACAGTAGCTGCTTGCCTAAGGGGGGCGTGTAGCTGGGGTGATGCACCGGGTTATATTATTGCGCAACTTATAGGTGGAGCAGCCGCAGCCGCGACTGTAGGCTATCTCGTAGGACATAATGCCGATGCCGCTGTATTAGCTACAGACAAAACGATAGTTGCTGAGATTCTTGGAACATTTGCTTTAGTTTACGTGATACTTCATGTGGCTACTGCTAAGGCTAATGCGGGTAACTCTTATTTTGGTTTGGCTATAGGTTTTACAGTGACTGCGATGGCTTATGCCTTAGGTGGTATCTCAGGTGGTGCTTTTAATCCAGCTGTTGCCCTAGGCGCAGGAATAATGAATCTTGTATCTCTTAGTGATATATGGATGCATATCGTAGGTAATCTCATAGGTGCCGTACTTGCAGCGTATGTATTCCTTTTCGTTAATGGTAGAGATTAATTCGATATAGATTTTATACCAACTTAAACAATTCGAAAAATTACAAGACCTCCTTTATGGAGGTCTTTTTTTGTTATGTATTTGGATTATCTAAGAAAGAAGGATTCGTTATTTTCTAAATTCTGGCTTTCTCTTTTCTAAGAATGCCTTGACACCTTCTGTACTTTCATCTGACTCTATAGCCTTACTAAAGGTTACACACTCCTTGACAAACCCATTGGATGATTTGTCAAAGTAACTATTGACCATATCAATTATACCCGCGACTGAAGAAGGTCCTTTGGCAGCGATCTTCCCTATGATCTTCTTAGCTGTACTTAGCAGGGTTTCCTGAGTGGTAATATGTGTTATCAGACCATATTCCAGAGCCTTTTCTGCATCTATCATATCTCCTGTCAGCAGCAACTCCATAGAGCGACCTTTGCCCAAATATTGGATAAGTCTCTGCGTACCTCCATACCCTGGAATCAATCCTAGATTAATCTCGGGTTGACCAAATCTGGCATTATCAGACGCTATTCTTATATGACAGGACATAGCTAACTCGTTGCCGCCGCCCAAAGCAAAGCCATTGACAGCAGCCAGTACGGGTACTTTGCAGTTCTCTATTTTGGCGAATATAGATTGTCCATTCTGAGCAAATTTAAATCCTTGATCTTTATCTAGTCCCTGGAACTCAGCTATATCTGCTCCCGCTACAAATGACTTTTCGCCAGAACCAGTGATAATGATTCCTTTCGTTGTACTCATATCTATCCCCTCCGTGAATAGATAAGACAACTCCTCCATTACTCTTAGGTTGAGTGCATTAAGTGACTTGGGTCTATTGATAGTCAACAATACGATACCCTCTTGCTCCTCTACTAGTATATGTTCTAATTCCATATTACGATTTGAACTTTTTTATGAAGTCAATGACCATCTGATTAACATCTTCAGATATATTCCAAAAATAAGCTATTGGCAAGAATATAATACATAATACGGTCATCTTGATTATACCATTGATTATGGGATGGAATTCCACAGGGAACAAATAGTAGCAACCTACTCCAACCAATAATAAGAGAAGGGCTTTGAGATTAGATACAGTAAAGGGATGTAAGCCATAACTCACGTACAAAAAAACTAATTTGATAATATTATATACAGCCAATGATATGGATGTGGCTATGGCTGCTCCGAGTATATCATACTCAGGTATCAACTTATAATTGAGATAAAGATTAGATACCGCCAATATTCCAAGAAAAATCAAATTGTATCGATACTTTTTAGAGTAAATAATTAGCTGTGTATTGACACTAGTTATCATGTCGAACAACTTGGCGGACCCTACTAGTAACAATATACCTCTGGCATAAGGAAAGGTATCTGGATTAGATGAAATATTAATCAGATCATCCAATACTAACCACAGACTTAAAAACACAAATACTCCAACCAGGAATAAATTTGCAGAAGCCTTTTTATATACTTTATTGAGTTCTTCGTAATCATTTTCCTCCCAGGCCTTAGATATGATCGGTCCAGCAATCTGCACTAGTGACCTCGTAGGTATCTCTATCACATTGGTTATAAACAATGCCTTACCATAAAATCCATTCTTTGTCATACCCAGAAAGAAGGGGATCATGATAGAATCTAATCGTACTGCGATACCAGAACTCAACTGATTAAGGCTACCAAATAGTGAATAGCTCAGCATATCTTTAAAACGAAAACCGGATTTCGGTTTTCTAATTCCACCGAACTTAAGCCCGCCTAACTTCCACAAATAAATGATAAGCAACAAAGTCACCGTCGCAAAAAATATGAGTATACTCTTTGCGAAAGTTTCTCGACTGATTTCGTAGTAAACGTAGACCAATATTAAAATTGGCAAGAAGGCCTTGTAAGCGAACTGATTGATTATGTTAGGTATGACTATACGCAATAAATTAGAACACTGCGAAACCAAAATAAAAATCAGTATAAGTAGGCCAGTCAGTATGATGACGTAGACCTGATTATCTTCTAAGATACCAGAGTCCATTTTTAGATACTCCAAAAACTGCAAGAAGTAAACCTTGATATAGGACCAAGACAATAGAAAGATGAAGAATACAATCACAACGGATAGGAACACAAGCGTCAAAAAACCATTATAACCTTTTCCACTCTTCTCTCTGAATGCTGGAAAAAACTTTACTACAGTAGAACCAATACCAAGGCTTGCAATAGGAATCAGAAGATAAGCTGTGTTATATAACCACTGAGCATATCCATATATCTCGTCATCCAGCGGATAAATAAATAAAACAGCAAAAGCACCTATCAATGCACCCGCATAATTGACGATGGTACTTTTTATACCCTGTCGCTTGATAATACCCACTTATGATATTGAAAGTTTATCTAATATAGACTAAACGTAAGTAGTACGATTTATTATTACTTTTTCTTTTGCATTTTCGCCCAAGAATCCTTGAGAGTGATCGTCCTATTAAAGACTAACTTGTCGTCATTAGATTCCCGATCCTTGATAAAGTATCCTTTGCGCATAAATTGTAAAGACTCTGTATCGCCGACATCTTTCAAAAATTGCTCAGCCTTGGCCTTACTTACAACCTGTAGAGAATCCTTATTATAAAAATCAAGATAATCTACATCCTCATGACCATCTGGCGTAGGATCAGTAAATAATCGATCATATAATCTAAGCTCTACATCCAAAGCAGAATTGACATCGACCCAGTGTAGGACGCCTTTAGCTTTGATACCTGATGTATCTTGACCACTTTTACTTTCTGGATAATAATTGCAATGTACTTCTGTAACACGACCATTATCATCTGTCTTGTAGTCATGTGCCGTGATGATATAGGCCCCTTTGAGTCGAACATTTTTCTCTGGTGCTAATCTGAAGTATTTCTTAGGTGGATCTATCATGAAATCATCTCGCTCAATGTAAATTTCCCTAGAGAAAGTCATATTATGTGTCCCTTTATCCTCATACTTAGGATTATTAGCGGTAGATAATATTTCTTGTTGGCCTTCTGGATAATTAGTTATGATAACTTTTATGGGATCAAGGACCACCATTACTCTAGTCGCTACCTCATTGAGATCATCACGGATCACAGATTCTAATAACTCCAGTTCTATAAGATTATCTCGCTTAGCGACGCCTACTATATTACAAAACCTTCTAAGGCTCTGAGGAAGATAACCTCTCCTTCTGAGTCCTGACAAAGTCGACATACGCGGATCATCCCAGCCAGTCACATATCCTTCTGTAACAAGCTTGAGCAGTCGCCTTTTGGATGTTATCATATAGGAAACATTCATCCTGGCAAACTCAATCTGTCGAGAAGGAAATATTTCTAAATTTTCTATTAGCCAATTATATAAAGGCCTGTGATGCATAAACTCTAAAGAACAAAGACTATGGGTGATATTCTCTATCGAGTCCGATTGTCCATGCGCAAAATCATACATCGGATAGATGCACCATTTATCTCCCGTGCGATGATGCTCGGCATGTTTGATGCGATATATGACAGGATCGCGCAATAGCATATTAGGTGCTGCCATATCTATTTTAGCACGTAAGACCATCCTACCATCAGGATGTTTCCCATCTTTCATTTCTTCAAATAAGCGAAGATTTTCTTCTACTGATCTATCACGGTATGGGCTATTTTTTCCAGGCTGCGTGGGTGTGCCTTTCATATCTGCCATTTCTTCTGCCGAAGATTCGTCTATGTAGGCTTTCCCTTCTTTTATCAACTTGACAGCGTAACTGTAGAGCTGGTCAAAGTAATCCGAAGCATATAAGGCCTCTCCTTCCCATTGGAACCCTAGCCAATTAATATCTCTCTTGATCGCCTCTACATACTCAGTTTCTTCCGTGACAGGATTGGTATCATCAAATCTCAGATTAGTCTTACCTCCATATTTCTGAGCGGTCTCAAAGTTGATACATATTGCCTTAGTATGTCCTATGTGCAAATATCCATTGGGTTCTGGAGGAAAACGGGTATGTATGCGTCCCTCGTGTTTGCCATTAGAGATATCTTCTTCTATAATCTCCTCTATAAAATTCTTAGACTTATATTCTTCGCTCATTTTATATTCGTATTCTCTCGATTATCAGATTTGTTACATGTAAGAAGGCATCTCTATCCCTAATAAATCCATTCCTTTTTCTAACACCCTAGCCACCGCTTTACATATATCTATACGCAGGCTCACCGTCTCATCTGTCTCTGCGCTTAATATTCTGTAATCATGGTAGTACTTATGGAATGACTTCGCCACAGAGTACATATAGTTTGCCACTGTAGATGGATCGTATTTTGCAAAGGCTTCTTTTATTACGTCTGGATAGGACAATAACATAACCAGTATGTCTTTTTCCGCGTTTTCTAGTGCAGTATCGTCACTATAAGCTCCTTTTTCTCCGTTAGCCTTTCTTAAGATGGATTGTATCCTGACATACGCATTCTGTATATACGGCCCTGTCGTACCCTGCATATCCACTGACTCCTTCGGGTCAAATACCATCCGCTTCCGTGGATTTATTTTTATCAAAAAGTACTTCAATGCAGCCAATCCTATCTTGCGATATATATCTGCTTTTTCTGATTCTTGCAATCCTTCCAGACCTCCTCTTTCTTCAGCAGAATCTCTAGCTGTCTCTATGACTTGCTCCATGAGTACATCGGCATCTACGACTGTGCCTTCTCTGGATTTCATCTTACCAGTCGTCAGATCGACCATACCGTAAGACAAGTGATACAAGTTATCGGCGTACTCGGCACCAAGTTTTTTTAGAATATTAAACAATACCTGAAAGTGATACTCTTGCTCATCTGCCACGACATACACCTGCCTATCAAACTTATACTTATCATATCTCACCGCCGCAGTACCCAGATCCTGAGTTATATAAACGGAAGTCCCATCACTCCTCAAAACAATCTTATGATCCATCCCGACGTCTTCCAGATCAACCCATACACTATTATCTTCTTTCTTATAAAACACCCCAGTCTCTAATCCGTCACTGATCGTATCCTTACCCAGTAAGTAAGTATCCGACTCATACACGATATCATCAAATTCCACGCCCAGCGCCTTATAAGTTGTTGCAAAACCATCGTATACCCAGCCGTTCATCGTTTCCCAGAGGCTTCTGGTTTCTTGTTGATTATCTTCCCATGCAATGAGCATCTCACGCGCTTCTTTTCCTAAGGCACTGAATTGATTAAAATAAGTATTCTTGTATCTCTTATAGAAATTCTCTTCTAACTCACCCTCTTTACCATTCTCCTTATACGCCTGCGCTCCATCATCACTAGCTTGCCACGACTTATATTCTGACTGAAAAGCCTTCTCAAATTCCACATAATATTTCCCCACAAGGTGATCCCCTTTGATACCACTGCTTTCCGGCGTCTCACCATCGGCGAATTTCTTCCAGGCCAACATACTTTTGCATATCGCGATCCCTCGATCATTCACCACTTTGGTTTTAATGACCTTGTAACCATTGGCCGAAGCAATTTTCGCTACTGACCAGCCCAACAATATATTCCTGATATGACCAAGGTGCAAAGGCTTATTCGTATTAGGAGACGAATACTCTATCATAAAGGTCTGTCCGTTATCAGGGTGCTGACCATAATTTTCGTCACCAAGAATACCCTTTAATACGGAAAGAAAATATTTAGAATCTATGGACAGATTAAGGAATCCCTTAACGACATTATATCCAGTAACTAATTGAGATTCTGCGACTAAGGCCTTGCCCAAACCATCCGCGATATCTTGAGGTGATTTCTTTAATTGTTTGACGAGTGGAAAGACCACAAAAGTATAATCACCTTCAAACTCCTTATTGGTTGGATTGATAATAAGATGCTCCTGAGAAATCTCATAATCAAATAAGTGCTGTACTTGGTTTTTGATGTCCGCCGCTAATCCAGATAAAATGTCCATATTCCTTCTAATAAAATGCGAAAATAGGGCTATTCTCTTTAAGAAATATTGAAGAAAGAGAAGATTGTCTGTCCATAATTTCTCTGCATGGTCAATTTGGGATGATTATCCAGCTTGACATTTGGGTTGTGCTCAAGCACTAAGGTTCCTCCACTGCGCAATAGTCCCTCACCTAAGATTATATCTGGTATATCCTTAATTGTCTTTAGTCCGTATGGTGGGCCAGCAAAAATGTAGTCATATTGATTCTTGTCAGACTTAACAAATTTGAATACATCCATTCTGATAATCGTCATTCGATCCTCGATCCGGAACTTGACAGCCATTTCTTTGACGAATTTAATCGCTCCAGGAAACTTATCCACATAGGTGGCATCCATACAGCCTCTGCTTATAACCTCATAACAGTGATTACCCGTCCCACCGAATAAATCAAGAAACTTGACCTCGGAGAAATCTATCTTATTAGCTAGAATATTATAAAGACCTTCTTTAGATATATCCGTCGTGGGTCTTGTAGGCCAGTTTTTAGCCGGTGGGTTAAATCTCAATCCACTGAGTTCGCCACCGATTATACGCATGACTTACAGAGGTAGAGGTCCAGATAGAGTTGCTTGGAGAATTTAGTTTCTGACGGAAGTAGGAGGTTTTCGTCCATTATGGCCACCTCTCGTATATACCCAGTAAGCAAATTATATAAGTTAGACTCTTTCTCGATTGTACCGCCCAGAGATAATTTTTGATCGGCAGGATCAAGGTCAAAATACTTCATAACCCACAAAAAGTGATACAAATAATCCTCCGCCGCCGTACAATAGAACTGATTATAGAACTGAAACTGTCCATTCTTGACATAACATACATGCAGACACTCTCCAGAAATAAGACCTATCAAATCAGTATCTATCAAATAAGCATAATTAGCCATCGCCGTAGAGATATGCGCTGCCTTATACTTATAATCATAGTTACTCAGTGCCTTAGTGAATTGCTTGTCTATATAATGCAAGGTACTGACATCCTCTTTGAGGAGGCTATCATGTTTTTTTACGGGTTTATTGCGTAGATGTAGGTTATACTGCTGGCTGATATACTCGTCATGGTACTCCTCCTGATAATCAGCTGTATCGAGATGGGCATAGGGCTTGACCGTCGACATCACTCTGGCCTTGTGTAGCCTATAGTTTTTATTCCAGATTTCGAGCATTTTCTCAAAATTTCTGGTGGCATGATGATCCGCCTTGAGCAATAGCTCATTATCAGACCATAGCCCATAAAAAAAACTGTCCTCGTACAAGACGATAGACAGTTCTGAGACATCTTTTATGTCTTTTATATGATCAAACGATATATTTATCGTCCCCAATTTCCAGATAGGTTAGGTGCATTCATATCTCCAAACTTAATCATCTTATCGGGGTTATAAGAGTTGTCATATTTAGAATACTTTCTAGAAGCATAATCTCCCATAAAGTCCTTGTAACGTGTTCCTACCTGACATACATTAACAAGTGTAGACTGATAAGTCATGGTATCCGCAGCTATAGTGAAGGTCTTGCCATCTCCATAAGGCACGGTAGATAGATCAGATATATCCACTTCCAGAAAGTCCAATGAATCTTTTGCCGATTTACGTATTTCTGTTCTTATAAAATCCTGTCCTGTCGGGTCATCTGGGTCACCAAGTATTTTTTCTATGGTTATGCTATCTGTATTGAGCGTATAGGCCAGTGAATCGAAATTCTTAGCATATTTATCCGTGATCGCCTTATACATTTCTTGCGCGGTTCTGATATCCTCTAACTTGCCGATAACCGCTTTTTCGCGTTCCGTTTTAACCTCCTGAAACTTAATAGGCTCTTGTATATTGAGATATAAGAGATATACCAAAAAAGCACTAAGTACTGCCAAGAGAATTGTAATGATGGACTTCATTTAATCGATCCTTAATTGGTTAATAATTGAGAAATTACTCTCGATACGTCTAAGTTGTGAAATAAATAATTTTTCCACAGAAATCTTAATATTACAGCATATACTATTAGATAATAGATGATAAAATATGTGGTTTTGGTGGTATAGAGATGGCTTTTTATTGATATTTTATCAGTAACCGTAGCTAATGAGAGGGAATTGACCATCCTTATACGGGTTTAGTAGGCTTTTTATCTAACACTTCTAGGTAAGAGCCATATTTGGTTACCAATGCTCTTGATGTACAGAGCTTTTATCTTCTCACTAATTGATAATCTTGGACTAATACATGGGCAGTAAGATTCAACTTCTCTGATAATGCTCTTATCATTTGTACGGTCAACTTTCTTTTCCGATTAAGTACTTCTGAGACAATACTCTTGTTTCCTACTATCCCAACCAAATCTTTTTGTTTTAATTCTAATTCTTCCATTCTGATTTTAATGGCTTCTATGGGATCAGGCGCAGTAATAGGGTAATTCTCCTTCTCAAACTCGTCTATCAATAGAGCAAGTAGTTCTGCTTCTTTACCATCTCTGGAATCTGGTTTAGAGTCAAATATTTCCTCCATTCGAGAAAGTGCTTTTTCATATTCTTTCTCAGTCTTTATTATTTTAAATTCAAATTGTATCTGCGTCGATTTTGTCATATTCTTTATGTGTTCCTATAAACCTTATAAACATCCATTGTTTATCGTAATTTATCTTTGCAATAAGCCTATAATCATTTCCCTTTATATTAAATACCACTCTCGAGTTCTTTAGGATTGTTACAGTCGCATAAAACTGTTTTATCTCGTTTGGTGTTTTCCAAGTTGCTTTACTCACAGTGTCATACCATGTTTCTAAGTAACTTCTGGAATCTGGAAAATTTTCCCAGAACTCCCTTACTTTCCGCTTAGACAATATTCTCTTCACAAAACGAAGGTAAATACTATGTTTTCAATTTGCAAACATTTTTTTTACATGTCGTCTTGAGCTCTGAATAATGAAATGGTTTATACACCATTAAGGGAGTAAATAGATTTAGTAGACTTATGGATAAAATGGAAATCTATTTTACTCTTCAGAATCTTGTAGAAATTGGTATCAGGAGTAAATTGATCTTATCGGAAACTTGTCTGCCTATGGTAGAATGGCAAAGAGTTTGGGACAAAATTTCTTCTTTCTTTGCATTCTTTAAAATACGAAAAACCTCTAACGTATCCTAAGTAGGTGTCGATATTTTGTCAACAGCCTCGCTTGTTATCATCCGTATTTTATTAGTTCCCAAAACTCTCCCAAATTAACTTTTTGTGATTTATATCTCTCAATTTCCAACTTTTCAGATCTCATTCTCTGAAAGTAATTTTCTTTATCGCAATTCATTTGTTTAGCTAATTTGGATGTGTAGTCTATCGACTTATATTCATTTCCCTTCTTTGTAATAATTAGCGCAATAGGTCTTTGCTTTGCTTTACCATAGCCAATGAATTTATGATGTCCATCAAGAATAAAAAACATGTGTGAATTTTCAACATGAATAAGAATCATTGATGGCTTGAAACCTGTTAATATTTGCGTTTTGTAATTTTCAGCAATTTCGTCATCTATATCTCTCTGGGTTGGAGTAAAATCTTCACAACCACCATAGTAATCATAAGATACGTAGTTATCAGCATTTGGAATATGAGTCATATAGATTCTGGTAGATAATACGTATTGCCCAAATTCATAATTTCCATAATTCAAAAAGTTCGAATAGTATTCGCATACTGCTAAAAATTCGCCTTCATTGGATATTCCTTTGTTTACAATTCTGTCTATTTCAATATTTCGTTTAATGTCATTTTCATTTATCCCCTTTGCGATGTGATATCTCCATGTTGAGCCAATTTCAGCAAACCAGCTATAATGAATAGGTTCATTCTTTAAGAACAGCATAGTTTCTTGTGCATTACCTGAAATCCTTAAGATTCCATTCTTTCCATATATTTCCTTTTCGTATTTCATTTATGAATGATAACGGAATGATCATAGGTGGATGTACGAAGTATGCCGTCTTATCATGTATTATAATCTGGCATTTTATTATTTAGCACATTTTGAATTGCTTTACTCACTTTGTTTAAGATTCTACTGTCCATAGGTGCTCGTGTTACTCTATGTTGATTAGTTATAAATGTATCTACTTCACTTTTAGTTGGATACCTTAATCCATAAGTTGCAGTATAGTCCCAAACTATACCGTGGTAAAACCTTACAGTACCATGAGTACGAAATTCAGATAGCGATTCGGTTTGTTCCCAAAATTCGACTGTTACTAAGTATTTAGATAGTGAATCAATAACAGCGGAATCGATCTCGTAATCTTTCGAATTTATTATGTTTATACAGTTTATGTCAAGAACCTTGTTTCCAAGGTCTGGATGACAATCCAAATCTATTTGGTATTTAACTTTTTTACAATTAATCTTGATAGAAGTTGAATTGTTCAAGATTTGAATAACCTCAAAATATTTGGATTTCTCTCCAATCGTTTTGAATTGGTAGAGAATTTCGCCTTTTTCAAGTTTGACAGAATCTGGATTTATTAATCCTACAAGTTCAAGTTGAACTTTTTCGTATTGATTCCACGCTTTCTGTCTGACTTCACTTTGCACTAAAGCCTGTTGCCATTCAATTGAATCCTGACTTATATTCGGAATGGAACTACTTGATTCTTTTTTTGCATCATTACAGCTTATAAATAATATTGATATGAATATTAGTCTCTTCATTGTTTGCTTGATGATAACGGTTAGTAAATGCGGCGTGACGGCGTTTAGCCGACATGATTGTCATGTACGTTGTTCTATGGCGTATTCAATTTTTCGTAAAACCATCCGTTTTTGACAAGGAAATTATCTTTTCTTTTTCTTGCATCATCTATTTCTGTTGGTTCCCATTTTTCTTTCATACTATCGAAAACATAATTTAGTGAATTGCCTTGAAAGCACAAATCGATTTCTTCTTGAAATCTGCTATCTTCAAAATAGATTTGCATTTCACCGCCAAGTCGTTTGTTGTGTTTTTTGAAAATTCATGAACTTCTTTCCAATATGTTTTACAGAATGCGTATTGCCTTTTTAAGTCCTCTTGATACTCTTCTTCAAACAAATTCCCTTTCCAGTATTTATATCTGCAACCATTATTGAAACTAAGGGTTTTTGCGTGAAAGTTTATCTCTGAGCAAAATTTAAAATTCGTCATAATCTTTACCTCTTTCCATCTTGTGAAATTTTGTTCCAAGTAATCTAACGCAACAAAATATTCGATTTGATTAGGGTTCTCGTGTTTGTTTTTTACTTCGTTTGATTGATAATTTCCGTTTTTGATTTTCACATTAAAAATAGATTGAAATTGATTCACAACGTCTTCTCCAGAATTGAATTTGAGTTTATGACTTCCAATTATTTCTAATAGACTTCCCATTTTTATTTTTTCTTATGACATAGAACTAGCTTATAACAGGAATTTTTTAACACTTTATTCCTAGTTAACAGCATTTTTATAGTTAAAACGTACTTTTTTGTCATTGCAAATTCCTATTTGATACTATACCTAAAGTACATAAGTGATTTTTTAATGCACTCAGTTTATTTACATCAGATTAGTTAACTTTCGTAGACAATTATTATCGAATGAATAAACTGACGAAGGCTGTAGCAATCTCTATGACCATCTGGTTCTTAATATATTTTATCATTTTAAAGTACTCGCCAGAGTGGGCAACTTTAAAAGCATCAGTCAAACCAGATGACTCCCCTCCTTGGTATTTTATCATTCAAGACTTGAATACAGGCATTTCATCAGTTATTGGGCTCGTTATAAGCTTGATAGGGCTATTCATATTTCATAAGAAAATAGGACCACTCTCAATATTTTTAGTATACATAACTTTTCTTTTCTATGGCCCTCATATAGGAGATACCATCGTCATCCTTAAGAATACTTCTGAAGTCTTTGATCCTGCGCTGGCTATTTCAGAATGGAAGTCTTATCAGGAATATTTCAATAATGCATGGCGTTCGTATGTTTACTATTTATATTTATTCGTAATAACTCTATCATACATATACTTTCTGCGAAAAAAGCAGAGATCGTAAGTGTCTAAAGGTCATCTGTAGTCTAACATTATCTATCTCACTATCTTTGTCAATAATGAATCAAGAAAAGGCAGACCACATCACCATCCTCGCCATAGAGTCCTCTTGCGATGACACATCGGCATCCGTTATAAGGGATGGAAAAGTCCTAAGTAACATCATATCGACTCAGACCGCCCATGCGCAGTATGGTGGCGTCGTACCAGAAATGGCTTCGCGTGAGCATCAGATACATATATTACCTGTCGTAGATACCGCACTTCAGGAAGCCCAGGTCAGAAAATCGGAACTATCAGCGATAGCTTTCACGAGAGGACCAGGCTTGCTCGGTAGTCTGATCGTCGGTGTCAATTTTGCTAAATCGTTGGCGCTGAGCCTTGATATTCCTTTGATAGATGTCCATCACATGCATGCGCATGTCTTGGCTCATTTTGCGGAGACGCCACATCCAGAGTTTCCTTTTTTGAGTCTGACTGTATCTGGCGGTCATACGCAGATCATCAAGGTCAACTCTCACACAGATATGGAAATATTGGGTCAGACACTGGATGACGCGGCAGGTGAGGCATTTGACAAAACCGGGAAGATGCTGGGACTACCCTATCCTGCTGGTCCGCATGTGGATAGATTGGCTCAGGAAGGTGAAGCGATATACGAATTTTCTAAAGCCAAGGTTGGACCTTACGAATTCAGTTTTTCTGGATTGAAAACTTCTGTGTTATACTTTCTTAGGAAAAAAATGGCAGACGATCCGGATTTCATCAAAAAGGAATTATCCAATATCTGTGCATCCGCGCAAAAAACAATATTGGATATGCTGATGGATAAGCTAATCTATGCAAGCGAACAAACGGGCATCAAGCATGTATCCATCGCTGGTGGCGTCTCAGCCAATTCTGGGTTACGGAAGTATCTGAAAGATGTGTCAACTGAGAAAGGATGGACTTATTATATTCCAGATTTTCAATACTGTCGTGATAACGCGGCTATGATCGGCATTACGGCTTATTACAAGTATCTAAATCAAGATTTCTGTAACCATGACGTCTCGGCAGAAGCAAGATTAGCTTTTTAATTACCGTTCATCTGACTTAAGTATCCTTCTGTGCATCTAAGATTTTCTTTTTCAGAATATTGAATTCTTCTTCTGTCAGAGCACCCTCATTTTTCATTTTGGTAATAGATTCCAGTTGGGCTACAAAATCTTTGGGTTTAGCTGATGTGGGTTCAGTAATAATGGCATCATCGACGACACTTTCTGCCTCTGACCTTTTTTCTCTTTCCTTCTTCTCAAGGTCCTTAGCCATCTGTTTACCTTTCTCGAATTTCTCATCATAATATTTCTTTAGCCTGGATGGATCGAAATCAAGAAAAGTACCGCCTGTATCAAAATGCTTTTTGAATACCTCTCCTAATGCATAGGTAGAGCCTCCCGATAGCACTGCCAAAGTCACACCACCTAGTACCGATCCAACACCTGGTATAATCTTAATAGCACGCGCTCCTAATCGAGCCAATCCTGATCCCGTCAGCGCCGTTATGATAGCCTTACCTTCTGTCTCCTTGAAATCAATATCATAAACCTTGCACAGCTGCCTTATCATATCCAACTGAATCGCACCCACAGCGAAAAAGTCAGCAATGGGTACAGGGATAAAGCCAGCCCCCATAGACCAGATCATGTGATTCTTGATTATCGAATTAGCGTGTGCATTGCGTCCGTCATCATTCTTTGACATAATGAGAGTATCTTATAAATGTTATAATTAAAAATCAAGCCAACTAGTTTCATACTTGCGAAAGATATTCTGCTATCACACAGAAATCATACGATGGATAGACCAAATAATACGACAAAAACAAGATTGATAATAGCCATCTGCTTAAGATATGGGTCTAATTTTTCTGCCGGCTTAGAGTGAATTGCCAAAGCATTAATGAATAGCAATGGCAAAACAAGTAAAAAAATCAATTGTCTTGGTGAACTAAAATCTATCAAAACATAAACCAATGCCAGCACCAAGCCGATGAGCAATAGGGCCGAGTGATACACATTAGCCTTACTCCTTCCTAACCTGACGGGTATGGAAATTTTACCAGCGATCTGATCGGACTCTATATCTCGGATGTTGTTTATGTTAAGTACTGCAACTGTGAGAAGACCGCAACTAGAGGCAGGTAATAAAAGTTGCCAATCAAATAATTTGGTCTGAAGATAGAAAGTGCCCATAACTCCGACGATCCCAAAAAACAAAAACACAGACAAGTCGCCCAATCCTATATAGCCATAAGGTAACTTGCCATTGGTATACAAAACGGCGGCAATGATAGAAAGCAGTCCCAAGACTAAAAACCCCAAGAATACCTTCATCGGAATATCCGCCATATAAAGAAGTCCAAGGCCAGAGCATAAACTAAGAACGGCGAATAAGATCATAGCCGACTTCATTCGGTCCTTAGATATGGCACCTGATTGCACCCGCCTGTCTGGCCCTATACGGTGATCATTATCCGCACCATGTACAGTATCGCCATAATCATTAGCCAGATTAGACAGAATCTGAAGGAACAAAGTCGTTACTAAACACAGAAAAAATATCGTCCAATTTAATTGACCATAAGAGGCCGCCAAGAATCCACCCATCCCAATACATGAGAAAGCCAATGGCAATGTCCTCAGTCTCATAGCTGATATCCAATCTCTCAAATTCTTGTATTTTGATTTTATAACAATTTATGTTGTTTAGTGTTTCGAAAAAGAAGAAGGATACGCTGACGCACCGTTGTTAAGTCCTACTTATTGATTTACATTTATTTTTATGTCTTTTGGATCAAAATAATCCTCTAATGAATCACTTAAATCAGGATTTATTGGTCTACAAAATCCATGTATTCGGAGACTATCTCTTCTTAGCCGTTTCTTTGAATATTTAACGTCTAAGTTTAATTCTGGAAATTCCAACAAGATAGAATCATTCTGAGATCGTATTACACCCAGGACAGTTCTAACAAATGGTGCTTTAGGTGCAATTTTGATATTCTCTATTTTTGACATCGGCAATGTTTCTCCACTATCAATACTCCATTCCTCATTTAAGACATTTAATTCACTATTTACTAGTGCAAAAGAAATTTCAATGTTCTGTAGATTTTCATAAACTCTTATCACTTTTTCTTCATCAATCTCAATGTTAATTGTAAGATGCATAGTGTCACCTATTGAGTATTCGATTTTATCAGTTTCAAAATATCTATGCGTATCCCAAAATGTGTCTGTTTTACAACCTGTCCCAAGTAATGAAAACATAACCCATATTAAAAAAGCGAAACTGGCCTTCATTGACATCAATTTATACTTATGATTATTTGTCATTTAGATCTATTAATTCACTCCTACATAAA
The DNA here is from genome assembly GCA_020628095.1 of Saprospiraceae bacterium. GTDB lineage: Bacteria > Bacteroidota > Bacteroidia > Chitinophagales > Saprospiraceae > RFSX01. Next base: position 128,169 of record JAHDFP010000007.1, read on the forward strand.
TCTCTTAACTACTCTATAGTCAACTTAACTCCTTCACTATGACTTGAAAACTCAGGTGCGTACATAGATTGCAACTCGGTGATTCCATTGGAAAATTTCCCTTTATGTCGAGCATAGACATCATACTCAAATACATAATGCCCCTTAGGTAACACGTCAAAATAAAAATACGAAGCCATGTCCTTTGTACTTTCGTAATAGCCCAGCCCACCTTGCCACTTATATTCACTTAAGATATTAATCGGCTCTAATCCAGAACTTCTAATGTCCCTCATCTGAACGTATTCCATTCTTCTATCCGCTCTCAGCGTAATTCTAACGCGCACTTTATCACCAACCATCAGAGGAGAATTATCCGTTATCTCTTTAAGTTCAACGCCTTCACTGCCATACTCGATTTTAAATAGCTCTTTTGAGACTTTTAGCGGTGTATCATCGAAATCAGTAATCTTATCTAAATCCTCAAAGTACTGGACATACGCCCCGCCCCAAGCCAAATGCTCATTAGTATTATGCGCCCTGATATTGACAGATTCTGCAGGAAATTTTTCTGGTGACCAATCTTTCCGAGCATACCCAGTAAGATATTCTGGGTTATCAAATTTAACCACATTATTATCTCCCAAATATATATCCACAGGTCTCGAATTATCCATGTCACCAGACTTATCGCCCATGTAAGAGTGAACAGCCGAGGCTGTTTCCTTCGTCGATTGCCATGAGCTGACTTGTTTTTGTTTGAGCAACCATTGCTGGAGTAACTCTATCTTGTCTTGCTTTGCATTCAGAGTCTGGAATAGTTCTATCAGCATGGCTTGCTTTCCTATATTGGACTTGTAGGTATAGTAACCTGCCAAATCATTCCAGTATGCCCCTTGCTCATCATCTACTATCATCCTTTCTATGAGAGAAGTATAAATCCTTTTAGAAAAATCCTTATCACCAATTTGCCAACTCGCTAAAGCCAACATCGTTTGTTCGTGCGTATTGTACTTCGTCCATTCCTCTTGGGCTAATTTCAGATAGATATCTTTTACCTTTTCTACTTCGCGAGATAACTTAATCTCGGAGAACAAGGATCTAACGTATAGGTACTGTATGACCTGATGACTTATTGATGGCTTCTTCTGATCTTTATGATACTCTAATAATTTCTTATCTATATAATTAATCGCTGACTCTATCAGGGACTGATCTATTCCAGAGTTATTTACACCTATACTATTGAGTTGCCCTATAGATTGAAGAATATTCTGAGTGACATACCAATTAGATCGACCACTTTTACACCACGAAAAACCACCATTCATCCCTTGTCTCTCCTGTAGAGATTTGATCTTTTTATCTAAAGAATAATTTAATTTATTCTTATCGATAAAAATATTCATGTGCCTCATATTATCTTCTTCATATTGTGCATCGGCTAACCAGGGAGTTAATTCGATAGATGATATTTTGAGATCTTCATTCTTGCTGAGGTTGCTTTTACTTCCATCTTTACCATTCCATTTTCTGATAGTTTCTGCCAAAGATGGATTACCTGACACAAGATGTTGGCCGATCTTAAGAGCATATATGCCATGCATAATGTTCTCAGTCATAAATTCGTCCGCATCGGTAAGTGCTGGCAATGACTTTAACACCATCCACGACGGATCGGAGGTTACTTCTACACTCAGCTTATGCGGAATAATGGTCTCTGACATTCTCATTTTCTCCAGTCCACTAAGCTTGTAGCTTTTATCAGATTTTGCAGGAATGTGCATAGCCAAAGTTTCGGTAACTAGTTTTCTATTAGACAGTACAGGAATAATATTCTTCTCACCATCGCTATGGCCATCTGACTCAGAAAGCATCGTGATTATGAGTGGTTCTATTTGCTGATCTGGAACTCCTATGATCCATTCTATATTCTTGCTTTCGCCAACTTCTAGCTCAGATATAATCTCAGTACTTCCAGCTACCAGATTATTGGGAGTCCTAGAATTACTTTCTGCAATTTCTATACGAGAATTTACAGACCTAGGACTATCTGACAGATTAGTCACTTTAGCATTGATGACTATCGTATCACCTTGTCTAAAATATCGTGGTAACTGAGGCTCAATAATGAGCGGTTTCTGAGTTACCAATGTATGCGAGCGATGCCCTTGAGCCATATCTTTAGTATGGGCTAATAACATCATCTTCCATTTAGTTAGGGCTTCATTATTAGTATAGTTCAGCTTGATCTTCCCATCTACCGTGGAAAGTTGAGGATAGAAGAATACTGTTTCTTCTAAGTTTTCTCTTACTGAATATTTATCAGACTCCTTTCCACTACTTTGTTCGCCTACGTCACTTGTGCTCTCGTCTTCTTCTACTACTAAATCCGCACTTTCTGAATTCGCTGATTTTGCCATCATGGGTTGAGGTGCACCACGCAGCATAATTTTTTCCTCCATCATTCCATAATCACGCATCATGTAATGACCCCTCGTACGATAACCAAACCAATTAAAATATTGCATGTAATCAAAAAGCAAATAACCATTCCCTGATATACGCTGTACATAATTTCTTCCTAAGGCTGAACCAAATTCAGAAACAGTCAAACGAAGGCGGTCATATTCCATTGGAAATGTAAACCGTCTCCAATTATGAGAAACAAACTGATCTAAACTACTATCGTACATACAAGCAGTAAGTTCTGCATCCACAGTTTCTCCGTTGTGGTCCACTATCGACAGCTCGTGTGTCTCCGATTGACCGGGAAGCACTTTATCTCTAAAAGACTTACATTTTATTTCTAATTCCTTATTTCTCCAAGGTACGTTGATAGATAAATTTTCTTGGTAAAGGCGATTGTCCTTCACTGTAATTACCCTTGCTGATAATCCGCCTCTATGTTCTTCTTTGATTGGAAATTTGTAGTGTAAGATGTTAACATTCAAAACTTCTTTCTCTATAAGCTTACCATCTTTGGATAAATACATAAACACATTTAAGTCACTTAGACCTGATGCGATAGTCAGTTCAAAAGTATCTCCTGGTGCATATATTTCCTTATTAGATTTTATATAGTAAGTGCTTAATAAACTAAGCTCTTCCGATTTATCCACTATATTAATGTGCGCCGTTTGCTCCACCAAATATCCAAGCGAATCTACAGCTTTGAACTTCAATCGATATAATCCGGATGCAAGATCACCCAACTCGTCAAAAAATTCGCCAGAGGACTTTTTGACAATTCCCATTTCAGATTCCACCTCGTAATTACTAAGGTCTTCGGGCAAGTCAATTCTCTCTAGTGGAAAGCGCTCTTTATACTCTTCATTACTTAAGAGTGGCATATCAGGTATAGACCAGAGTCTTTCTTTAGTATAGAATGATACGTCCCTGAGCTTAGATATTTTAATATCAATATCCGCCTCCACTGCTTCCGATTCTACGTTAACTACATTCAATTCTACATTTGGCAGTTGGTCACGGAATACATAATTTGGAAATTGGAAATCAAGACGTAGAGGAGAATCATTGAGATAGATAGATTTCTTAGCTTGTGTTCTTTCACCAGTAATATCCACCACCTCGGTCGTAACTTCATAATAGTACATGTACAATCTATCAGTTGATAATGCGTGAGACGCAAAGGATAACTCAAAGCGTCCTGTCTCATCAGTACTACCCTGCCCCTGTGCCATTAGTTCAGGTGTCATATTATTGCCTATTACGGGATACCTATATCCGCACCAGTAGTTTCTATATCTTTTCTTATAGACTGTGTATTGCACCTTGGCATTAGACACTTGCGCACCAGAAAATGATTCTACCTTGCACTGTACATTAATAGTATCGCCTGCAATATAAGGGCGATCCAGATTATCCATTTTGGCGAAAATCTTTGGCCTCTTGTACTCTTCTATACGGATAGTCTGCACATGCTGACCATCGACCAAGATGCTATATACACCAGTATTAATCTCCGATGGGATAAGAAATGTGCCATACGTGCTACCGTACTCATTTGTTTTCAGATCGTATTGCGCTATAGAACTTCTTCCATATCCCTCAGTGAGTTCTACTTTAATCTTTTTGTCAGGAATAACTGAATACTTCTTTTTATTAGCATCGCCTCTTATGGCTAATATTTTAAACTCAATGTTCTGAGATGGTCGATAAATAGCACGATCCGTAAATACGTGATAATTTACTATCTCTCTATCACGATTATTATAAGAGCCTCCGTAATTATACTGTAATCCACTATAGTAGATATCCTTACCCTTGCTTAGTCGAAAACGATAATTATCCTTCGGCAACCTAATCTCATAAGCACCTTCGGCATTGCTTACTACATTACCTATAGATTTAAAACTATCTTGCCTATTTCGATCTCTTCGATCTTGACTTAATACTTCTATATTCACATCTGGAATTTGACTTCCAGATTGTCTGTCAATGACATAGCCATTAGCGATTGCTTGGGACGTATTCTCGATTATAGCTAGATCAGATACTTGAAAAACGACATAAGAAAAAACAGAGTTAGATGATAACTTCTTTTCACCTTTCGTTTGGACACATAAGATATAGAAGCCATAATCCAATGGCTCTGTACCGATTTCCGTACTATGCATTACAAAATCCTCTGAGCCTTTGAGATCATAAGATTTCGTGGAGATAGGTTTTAGATCATTAAGTAATTCTATTTGTTGATTTTTGTTTAGATAACCTTGAGACCTCGGGTATTGGGCTTCTGAAAGACTATATATTGATATGTCGCATGCAGGGACGTTCAAATATTCTATCTGAGCTAAAAAGGCTTTATGAGGCTCAACAACGGTTTCTGTTGCGATTCTTATTTCTTTTTTATGCAAACGCTCTTCGAGATGTTGAAATTTACTTTTCAGCTTTAGACTATTTCCATATTTTTCATGTAAGTCTTTCAGTAATAGGTTAGCTGATGATAAGTTATCCACAACCTGTTCTTTGTCATGGAGACCATTATCTCTGTAAGACAAATGATGCTGTATCAAAAGATAATAGATATATTCTGTCCCAAGTTGGCTGTGTGATTGCTCTAGTTCTTTTTTAAGTATATCATGATATAATTCTCCTCTATTCGCCTGCCCCATTTTATTATGGACATACTGCAACCTTTTGAGATCTACAAGTTTTTGTCTTTCGGCATCATCAGAGAGTTGTCTGAGAAGTTCTTGATAGAGCCTTAGTGTCAGGTTATCATAATGTGCTGATTCTTGGTTTATCTCTTCGGAGAGAAAAGAGTCTATAGGCGATAAGTACTTAGAAAAATCGGCAATAGTTTTCTCCGTAGGAATGGTCACAAAAGAACTACTATTAGAAAAATGTCGAATGGCACGCATAAGCAAAAACTCTCTGATCGTATGAGCTTCTATTCCTACATCGACATTTACTTTTTCCTCTAATAAAAATCTGTAATCACCAATATTCACTTCGCTTATGTATCCGACAGACTCTATATAGTACGCTATAGATTTTAATTGTATAGTTTTAGGTGTCGCAAATTTTAAGTCATTACTCACTTCTGTATCAGAAGCGATAGGACTTCTGTTTTGCAACCTGTCCATATTATTTAGTCCATATTGGTAAAATAATTCGCCAAGTAAAGAAGCATAGAGGGCCTTCCCCTCCTTCGTGTCAAGCTCAGAATGTTCCTGCACAAAGCGAGATATGTACTCTGCTGGATCAAGGTCCTCAAAAGCAGAAAGCAACTTGCTTTTATATATGATCGCTTTTATGAGTTGCGGATCATTATTTTCTTTTTTTGCTTTCTCGTATATTTTCTCTACAACCTTATATGCGGATTGAGGCAGATTTTGCTTTTCAAAAGCTTTAACCTCTTCCCAGAGTTTTTCATAACTACTATCATCTTCATGAATTACATTCATACCTAAAAGTAATCCTAAGAATATAAAAGCCATTATTTTCATATACAACAGATTTACTATTCGAGTTCATAATTTAAGACGATAAAAAGGGTCATTATTGCATAACGCCGTCGTAATAATTTTGAAATCTTTTGATGTCGACAGCCTCATCTATCTTGACACCTCTTACCAGATGCCCCACCAGATGATCCGCCCAATAAGGAACTAATGAAGTCGCCTTTGTCCCCATCCCGTTAAATAGATAAAGTTGCTTATAGAAGGGATGGCGACCAATAAGCGGCTTACGACCTCTGACCGCAGGTCTTATGCCTGCTCTGTGCTCTTTTATTTTGAAAGGGATTTTTAGCAAACTTTCCAAGTTAGACTTCCACTCTTGCCTGAAAGCTTCCGTAGGGTTATCATCGTCATATTGGTGCTGATACGAGCCACCGGTCCAAAATTCGTGATCGCTCGTGGGAGCTAAAAATATACGATCTCTCAATATATTATTTGGAAGTTTTGACTCTGTAGAAACAAGAAATGACTCTCCTTTCACAGGTTGGAATGGAAGGTAACCAAAGAAAGGATTAGAGGTACATCGCGCACCCTCGCAGAAGATTATCATATCAAACTCTTCACCTCTGCAATAAACTTGACCATTACTCAACTCTATCTCATCATAATCCAATTCTCCAATAATTATCCTCGACTCATCCGTAAGCCGTTGCTGATAATCTGAGATAAGTTGAGCAATATTGACTTGTTGAGCCTTGCGGATAATTCCATAAGCCTGTCCTTGGTTAGTTAAGTTTTTGTACTCAGGACACTCGTTTTTTATATCCACATACTGATCGTATCCCGGCCGAGAACTCGATCCCATCCAATTGTTATACTCCAAATTGTTATGAAGGGTTCTATAAATAGTTTTTGACTGGAGATACGATTTGCCCAGATAATCTGACAATTGCTTATATGTACTTTCTGCTGATGGCAGCAGCTGATCTATCATCCATGATTTGACATAATTTCTTCCTGTAATAGGATTGATAATTCCAGCGGCGGCTTTGGTCGCTGCATGACGATGACCATTATCCCGGACAATATGACTTATGTTATATTGAGATAATTTGAAAGAAAGGACTGTACCTGCAATTCCCTGTCCTACTATAAGTATTTTTTCTTGGCGCATTATAAGTTGTCAAGAATCGCCTTATTCTTTTTGGTAAATTTAGATACGACCATCTCATAAGAATGATCTACCAAGCTCATGATCAGCTTATCGTCCAGACCATTCTCGATTTCCACCGTATTCCAATGTTTTTTATTCATGTGAAAACCCCCATATATCTGCGGGTACTTTTCTCTCAACTCTAAGGAATAATCTGGATCAGCTTTGAGATTAACAGAAGGCACTTCTTTTTCTAATGGAATCAATGCAAACATCTTATCCAGCACCTTGAAGACCAAAGTTTCTCCATCAAAAGGGAAAGACTCGCTTGTTCCCTTTTTGCTAAGGCAATATTCTCTTAGTACTTCTACATTCATTTTCTGTAAGATTGCTTGTGAGTAGAGATATAATGTGAGAAGTATCCCTCCCGCAGAGCATCACCTTCACTAATTACCTCGGAGTACATTCCTTTCTCTTTTCTCTGTCGTTGCGCCTCATAGATAGAGACGGCACAGGCTACGGATATATTGAGACTTTGTACCATCCCGACTTGTGGGATAATGAAATTTTTGTCAGCACGAGACAATGACTCTGGCGTTATACCTTCATGCTCATTACCAAAAAGTAATGCGACCTTCTGAGTCATATCCAACTCGTACAGACCTACCGCCTCTTCGTCGAGGTGAGTCGCAAACACCTGATCGTACTTTTTCTCTACGGCATCAAAACAGTCATGGACATTATCAAATACATGAACCTGCATCCATTTTTTGACTCCCGTTGACGTCGTATTAAATCTCTGTGATCTACTATTATATAACTTAGGATCTGTATACAGCACATATATTTCCTGTATGCCTACGGCGTCACAGGATCTAAGGACAGCACCGATATTATGCGGGTCATGGACATTCTCTAATATGACAGTCATTTCCTGCCTCGCGGCAGCAACTCTCCGAAATTTTTCTTTGCGCTGATCTGTAATCAACTCAATATAGATTAGTAAGCCACGAAAGAGTCCTCCTCAAATTTCAGAATATAAAGATGCCTATTCTGAAAATACTGTATCGTCTTAAATCGATCTCCCTCATCTGGATCGTAGACCTTTTGTACATCGTATTTAGTTTGTAGTAGGCTGGCTTCGTATTCTTCTGCAAAGTACTGGAACTTCTTACCAAAGTTATTAAGTTGCCTCCCCACGAATAACATCATATCGAAGCCCTCGTATGCCTCATCGGAAGGGAAATCATTATACATATCATAATAAGTCTGTCTAAATTCTTTGACCTCTGGCAGATTCTTATCCACAAAAGAAGACACACAGACGCGCATATTAAGATTGCGGTAATGTTCAAATTTGATATATTCTGATTCTACCAAGATCGGCATTCCATAGAGGACAACTTTATTCAGTCCTTTCTCTCCAGACAACTTACGAACAGTATTATATACAAAGTCTTCATCTCTTTCTGAAGAGTAATTAGGTAAGACGAATACCGTCGTACGATCATGGTAAAAAATGCTATCAAAGGCCGTCTCACCGATCATTAAAGAATCTTCTTCTATAAAAAATTCTTTAAAGGGTTTGGACCTGCTATTATTCAGCGCAGCACCTACAGACTGCATATAATTCATATATCGATTATCTCGCCCATTATTCCGCCCTATGAGAATGACTTGATCGTCCCTGTATTCGGACTTGACGTCCTCTATTATTTTATCGTATCTGGCTTTCTGACCTTCCATCAGTTGGACATAGAAAGGATTATCCTTTCCTATCTTACTGCTAAATCTCCAAGGTGATATGATAGGTATTTGGTTATTTCTGCCAAAATTGGCGGCATTGGCGAGCTGATCACTATCATAAGGACCTATTATGACATCTGCCGCACTGCATTCTCTTAGTTTTTTACCGAAATCACCAGAATCAGAATCGTAGACATTGACATCAAGGTTGACACCCTCACTACTTAACTTATCCAAGGCTAATCTGACACCGCTATAATATTGAGTCATTCGCCCTATCAGCGTGGACTCATTCATGGCATTGCTAAGGTTCTCCTGACCTACACCGAATGGGAAGAACATTCTCACATCATATCGAGAACGCTTATCCATTTCGAGATCTTCTATGGCTTCGTTATAATCTTTCGTCCTATCTATCTCTGTCCATTGTATGGTATCTACTTTGCCCGTGGCTTTTTGGCCTGCTTTCTTATCAAGGTTTCCGAGTTTTGGCTTAGGACCAGTTCTTTTCGTTTTTGATTTGGTCACTTTTTTACCACCAGAACATGATGTCAGCAAAAGCACAATTAGTATCCCTACAAGATAGAATCTATTCCCACTCGATAGTGGCTGGCGGCTTGGTGCTGATATCATATACGACTCGATTGATGCCTTTGACTTGGTTGATAATTTCATTCGATATTTTTCCTAATAATTCATACGGAAGATTAGTCCATTCTGCAGTCATGCCATCTACTGAGTTGACTGCTCGCAGCGCAATAGTATACTCATAAGTCCTCTCATCACCCATTACTCCAACGGATTTAACAGGTAATAAAATTGTACCTGCTTGCCATACTTTGTCATACCATCCCGATGATTTAAGATTACTGATATATATGTGATCGGCTTCTTGATTGAGACGCAGCTTTTCTTCGGTGATTTCGCCTAGGATTCTTATCGCCATACCTGGACCAGGGAATGGGTGTCGACCTATAAAATCTTGACTTAGGCCTAAAGACCTACCTACTTGTCTGACCTCATCTTTAAATAACCGATTGAGAGGTTCTACTATTTTGAGATTGAGCTTATCGGGTAATCCACCGACATTATGATGTGATTTGATTGTCGCTGAAGGGCCTTTGACAGAGACGGACTCAATGACATCTGGATATATGGTACCTTGACCTAACCAGACCACGTCTTCCATTTGATTAGCAACTTTTTCAAATACTTCTATAAATACCCGCCCTATAACCTTTCTCTTCTGCTCTGGATCAGAGACGCCAGATAATTCGCTCAGAAAGTCCTGACTTGCATCGACTCCGCGTACATTGATACCTAAGTCTTTATATGAATCTAATACCTCCTCAAACTCGTTCTTACGCAATAGTCCGTTATTAATAAATACTCCTGTCAACTGGTCTCCTACGGCCTCCTTGAGCAACATCGCAGCGACTGTAGAATCTACCCCGCCTGATAGTCCCAGGATGACCCTATCCTTTCCTATTTTCTGCCTAAGATCTTCGACGGTAGAATCTATGAAAGAATCAGGCGTCCAATCTTTAGCACAGCCTGCCACCGCGGTTACAAAATTATTGAGCACCTTTTGCCCCTCCAGACTATGCGTCACCTCAGGGTGAAACTGAAGACCATAGAAAGGACAATTAAACTGACCTGCTTTGGATTTATAAATAGCAACAGGTATCGACTCAGTACTAGACAATATCTCAAAGTGATCCGATAACTGAGCTATGGTATCGGCATGAGACATCCATACCTGAGACTCTTTTACACCCTCGGTGATGCGGTCGCCTGTATCCACTTGGATATTAGCTTTGCCGTATTCACGCTTATCCGATTTCTCTACACGACCACCAAAATTTTTGGCTGCTAACTGCGCACCATAGCATATACCCAGAGTCGGCTTATGCGCTAACAACCTATCAACATCCAAAGACAAGTTATCCTGATCATTAACCGAAAAAGGGCTACCTGATAGGATATAGGCTTTGATACTGGGGTCATCGTGATTAATGGGGGTATTGTAGGGATGAATCTCAGAGTACACGCCTAACTCTCTAAGCCTTCGTGCTATGAGTTGAGTGTATTGAGACCCAAAGTCGAATATTATTATCTTCTCCATGAAGCAATCAAAGATAAAAAGTATATCGCTGTCCAGTGCTCATATAGGGATATATAAAAACGAAAATGCCCTCTCAACAAGTGAGAAGGCATTCATTTTATGTATAAATAATACTTGAGTTTGTATTATTATTTTTTCAATAATAGTGACACCATACCGTGATCTTCTGGATTACCACCTTCCACTATCGTGGTTAAGATGACATTAGAGGCAATACCTAAAGACTCCAGATACTCCTTGATCGTTTTTATTCTCCCTTCCGCCAAGTTCTTACCATTGGCATCTAAAGACTTATGCGTGCAAGATAACTGTATGGATTCTGCCTCGCCAGATTTTATTTTATTGGCAAATTGGTTAATGACTTTCTTGTTAGAGTCTGACAAGGTCGTGACACCTCCATCATAGCTGAACTTGTAATCCGAATTAACTTTAATATCAGTGACAGCCCTATTCTTGATGATATCTGACGTTGCGTCTGCCACATCCTGAGTCGGTCTATCCGTATTATTGCCTAATCTCGGTGCGACGCGCTGGAATATATCCGAAGTCTCTTTTTCGTATCCGTCCATGTGGTTAGGGACTTCCTCAAAGACTGCCGTCACATTACCAGAATCAACGGTAGCTTTAGTGGGGACACCGTTAATTAATAAAATTTCTTGTGCAAAAGTGCACGTTGTTAGCAATGCTAATATAACAGTGCTAAAAATGGGTTTTGAAATCATGGGTAACAATTTTCGAATTAAAAATTTTAAACCAACAAACTTTTCTTAAAAGGTATTTTAACTCGTTAAATCACTATAATTCGCATGGGACTGATCTAAATTTCTTTAAATCATATACAAGTATTAGTAATAAAACGTTAAAATGTCAATTTTCTGCTAGTTGTTAACAGAAAATTTAGTGTAATACTGCTGTTGGATGGGAGATTTCAGGGTTTTACCCTATAAGACCGCGCCCTTCTTTATTCATTTTTCCTTGGGATTCGAGGTCTTTCATGAGTTTATCTAATACACCATTGATAAATTCTTTGCTTTTTATCGTACTATATTGTTTGCCTAATTCCACATATTCATTAAGCGAAACTTTCGCAGGAATAGTTGGAAAATTAAGCATTTCGCAGACAGCCAATTGTAATAACAAAGTATCCACTATCGCCAGTCGCTCATGATCCCAGTTTTCTAATACTGGGATTATATGTTCCATGAGTTCGTCCTTCTGGTTGATTGTATTTCTCAATAAGGTCTTACCAAATTCCTGAACTGTTTCGTCCTCTGGTAAAAACTCAGCAAATAGTTTTTTGTTTTCCGTCGGAAGCTCTTTCAGGTATTTTTTGACAGCGCCTACAACTAATGACTTATCATCGTACCAGTTATAATATACATCTTCCAACATTTCGTTGAAATACTCATGCTGACGACAAAATCTATACAGTTCTAATAGTATCTCAAGGGTATCTTCTTTAGAATTATCCTCTGTTATAAAGGATTTGTACTCTTCCTTCTTTGCAAACTCTTCGTAAATCTTCTGAGTATACTCTTTGTTATAGCACTCTTCAAATTTTAGAGACTTATACTTTTTTTGCAAGTCTCTGTTAGATACCATATCCTGAATCAGATCATTAGAATATAGCTTATCAGTAAATAATTTATCATAATCAGATGGTAAGTGCTTGGCTCTTCTTTTCTTGAGATCGTTGCTTGAGAATTGGGTAACCTGCTCTATGATGAACAAATTGAACAAGAATAACTCGTAACTATGCTCGATCTTATCATCGTAACTTTTGAGCACTTCCCTACCCTTGAGCGCTTCATCTCTATCTAAGGCATACAATAACTGCATAGCCTTCACTCTGACACTTCTTCTACTTAACATCTAACACAAACTTTTCCATGTTATGAGAAATTATTGATTGCAAACAAATTACTATTGAAAAAAATCTAAATATTACTATAAATACTAATATGTAAATATAATACTTTTTGATTTACGCGCACTATACCTCGATGCTCTTTCTTTTATTTTTTACTTTCTGGTACTGCTCCAGTATCAATTGGATGTTAGAATACATTTCCTCTCCTGACTTTATCAGTTTTTGAGGTTTCATCCATTTGGCAATTTCTATATCTTCCTCAACCTGAGGTAATAGTGATTGCTTATGCGTCCTCATGTGATACCAATGTGATCTTTTGATGGCTCTTACGCCCGATTTCAGCTTATAAGTATGATAGGTTTTACCTATTTTTTCGATAATGGATAAGTCTTCTACGCCTGTCTCCTCTTCTACCTCACGGATTGCGGCTTCTCTTTTGGTCTCATCCACTTCTATTTTACCTTTCGGCAAATCCCAAAATCCTCTTCTATGTATAAATAACACTTGTCCTTGCTCATTCTCTACGATTCCTCCCCCAGCATCTATTATCCTGAACAATGATTTGAAGTCTTGCCACAGCTTTTTTATATCACTATGGTATATCGAGATGCTATCATATCGATTTGTCTTTTCCAGCATATCAATATAATTAAGTAGCATCTTAGTTTTACCTGAGTAAGGCGAATGCAAAACGCCATCTTTATGCTTGCCCTGCTTGACCGTATCTGGTGTACATAGCGTGAGCAAATTCTCATTTACGTATATTTTGTACATTTGCCGCATTACAATATATATGGGTACGTTAGCCTCAGAAGTCGCTTTTCTTTTTCTCCAATCTGATACCATAAAATTACAACCAAAAAGTCCATTTACATCTACATCTGGACTAAAAAGACCTATACAAATAGATCAGGCTCTAGTATCTAAGGATCCCAAATTAAAGACCTCTCTTAAGACAGCTATAAAAAGCAAGCTATTCGCATTCGGAGGTTATCAAAAAGTTATCGGGCCCTCCTATATGACAGATTATCTGGACCAACCCGTATTGTCCATATCGGAAATTAAAAAAGAAAAAGAACCAGTGTTAAAAGGCTCCAAAGTTTTAATACTTAAAAGTTTTGTTGGGTCTGGAAAGCGCAGCATGGAGACTTGCCAAATCGTTAAAGATAAAGGTGGAGAAGTCGCAGGAATGTTGGCTTTGTTCAGCTTTGGCTTGGATATTGCGAATAGAAAATTTACGGACAACAAAATTCCTTTTGATGCATTGACCAATTATCCGACATTACTAAGGTCAGCAATAAAGCACCAATTCATAAATAAAGAAGATTTGGCTTCCTTAGAAGCCTGGATTAGTGACCCAAAATCATGGTCACAACATTATATAGACACAGCAATACACAATGAAAATTATCAATAAGACATCTGAGAAATTTCTTTATAAATATCTAAACGCGACATCACCTACAAGCTATGAAGCAGAGGGTCAGAAGATATGGATGGACTACGTCAACCAATTCGTAGATGAATCCTATCTGGATGATTATGGCACAGCCTATGGTGTTATCAATCCAGGACAATCCTACAAAGTCGTCATAGAAGCCCATGCAGATGAGATTGCTTGGTATGTCAATTATATCTCTGATGACGGATATATCAATGTTATAAGAAACGGAGGATCAGACCATATCATAGCACCATCCAAAAGGGTAAATATTCATACTAAAAATGGTCCTGTCAAAGGGGTATTCGGTTGGCCAGCTATCCATGTCCGCAGAGGAAAGGATGCCAATCTAGCACCTAAGCTAGAAAACATATTTATTGATGTGGGGGCATCGGATAAAGATGGTGTCTTAAAGATGGGCATACATGTGGGTTGCATTGTCACTTTCGATGATGAACTCTCTAAACTGAATAAGTCATGGTACGTCGGCAAAGCCCTAGATAATAAGATGGGTGGATTTTGTATAGCCGAAGTAGCCCGACTCGTCAAAAAAATGAAGAAAAAACTACCTTATTCTCTATACATCGTCAATGCCGTACAAGAAGAAATAGGACTAAGAGGTGCTGAAATGATAGCACACCGTATCAAACCTGACGTGGCCATAGTTACTGATGTTACACATGATACAACAGCACCCTTATACAAAGCCAAAGAACAGGGCGACCTCAAAGGTGGTGACGGTCCAGTACTGACCTACTCCCCTGCAGTACATAATAAGTTGCTTAATCTGATTATAGATACAGCCACGAAGAAAAAGATTCCTTTTCAACGTTCCGCTTCATCAAGGTCGACAGGAACAGATACAGATGCTTTCGCTTATTCTAATCAAGGTGTCCCGTCGGCATTGATTTCTTTACCACTTAAGTATATGCATACTACTGTCGAGATGGCGCACCATGATGACATCGAGAATGTAACGCGCCTGATATACGAGAGCTTACTAAACATCAAAAAGAACCATAACTTCAAATATTTCTAATGCTCTCAAGAACTTATCTCAATAAGTTCTTAGATGTTTATATCTATAGCAGTCTGCATATATCCGTGGTTGCGACTTTATTCGCGACTGAGCTTTCTTTTGTCCTCAATATTGCGATAGATTACAAATACTTGCTTTTTGTATTTACCTCTACTTTATTAGTCTATTCGGTTCATAAGATCATAGGGCTTAATAAAACGAGTGAAGATCATATCCTTGGCCGTTACTCTATGATTCTATCATTGAGACCTCTTATTATATTGATCGCCTTTCTATCCTTTATTGGTTTGGCTCTTCTCAGTTATAGTCTTTTAAGCAAGCTATTTATTGCTTTTATGATGCCTATTGGATTGGTTTCTATATTATATGTCATTCCTCTTTTCGCCAAAAAAAGACTGAGAGACTTTGCCTATATCAAAATATTTCTCATTGCGATGGTGTGGGCATATATTGGCTTTTGGAGTTATATAAATAAAGACGGTATTAGAGTTAGCTTTCTGGTTTTTTTAGCCTTGTTTTTGGAGCGGTATTTCTATATCATGGCTGTCACTATCCCATTTGACATCAGGGATAAAGAGATAGACTCACTTAATAGAGTGAGGACTCTAGCCACTTACTATAGTAAAGACCAACTAAGAATTATGATTGTTGCTCTTTTGATACTATCTGCATCGATCTGGAGTCTTCTTTTTGCTTATGGCACAATAGCGCTTCCCATCTTAATATTGATAATACTGACTCTTCTATTGTCTTATAAAGCCATCTCTGTCTCTTGTGACAAATCTGATGACAGATATTTCAGCGGATTACTCGATGGCATGATTGGCCTCCGTTCCTTAATTATTATTGGCGGATATTACTTTTTATCATAGAGGTCAGGTCTGATCTCTTTTGTCTTTCTTTCTGACTCTGAGAGACGCCACTCCGCAATATTTTTGTCATGCCCTGACAACAAAACATCGGGCACTGCATGGCCATCGTAGATTGCTGGTCTGGTATAGACAGGTGGCGCTAAGAGATTATCTTGGTGGCTATCTGTGAGAGCGGAAGTGCCATCACCTATGACCCCAGGTATAAGTCTCGATATAGAATCCACTAATACCGCCGCAGGAAGCTCCCCACCTGATAGGACATAATCCCCTATGGATAACTCCATCGTCACATGCATATCTCTTATGCGCTGGTCTATGCCCTTGTAATGACCTAGTATAAGCATCAGTCTATTACCCAATGATAATCTATTAGCGAGGGATTGGTTGTAAGTCTTACCGTCTGGGGTTAGATAGATGATTTCGTCATAATCATTATTGGCCTTTAGGGTCTTTATGCACTTATCCAAAGGTTCTACCATCATGACCATCCCTGCTCCACCTCCATATTGGTAATCATCTAATTGTAAATTATTACCAATACCGTAAGCTCTAAGATCAATTACATTAACTTCTATAATTTCTTTCTTGATAGCCCTTTGCAGTATGGAATGCTCGAACGGGCTGCGCAATAGTTCTGGAACAACAGAAATGATATCAAAAACCACCCAGAAGGATTATAAGTCTATTTCCCAATTTTATTCTATAGCCAATAACTCCACATCAAAAATAAGAGCTGAGTAAGGCTTTATCTTAGGTCCAGCAGAGCGTCCACCATACGCCAAATCTTGTGGAATGTAAAACCTAAACTTAGACCCGACAGGCATTAGCTGTAGTCCCTCTTGCCATCCTTTGATAACACCATTGAGAGGAAAGGAGATAGGCTCTCCTCTGTCTACAGAGGAATCAAATACAGTCCCGTCGATTAGCGTACCATGATAATGGACTCTGACCTTATCTAGTAAAGTTGGTTTAGAGAGAGTCGGGTTTTTATTCTCTATGACCTCATATTGTAGTCCAGAGTCTGTGATGCTAATGCCTTCTTTAGAGGCATTCTTTGTAAGAAAATCTTCTCCCTCTTGTTTATTAACTAAGTCCATTTTGGACCTGGCATTTTCTACATAATTTTTAAAATTATTATTGGCATCCGCCAAAGAAATTTTAGGGTCAGCTCCACTGTATACATCTTTGATTGCATCCAAAAAAGATGCCTGATCTAAATCCGTAAATCCTTGAGCTTTAAGGTTTTTGGCAATAATCAATCCTGCACTATAACTTATACTATCCATCTGAGATATGAGTTGGTGACTCCACGTTATTAAAAAAATTAGAAGTAATTGTTTCATTCTTATTTTTTCTTAGCCTTGAGTTCGGCATAATACTTAAAGTATAAAGGTATTGTTTCTATACCCTTATAGTAGTTAAATAATCCATAATGTTCGTTAGGAGAATGTATGTCGTCCGAGTCTAATCCGAATCCCATCAAGACAGATTTGACACCCATCACTTTCTCAAACATAGCGACAATAGGAATACTACCACCACCCCTTACAGGTATAGGATACTTACCGAAGGAATCCTTCATCGCCAGATGTGCGGCCTTGTACTCGTCCGTATCGGTAGGTGTGACGGCCGGGAATCCTCCATGATGAGGTCTCACTTCCACTTTGACACCTTTAGGCGCGATAGACTTAAAGTGTTTAGCGAATAATTTAGTGATCTTGTCAGGGTGCTGGTTAGGTACGAGTCTCATACTTATTTTAGCATAGGCTTTAGAAGGCAAAACAGTCTTGGCGCCTTCACCAATATACCCACCCCAGATTCCATTGACATCCAAAGTAGGACGTGTAGAAGTCCGTTCGATCGTCGTATAGCCCTTCTCTCCCATCACCTCTTTGATACCTAATGACTTCTTATACTTGGTCATACTGAATGGTGCAGCATTAATGGCTTTCCTATCCTTTGATGACAGATTTTTGACATCTTTATAAAATTCTGGAATCTTTATTTTTCCATTCTTATCCTTGAGAGAAGCGATCATCTCGCAAAGTATGTTGACAGGATTAGCAACGCCACCACCGTACACTCCAGAGTGAAGATCTTTATTGGGACCAGTGACTTCTACTTCCACATAACTAAGACCTCTGAGGCCAACAGTCACACTTGGTGTTTTGTTATCTATTATGGAGGTATCCGATATAAGCACAACATCTGAGGCTAACAATTTCTTATTGGCTTTACAGAATATCTCCAGGTTATCAGAACCTACTTCCTCCTCTCCTTCTATCATGAACTTTACATTGCAGGGCACAGCATCATTTTTATACATCGCCTCGAATGCCTTGACATGCATATATAATTGCCCCTTATCATCGCAAGCTCCTCTGGCATAGATAGCACCTTTTGGATGCGCTTTTGTCTTTTTGATCACTGGCTCGAATGGACCACTATCCCACAACTCGATTGGGTCAGGAGGTTGCACATCATAATGACCATAGACAAGTACTGTAGGTAACTTCTTATCTATTATTTTCTCGCCATAGACGATAGGGTGACCCTTAGTAGGATATATTTTGGTCTTATCCAGTCCAGCCTCTTTCATCTTACCTTGTAGGTACTTAGCGGCCTTTTTGACATCACCTTTATATTTAGGGTCAGCGCTGACAGAAGGTATTTTAAGAAATTCTATTAACTCATCTAGGTATCTCTTCTTATTCTTATTGATATATGTACTAACCGCTTTCATTTTATTATTTATTTAAGATTTACAAATGTAAGACACTTATCGTTGTTTACTAATAAATAATAAATTTGGAGCGTAGAGAACGTGATCATTAATGAAGTATCTTGTAGTTGTCAGTGGAGTATTTGCAGCTTTGTTCTTTCTGATATTAGCCAGAAAGAGTCAAAAACAATATGAGAACAAGTTCTTAGCGGTTATCTTTTTCCTTATAACCATTAATACCATTTATGTATTCAATTTTATCACAGCGGACACATTCTATTATGTCCCTTTCTTCTCTGAGCTTAACTATGCTATTCCTCTCCTCTACCCTCCACTGTACTGGTTCTATGTAAGGGCTGTCACGCAGCAAAATTTTAGCCTTAAGAAAAGAGATTATTGGCATCTTGCTCCTTTCTTCTTATTCTTAATGATTATAGTGAGTCCGATATTACTTAATTACCAAATCTATGAATCCAAGCATATAGGATACCCACTAATCAAATTATTAATAACACCTCTGTATCTCATTGCTGTATTCAGAATACTATTCAGATACGAAGGCAAACTCAGAGAAGAATACTCTTACGAAATAGAAGTAAATCTGCTTTGGCTCAAATGGATAACCGCAGGAGCGATAGGACTCTGGATTATAGCCTTGGGAGGATATCTTTATAATCATTTTAATGAAGTCCATACCAACATACTATACGACAACTATGTACTGTCCTTTTTGAGTATTTTTCTTTTCGCTCTCGTTTATATTGCTGTGACTAAGACCAATATTTTTTTCGTACCTGAAGAAAACAAACAGATCAAAAAATTATCACCAGAAACCATAGAGGATAATACAGAAGAGCCTCTGGAAATTAATGACAGGGACCTAGATTATCTGATCAAGGTTATGGAAGAAAAGAAACCACAGTTAGATCCACTATTAAATATTTCTAAGTTATCCCATATCTCCAATATCCCTCAGTATAAAATATCAAAGATCATCAACACCCATCTGGACCAAAACTTCTATGATTTTGTCAATCATTACAGATTAGAAGAGGTCAAAACCAAGCTCAAAAATGGTGCTGCCAGAGAACTTAGCATACTTGGTATCGCTATGGATTCTGGATTTAACTCCAAGGCTTCTTTTAACCGGGTATTCAAAAAGAAGGAAGGTATGACTCCATCCGAATATCTTAAAAGACTCAATCAGTCTCGGAGTAGTACTTCTTGATTCTTTCTTTGGCCTCAGCCGAAGAGACATTTCTAAAAAGTTTGCCATCATACGAATAAGAAACATTTCCATTCTGCTCTGATACCACGAGGGCGAGATGATTCGTATTTTCTGTAACACCAATCGCTGCACGATGTCGAAGACCAAGGTCCGTTGCCAGATCTGTCTGAGAAGTAACTGGCAGGATGCAACTCGCTGCCAGTATCCTTTCGTCTTTGACGATAGCGGCACCATCATGTAAGGGTGCGTTCTTATGAAAAATGTTTTCGAGGAGAGCCGATGTTAGCTTAGCGTCCAGTTCTTGACCGGAGTTAACAAGCACATCAGTATTCACCTTAGTCAGTACTATTAAGGCACCAGTTTTAGTTTGTCCCAGATTGAAAAGAGTGTCCGTGATAAGGGCTGCATATTTCTGAGCATGATCCTGATTGATCTCTGTACTATTAGGAAAAATTCTATCTAAAAATCCGAATCTTCCTTTCAATGTATTATCACCTATCATCAATAAAAACCGTCTGATCTCAGGCTGGAAGATTATAATCAATCCCAGAATACCAATGTCGAATATACTCTGTAAGATAGTCGTCAGCAAGGGCATATTGAAGCCACTGACTATCGCCCGAGCGATAAGAAATAATATGATACCTATGAATATATTGACGGCCGCAGTACCCCTTACATACTTGTATACAAAGTAAATAAGGTAACCCGTTATCAGAATATCCAGTATCAGCGGCGCTTTGATAGTAACACCACTTATCTCAAACAATGGCAGAAGCATAATCTGCAACAAAGTTATTCTTTAATTTTCTAACCCTGCATATACTTTACTGGGCTATCTGTATTAAAGAAGAAAAAAGACCACCTATCCGCTTCTTCGTCCAGTATCTTAGATGTCGGCTTTCCTGCACCATGACCTGCATCTGTCTCTATACGTAATATGACGGGATTATCTCCCTCATGGCATTCTTGTAGTCGCGCACCAAACTTAAATGAGTGCGCGGGCACAACTCTATCATCATGATCGGCCGTTGTTATCATAGTCGCTGGATATGATACGCCTTCCTTAAGATTATGTAATGGAGAGTAGGATAAGAGATTTTCGAAATGTTCTGATTCGTCACTGGACCCATACTCAGGAACCCATCCCCACCCTACTGTAAACTTGTGATATCTCAACATATCCATTACGCCAACTGCTGGGAATGTCGCTGCAAAAAGATCTGGTCGCTGCGTCATGCATGCTCCTACTAATAATCCGCCATTAGAGCCGCCAGCAATGGCTAATTTTTCCTTAGATGTATATCCCTCTGATATCAAATACTCTCCTGCCGCGATAAAGTCATCGAATACATTTTGCTTATTGAGCAACATGCCGGCCTTATGCCACTCTTCTCCATATTCTCCGCCACCTCTGAGATTAGGCATCGCGAATACCCCACCATTTTCCAATAATATAATTCTAGATGTACTGAAATATGGCGTCAGACTTACATTGAACCCACCATAGGCATAAAGGTATGTAGGATTGTTTCCATCTAACTCTAGTCCCTTTTTGTGCACAATGAACATAGGCACCTTAGTGCCGTCCTTACTTGTATAAAAGACTTGCTTCTCTACGAAATCTTCTGGAGTAAACTTAAGCTCAGAGGCGAAGAAAGGTGTAGACTCATCCTTAGCTACATCGTATTTGTAAATAGAATTAGGAATAGTGAAAGAAGAAAAACTATAGAAAAAATGATCGTCATCTTTTTCTCCTCCAAAACCGCCAGCACTACCTAGACCAGGTAACTTGACTTCTGTCATATTCTGACCATCATAGTCAACGCGATAAATTCTTGTCGTCGCATCTTTCAGATAATTAGCCCATAGCTTACCAGCACCTGTAGATACACCATTCAATAAGTTTTCAGACTCAGGAATGATGTCTACCCAGTTTTCTTTGGCAGGATTATCTAAGTCGATTT
This sequence comes from Saprospiraceae bacterium, assembly GCA_020628095.1. Lineage (GTDB taxonomy): Bacteria > Bacteroidota > Bacteroidia > Chitinophagales > Saprospiraceae > RFSX01. The sequence continues at coordinate 150,238 of JAHDFP010000007.1, forward strand.
TAACTAACCGATAATTAGGCGCATCAATGTTAGTCATCACTAAAAAAGCATTGTCACCCACATTATCTATGACATTGCTTTTATTCTTGAATCCGCTAAAAAGATTCTTGATAGGACCGTCATTCTTTAGGTCCTTGTAATAAGTCTCGTAACCGTCCGTACCTGAGGCAGCATATAGTACTAAGAAGCTCTTGTCCTCAGTCGGGCCTCCATAATGATATATAAGCGGTTCTTTTTTATTACCGAATATGTACTTATCCTGTGACTGATCTTCGCCTAACTTATGATAATAGACCGCGTGATATTCGTTTTTAGCAGATAACTCGAGACCATCTTCTGGGGCTGGATATCTATTATAATAGAAGCCACCATCATACCATGATGCCCCTGAGAATTTTACCCATTTGAGTACGTCTGGCAGTTTTCTTTTAGTTGCAACTTCCATGACATGAATCTCTTGCCAGTCACTACCACCTTCGCTTTTTGCGTAGGCTACATACTTGTCATCTTCAGAAAAACCAATAATTCTAGCCGAAACCGTACCATCCTCAGACATTGCATTAGGATCAAGAAAAACCTCTGGTTCTCCGTCTAGTCCTTTTTGGATATAGGTGACTGACTGATTTTGCAAGCCATCATTTTTATTAAAGAAATAGTACTCGCCGACTTTATATGGAGAGCTTAACTTGACATAATTAAATAGCTCTTCGTATCTATCTCTTATCTTATCTCTGTAAGGTATCTGCGAAAGGTAATCAAAGGTCACTTTGTTCTGGTCTTTGACCCATGAGCCGACCTCTGCGGCTGTATCTATCTCTAACCATCTGTAAGGATCTTGTACCTCAGTACCATGATAATCATCCACCACCGAAGAATCTTTTCTTGTTTCTGGATATGTCACCTCTATATTCTCATTACTTACCTTATCCATAATTTCTTGTTTACAAGCAAAAAATGATACTGCTATCACAATTGCGCATACTTTGTATCTGAGACCCATAGTTTTTTGTTTTGAGTATTCTAATGACCTGTAAAATAGGGAAATAGAGTTAATTACAATCCATTAGTCGATGAAGTCCAGAAAGGGGTAGACTAATTTTTTAATAAATTTGAAGAACTTATATAAGATCAGTGGTTGGAAAATTAATTTGGGCGTTATTTCTTAAGAGTTTACTGGGCGTTTCTTTGCTCTTAGGTTCTAATATACTGTGCAGTCAAGATGCTCAGATGTTTTGGTATGAGCCAGCTTCTTCTTCCCCGTCAGAAACGAAATCCACGGATAGTGCAGATTGCGTCAGGAAGCCCAATACCGATGATGTGGATGGCAGTGTACACATAGTAGAACTAGAAGAGAGGCCTTTATTCGTTCATACTCATCCGGAATACAAAAAATGGAACAAGGATAAGTTCCTTATGGAATGTTCGGCCAATTTTTATCAGGCTAATGAGACAACCTTCCTTTTATTACATTTCAAAATAAATTCTGAAAATGCCAAGCACGCCTATGGCAACCTTAATAAAGGGGCACAGGTCAAGTTGACCTTTGATAATAAAGAACATATATACTTAGAAAATATAGAGCGCGATAGAGGGTCAGCACAGAGATCTAAAAAGTACACCACCTACAAAGGCATCTTTCCTGTAGACAAAGGAAAAATGAAAGATTTCCAGAAAAACAAACTCGATAAGATGGGCATAGTCTGGGAAGAAGGATATCAAGAATATGATGTACAGAATAAAGATATGCTTCTCCATCAAGCTCATTGCATAAAAGAATATTAATGTTGGGACTTAAACTACCTACTGATCCGAGATGGGTCAATCTTGCTGAGATGAGTCTGCAAGAGATTCTGACGGATCATGCCTACTGTGAGCAAAAAGCCACCACCACTTGCATATCACTGATACAAAGTTTTCCCGAGAAGGAAAGATTAGTCAGAGAAGTCGCGCCTGTGGTAGAAGAAGAATGGTCACATTTTCGACTCGTACTCAAAGAACTCGACAAAAGAGGTCTGAAACTGGGTCGCCAGCGCAAAGATGAGTATGTCAATGCCCTCATGGAATTCCGAAAAGGAGGTGGATCTCGTGAGCAGGCACTTACAGAAAGGCTTTTGATATCTGCACTTATAGAGGCTAGGTCCTGTGAGAGATTTAGGCTATTGTCTCTGCATATAAGTGATGATAATCTTAAAGAGTTCTATCATGGATTTATGGTCTCCGAGGCTGGTCACTATAAGATGTTCATAGAACTAGCCAGACATTACGGCGATGTAGACGCAGTCAACAAAAGATGGCAAGAGTACTTAGATCACGAAATTGTCATCATGGAAAATCTCTCGTTACGTGGAGATCGTATGCATTAAGGCAGAGTATTATTACTGTGACTCCCTAGTTTAAGCCGTGGCTATAGATTCTTTAGTTTGCATTCCTTTGAAGAAATCACTTTCTGATCCCTTAGTGACCTGTAGTCCGCCCTTATCACTCCTGATAATCCTAGAGAATAATGATAACTCTTTATCAAAAATGAACTTAAGCCATAGTTTGGTCCACGACTCGTGATATACCAATGTATTATAATACTCAGGCGCTATTTCTCTGATCTTAGGTAGATTATTCCAAGGGACAAAAGAAAAGTCATGATGCTCATTGTGATAACCTACATTGAATGCTAACTTATTCAGAGGGCCATAGTAGCTGTAAGTCTCTTGTGGCGGTGCAACAAGAAAATGTTCCTGTATCCATCTTGCACCCAACGGGTGAAAGCCAACAGAGAAAAAGAACGACGCCATAAGGTATAAGAATGCCATCGGTCCAAAGAAGTAAATCAATGCTATATCAAATGCGACTAGAGTCAATAGATTGACCCACACCCAACTACTTTGGAACTGTATCGCCTTAAGACGGGGTGGTCTGAGTGCCTGAAAAACAGGGAAGAACATGAGCCAAAAAGACTTACCAATAAAATTAGAACCAATAAGCTTGGCCTCCCAGTAACTTGCTATATCCGCATCTATATCATGATGTCCCTGAAAAGCATGATGCTTGAGGTGATATTTTCTGAACGACACAGAACTCGGAAATCCATTAGGCAGATCACACATTATTCCACACCAAAGGTTAGCTATCCTGCTTTTGAATACCATGTTATGAGTGAACTCGTGGATAAGTACGAATAAACCATGATTAGCAAAAGCACCAATGCAAAAAGCTGACAATACGATCATCCACCAAGGCTGATCCTTGAGAAATATCGCCATTCCTATCTGGAATACAACAATCACCAAAGCATACCAAAAAGTATTAGGATTTCTACCCATTAGCTTCTTGATCTCTGGATATTTCTTGATGATATCCTTCGTTCTTTGGATGTGCGGTTCTTCTGATGATGACTGCAAAAAATCTGCTACTGGTTTAGACATATTACCGTGAATTATACGTCAAAACTAAGGAATCTTAATTTTCTTATTTGCATCTCTACGAGGAGATATTCATATTTATACATAGTGGAAAAAAATAGTCGCCCATTTGCTATTTTATCCATTACAACATACCCTCTCAAAAGTTCCAACTTTCTCTTAAACCTTTGTAATACAGTTATTTACACATATATTTGAGTATATTATAATATGAAAGGTACATGGTCGAAGTCATTTTCGGAATTATAATTGCTCGCTCAAACTGAGAATAGTAACTATGGACTTACCTAAAATCTTAATTATAGACGACAGAGAGTTTGACAGAATACTCTATAAGGAGTATCTGGGTGATGCTAACTACAACTTTTCGGAATTAGAAGATGGAGAGACGGTACTCGCACAACTCAATGTAGAAAAGCCCGATCTCATACTTCTGGATTGGCAGATGCCAAAGATGGGTGGTCTGGATACTCTTAAAACCTTAAAGAAGAACAAGGCCTTTAGCAATATCCCCATTATCATAATAACTGGTCTTCAGGACGAAAATGTCTTAGAAGAGGCCTTTGATTACGGTAGTGTAGATTTTCTTAATAAGCCTGTGAGCAGAATAGAACTAACCGCCAGAGTCCATAATGCCATAGAGCTCAGTGAGGCTACGCAGACCTTGGTTACACAGAAAAGAGAACTCTTGGAGCTCAATCAGATTATCAATAACCAAAAAGCGGAACTGGAAAAATCGTTGGCGCTCAAAAGTCAATTGCTGGACCTCAACGAAGTCGAGCATGATAAGAATATAAAAGAAGTCAAAAGAAAGCTAATGACTCTAGAGATAGATAACTCCAAAGTGGGTAATCACCTCAAAGCTATCAAGGCACAAATAGAAGAATGTTATATCCAGCTAAGAAAAGAAAACGCTGAAAGTCTTGTTCTCAGAAAATTAAGACAACTGGAGCGCAACATATCCAATATATCCATGGATGACCAATCATGGAGCGAGTTCAAAGAAGTATTTGAAAGTATTGATTCTGGCTTTTTTACAAAGCTGACAACACGCAATCCAAAGCTGACATCTCTTGATCTGAAGCATTGTGCCTATATCAAAATGAATCTGGACAATTATGAAGTGGCTAATATCTTCAATGTAGAACTGAAAAGTCTACAAATGACCCGATACAGGCTCAAAAAGAAACTGAACCTTACGCAAGAACAAAATCTAAGGGAGTTTATTCTTACTATATAGTCAGTTGTATATCATCTTTGATAGTAAAATAGAATTGACTTCCATTTCCTATTTCTGATTCTACCCATATCTGTCCCTGATGCTGGTCTATGACCTTTTTACATATAGATAGACCGATCCCTGTTCCCTGATACTTATTTTCGCTATGCAACTTTTTGAACATCAGGAATATCTTATCGAGATACTCTTCCTCTATACCGATACCGTTATCCACTACTTTGAACTTATGGTAACCTGATTTGTCCTTTTCGTAATAAATATCTATGGCGGGATTAACATCTGGCGCGGTGAACTTCATTCCATTAGTAATCAGATTTTGGAACACCTGCCTAATCCTCATGAAGTCCGCATTGATATAATCAGGAATGTTGTGCAAATTAACCACTCCATTCTTCTCCTTGATAGATGAACTCAGTTCTGTAATCAAGCCCTTAAACATCTTGTGCATGTCAAGCTTCTCTATCTCTACCTCCTTGGTATTGATCCTAGAATAGGCCAAAAGATCATCTATCAGCACCTGCATATTAGTAGATGCCTCCAGGACGATGTCTACAAACCTTAGATTCTTTTCGTCTATCTGAGTATGTATATTCTTTCGCAGTAATTGCATAAAGCTAATCACGGACCTAATCGGCGCCTTTAAATCATGCGACGCGATATAAGCGAAATTCTCTAGCTGTAGATTGGAGCTAATATATTTCTCGAGTTCCTTATTTTTCTGATTAAGATCCTCTATTTGCCTACGGATAATATCACTGGCATTTTTTCTTTGCGTTATATCACGATAATTCCTTACGACATAGGCTTTCTCCTTAATTCTAACTATTATCTGCGAGGTATCCAGATGTAGATCAGAGCCATCAGGTTTGAGAAGAGTGAACTCTCCGAGGGAGCTCTTATGTTTTAAGAGGTCCACAAAAAGGTCTTTTAGTTTCTGTTTAGATTCTGTACCATCAGGCTGCAACTCAGGAGATATATCTAAATATTGGTCTACTGTATCAAACAAATTATCCTGATTATGCAATATACGCCTCATCGGCTCATTACGGACCACTAGACGGCCATCGAGCAATTCGTCATTATTGGTATCATACTCTAAGACATCAATCCCATCAAAAGCATTGCTGACCATGGATTCGTATATGGCTTTCTTCTCAGACAACTCCTTTTTAGCAAGTTGGCGTTTGGTAACGTCTCTTATTAGTAGGTAAGCCTGTTCTTTTTGTACGAAGGACGGTATAATATTCACGTCTACCAGAATCTCTTCGTTCTGAGCATCAACGAATACACCTCTGGCTTTTATTAATTCTCCTTTCTCCACCAAGCTCTTGTGCGCTTTTATATTTTCATGCAGGTTTACACCTGGAAAATAATTAGATTTTTCTGGCACAAAGTCCCATCTTGATCTTTTGGTAATTTCAGCCTCCGTATACTTTAACATTTTGAGGGCAGAGTCGTTGCACTCCACCACATGCTCTTTATTATAATCATAAAGGACAATAGCCTCTGTCAAATTCTTAAATAATAGCTCATACTTATTCTGGGTAGATATCAACTCTTGTCTCGTAAGTACTCGATCCGTGACATCATTGAAGGCTAATAAGTACTCCTTAGGATTGTCCTCTGTGTCTCTTATCAAGGAAGCGATTCCCTCTACGTGTATTATACGACCTAACTGATCCCTAACTCTAAAACTATTAAAAACATCTCCACCACCAGATAAGAGTTTGACTATATCACGAGAGAGTTTACTATGATCTTCTTTGACAACAAAATCAAAAAGACTCTTGCCTATTATAAAGGATTTCTTAGAGCTTAGTAATTCTGTGGTTCTTGGAGAGACAAAGCTTATCTCACCTGTAAAACCAATTCTAGCAATACAGGTAGGTAAGGAATCTATTATGGTCCTGAACATAAATTCACTCTCCTTGATCATGTCCTTATACATGTTGATCTCGGTGAGGTCACGACTTATTTCCAGACACCCCAATATCTCCTCCTGTTTATTCTTTACTGGTCGATACACATTCTCCACTATCCGCTTAGTGGCTCCATCGTCTCCGAGATACTTCACTATCTCCCCGTCAAATACCTTATCGAAGTAACTTTCCTTCCATCGTTTTATAGTCTTCTGATCTACTAGATCATGCATGTTGACTCCTTCCTTGATGTTGATTCCTAAGCCTTTTTTGAAATCCTTTATCGCTTTTTTATTAGCGAAGATGATCTCCATATCTGGATTGACGGCATATATACTCTCGTCTATACTTTCCAGTACAGCATTGAGCGTCGCAGTTCTCTGACTGAGCAGATTTTTATTTTCTACTATCTCCGATACATCATGAGCAAATTCTAAGATGCCAATAAGATTATTTTCTTTATCATATATAGGTCCATACTCTATATCTAACCTTAGCAGCCCCTTCTTGTCTTGCGCCTCAAAACGCATTACAGGAATCTTTTTTCCTTGCTTTATATCTGAGATAATTTTCTTGTAAGTATTCTCAAATTTTTCCTTGCCATAAGTCTCTTCTATCGTATTTCCTTTCTTAAGAGTTATTCCTAGAATTCTCTTATGACGTAGCCTAGTTTTGTTACTGAAAAACAAAATCTTATGATCCAAAGAAAAACCGATGTAGGCATTATTCGTGACTTTGAGCACGTGTTTCAAAAAATGCGACTCCTGATCAGAATCGAAAGAGGTACCTAAAATACCTTTTTTAGTACTTGTTTCTTCATCAGTCTTATCCCTATCACTTTCTATACGCAATGAGAGGTAATTGGAAAATCTATCAAATAGCGGTATCAGAGATATCGCTATATCTGACCTTATACCACCCTCTTGGTCTATAAGAATCAATATCTGGTTACCAGATTCTACGGTAAACACCTTAGGACTTTCATCTATTCTTAGCTCGGCAATAAGCTTGATATAAGCCTTATTGTTCTTCCTCAAGGGTCTAAGAGTGGGAGACTTTGACTTAGATGTTATTTGTTGGTGGTAAAATGATATATCAGTCAGATAATCTGGCTGGATAGTATCTCTATAGACGGTTAGCTCATAAATGTCCTGATGGCAAGACAATAGTAAGGCTTGTTCTACATTGATATGTTCACATAATGTGTCCAAAAACTTTTTGGCCTCTAACCTATAGTCACCATCATGATAACCATAGGTCTCAAAAAGTTTTAATTTAATCTGTTCTAGTTCTAATTGGGTATCCACATTACTTGCTTTCATATTATAAATTTAGTTAATATGATGGTAAGCTCAAAGTGGGTGTATTATAGGTCTTTTTTATTCGCCTTCGCCGACTGGTTCATCACTCGTCGTTATGTAGCTATGTTTGGTCTCATAATTAAAGTAGAAAAACAGTGGTTTCTCATTTCTGAGTAAGTCAATAACATCACTATATCTATGACCGTGATAATAGATATTGTAGTAAGTTTTATTCCCCTCTACTTTGAGGCTATTTTTCTTCAGGTCTCCTTCTACGAATTTAAGTTGTACCTCGCCATCATTTAATTTCAAGACAATCTGATACAAGCAGTTGTCCGTATACTCACAACAATGGATAAATACCTTATATGATTTAAACTCTTCTATTATAAATCCTTCCATAATTCGATCTGTATTATATAATTTTTCTTAGATAGATTTCTTTTCTTTGACTCCATCTAAACTTATAAAATTATAATTGAAAAAGAAAATTAACATAGCAATAGACGGTCACTCTTCCTGCGGAAAATCTACTTTGGCGAAGGGTATTGCTGCTCGATTAGGATACAAGTATATTGATTCTGGGGCTATGTATCGCTGCGTATCACTTTATTGTATACAGAATGACATAGATATTAATGACGACATTCAGATTAGGAGTGCTTTAGATGATATTGATATCAGCCTTCTTACCAATAAAGATGGATTCAGAATATTACTGCATAAGAAAGATGTCACAGCTAGGATAAAACAAATGGACGTCTCCAACATTGTGTCAGAAATAGCGGCTAAATCGTATGTACGTAAAAAACTTGTCGAACTGCAACAAAATGAAGGCATAGATAAAGGCGTGGTAATGGATGGCAGAGATATAGGCACCGTTGTTTTTCCTGATGCAGAAATCAAGTTTTTTGTCACAGCACATATAGATGTCCGTTCGGATAGACGTTATAAGGAACTATCAGAAAGAGGCAGTGAAGTAAATTATAACACCGTCAAAAAAAATCTTAGTCATAGAGATCATATAGATAGTACAAGAGAAGATAGTCCACTCATTATGGCTGAGGACGCCATTCTCATAGACAATAGCTACATGACTAAGGAGGAGCAACTTTTCATTACTCTTAAGATTATTAATGAGAAAAGGATGGATTAAAAAAATAGGTTGAACTAATTAGTTCAACCTATTTTTTATTACTTAAGATATAATAACCTATTATCTAAGGACTGTAATCGTACCCGCTTCTATCACTTCTCTTCCAGAGACATCCATTTTGATCATATAGACATAAGCTCCCTGTTCTACATTCTTTTCTTGACCAGAGTTACCTGATGTGTTCCATGTTCCTGCCCAATTGAGCTTGATCCTTCCCTTATCATCGCCTTGGCTATTAAGATCTTCAGTATGGACAAGCTCACCCCATCTATCAAATACAGACACATTTTCGACAGTAATATCTCCTCCGAAAACAAACATATCCCATTCTCTATCATCTTTTTGATCAGAGTTAATCGAGATAACATTAGGTATATACCATTTTTGAATTCCTACTATATTTATTCGTGTAGTTGCATCTTTAAAACAACCATCATTAAAAATCACCCTCACTCTTAGGTCAAATTCATCGACTCCTAAAGGAAAATTCTCTCCAGGTATAATGGAAAGCGGATCACAATCCGTACTTGTGCAAAAGACAGAATCTATAGTTGTACCATAAGATACGGTCCATAAAACGTCACCTATCTGGATGTTATCTGGAAAGTCAGCTATCTCATAAACACCAGATTCAGTATTAAGAATTGTAAGTGGACCATCAATACCCAATGGCGGCTCTACAGCGGCAACTATCTCTATCTCTTGGTCGTATGTACATCCATTATCATCGGTAACAAGTACATCATAGACGCCTGGAGGGAGAACATCTTTGAAAGCCGGATCCTGTTGGATAACTAAGTTTCCTACTTCATAAGTATATGGTGGCGTACCATTTTCCGCATCTATTGTAATACCTCCAATTTGATTCTGATAGCAATCTGGATTTTCTGGTGTTATACTTGTTATGACTGGACCTTCAAACAATGTAATAAATACAGATTGACTGAAAATACAGTTTTCTGGTGACGCCGCATATTCCACAGTATAATCTAACTGATACTGTCCAGGTGCTAGACCCGTAGGGTCAAATAACCCTGTGTCAGAAATACCTTCTCCGCTCCATCCTTCGCTAACAGGTGCAGAAGTATTAGTTGTTGTGACCGTCATATCTATCTGCATACTCGTCTGCGTTCCATCCAGACACATATCCTCTGGTTGGTCAAAAGAAAAACTAACAGGTTCGCATTCTGTTACTGTACAGTCTGATATAGTAGATGATGGATCACAGGCATTAGCACTATTAGCGATGACTTCTATAGTAAAGTTATCACCTGGATTACCAGGCTGATTCCATTCCGTCTCCTGTATACCCGTAGCGACTAAGTTACCGTCTATAAGGACATCATAGCTTGATGCATTTAGCACATTATTCCATGAGAAAGTAACACCTTCGTTATCTGCATTACATCCTATGATAGGCGCTTCTAAAGGCAAATCTACCTGTATAGGTAATATCGCCATGTTAGTACATATATCACCATTGCCATCAGTTCCACTAGCAACCGTAACAGATACCTCATAGATGCCTTGATCGTCAAAAACAACATCGTGAGGTCCAGCACCAGAAGCCGTGCCACCATCCCAAGACCATTCTATTTCAAATCCTGCATCGAAAGTGGTTGCTAATTGTACAGACCCAATTTCTCCCACGCATATTGGATCTATAACGACTATCTCTGGTTGAGGTCTTGATAGAACAGTAAATTCTATCGGATGAGATGATACACAATCATTAAGATCAGTATACGTAAATGTAGAGCTGTATACCTGATTATTAGATGTAATATCTGGGAAGAATACACCGCCCATAAATCCATCATCTTCATACTCAATAACACCACCAGCTGGATCAGAAACATCTAACCCTATATCTATAGGAGCATCACCTTCTGCCCAGCAATAAGGACCAGCATTATAGTCATAAGTCACTGGAGGACATGGATTAGTCTCACAGTCTATATTCTGAGGTGCCGAATTGCAATAGCCCGCATCTGGTATAGCATTGACATTAAAAGTAACAACTGCATCTGGGGGCAAATCCATTTCAGTATATTCAGAATCAGTTATGTTATAAGTTTCCGCTGCAGCAGCATTACCGTTGATAGTTACAGTCACATCATATCCACTTGCACCTACCACATCTTCCCAATCCACGGATACGAAATCTATACCTGAAGATGTACAAGTCAAAGCACCTAAGGTCATCGGATCGCAACTCTCTGCTGGACAAAGAGCTCTTGACGCCACAGTCGGACAGTAGCCCGCATCCGCAATAGGTGT
>JAHDFP010000008.1 GCA_020628095.1 Saprospiraceae bacterium
TTGTGTGGTGTTTGTCAGACAGTTAGATGTTTTTAGAAACAGGCTCACATAATGACCACAGCATATCCTCCTTCGTCGGAGACTCTGGGTATACTAATTACGTTATGTACAAGTAATATAAATCACCTAACTATAAAATAAATAATACAAAATGGAAATACTAATAGAAGAAATTGAAACTGGAAATCAAAATAGACCTGGAGATTCAATTACACCTAAATTTATTACAATACATAATACATCAAATTCTGATTCAGGTGCAGATGCAAAGGCTCATTCAAGATTTGTGCGTGAAACGGGCTTCTATACTACAAAAAGCGGAAAAACTATATACGTGTCATGGCATTTTTCTGTAGATGATACATATATAATTAATCATTTACCTGAAAACGAAATGGCATTCCATGCAGGAGAAAGAGCTAATAATCAAAGTTTAGCTATAGAAATCTGTATGCATAGAGAAAACAATCAAAATAAAGCAAATACAAACGCTGCTATGCTTACGGCATATTTATGCAAAAAGCACAGAATTAATGTTTCAAATATTGTTCCTCATAAAGAATGGACTGGGAAAGACTGCCCTACATTATTATTAAATTCATGGAATGATTTCATAGCTGAAGTAAATAGTTATATGATGAATTTTATGGCATTGCCTGTTTCACTAATAAATAAAATAAGAATTGATAAAGAAATAGACACTCCAGATCTGGAATTTAAAATGTGTTGGCTTGAAGACAATCCTTTATAATTTGAAAAACGAAACAAAAAGAAACAGTATTGGACGATAAATACAGAATCTCTAGCGAAACACAATTGTCGGATACATTCTGAGCAAAAGCTCACAACGCCATTAAACCAATTAACTTCCTCCCACTACTATTCTAATTCCCCAAAGAAAGACCTCAGATCCGTCGCATCCTTAGGCTTAAGTCGGCCGCTCAGGATGAGGCGAAGTTCTCGCCTTCTGGTGGCACCTTCGTGGAGACGTTTTTGTTCGGTGGTGATAGGGAGGAGTTCTGGTATTTTGCAGGGGCGCTTAGAGTCTTTGTCCAGCGCGACGAAGGTCATATAGGCATGATTAGATTTCATGGTGTTGGCGCCAGTGATGTCAGATACCATGACCTCGATATAGACTTCCAGAGAAGTATTGAATGCGCGGGTGACCTTGGCATCGATGCTGATGACATTACCGAGCTTGATCGGCTTCTCGAATGAAACATGATCTACACTTGCCGTCACCACATGTGCCTCAGAGTGCTTGGCAGCACAGATCCCACCTGCGATGTCCATCCACCGCATAAGATTACCACCCATCAGATTACCGAGCGGGTTGGTATCATTGGGCATGATAAGTTCTGTCATGATGGTGTGGCTATCCTCTACTTTCTTTTGCTTAGGTTGCATTGCGCGATTTTTTATTTATTGATAATCTCAAGATCAAAGACCTCTGATAATTTTTGGACTAATGGAGCTTGTATTTCACTAACAGAGATAGGGCGACCAAGTTCTTGGGACAAAGAAGTGACGGATTTATTCTTATCGGCTATACCGCAGGGTACTATTTTGTCAAAATGCGTAAGATCCGTCGATACATTGAATCCGAATCCATGCAGGGTCACCCAGCGACTCAGATGGACGCCGATAGCACATATCTTGCGTAAGTTATCTTCCGTACCGACCCAGACCCCCGTATAATCGTCGATGCGAAATCCCTTCACCCCATAATCCGCCAATAGCTGTATGATCGTTTCCTCCAGATTATGGACATACCTCTTGACATCGCGGTAGAGTTCCTCCAGGTCTAGGATAAGATAACCCGTCATCTGACCGGGACCATGATAGGTAATGTCGCCTCCCCTATTGATGTTATATAATTCGTATTGCTGCTGAGATATTTCTGCATCGCCAATCAACAAATGGTCGCGACTTCCCGTTTTACCAATAGTAAAGACGGGATCATGCTCACACAAGACAAGGTGATTCAGTTTTTTCGTCGTAATTTTGCGATACGCAGCAGATAACTTATTGGTTTTTATACCATTATGAAGGACTGTCTGAAAATCCCACGCCTCTCGGTAGGTAATTGATTTTAGATGATGAATTTGTGTTATAAGACTCAACTGATAAATTAAAGTTATGAATAAGCCCCAAGTACAAAAATCTATAATTACACTATTCTTTTGTTATATTTTTTCAGTAACCGCGATCTGGAGTCAGACGGTGCCCGATTTTACTATAACGGATACGGATAATGTAGAGCATAATCTGTACGCAGATTATCTGGATCAGGGTACGACGGTGGTGATTAAGATATTTTTTGTCAATTGTCCGCCTTGCAATGCCATCGCACCATCTGTACAGACCCTTTACGAAGAATGGGGTGAGGGCGAGTTTGATGTGGAATTTATGGAGCTGAGTAATCGGTCTGGCGATAGCAATGCCGAAGTACAACAATACAAAAACAGGCATGGCCTGACCTTTCCAGGGGCTGGCGCCGATGGAGGGTCTCTTACGGCCCTGACGCCTTATCTGCGTGGTGATTTTGGTTCTATATTTGGGCAACCTGTCTTTGTTGTTATTTCTCCTGATGGTTCTCCGCATGTGGTCACCGTGACATCCAGCATACCTCAGCATATTATGAATGTCGACGAAGCCATAGAAGCCACTGGCGCGACAGGCGGTACGCCACCGACAGAAGACCCCGCGACTTTTGTTTTTGATATCAAAGATGCATACGACAGAGCCATACCTAATGTCGTATTGACTCTGGAGTCAGAGGATGGGCAGACTAGCTATATACTGGATGCGACGCAACCTTTGTCTATTACAGACCTCGCCACCGAGTACCCTAACATCCAAAACCCCTATCTACGCATATCTAAGAAAGACGATATACTCATCGGCGTGACGGCTACCGATATATTTAATATACAGAGACACATCTTAGGCAAGGAACTTCTCGCTAATGATAATCTTATCAGCGCGGCGGATGTCGATAGATTTGCTGGGGTTACGGCGACAGATTTGTTTTTGCTGCAGCGGTTGATTCTGGGTAAAGAAACGGAGTTTCCGCTCAAGGACTCTTACGAATTCGTCCCTAAGGAGATAAATATCAGCATCACCAACGGCCAAACACAAAACCTGAACTTCTTAGGTATAAAAACAGGCAACGTAGACGGACTCTAAGACCTTAACATGTTTTTTCATCTCGACCTTGTGAAGATATCTCCAGACGGTTATCCCTATTGATTTAAGATTTTTCGACAAGCTCAAAATGAAAAAGAATATAAAATAGCGGGAAGGCTGTCAAAAATCTGTTCGACGGAGGAGTTATTTTTTGACGAACATTCCTGCCTGACTTACCGTCAGGTAGGCAGGTTTTGGTTCGTTTTTTTTTGCGACTGAAAAAAATGAACGAAAGGTATAATCTAATATACCGTATAGATTTTTCATCTCGACCTTGTGGAGAGATCTCCAGACGGTTATCCTTATTGACTTAAGATTTTTCGACAAGCTCAAAATGAAAAAAAATATAAATAGCGGGAGGTCTGTCAATGGAAACGAAGACAGACTCTGAGACCTTAACACTTCGATTTGGTCTATTTTGTAAAAATATAGGCGAAAAAACATATCTTTACATTAAATAATATTATAATTTATATAATATTGATAACCAGCCTTTTACGTATTAATCTTTTTACATCATCCAAAAACAGTGCGGGTGCGGTCAGCATTTAGCCAGTTTTAACATTTTTTTTACTGATTAATAGAAGCGTTTCGACATTACAAGACGTAAAGGTAGTGTAATACTCGACTGATCCATCCCTATATATACAACAGTTACAACTAAACAATAGTCTAAATTAAATAACATTTGAAATGAGATTTACTTGTTCTTTTGTGTTAATCACAATGTTTTCACTTTTATTTAGTACCCTAACGTTTGCGGATCATAGCGACAACTTTTGCTTCAATGGAGATATTCCAGAGGCACAAGAGGATCTATCAGCCATGTGTCTGACAGCGCCGATCATTATATGTCCATCGACATATCTTGGTTGTCCTGGGGATGACCTCAGTACTGCAAACACAGGAGTCGCCACGGCACAGCCGGGTGATGCTAATTGTCCTCAGCCGACATTGACTTTTACTGATACTATCGTCATGAATACGCCGTGTCTGGTAATAGTCCATCGTATGTGGGAGGCATCATATCCTCCGGGATCTGCCAGTATTAAGTTACATTCCTCTTGTCAGCAGACCTTATATCTGGAAGACACGCAGGACCCTGTACTCAGTGCATGCCCATCTGATATCGTCGTAAATCTATCTAATAGTAATTGTGATAGAACGGTAAGCTGGACAGCACCGACGGCAACAGATGATTGTGGCATAGACGCATTGACATCGACGCATAGTAGTGGTGCTTCTTTCCCTGATGGTACGACGACAGTAACATATACGGCAGAAGATGCCTGTGGCAACAGGGACAACTGCTCATTTTCAGTCACTATAACAGGATCTTGCTGTGGAGCACCTAATATCAGTTGTCCACGTAACTACTTTGGATGTCCTGACGAATCTGACGATCCATCTATCACGGGTCAGGCAACGGCTTCGGCATCAGATCAGACTTGTGGCGATCCTATCGTGGCGTTCAGTGATCAGACGACGACTTCTGGTAGCTGTAATAATAGAGTCATAGTCCGTACATGGACAGCGACTGATCCAGATGACAGCAGCTTAGTAGGGACTTGTTCTCAGAACATAAGATTATCTGATACACAAGAGCCAACAATACAATTCTTACCTCAAAATATATCAATCACAGTACAAGGCAATAATAACTGTAGTGGAACGGCCTCATGGGCAGAGCCATTTGCGACAGATAACTGTGGCATCAACTCATTGACCTCAAGTCATGCGAGTGGTAGTGTTTTCTTTGAGGGAACAACGACGGTAACATATACAGCGATAGATAATTGTGGTAATCAAGAAACAGGTTCGTTTACAGTCACAGTAACATGTTCTTCTGGCTGTGATGCTAATCCGACGATAACTTGTCCAAGGAACTTCTTTGACTGTCCTGGTGTCTCTACTGATCCTAATACTACGGGAACAGCGACGGCAACAGCAGGTAGCAACTTATGTGGTACTCCAGTCATTACTCATAATGACGTGATCGTATCTAATGGTACATCATCTTGTGCGGGTGCGATCAGACTAGAAAGAACATGGACAGCAACAGACCCAGACAACGCTAATCTAAGAAGTACTTGTGTACAGATCATAAGATTAGATGATACTCAAGATCCGAGTCTAAGAAATCTACCGACTAACATCACTGTCAATGCGACAGGCGCAGGATGTTCTGCACCAGCGACATGGAGTCAGCCTATATTTACTGATAACTGTAGAGTAACCAGCGTGACCTCATCGCATAATAGCGGAGATATATTCAGCGAAGGAACAACGACGGTAACTTATACTGGATTTGACGCATGTGGTAACTCGACGACAGGATCATTTACTGTCACAGTAGTATGTGGTTCTTCTTGTACGACACCACCAGTCATCAGTTGTCCATCAGCTTATGTGGCCTGTCCGACGGCTGGTATACCACAACCAAGTATCACAGGACATGCATCGGGCGCACCTGGCGGACCAGATTGTCCTAATCCAATCATAACTTATAACGACATCATCGTAGATAATGGTCCATGTACTAACGCGAAGCACGTCAGTAGAGAATGGAAAGCGACTAATCCGAATAACACGAATCTATTCAGCAAGTGTACTCAGACCATATCACTCCAAGATAATCAGAATCCGACTATATCTAATTGCCCTACTGGTATGACCTTAACTGCCAATGGCGGCAATTGTACAGTCAATGCAACCTGGAACAGACCTAGAACAACAGATAATTGCTCTAACACAAGCCTCGTCGCCAGAGATCAAAACGGCAACGTGGTAACAAGTGGAATGGCATTCGCGGAAGGAAATCATGTTATTACATATAGAGCATCTGATGCTTGTGGTAACGAAGCTAACTGCTCATTCACTATAACAGTTAACTGCTTATTAGTATGTGATACAGCACCTGGGATCACTTGTCCTTCTGACATGACAGTATGTACATCTTCTGATGTAAGTCCTAATACGCTAGGCAATGCAATCGCTGCGGGTGGCGCTAACTGCCCTACTCCAGTATTGAATTATACAGATCAGGTTATATCTAATGGAAACTGTGGCGATAGAATATTCAATAGAATATGGATTGCTTCTTATCCTTCTGGTTCTAGTCTGACGGCATCTTGTATACAGCGCGTAACCTTAGAAGATAATGCAGACCCTATATTACAAAACTGTCCAAGCGACATTACAGTAAACAGTCTGTCTACGGTCGTGACATGGTCAGCACCGACTGCTGTGGACAATTGTGGCACACCTCATGTGACAAGCAACTATGCACCAGGTCAGCCATTCCCTGCAGGTACAACTAATGTAACATATACAGCGACTGACGCCTGTGGTAATAGTACATCTTGTACATTCAAAGTAAGCGTCTATCCTCCGGGACAGATCACTTGCCCTAATGACCTCTACCTATCATGTAATGGTAACGGTGGTGCTGTCGCACAATGGGCAGAGCCGACTTATAGCGGTGTATGTGGAGACTGTCACAATACGACATTCATACCTGGATTTATATACATGGGTACATTCAATGGTAACCAATACTACTGCTCTACATCTCCTGCAACATGGGCTAACGCTCAGGGAATATGTGAGCAGAATGGTGGTTATCTGGCAAGTATCGGATCAGCTGCAGAGAATCATTTCTTAGCAGAAATACTGACGATACAGTCTGCATGGATCGGTCTTAACGATCACGCTTATGAGGGCCAATACACATGGGCTAATGGAGATGCTATGACTTACTCTAACTGGTACCCTGGACAACCTAATGACTATAACGGAAATCAAGATTGTGTAGAGATGCTCAATAATGGCGAGTGGAACGATCAGTACTGCTCTTATGAGTTAGAGTTCATCATGGAAAAACCATGTTCTTTCATACAACAGATAAGTGGTCCACAGTCAGGAACATTCTTGACAGGTGGTAACTATACAGTTACTTATGCGATCAATGACGCATGTGGTAGCACAGAGACTTGTAGTTTTGATATCATCGTAGAAGATGCACTGAGCATGACTTGTCCTAATAACATCGTGACTTCTGCCGAGGAAAATACGGCTGGTGTCGCTGTCAATTGGGCTGCACCATCAGTGACCAGTTGTTGCTCAGATTGTAGCAATGGAGGACAAGCGATAAGTGGATTTATATACATGGGATCGCTTAATGGACATCATTACTACTGCTCCAATGATCCAGCCACATGGCAAGCAGCACAAGCCAATTGCCAAGCTAATGGCGGTCATCTTGCAGTAATCAATAACGCAACAGAAAACGCATTCTTAGCGAATATATTGACTCTACAATCGGCTTGGATAGGCTTATCTGATGCTGGTAGCGAAGGAAACTTTAGTTGGGTGAATGGACAGCCACTGAGTTATACTAACTGGTATCCAGGACAACCTAATAATTATAATGGATCGCAGGATTATGTAGAGATGCTTAATACAGGATTATGGAACGATCAGTATAATCACTACGCACTAGAATACATCATGGAAATCTCTGACTGTGTCAATATATCACAGGTATCTGGTCCAGCACCAGGGTCTGTATTGGCACCAGGATCTTCTCATACGGTGACTTATCAGGCGACTGATGGTTGTGGTAACTCTGAGACTTGCTCATTCAGCATTGTGGTCAATGAGACTCCTGCACCTAATGGTTGCGATTCTAGAGGACTTAACTCTGATTGCTATCACATCAGTGGTGTGGCCTTCGGTACGATATCTAATAAATCAGGAAATGATGGCGGATATAGAGACTTCACTAACAGATGTACCTATGTCAGTCCGGGCAATTCTTATCCATTGCATTTGGCACCGGGATTTTCTTGTGGTGCAGCGCAGAAGGTATACTGGAAAGTATGGATTGATTTCAACTTAGATGGCGACTATGATGATGCCCATGAGTATGTGGCTTACGGATGTAGCGCTAATACCTTATCGGGTACATTGACTATGCCATATACATTATGGAATGGTCAAACAACTATGCGTGTCGCTATGAAGTACGGAAGCTATCCGAAATCTCCTTGTGAGACCTTCCAATATGGAGAAGTCGAAGACTATTGTATCAATGTGATCAATGCAGGTGATTTCACAGGTGATGATCCGATAGAGGGCAGATCATTTACAGAAGATAATGCGGAGCTATTGACGGTGGATAGTGCGAGAGAGATGTCTGTCTACCCTAACCCAGCATCTAAGAATGTCAATATCGAACTAAGTAACTTGTCAGAGGTGAATACAATACAGTTATACTCTACAAGTGGACAATTGATAACAGAGCAGAGACCATCTGATTCTGAGATTATCAATATGGACGTAAGTCGTTACGATGTGGGACTATATCTACTTCGTGTGATATACAATGACGGCGACGTCAAAACAGAAAAACTATCTATTACTAGATAATAAGATTATAAAATACCTACACCCAAAGGGTTATGCATCTTGCATAACCCTTTTTTTTATGTCTATGCGTGTTTGGAAGTAAGCTATCATCAATTTTTGGATCAAAAACAACTTTAAGCCAAAGAACTAATTCTCTATTCGTTCTAATCTCCAAATGAACTTAAGTAATGGCTTGATCTTATTCTTTCATTTTCATTTTTTTCATTCGATAAAAAAACGAAACAAAAAAAATCTTGTCGAATGTAAGGCTCCACACTGTGCCGCCCCCGCCACCCACAAACATTCGACAGGCTCGGCTTCTTTTTAAGCATGTATATATACTTTTTCATCTCGACCTTGTGGAGAGATCTTCAGATATGAATTTCCACTGACTTAAGATTTTTCGACAAGCTCAAAATGAAAAAAATGTACTCATAACCATAAAGAGACCAGAGCCTAACT
Organism: Saprospiraceae bacterium; assembly: GCA_020628095.1. GTDB lineage: Bacteria > Bacteroidota > Bacteroidia > Chitinophagales > Saprospiraceae > RFSX01. The sequence continues at coordinate 9,061 of JAHDFP010000008.1, forward strand.
ATTCTACATTTATAATTATATCGGCATTTTATATCTAATGGGAATTTTTATTGAGCGAATAGTATCTTTGCGCGCACTAAAGTATAGAACGTGATAAATGTCAAATTCTTGGGTCACATGGGCTTTATGATCGATTTTCATGGTCATAGTCTCTTATTCGATCCCTTTATAACTGGCAATCCTAAGGCTGAGCATCTTAGTCCTGATGATCTTAATCCATCATGGATATTGGCAACACATGGACATGGCGATCATGTCGCCGATGTAGAGTCCATAGCGACCAGAACAGAAGCCAAACTCATATCTAACTATGAAATCGTCAGTTGGTTTGGCGCTAAAGGTGTCAAGGGGCATCCGCTGAATCATGGTGGCAAGTTTAGCTTTGATTTTGGTACTGTCAAGTATGTCAACGCCATTCATACCAGCAGTCTACCTGACGGCTCTTATGGCGGTAATCCAGGTGGATTCGTGATATGGAACGAAGAGTCCTGCTTTTACTTTGCAGGAGATACTGCACTAACCAAGGATATGGAACTGATACCAATGACTTGCCCTAAACTGGACTTTGCGATACTGCCGATAGGAGATAATTTCACGATGGGTTATGAAGATGCAGCGATAGCAGCGGATATGATAAAATGTGATAAGATCATAGGTTGTCATTATGATACATTCGGATACATAGAGATAGATCATAACAAGGCCAAAGAGGCTTTCGCAGCCAAAGGAAAAGAACTTATACTTATGGACATCGGCGCATCGATAACACTATAGATGAGTAAAGTCATAACCATAGCAAACCAAAAAGGCGGTGTCGGCAAGACCACGACCGCGATCAATCTGGCCGCAGCCATTGCCATACTAGAGAAAAAAGTTCTGCTCATAGATTTTGATCCACAGGCCAATGCCACGTCAGGGGTCGGACATAATCCTGATGATCTGGAAGTCACCATCTATGATTGTCTGATAGATAACGTTCCTGCCAGCAATGGCATCCAGCAGACAGACATAGAGAATCTCCACATCCTCGGATCATCCATCAATCTCGTCGGCGCGGAACTAGAACTCGCCACGATAGAGCAGCGCGAATATGCTCTCAAAAAAGTACTGGCTCCCATAAGAGATCAGTATGATTACATATTTATAGATTGTCTGCCGTCTCTGGGTATCCTGACGGTCAATGCTCTGACGGCTGCCGATAGCGTTATTGTCCCTGTACAATGCGAAGTGTTTTCCTTGCAAGGTCTGGGCAAACTCAAGAATACCATATCACTGATCGCCTCTTCTTTCAATCCCGATCTGGAAATAGAAGGGATTGTCTTATCCATGTTTGATAAGAGATTGCGACTGGCTAAGATGGTAGTCGAGCAAGTCCATGAGCTGCTATCTGACAAAATCTTTGACACTATCATACATCGTAATTCTAAAATAGGAGAAGCACCGAGTGTCGGTAAGCCTGTATTGCTCTATGATGTATCCAGCAAAGGCTCTAAGAACTTTCTTAATCTCGCCCACGAGTTTATAAACAAAAACGAACTATCCACGACGACCAATGAGTAAGAAAAAAGAACAAATGGGTAAAGGTCTCAGGGCCTTACTAGGAGATATTGATAGTATAAAAAACAAAAGTACCACCCACAAAAAAGAGGTCGTCGAAGAACTATCTAAGACCGTCGCCGAGATTCCCATAACTGATATTGTACCTAATCCATATCAGCCACGTATAGAGTTTGATCAGGAAGAATTGCTGGAGCTGGTGGCTTCTATTAAGACTCTGGGTATCATTCAACCGATTACACTCCGCAGCATCGGCAATGATCAGTATCAGATTATTTCTGGCGAAAGAAGGTGGCGCGCCTCCAAGCTCGCTGGCCTCAAAAGCGTCCCCGCCTATGTCCGTCTTGCTGACGACCAGGGCATGCTGGAGATGGCACTGGTAGAAAACATACAGCGAAGTAACCTTAATGCGCTCGAAGTCGCACTCTCCTACCAACGTCTCATAGATGAATGCCAACTGCAACATGATGAGTTAGCACAGCGCGTCGGTAAAGAAAGAAGCACGGTCACTAACTACACCAGATTACTCAAGCTACCCCCATCTATACAATCATCACTCAAAGCTAACGAGATCAGCATGGGACACGCCAGAGCCTTATTATCCATAGATGACCCCAGTCTACAACTGAGCCTATTCAAAAAAGTAGTCAACGACAAACTATCCGTACGTAACACGGAAAAACTAATCAAATCATCCAAGACCCCAAGCCCAGCAACTGCTGCCAAGACCGCCGAAGAGATGCATCCCGAGGTCAAAAAAATCAGAGACAGGCTGTCTCTTAGATTTGGCTCTAAGGTGGATATACAGAGATCGGATAGAGGTAGAGGGAAGCTAACCATTCACTTTAGCTCGGACGATCAGTTCAATGATATCGTAGATATGATCGAAGACTAAATAATTTATAGCCTTTGCGCGTTCTTTTATATAGAATAACTTAGGTATAGAATCAATTTTGCAAAGACTCCTGTTCATATTATTATGTCTCGCTATAGTACCTACGCTGTATGGGCAAGTTATTGATAGTACCAGTCAGAGGAACGCTGTAGATTCTACTATCATCACAGATGGCCCCACTATCACCAGAGATACGACGACTCAGCAATTTCCACCAGTCTTACAAGGCGACTCCACCAGTATCAGTAGCAACCCTGCTTCTTTGCCAGAAACTCAATCACAAAAAGAGGATAATGGCTATGGAATATTCAGCATGTTCTCAGGTAATCCTGGCAAGGCGGCACTCTATTCTATCATCCTCCCAGGTGCCGGTCAAGCCTATAACAAAAGATGGTGGAAAGTTCCTATTGCTATCGCTATAGAAGGCACTATCATATACTACCTACAGGATAACATCTCCACCTATAAAATGTGGGATCAAGAATGGAAGAGCGTCGTCGAAGGCAACCCTCCCAGCATCGTCCCTAACATCACCGAAGACACCGTCAAAAGAATCCGAGATGGTGCCAGACAAAACAAGGACACCGCATGGGCCGCTCTCATCGGAGCACATATCATCATCGCCGCAGATGCTTTTGTCGATCGTCACCTCATCGAGTTTGACATAGATGATGACCTGACGCTCAATGTACGTCCTGCTCAGACGGTTCCAGGTGTGGGGTTGGTTTTTACTTTTTGATTGTCTTTTATCTGGGCTTCTTTTTTATTTTTTCATCTCGACCTTGTGGAGAGATCTTCAGATGGACGTCCTAAATACTTAAGATTTTTCGACAAGCTCAAAATGAAAAAAACAATAATAATAGGAATTATATCTATTCAGGCGGGTGGCCGGAGGTAACTTCAAGCCAAAGAACTAATACTTTATTCTTTCTAATCGCAAAATGAACTTTATATAATCACTTTATCTATTCTTTATATTCATTTTTTTCAGTCGATAAAAAAACGAATCAAAAAAAATCTTGTCGTCTCCTAGGCTATGCACTGTGCCGCTCCCGCAGCCCACTGGATACGACTAGGCTCGGCTGCTTTTTTCTAATATGACGAATAGATTTTTCATCTCGACCTTGTGGAGAGATCTTCAGGTGGACGTCCTGAATACTTGAGATTTTTCGACAAGCTCAAAATGAAAAACTATAATGAGAGGAATTTTATCTATCCAAGTGGGTGGCCGGACAGGTTCGCGGAGCAGTTTAGCTGTCCAAGCATTTCCTGCCTGACTTACCGTCAGGTAGGCAGGTTTGGTTCGTTTTTTTTTGCGATTGAAAAAAATGAACGAAAAGTTAAGCATGAAAATTTCTATAATCACAAAAGTAACTTCAAGCTAAGGAACTAATAATCCATTCTTTATCTATTCTCTATTTTCATTTTTTTCATTCGATAAAAAAACGAAACAAAAAAAATCTTGTCGAATGTAAGGCTCTACTCTGTGCCGCACCCGCCACCCACAAACATTCGACAGGCTCGGCTTCTTTTTAAGCATGTATATATGCTTTTCATCTCGACCTTGTGGGCAGATTTTCTGATTGTTGTCCTAAATACTTAAGATTTTTCGACAAGCTCAAAATGAAAAAAGAAAATATCAATATAACCACTTACTCCTCCACCATCACCCCATCAACAAACTTCATAATACGCGCATCTGGATAGACGGCTTGTATGCTTGTTTTCAGAAAAGTTTCTGCTTTGGATAGCTCTGAGTAGTTTCCTGTGGCGTAGTAGTATTGTGCGCCTTTGACATTGACTTCTTTGAGGTCGCTGTGAGTGGTGAATAGCGGATGATCCGATGGTAACGCCTCTGCCGTCTCATGGATAATGACCGAGTAAGAGATGATCGGCTCCGCTTCTGTTTCCATCGCCAAGCTATCTGTTACCATATCCTCCGTGCTTAGACTATCCTCGGTTGGCCCATCATTTTTTACCTGCCCCTGAAAGGCAAATTCCTCCAATTCTTTTTCTCCCTTCTCCATCATGATAAGCTCTGCTAGAGATTTGATACGCTCGTTAGACTTTGCGACTTCTAGTATTCTTAGCTCAGTTCTGCGGTTATAGCCGTGCTCTATTTCTGAGCAATTGACGCCGTTAGCACATTCATTTCTGAGTTGTGTCTCTCCATATCCTTGAGAAATGATACGCTCATTATCGATGCCCTTGCTTATCAGATAATCCACGGCACTTTGCGCACGACGCTGTGACAGATCCATATTAAGGTCATCACCACCGCGAGAGTCCGTATGCGATCCTAGTTCGACTTTGATCTCAGGGTTATCGTTCATGAGTCTGACGAGTTTGCGAAGTTCTTTTTTGGCACCTGACTTGAGCCTTGCTGATCCGAGATCATAATATAAATCCCGCAGCTCTATCATCTTACCAGAGAATACGCGCTCTAAGGTTACGTTAGCCAGAAGGACACCGATGGTGTTTCGTTCGCTGAGGTTATCCGTGACACCGGGCGTAATCGTCCCTAATCCCTCAAAGCATAATATACATCCCTCCACATCCACGAATGCTTCTATACGCTTGGCTATAAATCCTTCTTTTCTGATAAGGACGGTGTAGTGATTTCCCTTGACCAAAGGCACAGAAAAATGAGGATCGACATGTCCATCCAGCACGAAAACTTCCTTCTCTTTGGTATTATTATACACATCTATACGCGCACCAGATATGGCATCGACCATCTCCATATCGGGGAGTTTCTCTTCTGCCATCGTCACCTCGAATAGATATCCAGGCGCCCTCCGCATCTCCGCCTTGACGAAGACTTTCTCACCAGCAGGTGTATCACTGCAATCTACTGTTTGGCTGTACGGCTGATATAGATCATGGGCGATCTCTAGTCTATAGCTATCTTTCTTAGGAACATTGATAACGAATAGGCCATCGGCATTGGATAATGATGTTTTGATGAGATCATCGCCATCATATACCATGACTGAGGCAGCGGCTACATAGCCCCTGTTGCCTGACTCGTAGGTATAGCCTTCTATCGCTATATCTTGAGCCTGAACAGTCCCAATACCAATAAATAAAAGAAATGAGAATACTAAAACAGATACTCTATTATGCATAGTCGGTGTTATTAAAAGCAATTCCAATTTATGACATAATTTGTTTAAAATAAAGGTATATTTTGCCCTATAATTTTAATATGAAGTTAATATTTATGGGTACTCCAGACTTTGCGGTGCCGACGCTGGAGATATTATATAATGCAGGCTATGATATAGTAGGAGTCATCACCTCTGTGGATAAGTATGGCGGTCGTGGTCGCAAAAAACTTCTACAATCGGCTGTCAAAAAATTCGCTGAAGAGAAAGGTCTCCTTGTCCTACAACCCAAAAACCTCAAGAGCAAAAAATTTGTGGAGACGGTAAGGGCACTTAATGCGGACCTACAGGTTGTGGTTGCCTTCCGTATGTTGCCAGAGGTCATCTGGAATATGCCACCCCTTGGCACCTATAATCTACACGGCTCTTTACTACCCAAATACAGAGGTGCAGCCCCGATCAACTGGAGCGTAATGCGGGGAGACAAAATCACTGGTGTTACCAGTTTCAAACTAAAACATGAGATAGACACAGGATCTATCCTTCTACAAAAAGAAGTCAAAATATATGATGACGACAACGCATCGGCTCTACATGACCGTATGAAGTATGTCGCCGCCGATGTCGTCTTAGACACGGTACAGCTAGTAGAGTCTGGAGATTACACCCTCATAGAGCAAGATAACAGCGCCGTCACTAAAGCACCCAAACTAAATGCTGATAACACCAAGATCAGCTTTGAGGCAGATGTGGAGACGGTACACAATCACATACGCGGACTAAGTTACTATCCCGGAGCCTGGTTTACCCTGGATGATAAAATGATAAAAGTCTATAAGAGTGAAGTACATACTGAGGACCATAATCTACCTCACGGACAGATCATCAGCGATAACAAAACCTACATCAAAGTGGCTTGCTCCCGTGGCTATATCTCCCTACTCGACATACAGATGACTGGTAAGAAAAGAATGCCTGTCAAGCAGTTTCTTAATGGCTATGACATGTCGGCTTATAACTCCAGATAATCATTAAGTAATACTCTGGATATCTTATCCACGATAGCGGTGGCAGACTTAAGACTACCTATAGCATTGTGTTCTTCTGATTCTATCAGTTCTCTATTATCGGTTTGTGTGAGGGTGGATTCGGTTTTTTTGATGTATATGACAGACACGATGCTGAGCGCGGTCATAAGCAGGATGAGAGTGTTTTTAGTTGATTTTTTCATAGCGGTTTGATATGTCTCCTTTGTACAGTTATATAACGTTAAGGAAAATATAAAAGTTACACGATGACGAACTATTCGATAGATTATCTAATCTATTATCCCAGAAATAGATATTATTCGACGAAAGTCAATAATATCTGAATATTATCTATCTCCTGTGCTGCGATACCCTCATATTATTCAATACCTAGGACGATAGGCCAATTATACGATGACTGATAGCCGTCACCAATGGCTCATTATGAGAGATAAATAAGACACTCAGACCTTTTGATTTGTTAAGATTCAGGAGAATATTGAGTATGTCATGGGCCGTTGCCTCATCCAGAGACGAGGTGATCTCATCACATATCAGCAGCTTAGGTGATAGCAATAGAGCACGCGCAATGAGCACACGCTGACGCTGGCCTCCTGAGAGTTCCTTGGGCAATCTGTCTAATATTTCTGCTCCCAGAGCAAAAGACTGTAGACAATCAATCAAAGCATCATCGTCCATAGACTCCTTATATGCTTCTGCCCTATCCTGCAGATGTTGCCTGACTGTACGATGTGGCGCCAGAGCACTCAACGGGTCCTGAAAAACAATCTGACATTCTCTACGAAAGGCTTTGATTTGTTTTTTGGAGAAGGCTAGGACATCTTCGTTTCTATAAAGATAAGTCCCTGCGTCATAGTCGATGAGTAGAGCCATTATCTTAGCCAATGTAGACTTGCCACTCCCCGATGGCCCTATGATACCGACTATCTCGCCCTCATGTATATCTATGGAGAAATTATCTATCGCCATGACCTCCGTATCCTTGCGCGAGGTAAAGAGTCCTCTCTTCTTATAGCTTTTGCCCAGATCAGTTATGGAGACTATTTTTTTTTTGTCAGAAAAATCATGATTATGAATGGTGTCTACGGCCTCATTCCTTTCTGGTGGTGTTTCCCATAGTTGACCATCTTTGACATAGTATATCTGATCACAGTGCGACTCTAGCAAGTCCATATTATGAGATACGATAACCAAGCTACTCTCATATTGCCTAGCATGATCGACCAGTAACTGCGTGATCTGTTGCTGTAGGTCCATGTCAAGATTAGACGTGGGTTCGTCAGCGAGGATGAGCGGAGGCTGGATGACCAGGGCTATCGCGATTAGGCATCTTTGTATTTGTCCTCCTGATAACTGGAAAGGAAAGGACTTATAGATACGCTCTGGAGGAGTAAGCCCCAGAGAAGATAATAAGTCCAGAACCGCCTCTTTATCCTTCGGTCTATTGGCTAAGGTCAGTCGCTCAATGATCTGATCACCTACACGGATGGAGGGATTCAATATTTCTGCGGATTGCTGAAAAACATAGCCCAGATCATGACGTCTGAGATTATTGATGGTCGCATCATCTGCTCTTAGCATATCTACAGGACCATTTTTTTTATTATAAATAATCTGACCCTCACATTCTACTGGTGGTAGTGCCTCATACAGTCTGCACATAGACCTGAGTAACATCGTCTTACCTGATCCCGATGGACCCGCAATACCCGTCACAGCACCTCTTTTTATCTCCATAGATATCTTATCGAGTATCCTTACATTACCCGCCGATAAGATGAGATCAAGGCTGTAATCTTTTATTTGTATGATGGGTTCTGAGATGGTAAGATTCTTTTAACACTAAACTATACAAATCGACTCATCCTCGTCGTATTTACCCTTACTTTAGCTAGTAATTACCCTGATTTTTTATTAACAAAATGATAATTCTTCATTTTTCGAGTCATCTCACCGAGGCATTGCGTTAATAGAGGTAACAAATGATTTGCTGACTAAATCATTCCAAAATGAAACGAATACTAAAAATACTGATATGGATAATTGTGGGTCTGATGATCGCATTGTTTTTAGTCCCACTACTATTCAAAGGTCAATTACTGGATGCCGTCAAAAAAACGGTTAACGAACAAATCAATGCCAAGGTAGAATTCGCGGATGCCGACCTGCATCTGTTCAAAGATTTTCCCCGTATCTCTCTAGTGATAGATAGTCTGGATGTCACGGGTGTCGATTATTTTGAAGGCGAAAAACTGATGACGGCCTCAGAGGTCTATTTCTCCACAGATTTCAAATCTGTGCTCAAGTCCGATGAAGGGATGACCATATATAAGATACACCTAGACGAACCAGTCATCAATCTACGCGTAGACAAATCAGGCATGGCGAACTGGGACATTACCAAGACAGAGGCGGCAGAAGAGAGCGGTAGGTCCTCCGTATTCGGTAATATAGAAAGGTATGAAATTATAGATGGTTCTCTCTACTATACAGATGAGGCGGCAGACATGTCTATTGCATTGCAAGATGTTGACCATCTGGGTCGTGGGAGTTTCAGAGATATCATATTTGACCTGAAGACTCAGACCAAAGTAAATGATCTCGATGTTACCTATGGTAAGATTCCTTATCTGTCTAACGCGGTCGTAGACGCCGATGTACAATTGGGTATTGACCTGAATAAGAACTCTTATACTTTCCAAAATAACTCTGTTGCCCTTAATGGCATAGACCTCTCCTTTGAGGGTAACACAACACTCTTGGATGAGGGTATAGATATGGACTTATCCTTTAAGGCACTCAATAGCAATGTCACCTCCGTGCTATCGCTCATACCGACAGTCTACAACGACATGTATGACGGTATCGAGTCGAGAGGTACGGGTTCTCTGACGGGTTATGTCAAAGGCATTTATAACTCAGAAAAAAATCAATTTCCCGCGCTGGGTGTAGACATCGACATCGTGGATGGCTTCGTCAAGTATCCTGACCTACCGCTACCGATCAAAGACATCTTGCTCGCCACCGTTATCAAGGCCCGCCAAGGCAACTGGTCTGATTTGGTCGTTGATGTATCCAGATTTAATTTTATGGTGCAGGATGATCCTGTCTCAGGGGCACTTAATATTTCTAATATAAAAAATGACCCTACTATAGACGGAAATATAGAAGGCGCTATAGACCTCAAAAACATGTCTAAGGCATACCCTTTTACAGATATAGATATGTCATCAGGTAAAGTAGACGGACGCGTCAGAATCAACGCCACACAAAGCGATATAGAAAACAAAAGATATGGCAACATCACCTTAGAAGGTAACGCCAAGGTGACAGACGTAGACCTGGAATATGATGACCGCATAGATCTGAAAGTGTCGCAAGCGACAACCGCTTTCAGCCCACGAGATATTAAGACGACAATAACTAATGGTACATTAGGTAATACAGACCTCAATGGCAGCATCTCGATCACTGATCCGCTCAAGGTTATGACGGATGATCCGACTCTGGACATGCGCTATGATCTCAGCAGTAACAGATTAGACCTGGATGAGCTGATGTCTCTATCAGCAGCGGATACAACAACCGTAACTGAGACAGCACCGACAGCTTACAATATAAATGCGCAAGGCAAATACGCCGCAGAAGAGGTTATATACGAAGACTATACGCTGTCCAAACTAAGAACGGATGCCAACCTAACCAGTAACCGTCTGGATATCAGCGGTGCCAATATCAAGCTGGATGACTCTTCGCTGAGTCTACGAGGGCAGCTAGACAATGTGATGGATTATGTTATGAATGATGATACACTCACAGGTAATCTATACTTAGATGGGACAAGTATCAACTCTAACAAGTACATCAACGAATCCGAAAACACAACGGAAGTAGAACAAGTCATCCCCGTCCCTAAGAATATGAAGCTCGACATCTACGCCGATATCAAGAGCCTCATCTATGACAAGTACGAACTGAAAAATATAGATGGCAAGATCAATCTGGAGGATGGCGTCGCCTCTCTCATAGATGGTAGCGCACAATTATTCAATGGTCAGGTTAACTTCGAAGGGACGTATAATACCTTCGATATAGACAAGCCCGTGTTTGACTTTAAGTATGATATGAGTGAGTTGAAATTCGAGGAGATGTTTGAGAATAGTAGTTCTTTCAAAATTCTTGCGCCTTTCGCAGAATATATAGATGGGGTATTTAATTCGACGCTAGTGATTAATGGGCCATTGACTAAGGACATGATGCCTGATTTACTTAAGATAGATGCCTCCGGTTACATGGAGACGCTCAATGGCAAGATCAAAGATTTCAAGCCTCTCAAGGTGATCAGCGAAAGCCTCGGTCTGGAGTCACTAAAGAATTTTGATCTTAAAGATTCCAAAAACTGGTTTGAGGTCAAGGAGGGTTTTGTCATACTCAAGGATCATGACTATAATGTGGAAGACATGATATTTACAGTCGGTGGAAGACACTCCATCGATCAAAAACTGGACTATCTTATCAAAGCCAAAATACCCCGAGAAAAACTGAATGCCGCACAGCTGGGTAAAACACTGGAGATGGGTATGACTAAAATAGAGCAGGAAGCCAAGAGCAGAGGCGTCAATATATCATTGGGTGAATTTATCTATCTGGATATATTCCTGACGGGGTCGGTTACTAATCCTAAGGTCAAAATCATCCCTGTGGGATCAGGTGGCAAAACGCTAAAAGAAGTCGTCAGCGATGAGGTCAATAAGCAAGTGGACAACCTTAAGGACACCATATCAGAAGAAGTCGATAAGCGCACAGAAGTCCTGAAGGACACGGTCAACAAGGTCATACAAACCAAGGCAGATTCTGCCAGAGCCGTCGTCGAAGAAAAGGTCAACGAAGAAAAGGATAAAGTCCTCGGCAAACTCGGCGATTCTGCCAAAGAAAAGCTCGATTCTACCATAGCTGGTGGAGTGGTCGATAGCTTAAAAGATAAGGTAGATGACAAAATAGGTGATATCCTGGGTAACACAGGTCAGTCAGAAGTTGATTCCATTAAATCTAAGATCAAAGACTGGAACATATTCAAGAAAAAGAAAAAAGACAACTAAGGACTTCTGGATATATTAATTAGAAAATGGAATAGTTATAAAAAAATATTTTTTATAGATTTACAGCATGATTAAAAGTTTAAATAATAATTGGTGGTGGCACTTACGATCTTCGCATAGAGAGGAAATGTAAGCGAACGCCGATATTTAATAATATATATGGCTTGCCGAATTTCCGGTGAGCCATTTTTTTTTGAAAGATTCCAAAATATGATCTTTCACTAATTATCGAACTCAACATGATCTATACATATAAAGAAACCATATTACTATCTGATCTATATACGCCCGTCGGCTGCTATCTTAAGCTCCGACAAAAGTATCACCAGATATTATTGCTAGAAAGTTCGGATTATTCCAGTAAGGAAAACAGTCGTTCTTTTCTCTGCTTGCAACCTCTGGAGAAAATAGAATTGGATAGAGAAAGTAGACTGAGCATTACAAATCAAAGCGGTAAGACAACTGAAAAGATAGATGCTCAAGCCTTCATACCAGCGCTTAACAGATTTAAGGATAACATACAGTGTGTGCCGAGTGGCGATACGGTTGGGCTATTCGGTTATACCTTTTATGAGGCGATACAGTATTTTGATAGTATACCATTAGACAAGAATAAAGAAGCCTACGATCTTCCGATTGCACGGTACGAATTATATAGATTCACTATATCTTTTGACCATCATCATAACGAACTGAAGATCATAGAACTCATCCCTGACGGCGAAGAAAGCCAAACCCAAAACCTTCTGGAACTACTCAACTATAAAGACCATCAGACCTATCGCTTTAGATGCACAGGAGAAGAAGAATCTAATATCAGTCCCGATCAGTACAAGGATAACATCCGCACTGCTAAAGAACATTTGCAGCGCGGAGACATCTTTCAGATCGTACTATCCAGAAGATTCTCTCAGAAGTACACAGGCGATACGTTCAATGTCTACAGGACGCTACGATCTATTAATCCAAGTCCCTATCTCTACTATTTTGAGTATGGTGATTATCGGATATTCGGTTCTTCGCCAGAGGCTCAGTTAGTCATTAATGATACGACGGCAGAGATACACCCCATCGCTGGCACCTTTCGACGTACAGGCGACCAAAAGATAGACGAAGAAAAAGCCGAAGAGCTTAAAGAAGACCCTAAAGAAAATGCAGAACATGTCATGCTCGTCGATCTTGCAAGAAATGATCTTAGCAAACATGCTCACAGCGTCACGGTCAAAAAATATAAGGAGGTCCAATATTTCAGTCATGTGATCCATCTGACCTCACTCGTAGAAGGAAAGCTACGTGACAAAACCGAGGCACTCAATATATATGCCGATACCTTCCCAGCAGGTACACTGAGCGGCGCACCCAAATACCGCGCCATGGAAATCATAGACAACTTAGAGACAACGCATCGCGGATACTATGGCGGTGCTATCGGCATGATCGGTCTGGGCGGAAATATTAATCACGCCATATTGATCAGATCGTTTTTAGCCTATAAGAATACATTATACTATCAGGCCGGAGCAGGAATCGTCATGGATTCCGATCCCGCCAGCGAACTACAAGAGGTCAATAACAAATTAGGCGCGCTCAAATTAGCCATCAAAAAAGCAGAGGAGATATAACAACGCAGAAGATGAAAAAAGACATTGTTATCATAGATAATTACGATTCGTTCACCTATAATCTGGTGCATGCCGTAGAAGAACTTATCGACCAGAAAATAGATGTGTATAGGAATGATGAGATCAGCACCGCTGAATGCGACCGCTACGACTATATCATCATATCACCAGGCCCTGGCATACCAGAAGAATCAGGTAACACCCTCGACATCATACAGACCTATATGTCTACCAAGAAAATCTTTGGTGTGTGTCTGGGTCTACAAGCTCTTGTTGTCGCCATGGGCGGTAAGCTGAAAAATCTTTCTCGGGTGTTACACGGCATAGAGACGCAGATGTATATCAATGAGCCTTCTCCAATATATGCAGGCATTAGTACGCCATTCGTCGCAGGTCGTTATCATTCTTGGGTAGCAGATAAAGATGCGTTACCTGATGGCTTAGTCGTAGATTGTGTCGATGGTGATGGAGAGATCATGGGCCTCAGACACGTTAACTACCCTGTATACGCCGTACAGTTTCATCCAGAATCCATTATGACACCTGACGGCAATACGATGATCCATAACTTCCTCAATCTATAACGATGAAAAAAATACTTAATCATCTGTTCGCCCATAACAAGTTGACTAAAGAACAGTCGCGTACGCTCTTACTGGAAATATCAGAAGGTAAATATAATGAGGCGCAAGTTGCTGTATTCATGGGTGTGTATATGATGCGCTCTGTGACTGTGGAGGAGCTGGAAGGATTTAGAGATGCATTACTGGAGCTTTGTGTTCCTATAGATTTTGGCGGTGTTACGTCTACTGACCTATGTGGCACAGGTGGCGATGGGAAGAATACGTTCAATATTTCGACGACGACCTCATTCGTGCTGGCTGGGGCTGGTTACAAGGTAACCAAACATGGTAACTATGGCGTCTCCTCCATCTGCGGATCATCTAATGTGATGGAGCATCTAGGTTATAAATTCACCAATGACGCCGATACACTCAGAAAGCAACTTGAGGAGACCAACATCTGCCTGCTACACGCTCCCCTATTTCACCCTGCCATGAAATATGTCGCACCGATAAGACGAGCTTTGGGTGTCAAGACGTTCTTTAACATGCTGGGGCCATTGGTCAATCCAGTGCAGCCCTCACATCAGACAGTAGGCGTCTATAGTTTAGAGTTAGCGACTCTATATCAACACTTATTCCAAGCGCATGGTCGACAGTGTACGATCATCCATGCCCTGGATGGCTATGACGAGATTAGTCTGACGGATAAGGCGATTTGTTTTTCTGACGAAGGAGAGCAGTTAGTCGATGCGCATTCGTTCGACACCGAGACTCTTAATCCAGCAGACATCTATGGTGGTGACACGATAGAAGAAGCCTCCAAAATATTAGTCAATGTACTACAGGATAATTGCACCGCTGCACAAAAGGAAGTGGTGCTGGCTAATGCGGCTTTAGCCATTAACAATATGTCACCCGAAAAATCATTGGTCGAATGTAAACTTATCGCTCAGGAATCCATTGAAAGTGGAAAGGCTTACAAGTCATTAGATCAACTGGTACAGATGTCTAATTAGTTATAATAAAGAAGATGAAAGATGAAAAATTAAAGATGACAATCTTACAACTTGAGTTATAAAACATGAAGAACATATTAGATCAAATAGTTGCTTATAAACACAAAGAGGTCGCACAAAGAAAAGCAGAACTACCTCTTGACCTATTAAAATCCAAAAAGCTGATGAGGCGTGAGACCATATCTCTAAAAGACAGCCTCAAGAATAACCAATGCGGAATCATAGCAGAACACAAACGCGCCTCTCCATCTAAAGGTCTCATCAACGACTACAACATACCTCCTGCAGAGATTGCTATAGGCTACGAAAAAGGTGGTGCATCGGCCATCTCTGTATTGACTGATGAGAAATTTTTCCAGGCTCAGCCCGAGGATATCCATAATATCCGACGCGCCACCTCACTACCCATCTTACGTAAAGAGTTTATAATAGATAATTATCAGATCATCGAGGCCAAATCCTTAGGAGCAGATGCGATACTATTGATCGCTGCCGTTCTGTCCAAAGACGAAATACAAGAGTACACAAGGGCCGCTCATGACTTAGGTCTGGAGGTACTTTTAGAGATACACGAAGCGCAGGAACTGGAAAAAGTACCATACGACTTGGATGTTATCGGTATCAACAATCGTAATCTGAAAACTTTTGAAGTGGACTTTGAGCATTCTCTGAGATTATGTGATCTACTGCCTAAGGAATTAACAAAAATATCTGAAAGCGGCATATCAGACCCTAAGACTATACAGCATCTTCAGAGTGCGGGTTTCGAGGGATTTCTCATTGGGGAGACCTTTATGAAAACAGAAGACCCGGGGACAACGTGCGAGAATTTTATTGCCGCCATAGAAGAGTTAAGTACGGTATGAAAATCAAAGTCTGTGGCCTGAAATATCAAGATAATATCAATGCCCTCACAGGTATGAACATAGATATGATAGGATATAATTTCTATCCACAAAGCAAACGCTATGTAGATATACGCCTATCACATAATAAAGATATAGCAGCCGTCGGTGTATTTGTAAAAGAAGAAATAGACACCGTCATCCATATAGCCAATACTTATAATCTATCCTACATACAATGTCATGGAGACGAGTCTGTAGACTATTGCAAGGAACTAAAAAAGCATCAAGGTGTAATCAAGGTATTCAGAGTAACCGAGGATTTTGACTTTAGTGTGACAGAGTTGTATTCATTTTGTGATTACTTTTTATTTGATACGCATACAACAGCCTTTGGTGGAAGTGGTCACCAGTTTGATTGGGATACCTTAGATAAGTACAGAGGGACTGTTCCATTCTTATTAGCTGGTGGTATCGGTCCAGAAGATGCGGATAGATTAAGGCAAATTAAGCATCCACAATTTCTAGGTGTGGATATTAATTCAAAATTTGAATATGCCCCAGGACTTAAAAATATAGATCTGATCCAGTCATTTGTAAAAGATATAAAACAAGTCAGCTATGACTAATTATAAAATAAACAAACAGGGATTTTATGGAAAATTTGGGGGAGCCTTTATCCCAGAAATGCTCCACGCCAATATATCCAATCTTCAAAATCAATACCTGAAGATTATGGAAGACCCTGATTTTCAGAGACAGTTCAAAAAGCTACTAAGAGATTATGTGGGGCGTCCGACCCCGCTATATTTTGCAGAACGATTATCCGCACACTACAATACACAGATTTATCTCAAAAGAGAAGACCTCTGCCATACTGGTGCGCATAAGATCAATAACACCATTGGGCAGATAATACTGGCTCAGAAATTAGGTAAAAGTAGAATCATTGCGGAGACAGGAGCAGGACAACATGGCGTTGCTACCGCTACCGTGTGTGCCTTGATGGGAATAGAGTGCATCATATACATGGGCGAAAAAGATATAGAACGCCAAGCACCCAATGTCTCGCGCATGAAAATGCTCGGTGCAGAAGTAAGACCAGCAAAAAGCGGAAGCAAAACCCTCAAAGACGCCACTAACGAAGCCATACGCGACTGGATAGATAATCCAGTAGACACACACTATATCATAGGCTCTGTCGTCGGGCCACACCCTTATCCAGACATGGTCGCCCGCTTCCAATCCGTTATTAGCGAAGAAATCCGCTATCAACTTATAGACAAAACTGGCAAAGCCTATCCAGACCATATCATCGCCTGTGTCGGTGGCGGATCTAATGCGGCAGGCGCCATCTACCATTATATAGAAGAAAAGAATTGTAACATCATATTATGTGAGGCCGCAGGCAAAGGCATAGATACGGATCATTCTGCTGCCACGAGCATCTTGGGTAGTCAAGGTATTATACATGGCAGCCTCACCATACTGATGCAGGATCAAGAGGGTCAAATTACAGAGCCCTACTCCATATCGGCGGGGCTGGATTATCCTGGCATCGGTCCGTTACATGCCGCGCTGATAGATGGGCAACGCGCAGAAGTACATAGCGTGACCGATGACGAAGCCCTCAAAGCAGGATACCAATTATCAAAACTGGAAGGCATTATTCCTGCCCTAGAGACGGCGCATGCTTTTGCCGTATTAGACAAGAGGTCATTCGATAAGGATGAGACGGTTGTAATTAATCTTTCTGGAAGAGGTGACAAAGACCTCAAAACATATATCGCACACCTATAAGCCATGAACCCAATAAGTCAACTATTCAAAAATAAAAAGGAACGGATACTTAATATCTACTTCACTGCAGGTTATCCTAACCTTGATGACACAACAGACATCATACTATCCCTACAGAAAGCAGGTGTAGACCTTATAGAAGTGGGCATCCCCTACTCTGACCCACTGGCTGACGGTACGACCATACAAGACAGTAGTCAGACCGCACTCCATAACGGCATCAGTCTACAACTTGCCTTAGACCAAATAGAATCTATAAAAGATCAAGTGACCGTCCCACTTATCGTTATGGGATACTATAATCAGTTCCTGCAATTTGGTATGGAGCAGTTTGTGCAGAGACTTGTCGCGTGCGGTATCTCTGGAGTCATCATCCCCGACCTCCCGATGGATTACTACGAATCTCATTACAAAGAATTATTCCAGTCTAATAACATCGCTGTTAATTTCCTCATCACACCCGAGACCTCACCACTCAGAATACAAAAGGTCGATCAACTCAGCGAAGGCTTCATCTATATGGTGTCACGATCTTCTATTACTGGCGCAGCCAGTGATATCTCTGACGAGCAGAAACAATATTTTGAGCGCATCAGTAATATGCACCTCAATACTCCTCGTTTAATAGGGTTCGGTATACATGATAAGACATCTTTTGATATGGCTTGCCAGTATGTGCAGGGGGCAATTATTGGAAGTGCTTTTATTAGGTATTTGAAAGAGTATGGGGTTGAGGGGATTGGTGAGTTTGTGGATAGGATTTTTGATAATTGAAGTTGAGACTAATAATCATTCGGTTTTCCATGTCTTCGTTTTATCTGTAATATTAGTCACCTATTTCTAATCATAGCATCCTTGTTCATTTTTTTCAATCGCAAAAAAAACGAACCAAAAAATGCTTGGACAGCTAAACCGCTCCGCGTACCTGTCCCACCGCCCGCAAATAATAATTCAAAAAACAATTACCTCTTCAATAGTAGTCATTTGTAATCGGGGCGTTTGTTAGTCTCTTAAGTAAACATTCTTAACTTCTATTGCAATACATCAGCCATCAATTTGATATATCAACAGTGTAATGGTAATTGTATATTGAAAATTGGTTATTAATATTATATATTCACCGTAATGAAGAAAAGACTCCTACAGCTACTCCTCATAATAATCCTACTCCTCCTTGGTGTCTTCTTCTTTTATATCAATCCGCGACTGGATGTATTGAATAATTATCTGGCTAAGAAAGCCTGCTCGTCATACTTCATAAGTCATCGGAGTATCGAGTCGATTGCTAATGAAGATTTTGGATCGTTGTCGCTGAGCATTTCTGGTTTTGAGGTAGAGGAAGAGCAGATGAGGGCGACGGCTTCATTTTTTGGTATCAAAAAAAGAACGGCGGTATATGATCCTAATCTGGGCTGTCGGATCATCCTCGGAGTAGATGATCATAAGGTCAGTTTTGATAAGCCGATCCCTTCTTACTTTAATGCCTCCTCAGACTCCATTGCACCCGAAGACAAATTATGGCCTTATGGCACCAAAGAACTCGACACCCCAATATCCAACATAGATTATGACCTCATAGATAAGGCCTTCGATATGGCTTTTGATAAAGAAGGACAATGGGAAAAGAAAACGCGGTCTCTATTAGTTGTCCATAAAGATAGTCTTGTGCGTGAGCAATACTCTGGTGACAATACGATGGATACGAGATTCTTAGGTTGGTCCAAGACAAAAAGTATCTGTGGCACATTATATGGCGTACTGGAGCGACAAGGAAAAATTGACATTAAGGAAAATAATCTTTTCGACCAATGGAAAGAGGATGAACGAAAAGACATCACCCTAGACAACCTCCTAAGAATGAGTAGTGGACTACTCTGGAACGAAGATTATGGCGGCAACTCTCAGGCGACCGAGATGTTATTCTCAGAAGAGAACGCGGCTGCGTACGCCATCGACACTCCATCAGAACATCCACATGGTACTTTCTGGGAATACTCAAGTGGTACGACCAATATATTAAGTCAATTACTGAGAGATAAATTGGGTAGTCAAGAATCATATCTGGCATTCCCCTATACAGATTTGTTTTATAAAATGGACATACATTCTGCACAACTGGAAGTGGACGAAAGTGGTCATTATGTCTTATCTTCTTTTATGTATGCGACGGCGCGAGACTGGGCCAAACTGGGATTACTATACCTACACGATGGCGTATGGGACCAAGACACGATACTGAATAAATCTTGGGTCGAATATGCCGAGACTCCTGCGCCTCATTCTGATGGTCAGTATGGCGCTCAAATATGGATCAACGGCAATCAACAAGAATATCCCTCCTGTCCAGAGGACACTTACAAATTCAGCGGATACGAGGGACAGTATGTTTTCTGGATACCTTCTAAAGACTTGGTCGTCGTAAGACATGGGCTGAGCAAAGGACCCGTTTTCAATATGGATGCCGTCCTCAGCACCCTCATCAAAGCCATCAAATCATGAGTTACAAAATAACATCCCTGCACGTCTACCCTGTTAAATCTCTAGGCGGCACCAATCAACAAAGTGCGCGATTATCAGATTTTGGATTTGAGTATGATAGATACTGGATGCTCGTGGACGAAAATCATTCCTTTCTGACACAGCGCGAAATACCAAAGCTGTGCCTTTTTACGACAGAAATAAAAGAAGATCATTTAGCAATCAGTTATCAAGGCGACACATTACAAATACCTTTACAACTGGATAGCGACATTATACATATCAAATCCAAAGTATGGAAAACGAAGGTCTTAGGATATAAAGAAAATGATACAATCTGTGATTGGTTTTCCGACAGATTAGGTAAGCGGGTATCACTAATACGTCATCAGAAAGAACAACCGCGCCCAATCAGCAAACACCCTGACCATTTCGTGCATTTTGCGGATGCGCACCAGTTCGCTATCATAGGAGAAGAGTCTATGCGTCAGCTTAATGAAAAATCAGGACTGGATCAAAAGATAAATAGATTCCGCGCCAACATAATATTTTCTGGCGGTGAACCACATATAGAAGACAAGTGGGACAAAATAAAAATCGGTCAGAATACACTACAAAGCACCAAATCTATCTCTCGATGTATCATGACTTGTATAGAGCAAGAATCAGCACAGGTAGGTAAAGAGCCATTACGCACCCTGGCAACTTATAGAAAAGGATATTTCAGCAAAATACTTTTTGGTCAGTACTACAAACTCATTAGCCAGCAAACGCCAGAAATAAATGTGGGAGAAGAAATAGTAATACTATAAGGCGACTTCTATTTTCTTTTATGCCGCCTTTTATTAGATTTTGATTTTCTTTTGTGAGAGCGTGAGCCTCTGCCTTTCTCTGGCTTGGCTAATTCGACTTTGATCTTTTTGCCACGAAATTTCACACCATTCATATTATCTAACACCAATTCTTCGTGCCCCGCTTCTATCTCAAAATAGCTAAAGCTCTTTTTGATCTCCAGATCGCCGATATCCAATCGCTTACCGGGTAGAGATTGATTGATAAAGGTCAAGAGTTCGCCCTTATTGACTTTGTGCTCCTTACCCGCCGTAACAAAGAATCGAGAAAAATTGCCTTCGCGTTTTCCCTTGCGGCGCTTAGATTTTCCATCACCAGATCGTTTACCTGACCTGTCTTCACTCTCATTAAGGTCACCTGAGTTTTTATAATAGTCAAAATATCTATTGAACTCGATAGCCACAAAACGATCTACCACTTCTTCCTTACTATACGCCTCTAGTCTCAGGTATATCTCGTCCAACATATCCTGCATCTCTGCCTTATCAAATTTCACATCCAAAAATCTATCTATATGCTGACCGAGCTTATTCTTATAGATTTCTTTGCCTTCTGGGATGCGCTTGAGCGAAAAACTACGCTCCAGCATCTGCTCCAGCCTCCTGATACGCCCCCCTTCTTTCTTACTTATTATCGTAATACATATACCTCTATTGTTAGCACGACCTGTCCTACCACTGCGGTGCACATAAGTCTCCAGACTATCAGGAAGATTATAGTTGATGACATGGGTAAGATCATTGACATCGATACCACGTGCGGCAACATCGGTGGCCACAAGCATTTGCAGATTTTTATTACGGAAACGGTCCATCACCTTATCTCTCTGAGCTTGCGACAGATCCCCATGCAGCGAATCAGAGTTATACCCATCCTGCATCAGTTTATCCGCCACTTTTTGCGTTTCTCGACGTGTCCGACAGAACACGATACCGTACATATTATGATTATAATCAGCCAGACGCTTTAGCGCGGCATAGCGATTTTTCTCGCTCGTGATATAATACTCATGATCCACATTAGAGGTGGTCTTGGTCTCCGAGATAACCGATATCTCATAGGGATCATTCATATACTTTTTGCTGATCTTCCTGATCTCCTTAGGCATCGTCGCAGAGAAAAGTATGGTCTGCTTCTCATCAGGTGTCGTCGCCAGTATCTGATCCAAACTCTCCTGAAAACCCATCGACAACATCTCATCGGCCTCATCCAGCACGAGATACTGTATATCCTGTACCACCAGTCTCTTACGCTCTATCAGATCCAGCGTCCGACCAGGTGTCCCGACGACGAGATGGACGCCTGACTTGAGTGCCTTGATCTGTTCTCTGATATTGGACCCTCCGTAGACGGCCAAGGTCTTTACCTTTTGCTTATCAGAAAATGTCTCTATATCACGACATATCTGTAAGCACAGCTCTCTGGTAGGCGATAATATAAGGGCCTGTACGCGATTATCCTTGGTATCAATCTGCTGAAGAATCGGTAGGCTAAAAGCAGCCGTCTTACCTGTTCCTGTCTGCGCCAGTCCGATGAGGTCGTTTTCGTTATGGAGTAGATGTGGGATAGACTGGGCCTGTATCGGCGTCGGATTCACAAATCCTATCTTATCCAGTGACTTCAACAATTCCTTACTTAATCCTAACTCCGCGAATGTACTTTGTTCCAATAGTTACTTATTTCTATGATTAACATAGGAAAGAAAGGCATTTCTTATAAATCCATACTCCGTCCAAACACCCATTATCTTATGTCAGAATAAAATGAGTGCAAATGTATGTATAAGTAAGGGATATATGGGGAAATATATTTTTAAGTTCGATTATATAATAATTCATATCACCAGTAGACACCTTCTATTATCAACAAACGGTATAAAAACTCATATTACAGGGTTACTCTAAAGCGAATTTCACCATTACTTCATTGACCAAATCTATTTTTTCAAACTCAATTGATGACGAACCAAATTCTTGCCAGATTAACCCTTCCACTCTTGATCTTACCATTATTTCTTGAGGACCACCTAAAGGTTCAGAATAAATATCTGTGATATAAAGTGCCCTACCCACCTTCTGTCCAATCGCATTAGCCAAAAGGTTTGCCTTCTTTTGAGCTTTTATCACAGCCATTTTTTTAAGTTCTAAAAGAAGCATTTCTTCATTTTCGATTTCAATTTTTTCGATTTCAATATTGGATATTTTTATTTCGGCTAAAGCCGTTATTACATCACCTGCTTCTCTTGCAGTCTTGACTCTTAGTAAATAGGATTTTGTCTTTTCGACATCCTTCTTTCGCAAGAAATATTTACTAAAATTGCTTGACAGATCGGTTAGCGCAAGTTGCTCATTTATGTCTATCCCGATAGAAGTGAGTGACCTTAGCATTTGCTCCTCCAATTCTCCTATTGACTGGTTCTTCTTCGTATCTGATTCAGATATAAAAATTGATAAGGTTATTATGTCTGGGATTACAGATGTGTCAATTCGGACAATTGTCTCAATATAAGGTTGATCTATAAAGTTTTTTGACTGACCAGTAAGTTGATATGTTACTGCTACAAATAATATAATCTGAATAGCTGTTCTCATAAGTCTCATTTTGATGATAGTAATTTTTTCTTCTATTAGTTAGATGCTCGTAAGACTCATTTTACATATTTGAACAGAAATATTTTTTAGTCATGTTCTATTTATAAAATTCATAAACAAAAAAAAGCCCGTCCTACGGACGAGCTTCTAGACGAATTCAAACTAAAATTGTTTTCTACTTGATCTTCAGAATTTTTTCCTCAAATATATGTTGGGTGGCAGAGGAGACTCTGATATTGTATAGACCTACTGGTAAAGTGGTCATATCTATGGTCACCTCGTTTTCGTTTCTCGGCATGACGGTCGTATAGATTAGTGCGCCATTCATATTATAGACGTTCACTTCTTTTTCTTGATCTGTGGTCTCGTATAGATTGATGGTACACTGATCTGCTGTCGGATTAGGACTGATAGTGGCGGTATGGCTTTCTATTGTTTCGGTTACTGATGTAGAGACCGCTGTTTCGCCAAAATAGACATCCGATAACTCAATAGTCTTCGTCTCATATCTATCATTATCACCTAACAATGTAAAGACGATCATGCTGACATCACACCAATCTATCTCTTTATCTTGTGCATGCGCAAAATCCGCTTTTCTCAATTCGTAATGTCTTGTCTCTTCATCTAAAGTAAGATAAGTACGCATCTGCTGACTCCAATCCTCGATAGACTTACGGACGATAGTTATCTCGACATCACCCTCCCCTGCTGCATCAAATGATAGCGCATCAGAAGCATTCAAGTTCTTAGCATTGAGCTTGACGTCCAGTGATCTGTATATATTGAGATAGTCCTTGACCTGTGCTTGTACTCGGATAGATCGCTCTATCTGATATATGTCATCCCTACCAAAAGTTGTCTGCGGCGCCACACTCCATAGGTTGACGATAGCATTAGGGTTTTGGTCATCGACACCCCAGGTACCATCCGCGATGAATATCTCGTCTGGAGCACTAAGCTCTGTACTCAGTGATGCCCCCAGATCATAGATGTGTCCAGTCTCTAGATAGATCACCTCTTGTGATTGCTGCGATAATGGTACTGTTATCTCTCTGTTTTGTACCTCGCCACCTTCGTGCTCTGTGTATCCATATCGGATAGATAATTCTTTAGATCTGTTCTTGTTTTTTACGATAAGTTTAAGTCTTCCGTTAGTATACTCACCGTGCATAACGAACACCTGCGGTATCGTAGAACACACATTATTACTTATCCAGTCCTTCGCCATCATCTTATCATAGATAGATTCCGTCAATGTAATCAACTCCGACATAGATCGCGACCAGACCTGAAAGTTATAGTAATCCTCTCCATCAGAATAACGACCGATGCTCCAGTGATTTTCGAGAAAGAACCCTTTGTCTTCTTTGTGATAAGCAGAAAAACTAATCGCATATTCTTTCTGTCCATTCGGTCTGAGTAGCTCATAGGTAATCATGTTACCACCCTTTATATTGATATAAGATATATCGTTAAGTATAGAGCCATCTAGTCTGTCACAGATATACTTAGTATGCTCGTATACGCCATCCGTAGACGCTATGGCTAACACACTCGCGACACGCTGATTATCCACATAATAATCTGCTGCTGCCACCTCGGCGGCATTAGTGATACCGACAAGGTCTTCTGGAGACGTCTCTGCCACATACGCATCCAATGCCTCCTCAGGTATGAAACTGGCAATATTATACTTGCTCTTCTGAGCAGACTGCGTAAACGGAATCAACCCCTCTTGCTTCTCCTTAAACTCTACTGGGTCTAATACTTGTTGTGTAAAATTTCTCTGAGCAATCTTATCAGAAAGTCTTCTGTTAGATTCTAATCCTCCCTTGATACCCGACGAGGTATTACACTGAGGATCATCACCATCGATCAAGCCATTACCATTATCGTCGATACCATTATCACAAATCTCTACACATACCGACAGAGAAAAACACTCTGAGTCACTACAGTCGATCCAGCCGTCATTATCATCATCTAGCCCATTATCACAAATCTCCACCACACAGCGGTTAGACGTATAGCAATCAGGGTCATCACAATCGATCAGACCGTCCCCATCTTCGTCTATACCACCTGTACAGTTAGACTCAAATGGTGGCGGTGCCAGCACACAGTTAAAACCATCATTGATAGATAGATTTCCTGTTGCGTTAAGTACCTCCGTCGCTGTAAGGTCTAGGACATCGACGCTATATATTTTTCCAGATGAGTTATTATAAGCGAAAAAAGATCCATCATTAGAAGACCATGCGGCACCATATCCACCGCTATCACTCTGTATGGAACCAGCAAGCTGATACGTATCTACCAGTCCATGATAGGGATCAAAAACCTTGAGCTGTGCACCACTCGTCACACCATAAAAAATACCTCTCGTGATATCCAGCGCAAAATCTGCTACCCCTGGAAAAGCCACACCCGTATCTACCACAGACAAAGTACTGGCTGTCAGATCTATAGAAAATATCCCCGATGCATTAGCTACATACATAATGCCGTTAGCATCTATCGCCCCGACATAAAATATTGCATTACCAGGCAAGTCCAAGCCCAAGTCAATGACCGTTCCATCAGGATTGAGTTTGCCTAATCTATGCTGACCATTGATAATGCACGGTGCATAGACATGTCCATCTATCGGATTAAACTGCAATCCATTAATCTGCTCCGCCCCAGATATCGTCGCCATCTGCTGATACAATCCCGTACGTGGGTCCAGTGCCACCAGATAAGTGTTACTATGCACCTGATAAAACTCCGTCAAACACTCCCAGCAGTCAGGGTCACCGTTGGTATCAGGGTCCATACAATCTATGAGGCCATCGCCGTCATCATCTATTCTATTATTAGCGATCTCCTGAGCGGATACGCCATTAAATAATCCGCCACAGATAAGGAACAAAGTGATCAGATTAAGAAGCAAAAATTCACCGTTAAATAAGTCTATCTTTTTCATATAATTCTCGTTTATTAAATATTATCAAGACAAATATGCAGGCTAATAGACCCGTCTATCGGGTAATTTCTTGTTTTGGTATGAAATGCGGGATTTTTGGTAAATAATGGGAGGAATGTAGGTGTGGTGGGGGTTTTGGCGGGGGTTGGAAAGTGGTTTTAGGGGTTGATATAGTGCTGTATTTTGGACTCCAGCTCAGCTTTGACACGATGCAACCAGTCTGGTTTCAGAATACTCAATAATACAATATCGACTCTTTCGCTGGTCTCGATCACAGGCAAATATCCTCTGAGTCTCCCTTCTATCGTGCAACCTACACTTAGCATCGCCTTGATACTCTTCGTATTCGATGCACTCGCTCCAAAGCCAATTCTCTCATATCCCAGTTGCTCAAACAAAAACTGAAACAATAGAAATTTGCAGACTTTATTGAGTCCCGTGCCTTGATACTTCTGCCCTATCCAGGTATGACCCAACTTGACATTCTTTAGTTCGTTATTGACCTCATATATTCTTGTCATACCAGCCAACTTATTATCTCTAAGGTCTCTTATCACTAATGGATATTCCGTACCCTGATTTCTCTTTTCTAAGGCATTACTCATATACGCCTCGAAATTCTCTCGTCCATAGCCATCTTCTGTAAAGTGCGTCCATATCTCTTTGTCATTTGACACTTGAAATAACTCCGCTTCGTGGTTGGGTTGCAGAGGAGATAATTCGGCTATTTTGTTTTTTAGGGTGTAGGCGTTTTGGAAAGAGAGCATGGGTGGTGGTTATGTAAAAATCGTTCTTTAATTTGCCATCCTAAGTATTCTATTTTCTGATTAAAACCAATCCAAAAATTGCATATTTAAAATATTCGAGCAAGGACCGAATCACTTTCCAGTGATGCTCTCCGTTAATATTCTTATAATAAGAACCCATTTTCATAATAAATTCTTGTCCCCAAATATCGCCGATGTAGAGCGTATATAAAAATTGAAAAGCCTGAGTAATAATTAGTAATGAAATACAGAAGAATATAAACTTTAATACATTACTATTCCGAGCTAGGCGAGCAATTCTATATTTCCTGATTAAGATCAATAATATGACTAATATCAAAGCTAATTCAACTACTTCCAGAAGCCAAAAAATAACACCATCATAAACATTCAAATGAATTAACAAATCTCTAATAATCAAACGTGTGCTTACTAGGAAACTTGATATTGACACATAAAGAAATACACCTAATGCAATCCAATTTCTTGGATTGATACTTTCATTTTTTCCAATAAGATTTGAATCAATTGTTTCTCTACTCATAATAAATAATCTTGAATTATCTGAGCATATAGATTATAGTCAATGAAGATTATGAGCGAAAGCACTATCTTCCTTCTTCGTATCCTAGTTAATCTAGCAAACTTGTCACATCCTCAACAAATAGATAAGTTTTCCATTCATTCCTATTTAATGATGAATCATCAAGGTAATACAAACACATAAATGGAGTTTTTTTTAAGAATAGCGGATCGAAAATTCTTGAAATGTCATTAAAATTCTTACAAGAGATTTCATAAACATAAAAGTCGTATGGTCCACCATACTGGAATTTCAAGCGATGCTTAATCTTCTCATAAATTATATCCCGTAGCGATTCGTTTTCTCCATCTAATCTATTTCTAACAATTATGTCCTCGGTGAAATCACCTCCATGTAAAACACAATACGGATTATTTTTTTTCAAATCCCATTCAACCATATCTTTCCTTTTTTCTACAAAATCGTACACATATTCCTGTAAACCATAATCCCTTAACTTTTGACTAAACCTATTTAGAGTTTCTTCACTGTATAAATTTACCTGATCATATGATTGACATCTTTTCGTAGTAACAGCACCATCTACTGAAACCTGTGCAACATATATCCCAGGGTCCGTAACAACGATAGTATCAATATTTTTTCCTATTGATTTCCAGTTTGTATTTTTACCCACCTCATAATCCTCGTACCCGAGTCTTTTCCATATAATTGACTGGTTTTTACTATAATCTATGGCAGGTGAAATTGAAATTACTTTTTCATCACCACACAAAAATGAATTATCATATTTTAACTTAAAGTACTCCAAATTCATTTTACTTCTCATTTCGTGAGATCCATACCCATAACAATTATTATCAATTACTTGGACATAATATTTTCCATGATTCTCAATAACTAATGAAGTATTCAATGTGTCAAGCGTATTTCCATATTCATCAAACCATGTTATTTTTTCAAAATCACCTGGATCTAAAACTTTTAGCTCTACTCTTTCATCTTTATTACAAAACGATAGGCTATCTGAAACCACTTCCAAATCGCGAACCAATGAAATCTCCTTAGTATAACTGTAATTACAACCATTTTTATCAGTAATATTTAATTGGACCTTATGCGGTGATCCGTTTACTTCCAAATTAAAAGTGTTGCCATATCCAGTTGCTCCGTAACTAGACCATGATTGACTGTGATACTCCTTCTCAGTATACAAGGTCACATCATCACTATAAAACTTTTCATCGCATCGAAGATAAATTTCCATTGAATCAATTCTACTCGTTCCAATGCAGGTTCCATTTGATCTAATAATGTCATTAATAGTACAAGTATCACGATCATCACATTTATCACCCACTCTTAAGTTATTAATACGCAAATTGATCTCGTGTACTTTCTCATTATCATAATTACTATAAAATAACAAGACCAGCTCTTCGGTATTTTGATCAAAGTCAGGTAAGTCCTCAAATTTTTTAACAAGTCCGCTGGTAAATGTTGACTGATACTCTACAGTCAACCTATCAAAGAACAGAAAATAAAAATATTCCTTAAGATCAATACTATCTTCCGAATTGATGGTTAAATTAATCCTACTAGGTACATGAACCATCGTATAGCAACTATCTTTTCGTCCAAGACTATCTGTTGCGATTACTTTATGTATTCCAGGTGACTTAATGCGCTCAAAATTTGATGAACTCCCAATTCCTGAATCCAAAGATCTTAGAAAACCAACTTCAAATGGAGGTACGCCACCATTAAACTTGACGGTGACAAAAGAACTATCCCAATTTTCATTTAGATAATAGCAACTATTATAATCTTTATCGAAGTACATTCCCCCACTCTTATAGTCTCCCAAATTAGATTTATCAATGGATTTTTCTTTAAGTACAAAATCTAAGTCCAGGATAGAGTCTGATGTAACACCTTCGCATTCTATGCTAAATCCCTGAGCAATAATTTGACTCCAACTACATAATGATAGTGCAACTATTAAGCTAAGCCTCTTCATTTATTGTTTTTCTAATGATTATATAAAAAGTACAATTTTTAAATATAACTAAGTCTATTTACAATCCGAAGTCTATTAATTATTTCGATGCATTCCTATTAAATAAGAACTAAGTTTCCTATTCTTTCAAGTCACCCCTTAATGTATAACCAACAACCCAAAGATTTTTCGACAAGTTCAAAATGAATAGAACATTCAATACTAAATGCATCGGAGCAAAATATTTAAGAACTATTTTTTTTACTCCGATTTTTCCTATACTCCAAATAGAACCTTAACATTTCCAGTAACAATCGTAAAACATCAATTATAATTTTCATTATTTATAAATTTTATACGACAAAAATGAAATCTTAGAATCATAAGGAGTTCGACATCGTGTCCATTAGTAAGAAAAAAACATTTTTTTATCGTGAAGACTATTAATAATACGTATGACTCCTATCTATCACACCCACCCCACCGCTCTACACCACGCTTCATACGCCACATTCCGCTTTGCCAGATCCTTTGGTGGGGTTTGATTTTCTGGTCGGCGGCGCATGATGAGGGTTTGTTCTTCGAGGGAATTAAGGCCGAGGGAGGCTCGGCGTTGGTTGACGAGGTGGAGGTCATCGTAGGGGTTAGGGCTCATCATACCCTGGGCGTCCCAATCAAACTGTGTCCCGTACAGTTGTGGTTTACCCTCATAGACACAGATGCGATCTTGCAGGTATGCCATGCCGATAGGATCCACTTTATTTTCTATGACGGCTTCTTGTAATAGGTGCAGACACTTTTTCATAAAGGGTGGACGATCTATCGCGTGCTGGATAACCAGCCATGCCGCTTCGCTGGCCTCTTTTCCGACCTTGTCTATGGTGGGATAGCCGATAGTGTCTATGATCTTTTCTAAGGCTGCTGCATTATCATTATGCATCTGTCGCATCTCTGGATTATAGCCTTCGTTGAGTAAGCCTTGCTGTAGGAGTTTGTCGCGAAGTGCGAGATCGGCGTTTTGGAGAGCGATGATTTTATGAGCGTAGGCTTGGTACTGTTTTTCCATAATTATAATTGGACCATGTTACGCCCTCAGTAATTATTACCCCGTCGGTTCATCTCTTGCACAGCTTCCTCTATGCCCTTGGGTGTGAGAGGAAACATGTCTATCGTCTGCTTGATTATGTTAAGTGTAAATGTGTGATGCCAGTATCTTTTTGGCTCGGGGTTAAGCCACACGGTTTTTTTGAATTTCTTTTTGATCTTAAGATAGGTGCGGAGGGATTGCTTGTTGAGCTCGTAAGGGGCCATGGATGCGTCACCGATGATGAAGACTTTATAATTGGGATCTTTTTTGAGAAAGCGATCTATGAATACGGGCTTAGACCGTCGGACATCTGAGAAGACGCGATCATAGATCGTATTATGAAAATAGTAGGTCTCCAGATCATGCGCAAAGCGCGTCTTCATTTTTTTGAACAGTTCTCTGATGGTGATAATGTAAGGGTCCATCGAGTAGCCGCCATTATCTATAAGGAGTATGACTTGTAATTTTTTGTCCTCGACATTTTTCATTTCTGGTAAGAAAAGGCCACCTCTTTTGAGACCCTCTTTGATCGTGGTATCGACGTCGAGTTTGTCGTAGGGAGATTCTTCTATGATGCCTTTGAGAGAAGCCAGCGCGGCATCTACATTATTATCATTGATAATAGAATCCATATCGACAGGAAAGTACTTGCGATCCCCCATCACCATCCGTGCCATCTTACCACCACCCGTACCGCCTACACGGATACCGTCACGGGCTGCACCACCATGACCATACGGCGAGATGCCACCCGTACCGACCCAGTGACTGCCACCACTGTGATTAGTCTTTTGTTGGTCTCTGATTTTTTCTAATCTCTCTAACAGTTCCTCCAGAGGAATATCCGAGTAATCTGCCATCTTCTCCAGATGCTTACGCGCCGCCTCTTGCAGATTTCCGCCATCATCATCAGGCTGATCGGCATCGTTCTTATCAAACAATTCTCTACCCGATATAATCTCTTTTATATCATAGGTCGTGAGATGCACCTCATCCAAAAAACGATTGACTAATTCCTCCAGGTCGATATCCAGATCAGGATGCCGCTTGAGATAATCTTCGCGCCAATTCCTAAAAGTCTCAGACCTCACAATGGCATCATGCAGCGATTCGCCGTTCTCTATATCTATATTCAGAAAATAGGCGTAATAGGCTTTCGTGTAAGGCCCCATATCTTCGGGGTCTTTGACGATAATACCACGTAAGACATTGTACATATCGCCCAGCGTTTTTATCAGACCACGCTCTATACTGCGACGCAATAACAAGAGCGTCCTCACATCCGCCTTGAGATCATAATCTCTGAATCGTGCCGGTAATGACTCGAACATACGCGCTTAGTTAGGGGTCGATCTTCTTTTGAAATCGTCAGGGTCTCTCAGCACATGACGCTGTATCTTTTCGAGGTCGCCCTGCGTTTTGATTAGTGTGCCGACACCTTCTATATTTTCTATCTTTTGGATGGCTTCTTCTGTGCTGTAAGTCTTGATGTACTTTAGCCAATTAAGTAACTCTCTGGTCGTCGGTGCGCGCTCCAGCCCGATGTTACGCAGATGATAGAATACATCCAAGGCCACATCGACGATTTTGTTTTCTATCTGAGGAAAATGCTTTTGGATTATATCGCGCATCACATCTGCCTCTGGAAAATGTATGTAATGATAAATACATCGACCCTTGAATGCGGTGGGTAGTTCTTGCTCACGATTAGACGTAATGACGATGGCGGGCATATTCTCCTCGCTGACGCTAATCTCCTCACCCGACTCTGGCAGGATGAATTTTCTATGACTCAGCGCATATAGTAGGTCGTTAGGAAATTCTCTTGGCGCCTTATCTATCTCATCTATAAGCAGTACCGAGTTAGGCGAAAGGAAGGCATTGACCGCAGGGCCTTTGACCACATAATCAGACATATTCTCTGTCTGGCGCCCTCCTGTCGTCAGTTTGGACGCCAATCCTTTTTCTTCTCTCTGTGCATTGAGTATCTCGACCTGAGAATCTCTCAGATACTTGACATGATCAAATGACGCCACAAACTGCTCCACATTAGACTTAGACCCCACAGGATAGACAAATAACTCTAATCCCAAATCTCGCGCATACTGTATCGGCAACTCCGTCTTACCAGTACCCGGCTCACCCTCTATCAACAGCGGCATCCCCAGCGTCCTCGATATATGAAACACCTGCGCCAAATCCTTATCACAATGATACTTATCGCTTCCTGTCCAATATGTCTTATCTGCCATGTGGTTGTTTTGTTATATAAAGGTAAAAGATTTAGCATTGTTTAATTAGAAAGGTGGTTGGCCATCTCGCTATAATAGGCGGAAACCGTTCTTCACAGTTAACAACTTGCAGAAGCATTAGGTTCTTTTGTTCCGACATTTCAATGTTTTGTTCCTCAAAAGCCCTATATCACAATTAATTTCTCAATATTTGATAATAAATCTGATAAAGGATTATCTCTATGAATATCTGCATCTACTGCTCCTCCAGTGACAAAATTGCCCCAGCATATTTCCATGCCACTCAAGTGATGTGTGACCTCTTTTTAGAGCAGAACATGATGGTGACTTTTGGTGGTGGGTCTTCTGGACTGATGGGTGCTATCGCCGATATATACTGTGAGAAGCAGGGTCGGATCAGGGGCATCATGCCACAGTTTATGAAAGATATAGAGTGGGCACATACGGGGGTGACAGATTTTATATTTACAGAGGATATGCGAGAGAGGAAAGAGAAACTCATAGAAGGTGTCGATGCGGTTGTCGCACTGGCTGGTGGCACAGGCACCTTAGAAGAACTCATGGAAACCATCACACTCAAGCGACTGGGCAAATTCCTTAAACCCATCATTATACTGAACACAGACGGATTCTATGATGACCTCAGGCGTTTCTTCGGTAAGATGATAGACGAAAAATTCTTGACGGCATCACATGGTGAGATGTGGACCTTTGTCGATAAGCCCGAAGAGATCCTACCAGCCATTCATAACGCACCGATCTTTAGCGAAGACTGCATTCACGGTGCGGTCGTGCGATAATAAGATTATATATCGGATAGTAGTTTAGTAAATTCTGCCTTGCGTCGGCGTGCAACGGGTACGATGGCGTTATCTGACATTAGCACCATACCATTTTTATCCATTTTAATAATGCGACTTAGATTGACAAGATGCGACTTATGTATCTGGAAAAAAGAAAAATCAGCAAGCAACTTGGAGAAATGTCCGATGTTGTAGGAGCTAATATATTCTCTGTCCGAGGTGACGACCTTAGTGACTTTTTGCAGTGCTTCGCATCTTATGATCTCCGATAGTGTGACAAACTCTAATCCATATTTGGTCTGTACGCCGATACGCTTATGCGCGTTATCGTCTGATCTTAGATTGCGAATAAGCATCTGATTAGAGAGCAAGGATTGGTTCTGCGAGATGCGACGTTTGGCATTTTTGATAGCTAATAATATATCTTCTTCGTCTACGGGCTTGAGGATATAACCGATGGCACAAAAATTAAAAGCCTGCAACGCATACTGGTCATAGCCCGTCACAAATATAACCTCAAAGGATGGCACATCAAACTGACTCAACAAATCCAAACCCGACATACCCGGCATCTCAATATCCAAAAACACCAAGTCCACTTTATCCCTACGGAGATAATCCAATCCGCTCTGAGGGTCATTAAAGACCTTAGCAATTTTTACTTCTTTATCTAGCTCTGTAATAAGCGTCTGCAAGTAATCCGCCGCTTTGGGTTCGTCGTCTATAATGATGGATGTTATCATGTGATTTCTTGGTTTTCTATCGTGAGTATAACTTTAGTGCCTATAGGCGTGTCTCCATTATATTTATCCAGAATATCTATGGAGATTCGCAATTCGTCAGACAGCTCTGCGAATCGCACTCTATCCTCTATGATCTCTGTGGCTCTAGACTTATGTTTTTTGATGGATGACTTTTTTATCTCGGCTGCTGCGACTCGCCCTATACCGTTATCGTCTATCGTGCATCGTAATACATCATCGACCTTATCAAAGATTATATTGATCTCTCCCCTATCATCCTGTCTATGAGATATGCCGTGTATAAGCGCGTTCTCTACAAAAGGCTGTATCATCATCGTCGGTAATATCTCATGATGTATATCCACAGCCACACTATAATCTATACTATACTCAAAGGCCTTACCAAAGCGCATCTTCTCCAAATCGAGGTAATATTTGATCAGTTGGATTTCTTCCGCGACGGTAAGATATTCGTTCTTAGAGGACTCCAAAAATCCGCGTAGCAACTTGGCAAACTTGGTCAGATAATTATTAGCCGATCTATTCTCCTTATTCTGAATAAAATAACTGATCGCCCCCAGAGAGTTAAAAATAAAATGTGGATTAAGCTGTGAACGCAGGGCTTCTAATTTGATCTGAGCCATTTGCTTTTCTTTGTGTGACTCTTCGAGTCTTCGCTTGTTTCTTGAGTCCAAAAAACGGTATAACGCGTATCCCAAAACCAAAATAGAAAATAGATAGAGGGCCGCATTTCTTAGTAGCGCAGCATAATCTCTTTCCAATACAATAGAGAGCGGCACCTTATTCCGTCCATTGATATAGAGTAGATGTTCTCCGTAAGGTAGTCCATACAAGATCAGTTGATCCTGATCCAACCTATATGAGACATGCTCATCGAGAGACAAATCATTTTTCACTGCGTAACTAAATTCTGCATGACCAAAACCACAGGCCTCCATCTCTATGATGATAGAATCAGGCTCAAAATTGAACCGATGTACAAGATGCTCCTCTTGACCTACGATGACATCATTATCTCTGTACGACAGCACCTCTTTTATATAAAAATCGCCCACAGGATCAGATATATACTCGGTAGGATCGACGACCGTAATCCCATTAATAGTTCCAAAATAGATCTTACCATCCTCCGACCGCGTAGATGCCTGCGTATTAAATTCTTTATCAGAAATACCATCCGTAAGCGTATAATGATCCCTTATGGTATAAGTAGAATCCATAACGTACAAGCCATCGTTAGTTCCCATCCAATAGTTGTTGTTCTCGTCCTTTTCCGTTGAGTACATATAATTATTGATGGAACAACAGTTTTGGTTGATGACCTTCTTTATACCCAGAGTATCATCCAGTACATATAACCCAGACCCATAAGTACCTATGAGATAATCATCACTATACTTTCTGATAGAAATCACGGGACCATTGATAACGCTAGTATGTATGCGTTGCGCCTTTTGTTGGTTGGAACCAGTAGTTATTCGATATAGTCCTTGGTTAGTGCCTATTATATTTTCTTCCTCCATATACATCGACCTGACCCTCTCTCTGGGCAGATCAAGTCCATCTCCATAATCTACAAACTTGTCATTCTTGTCCAATCTAATAATGTGTCCCTCCACCCCACCAAAAAAAATATCATCACCCTCTGACTGATACACAGTGTATATACCTTGCGTCTCATATTCTACCTTGACCTTATCCCGAGCATCTATAGAGTAGATACGACTTTTCAATCCAGAGTTGACCGTTGTCAACCAATGTTTTGATCTAGAGTCATCATAATGCACTATCTTGGTCAGATCACGGAGAGTTTGATCCAGTTGGTACGATTCTTCTTTTTTATAATTTCTAAAAATCGGACCGACCTCAGAGGCAGATAATAATTTCCCCTCACTATCCAAATCCAAATCAATTATCAAACGCCCAAACCCCCAATCATCTTTCTCCTCGCGGTGTAGATATTTTTTGATCAGAGCATTAGACTTCACGAACTGTATCGTCACAATTCCGTTGTAGGTGGCTAAGGACAAATAGCTTTTAAGATTCTCACTAAAAGATTCTATAATAATATTGGAGTAATCCAGGATAAAAGACCAGTCCTGTCGTTCATCATTTTCGTCTATAAGGATAACACGTTCTATGATGCGTTTTTCGTTACGCAATAAGAGTAGGAGGCGACCATAGTTATCCTTGGTGATTTCGTGTATGACCAGTGACTCGTCCAGAGCCATGATCTTACCATTATGATCTAAATGATACGTCCCTTGTTTATTTTTTACAGAAAAATAAATTTCATTATCATCAATCCGCAAATAGTCATCATTAGGAATAATCATATCGGCTAAGGTGTCACCTCGCATCACGATCTGATTATTACAGATCACTTTCTTATCTTCTGTAATGTAACAAGTCATACTATCAGATTTTTCTATGACTGTCAGGGGCGCATCCGACACGATCTCTACCATAGACTCCCATTGTCGATTCGACAGTCTATGCAAAGTGTAAGTGGCCTCATCTCTCGTAATAAGTCTGAACTCATTATCCACGACCGCTATAGACACATTGTCATTTTCATTATAGTCCAATGCGAATAATTTATCTCCCGCATAATTGTAAAAGAAATTATCCGATGCAAGAATAAGCGATGAGTTAGCTGCGACAATATTGGGTATGGAGACAATATCATCTAGTAGATCATCACCAGTATAGAATTGTAACTTGTCTGTGTAGAAGTAATATAAGCCCTCATCTGTACGACCCAGCTTATTGATAATGCGATCGGTCAGACCATCATCGGTATTGATATATGTCACATCATGGATCAGCGGGGTCTTCTCCTGTGCTGCTGATGTCACACCTATGAGGATACTCAGTATGATATAATAGTACCTGTTCAATTTTAGCTTGCTTTCGATATTATGGTCAAATCCAAAATACATAATTATACCTTCCTATAAAACTCAACAAAACCAAAAAGACCATACCTCAAAAAAAACATTTTCCTGAAGCACGGTCCTAGATCGCAATTAGTTTGGGGTTATGCGAAAGTCAACTAAGATTAACTAGTGGGTGAAGTGTATCCTTATAACAATTCTGTGAACAATAATTAGTTTTTTGTACTGGGCCTTAACTTTTGAGACCGAGGAAATGAAAAAATTGGTTTTTCGATTGTTTTCGTTTAAAAAAAATCTGGAGAAGAGACTTTCTCCCTGATCCGTCTTTATCACTTTATAATTTGCAGTAAAAACAGAAAAGCTCTTCTCCACTATTTTCCTCTAATATATAGGACGACGGCTAACTGACATTAGAAATCAGACCTGTGGTATCAAAAATGGAATTATCGGTCATCCGTCCATGAAAATGTATGATTCTTGACTATCTTTAGTCAGATGAAAAGACCTGTAATACAGATTCCCAGATCTGGTTTTGATAAGTTTCTGGACCTACTTATTCTGGTGGGTTTAGTATTTATGGTCTTGCTTCCATTATATTATTATAACCAATTGCCCGATCAGATTCCCATTCATTTTAATGGTAAGGGAGAAGCGGATGGATTCGGCTCTAAGAATTTGATTTTTCTGATACCCGTCATTGGCCTTACCAATGGTCTGATTATAAAAAAACTGAACAATTATCCTCATAAGTTTAACTACCCTGTGAAGATTACAGAGCAAAACGCATTTATACAATACTCCATCGCAACGCGCATGATGCGCATGCTTAACACTTTTATTATACTGATGATGTTGTATATCTGTTATAGTCAGATACGTAATGCGCTGGGTCAGCAGTCAGGTCTAGGGCAATGGTTTCTGCCATTATTTATTACAGCCATTTTTATAATTGTCGTCATCCCAATTTACCAATCGTACAAATACAAATAACCATGTCAAAAAAGATTTTCGCAGCCTCCATTATATTCCTGTGTACTATTTTTCAGATCTATGGACAATATAATCCTGAGCTTACAGAAGCACTGGAATGGAGAGAATTAGGCCCCTATAGAGGTGGAAGGTCTTGTGCAGTCACGGGTGTCCCTGGTAAGCCTGATCTATTTTATTTTGGTGCTACGGGCGGAGGTGTCTGGCGCACTAAAGACGGAGGTAACTCTTGGCATAATATCTCAGATGGATATTTCGGTGGCTCTATCGGTGCCGTAGCTGTCGCCACATCTGACAACAATGTTATCTATGTCGGCGGTGGAGAAAAAACTGTAAGAGGCAATGTATCTTATGGCTACGGTATCTGGAAATCAGAAGACGGCGGTAACTCTTGGTCACAAAAAGGACTCGAAAAATCCAGACACATTTCCCGCGTCCGCATAGATCCTAACGATTATAATATTGTCTACGCGGCAGTTATGGGAGACCTTTATAAAGATAGTCCCGACAGAGGTGTCTACAAAAGTATAGATGGCGGTAACACCTGGAAAAAAGTCCTCCATGCTAACACGCGTGCGGGTGCCGTAGACCTCATCATCGACCCCAACAATCCGCGCATCCTTTATGCGACAACCTGGAACATCAGAAGGACTCCTTATAGTCTGGAAAGCGGCGGAGAAGGATCAGCTCTATGGAGAAGTACAGACTATGGAGAGACATGGGATAACATATCCGACAGCGAAGGCCTACCCTCTGGACTCTGGGGTATCAGTGGCATCACGGTATCACCAGTAGACTCGGACAGATTATGGCTGATCGTAGAAAACGAAAAAGGAGGTGTCTACAGATCTGATGATCGCGGTAAGAAATGGAGCAAGGTCAACGAAAGCCGATCACTAAGGCAACGAGCCTGGTACTACACCAGAATATATGCCGACACTAAAGACCGCAACAAAGTCTATGTTATGAATGTCAACTATCACCGATCCGATGACGGAGGCAAGACATTCAAATCATTCCGTGCACCACATGGAGACCACCATGATCTATGGATCGCACCAGAAGACCCTAACCGTATGATTATAGGCGATGATGGTGGCGCACAAGTAACTTATGATGCAGGTAATGACTGGACGACGTATCATAATCAGCCGACGGCACAGTTCTATCGTGTGACGACGGATAATCATTTTCCATATCGCGTCTATGCTGCGCAGCAAGATAACAGTACCATCAGGATAGCCCACAGGACATCTGGTAGCGCCATCACGGATAGCCACTGGGAGGCGACGGCAGGTGGAGAATCTGCACATATCGCGGTTGACCCTAATAATCCAGAGATCGTCTATGGTGGCAGTTATGGTGGATTTATGACAAGGATAGATCACTCCATAGATAGTAGAAAAGCAATCAATGTCTGGCCCGATAATCCGATGGGCTATGGCGCCGAAGGCATGCACTACCGCTTCCAATGGAATTTTCCAATTTTCTTTTCTAAGCATGATGGAAACAAATTATACGCCGCCTCTAATCATCTGCACCTCTCTACAGATGGCGGACAGAGCTGGCGCACCATCAGCGATGACCTCACCACTAATGACAGCACTAAGATGAAATCCTCTGGTGGACCAATCACCAAGGACAATACGGGTGTGGAATATTACTGTACCATATTCGCCGCTCAGGAGTCTCCAGTTACCGAAGGCCTTATCTGGGTAGGCTCAGATGACGGCCTCGTACACGTCACTAAAGACGGTGGCGATATGTGGACTAATATTACCCCGTCTAACATGCCCGCTAATCTTATGATTAACTGCATAGAGCCTGACCCGCATGATGCCGCCTCTTGCTATATGGCTGGAACTCTATACAAAGCGGGTGACTTCCGACCGTACATCTATAAGACATCTAATTACGGTGCAAGCTGGACCAAAATAGTCAATGGCATAGATGGGGAACATTTCACCAGAGCGGTGCGGGTCGATCCGATGCAGTCTGGCGTCCTATATGCGGGTACAGAAAGTGGCATGTACATATCACATAATGATGGAAGATCATGGACCAGTTTTCAGAAGAATCTTCCTATTGTCCCCATAACGGATCTGGCTATCAAAAAAGACAATCTTATCGCCGCAACACAAGGTCGCGGACTATGGATGATAGATGATCTTAGTGCCATCAGACAATCTTTTGATACAGCAAAGAATACCGCTTTCTCTACTTACAAACCGATGGCTGGCTATCGGATCAGAGGGCGACAAAACAAAAACGCCAAAGGAGTCGGCACCAACCATCCTGGCGGAATTAATACCTATTATTATCTCAAAGAGTATGACAAAAAAGAGGATACGCTGACCATCAGCTATCTCAGCACAGCAGGTGATACGATCAGACATTTCTCTACTCACAGCAAAGACAAATCCACCAAACTCAAAGACATCAAGCCTGGATCAAACGTCCATAACTGGAATATGAAATATGGTGAGGCCAAACGCTTCGATGGGATGATACTGTGGTGGGGATCACTCAGTGGCGCAACAGTTATTCCTGGTACGTATGAAGTGCATATCGGTTATAACGGTGACAAAGAGAAACAGACTTTCGACATATTGCCTGATCCGCGATTAGATATATCTCAGAGCGAATATGAGGCACAGCATGACTTCATACATGAGGTCAATGACAAAGTCACCGAAGCCCATGAGTCCATCATAGAAATGCGAGAACTAAAAAAGCAAATGGGTGCATTCAAAAAGAATCATGATGCCGAAGAGATCAATGATTACATCGGCACGATAGATTCTACACTAACGACCATAGAAAAAGAGCTATACCAAACCAAAAACAAAAGTCGCCAAGACCCTCTCAACTACCCTATCAAACTCACTAACAAACTGGCACATCTCAACTCACTAATACAAATAGGTGATGGCGCACCGACTAAGCAAATGCTTGATGTCAAAGAATCCTTAGTCAATCAAATAAACATACAGCTCGACAAGTATCAAGCGATCAAAGAAAAAGACATCAGCGCACTGAACAAGCTCATCAAAGAACAGGTGATTGATTTTATAAAAGTCAAAAAAGAATAAACGTGAAGCAAGGATTATATCTCATCGGGTGTTTGTTACTACTATGGCGGTGTGGGAGTGATGACATCGTCATAGAATCATGCACGGACCCCGTACCGATCATGAGTACGATAGAGCAGATCAGTCTAGATCAGGGCTATGTCACAAGTTACGAACTGGACAATGACAACATCCATCTGACGACTGACAAAGAGATTAAAATCACCCTACCTCGTGAGTGCATAGAAAGCATCAATCTCATAGATAACGAATTACTTATCCTGAGACACACTAACGGTAACCAGCTATACGTCGGATATAACACCTATTACGAAATAG
Source organism: Saprospiraceae bacterium (assembly GCA_020628095.1). Lineage (GTDB taxonomy): Bacteria > Bacteroidota > Bacteroidia > Chitinophagales > Saprospiraceae > RFSX01. The sequence continues at coordinate 51,016 of JAHDFP010000008.1, forward strand.
ACTACACACATAATCTATTAGGTCATACGCCACTCAGTGGATTGTTGACTATTAACTCTGCACAGAGCGGAAAAGTATCCTTTCGCATACATAACAAAAATGACAATGGAGAAGACCTCATCAAGACCTTCCCTACTTCCAGCACAGAACATAGCATTCCCATACATGGATTATACTTAGAGCATAATAATGTCATCACTGTAGATTACGCCAAAGACAATGGCGAGACGCTATCATTCGATATATTGCAGACGACCATTCCGCGTCCGCAGTACCTTCCGTTTATCTATGTCGACATAGCGCAGACAGACCAGATGGAGCCCGGCATGAATCTCATCTCGCATCGCGCCAAGGCCAATCCAACCGTCGTTTTTATGATAGACCACGAGGGAGAAGTACGCTACATATTAGATTATCAAAATTCGCCACAACTCAAGGACTTGAATTTTGATGTCGGAATAGAGAGACTGGCTAATGGCAATTTTTATTTTGGTAACTGGCCGACGCCTGATCTGTATGAGGTGGATATGTTCGGTGAGATCATTAACCAATGGAGTATGCCAGGCTACTCATTTCATCATAACGTGCAAGAAAAAAGTGACGGCAACTTTCTCGTCACGGTATCCAAGAATGGTAGCCAGATGCGCGACGGAAAATTCAGTGTAGAAGATTATGTCGTGGAGGTCGACAGAACCACCAGCGAGATCATCCACGAGTGGGATCTCAAGCAAATACTCGATGAGACTCGCGAAGTACAAGGGCGCGATGTCTGGGGTGATGTCGTAGACTGGGCGCATAATAATGCCGTCATAGAAGACCCCAGAGATAACACCATCATCATCTCCTGTCGCCGACAAGGTATCATGAAAATAGATTATCAAGATAATGTACGATGGATACTCAATAATCATTTCGGCTGGGGGCAAAGTGGTGATGGCAGAGATCTGACTGACGCATTACTCACACCCGTTGATGCCGTAGGCAACCCCATTACAGATACAGAAATATTAGAGGGCTTTGATAATCATCCAGACTTTGAGTGGCCTTGGATGCCTCATGCCCCATTTATACATCCAGATAATGGCGCGTTGTTTTGTTTTGATAATGGAGATCGGCGAAACTATGCTTTCGATGCCTACTACAGTCGCGCTGTCGGTTTCCATATAGACGAAGCCAATCAAACTGTGCAACAAGTCTACAGCTATGGTAAAGAAAGAAGAAATCAGACTTTCTCATCTATCGTCTCTGATGTAGACTATTTACCGCAGAAAGACAACATCTTGTTCTGTCCTGGTGCGGGTGTGGATAACGGTGCGGGTGCTTTTGGCGGCAAAGTCGTCGAGGTGGATTATAACACAGGTAATGTCGTCTTTGAGATGCGACTTAACTCTGGTGGGATTGTTTTTCATCGAGCGGAACGGATGAGTTTGTATCCAGAGTAAGTTAACAAATGGACTAAAATTTAAATTATCAATAGCCTAATTTAATGAGTCTTGACGTATAATTCCTTTCGAGCAGACTTATACTCCCTCCAATTAAAATCTTCAAGAAACTTTGTACCTGCAATGACACCTTGCTCAAAGAGTTTCAACTTTTGCTCATCGGACATAGAAAAATCCAACCAGTTGAACTTAGAAACATCAATGTTATGAACACAATAATCTTGATAAAATCTATTTTGATACAAAAAGTTTTTATCATGATAATATCGCATTGTACTTACTAGCTTAAAAGTGTAACTCAAAATACTGCTAAAGATATCCTTCTTTGGTTTGAAACCACTGTCAAGATTTAAACCTACAACAGGTAAGTGACAAACATCTCTCTCTGGATTATGAAAAACGTTAATAGGAAAATTCGATATCAAACCACCATCCACAAAATAGTTATCTTTCTTTACCGACTTGGATTTAAAAATATTTGACTTATTTACCACCTCATCGGTACAGCTAATAATTGCAGGTTCGAAGAAAAAAGGAATACTCATGCTAGCACGCACAAAAATGCTTGGATGGATATTTTTCATAATCCCGTAATTATCCACATCTCTTGGAAACTCAACTTTGTTCTCTGATGTCACATCACAACAGATCAATGTGACTTCCGAATCACCCATATTAGGCGATCCATGTCTATACTTTAAACCAATTTCTTTTGGACTTTTTGTTGTCTCATTTATAAAATCTTCTATTGTCTTTATATTATTCTGATTAAGGATTTCAGAAATCCATTTTCTAAATTCCCATCCCCTGCACAGACCAAATTTCCTTTTTTTGTAGAGAATAAATAATCGCTGCGCGAATAACAAGCTAAGTACAAATACTACTATAAGTATTAATACAAGAGTATTGATCCATGACTGATCTGAATAAAAATGAATCGGAACTAAAAACATAATAACAATAGGCAACGCAAGAATAAATTTTGCGAGAAAAGTTATTAATCTAACATTCTTAACACCTAACCTTACGATCCAATGACCATCAACAAAATTAAACATGTTTGTATTTATTAAATGCGTAAGAATGGATTTAGATTTTGGCTCATGTTTCTTTCCTATTACGGCAAGAAGAGTTGTATTGATAGCACCTGCGCTCGTTCCAGCCAATTTCCAAAATCGAATACCTGCATACTCCAATATATAGGTAAAACCAATCAAGGCAATGCCTAACACACCGCCACCTTCTTGGACCAAATTGACATACTGATTATCATAATCATCTCGTACATCACTATATTTTTTATCGCCCAATTGATCAACTTTACCCTTGCATTCCTCAAGTACTTTTGAGGTCTCGAAGTCTTCTATAGTATATCTTTTAGAATTGAAAAATCCCATTAATTAATATTTTAAATTCAATAATATTCTATTTACTGAATGTCCAGAATACCGACAAGACACTTGCTTTTATTAATAGTACCCGCAAGTACATTTATGTTACCCCAATAAGTGAAGAAAATTGAAGATTTCAGTTACTCCCCCCTACCGCTTAGATATCTTATTAGAAGAAATAGATCGCTGGCGTGAGCAGCGGAATCTGCTGATGTCAGGATTTCGTTTTTTGAGATGCTTTTGGCTGGTGCCTTGGTTGACGCGTTTGCGCCATAGGTTGAAGCTGCTGCGTTTGAGTGTGCGGCGCATCAGTCGTATCACCTGTGACTCCGTTAGCCCAAACTGAAATTTGATCGCCTCAAAGGGTGTCCGATCTTCCCAGGCCATCTCTATGATGCGGTCATGGTCTCTATCGGTCAGCTCAGGGATGGGCTTAGGCATCGAGGGCCTCTATCTTTTTGAGGAGTGCGTCAGCTTCCATCTGCTTGGCATCGCTGGCAGCACGGTTAGACTTAGATAGGTGGAAAGCCTCCTCCAGCAATTTCTTGTACTGCGCCTGTAGTTTTTCCTTCTCTGATTTTTTCTTGAATAATCCGAACATATCTCTTTATAATTTTAAGGTGGACATGCCACCGTCTATGTGCAATACCTGACCCGTTATCCACTCCGACTTATCCGATAATAAAAACTGCGCCGCCTGCGCTATGTCCTGCGCATCACCGATGCGCTTGAGCGGATGTCGCTGTGCGTTGGCCTCTTTCTTTTCTGGTGTACTGAGCAACTTGCCTGCGAGTGGTGTATCCGTCAGTGATGGCGCAATACAGTTGACCCGTATGCTGGGTGCCCACTCCGCCGCCAGTGATCGCGTCAGCCCCTCTATCGCCCCCTTAGATGTGGCGACCTGCGTATGAAAATTGAACCCCGACTGCACTGCCACCGTCGAAAACAAAACCACAGACGCCAGACGACTCTTTTTGAGCATCGGCATGACCTTCTGTAGTACCTTGATCGCACCGATCACCTGTAGATTATAATCGTCCAGAAAACCCTCTGGCTTGATCCGATGAAAAGGCTTTAGATTAATCGAGCCGGGACAATACACGACCCCATCCAGCACCTCTGGTAACGCCTCCACATCCAGCTCATCCACCGTCACATCATACCGAAAACCCGTATACGCCCCATCCAGTGCGGGCATCGGACTCTGGTTATAACTCCCATACACCTGATGCCCCTCTGATAACAGCCCCTCACTCAGCGCCAGCCCTATACCCGACGACGACCCTATGATAAGATAGTTACTCATACACTTGTTATACTATGGATAAACAGGTGGGTGGGGAAAAGGTTTAGGGGGGAGATAATCATCTATGTGAGGTAACGCTTTGTGCAATAGGTACACTATATAATATATTACAGAAAATTTAATAGTATCAAATTTAGACTTATTAAATACTTCATTTTCAAGAATATCATTTATGTCAAATCAATTATTAGATACAAAATATTATTGCGGGAGATGTGATAACGTTTCAAAGCCCACAAAGGATAGAAAATGTAATAAATGCAAATCAAGAGTAGTTAAATGGAGTAGTAAATTATCATCTCGCGACTATGCACTAGATTTATGGATTGATGAAAATGAAAATCAAAAGTTCAGATTATTCAAATCTGAAAAAGGTGCTTTTGCCATAATCGGAATAGGAATATTCATACTTACCTCGATTTTAATTATGTTTCTCTCTAGTTATCCCAGTTTCAAATTAACTGGCATAGATTCGACCCTATTCTCACAATTTGGTGATGTAAGTGGAGGTTTAGTAGGGGCAATTTGGTCTCTTGCTGGGGTCATCTTATTTTATCTTGCTTTACAGAGTCAAATCAAAAATAACACGATTAATAGAGACCTATTACTAACTCAAATTTCTCTACTAAATAATCAACTGGAAGAATATCAAGAGAGTCTTGAACAAACAAAGATAATTGCACAAACTAATATTGAAACAAATGAATCTATATGTAAGCAGCTTGACATCATGAGCCAAAACCTAGAAATAGATAAATATGCAATACTAGCTAATGTAAACATTCAGCTATCGAGAAACGAATTAACAGAGGCCAAGAAAAATCAGTTTCTATTGACCGCAAAAGACTACCTGAAAAGATTAAATGAAATAATTGATAAAAAACCATGACTGAAATTGAAATTGTAAAAGCAATTGTAGAGTACTCAATCGACAACAGTCCAGAAAAGAATGACCTTTTCGAACTGCTTAATCTAAATGAAGAATTCTTTTTTAATGAATTATTCATAAAACGAGATAAAGCACTTAAAAAAATTATTTCTGCAATTCGACAACCTGGAAAAATGTGCATAATTAGTGGGGAAAAAGGTTGTGGTAAGACGACAATATCTAAGAAAACAATTAACTCTTTGGACAAAAAAATATTTAAAATCTATGTAAACTTTAAATCAGAAAACAAGTTTGATACAGAACTTAAGAAGATTAAGAAAATATCGCAAAGTTTCGAAGAGCGAAAAGAACTTTCATTCACATATTTTAGAAAACATGTATTAAATCAAATCAAATTGGAACTCACCAAACAAGGAGTTACTGATAACGAAGTTGCTATTTATATTTTTTCGAAGAAAATTTTGACCGAAAACGTAAACACCAAATTCAGAGAAATAGAGTCTTATTTAGAGTATACTTCTTTTCAGAACTACATAGAGCAAATTGGTTACAAAAACGCACTTACTAAATGTTTAAAAGAAGACAGCAATTTAAGATTATTATGGTTAGACTTTATAAGAAGCCTCAATATCCAAGAATATGCTACTTACTTAATTGACAAAACGTTATATACCAAATTCGTATGCTTATTTGACAATGTTGACTCAATTGACAGTTTAAAAGATCAATCCAATTTTATTCACTATTGTCAAAAATTTCAATCCGAATTTAAAAACATATTCAATCTTCTTATTACAATAAGAACCATTAATCCAACTTGGCAAACTATATATGCCGATTATGAAACCTTTTCACAAGACAATATATTGCTGGATTATTTCGAGTTTATCGATGATTCCTTCTTTACACAACATAATATTTTTCGCAGAAATGACTACTCACCTAAAGAAAGATTCGATATACTAGAGATTTTGTCAAAAGAACATCAAGCATTAAGTTTCAAAATCATTGAAAAAAGAATCAGATTATTAGTTAATAATATTAACTTGATTGAACAAGCATATAATCTATCGAAAAATAAGCTAGATCAAATATTAGATGCGTGCGAGTTAATTTTAGCAAATGAGAGAATTCGAAATTCTCTTACAAATTTGTGCAACGGAGACAGAAGAACCACTTTATCTAAATTAATTGATTTCATTGAACATTTAGATAAATCTGGATCTCTTCCAATTACTGGCAACTTTAGATTAGAATCAGTTTTTAACTCTTGGCTTATTAGAAGTGCAAATATATTTGAGATTCAACCACTCGATATTGTAAAATCATTCGTCCTAGATGATAAAAGAGAAATACTCCTAAATCACCTCATATTAAATTTAATCAGTAATCTGACAGATTCCTATTCCATTTTTTATCAATATGAAAAGTCTTTGAAAGTAAAAAGTATAGTAGAGGAACTTTATAATATTGGTATAAACAAAAAAAGAACTCTAAGTGCGTTGTATTCATTACTTGTTAAGGACGATATACCCACAGGACTAATTGAATGCGCTAATTACACTAAGATCATAGAACAAAACGCCCTTGAGATGGACGAAATTGTTTGGTTAACTCCAAGAGCAAGAACACTCAAAGGTTATTCAATTTTTACCTTTAATTTTCTACTTTCTATGCTAATAGAAAACAATTATAAGGTGGAGAAATATGCCATAGATGAACAAGTCGAAGACACTTCATTTCAAGCATTTGCATATGTTTTCCACTTCTTATCCGTTTTAGGGCAATCTCATATTCTTACCGTGAAATCGATAATTAAGAATCTATCAAGTAATAATCATGAAAAGTCAAAAAAAGATTTGTGTAAAGAATACTTGAATAATTTTGGTTTAAATACTGGAGATGACCCAAGTAAAAACACATTCCTCTTTTTAAATATTATTAGCACACATAAAAAATACGTATCAGGTCTAAGAATAAAAAATAAAATAAAACAAGAAGTAAATGCCAATTATGATGCACTAAAAAACATGTTTAACTCCGATATCAAAAATCTCAAGGAAAATAGACCACACAGTAAAGAAGGCTATTATAGCAAGATTACAATAAAAATAAATAAGGAAACAATTGGTACAAAATGGTAAATTCCCTTTGTATCCCTTAAATTTCCGAATTAAAATTCTTGCAAAGTTTTCTGATGACTTCAAAACATACTATAAAAACCCTACACCAAGCCTTAAAAAAATTCCGCATAGAACATGCACACTATCTCAGTCATACTGGAAAGAATATCTCACCTGAACAAATGGCCTTCTATAATGCGCATGATGTGGCGCATGTCTTATTCGGATGCGATGTGTCTCTGTATGGAGAGGGAAAGGTAAAGCTGTGGACGATCTTTGGGACGACTCTGGGGTTTTGGAATCATATAATGGCGTATCGCCAAGTCGGTGCTTTGCAATTATCTAAGCGATACGGAGTAGGTGATGTCCTACGAAATATATTTCCCTTACTACTTGCAATTCCCATTATTATCATCAGAGCAAAGCAAATGAAAAAATGCTGGCCCTGGTCGGATTATGAGAGATACATGGATATGAGTCTTGATGATATCAGGAGAGAATACAATATCGTTGTATAACCTACCCTACTCACTCAAACCTAATCCAATCCACCTCCAATGTAAAGTCACTTGCCTTCTTGCTCATGGTAATAAAATTCATCTGGATGATTTGTGAGAGTGTGGACTCGGATAACTTGTTACCCGTTTTTCGTCCGATCTTATATTGTGCAAATTCGGTTAGCTCAAATTCGAACACTTGCCATTCTTCAGTGGGAGAAAAGAGGGCTTTGTAGTTGGGGAGATACCATTGTGGTTCTTTGACAAGGGAGAAAGCGATCTGTTGTCCACCACCACGACAACGAATCTTGACGGTGGTGTATGCGCTGAGATCGTAATCACCATAGGGACTTCTGATAGAGGCAAATCCTCCATTGTTTTCCAGCGACACTTTCCCCTCGAATAAGAGACTGTTATCATCCAGCATCGCCGCACTGGTCGATAGTCCGCCCATCACGCCATCATTGACGATACGCCAGTCATAGCCCGTTTCGTTATTTTGACCAAAATTAATCTCCATAGGATCAGTGGCACCGAGTGTAAGCATCAGAAAAACCATATATTTCATCACAGATTTTTTAGTTAAACCAGTATGAGAAAGTATTGTTTAGTAATTTGCACAGATAGACACTGGATGCAAGATAAAAATCAGCACCATCCACATATTACTGACAATCACAACCCTTATCCAATGACATCATTCCACAACTACATACTCATCATCACATTATCTCTTGCTATGGCGACCGCGACGACTGCTCAGACAGAACCAGACATATATAAGGAGGCCAGTGCCACGTACCAAAAGCATTATAATGCCAAAGCCTACACGGAGGTATTCAATATGTTCGATGAGAGTATGAAAGAGTTTTTGCCCTTGGCAGAGACAGAAAAATTTCTGTCTGGCGTACAAACTCAGATTGGCCCAATAAAGACCATGGAATTTTCTGGTGTCGATAATCGGGGCTTCGCACTCTATAAGACGACCTTTAGTAATGGGATGGTACTCGGCACTAATCTCGCGCTCAGCACTGACTCTAAGATCATCGGCCTCGCTATCAATCCATGGACAGACATGAAAGCTGCTGGACCTATGCGCAGTCAGACGCCTATGGCCTTACCGTTCGGCGAAGAATGGACCGTAATATGGGGTGGTGATCTCAGAGAAGACAATCATCACCATGATAACCCTGCTCAGAAATATGCCATCGATGCAGTCATCACAGACGAGAATGGAATTTCTTATAAAGGACAAGGATTTGATAACGAAGATTACTATTGCTTCGGTAAGCCACTGATGGCGCCTTGCGCGGGTGAAGTCGTCACCGTCGTAGATGGCATCCCTGATAACAGACCTGGCCGAATGAATCCGTATTTTGTCCCAGGCAATACTGTCGTCATCAAAACGGCGAATAATGAGTATCTCTATTTTGCTCATTTCAAAAAACACTCCATCGTGGTCAAAGAAGGCCAGCAAGTCGAGAAAGGTACCCTACTCGGTCTATGCGGCAACTCTGGTAATTCGAGTGAGGCGCATCTGCACTTCCATATCCAGGACGCCCAGCAAATGCACGAAGCCACAGCCGTCAAAGGTTTTTTCTCAGACATCATCGTCAATGGTGATAAGGTGGAGGAGCACGCTCCTGTGAGGAATGATAAGGTGAGGAATGGGGGTGGTTTTTAGTGAATTTGGTTTTGAGGGGTTGAGGAATTGAGGTTTTGAGGGTTTAAGGGGTTAAGGGGTTAAGGGGTTAAGGGAATTTTGAGTTTGTCTAAAAACTTTCGGTTTAGGATTTTCTCTTTGCGGTTTGAACAGACAATCAGGATCATTCCAATTTATGGTTGATATCGCTTTTACATTAAGATTGCGTAATTTTCAATACAAAATTTACCACTATGCAATTAGGATGTTTTTCTGTTAGTCTCAGTGTCAAGGACATTCATGCGTCTAAGGCTTTTTACGAAAAATTAGGATTCACGGTCTATGCTGGAGAAATCGAAAAAAACTACCTCATCATGAAAAATGGTAGCACCAATATTGGATTGTTCCAGGGTATGTTCGAGGGGAATATAATGACCTTTAATCCAGGCTGGGATAATGATGCCAAACCTACAGATTCTTTCACCGATGTGCGCGACATACAGAAATCTCTCAAGGCGCAAGGTGTCACTTTTTCTTCGGAAGCGGACTCTACGACCTCTGGACCCGCCAGTTGTACATTCACTGATCCTGATGGCAATGTGATTTTATTGGATCAGCATCGGTGAGTTTATACGGACCTGCCACTCTTAATTTTTCATTTTGAGCTTGTCGAAAAATCCTAAGTCCGTGTGAACCGAAATATGAAGATCTCCACAAGGTCGAGATGAAAAAGAAATTCATAATACTAATAAAAAGAAACTAAGCCACATCGTATCCAGTGGGCCGAGGGAGCGGCACAGTGCTGAGCCTAAGAGACGGCAAGATTCCTGCCTACCTAACGATAAGTCAGACAGGAAATGCTTGGACAACTAAATCGCTTAACCTACTTCTTCGACCTCCCGCTTCCAATCTTTTTTTCATTTTGAGCTTGTCGAAAAATCCTAAGTCAGCGAGAACAGAAATCTGAAGATCTCCCCACAAGGTCGAGATGAAAAAGAAATTCATAATACTAATAAGCGAAGCCACGTCGTTTCCAGTGGGCCGAGGGAGCGCTCAGCGCTGAGCCAAGGAGACGACAAGATTCCTACCTAGCTGACAGTAAGTCAGGCAGGAAATTCTTGGACAACTAAATCGCTTCACCTACTTCTTCGACCTCCCGCTTTCAATCTTTTTTCATTTTGAGCTTGTCGAAAAATCCTAAGTCATTGTGACCAGAAATCCGAAGATCTCTCCACAAGGTCGAGATGAAAAGCATATATACATGCTTAAAAAGAGGCCGAGCCTGTCGAATGTTGGTGGGTGGCGGGTGCGGCACAGTGCTTTGCGTAGGATCAGACAGGAAATGCTTGGACAACTAAATCGCTTCACCCACTTCTTCGACCTCCCGCTTTCAATCTTTTTTCATTTTGAGCTTGTCGAAAAATCTTAAGTCAGTGTGAACAGAAATCTGAAGATCTCTCCGCAAGGTCGAGATGAAAAAGTAATGTATAATACTAATAAAAAGAAACTAAGCCACATCGTATCCAGTGGGCGGAGGGAGCGGCACAGTGCTGAGCCTAAGAGACGACAGGATTCCTACCTAACTGACGATAAGTCAGGCAGGAAATGCTTGGACAACTAAATGGCTTCACCTACTTCTTCGACCTCCCACTTTCAATCTTTTTTCATTTTGAGCTTGTCGAAAAATCCTCAGTTAGCGTGAACAGAAGTCCGAGGATCTCCCCACAAGGTCGAGATGAAAAAGAAATTCTTTAGGAACAAAAAAATTACCTGATAACCACCTTATCCACCTGACAATATTCCAGCACCTTATTCATTTTGGTGATGATGCTTTCTTTGGTGAGGAGGAGTTCTTGTTTGAGAGGGGCGGAGGAGATGTATAGGGTGAGGGTGCCGTTTTGGTATTGGACACGGGTGGTGTAGCTGGAGATCATTTCTCCCATCGTATCGCGAAAAATTTGTTCTACATTATAAGACTGGTACTTACGGGATAATCGGGACTTATTGCGTAACACATTAGTCAGGAGGTCTTTGATATTTTTTTCTTCTTGGCTCACTAGGTTATGGTACCGTTATCTACTTTGAGAGTTTTATAATTTATATTGAGATCGGATAGCTGGTCTGTGACGCGCTTATCCTCCGTATCAGTAATGAATACCTGCGCCCCGATCTGATGATGACAAATATCCAAAAACTGATACACGCGCTGAGAATCCAACTTATCAAATATATCATCTAATAATAAAATGGGAATTTTCTGCGCATCGTTCCTTACCCAGACTAATTGTGCCAATTTTATTGCGATGATACTGGACTTGAGTTGGCCCTGCGAGGCATATTTCTTGATGGGTTTGCCATCTAGCATGATGGTCATATCGTCCTTATGGATGCCCGCATTGGATTTGCCAGAGGCGAGATCCAGATTTTTATGTGTCGCAATGAGTTGTGACCATGACTGCTCTGAGAGTTGCGACTGATACGCGATGGAGACACTTTCGTTACCACCTGAGAGTTTCAGATACAGATCATTGACGATAGGGATACTGGCCTCCAGATAATGCTTTCTTTTATTATATAGATAAGTCGCTGGCTCTTCCATCTTGACAGATAGCGCCTCCAGCAGTATCTGATCTACCCTCCCCGTCTCACGATGAGATTTGAGGACGGCATTACGTTGCTTGAGCAATCGGTTATAGAGTAATAAGGACTTGAGGTAGGTCTTATCGACTTTGGAGAGTGTCTTATCCATCAGTCGCCGTCGCTCCACGGCACTTTCCAGTATAATCAGGATATCCTTGGGTGCAATCATAAATGCTGGAAACCTACCCAGATGCTCAGAGACGCTTTTCATCTTCTTATCATCGACAGTTATCTTCTTAGTCGCCTCCAGCGAAGAACTCACCTGCACCTCATATCTGGACTCGGCACATAGGAGACCACATCTGAGATGAAAGAATCCTGTCTCGTGTCTGTATAGAAATTGGTCTTTATAAGAAAAATAACTCTTGCCGTTACATAGATAATAGATGGCGTCGATAAGAGAGGTCTTGCCAGCTCCATTTATACCCGTTATCACGTTACATTGGGAGTCAAATAAGCATTTTGCTTGACTGTAATTCCTATAATTAGACACATTTAGGCTTTCTATGCTTATTCGTTGCAAAAAATTACTTTTCTTTGAAAGAGAGTGCGAAAGTTAGAACAATATTTGCATCATTTACATTTAAAAACTGAGACATGTCCACTGTAACAGCTAAAAAAAGATCGACTAAGAAATCGACACCAGAATTTTCTAAAGACACTTACCTTAATTGGTACGAGGTGATGCTGAGGATCAGAAAATTTGAAGAGGCTTCGCTCAAGGCGTACAGTCAGCAGAAAATACGTGGATTTTTGCATGTCTACATCGGTCAGGAGGCTATCGCAGCAGGTCTCGTCTCCGCCCTTCGTAAAGAAGACAAAATAGCAACCGCCTACAGACAGCATGGCATCGCATTATCGCGTGGTATAAGCTCTGATAAGTGTATGGCCGAGCTATTCGGCAAGGTAACTGGTGTGGTCAAAGGCAAAGGTGGCTCCATGCACTTTTCGTCCAAAGAGCATAACTATATAGGTGGCAATGGTATTGTAGGAGCGCAGATTCCTATCGGTACAGGTGTGGCACTGGCAGAGCAGTATAAGGGCACTGATAACCTTTGTGTGACGATGTTTGGTGATGGTGCGGCGCGACAAGGGGCGCTGCATGAGGCATTTAACATGGCCATGACGTGGAAACTACCCGTCTTATATATCTGTGAGAATAACAAATACGCGATGGGAACATCCGTGGAGCGTACGAGTAATGTAGAGGACATTCATAAGTTAGGTCTCGGCTATGATATGCCAAGCGAAGCCGTCGATGGCATGTCCCCTGAGAGCGTCCATAGAGCCTTAGCCAAGGCAGCAGAACACATCCGCGCTGGCAAAGGACCATATTTCTTAGAAATCAAGACCTATAGATACAGAGGGCACTCTGTCTCAGATCCAGGCACTTATCGCACCAAAGACGAGCTCAACGACTATAAAGATCGCGACCCGATCAAGGAAACAGAAGAAAAAATAATCTCTGAGGGCATCGCTACTCAGAAAGAAATAGATAATATCAAAGAAGCCATCAAAGCTGAAATCGCTGCGGCTGTCATATTTGCCGAAAACTCCGATTATCCGCTCGGATCAGAGCTATATGACCATAACTACGTGCAAAAAGATTACCCATTTATCATGGACTAAAATAAGTCCCCGATATATCGTTTTCTTTAAGTATTTTTGCGCAGTTTTTTAAGATATTCCACACATAGATGGCAAAGAACAGAAACAACAGAAAGAAAAAAAAGCAGGACGAGGATCAGCTGATTGATATCGTCGAGGTAAAGGACACGGCGACCGATTGGTTTGAGAGAAACAAATCAATGGTACTCGGTGGATTAGGTCTATTGCTATTATTGGTAATCGGTGGATTAGTCTACAAGTACATGATCAAAGAACCCAAAGAAAACGAAGCGAAAGCCGCTATATATAAGGCAGAGCAGCAGTTTCAGAGAGATTCTTTCGCTTTAGCATTGGAGAATCCAGGTGGAGGATTTGAGGGTCTACTCGACGTGATAGAGAACTATAGTGGCACCAAGACCTCTAATCTGGCTAAGCTATACGCGGGTATCTCTTACCTTAATCTGGGTAGATACGAGGACGCTATAGAGTATCTGGAGGCACATAGCGCGGCAGGTACTTATTCTCCTATTTTGAAAAATGGTAATCTCGGTGATGCGCATTCAGAGTTGGGAGATTTTGACACGGCGATGTCATTCTATGAGAAAGCAGCCAATGCCAATGAAGATGCTCTACTGACCCCTTACTACTTATACAAATTGGGTCTGTTAGCTAATAAAAATGGCAATACCAGCAAGGCACTATCGGCATTCGAAAAAATAAGAGACAATTATCCTGATAGCGAAGAAGCACGAAAAGTACCTAGGCTGATCGCTGGATTGTCTAACTCATAAGCCGACTTGAGCTCCAAAGACAAGAACTTATCGACACCTCACGGAGACATTCCTTCTGCTGAGGGTTACAAAATACATATCGCCGTCTCGGACTGGAATGCCGAGATAACGCATAAGCTATTAGACGGCGCGCAGCAATCACTAAAGGACGCTGGTATACATGCCGATGACATGGTCGTCGTGCATACACCAGGAGCATTTGAGTTGCCCGTCGCCGCTAAGACTCTGCTCAAAAGTCAAGCCGCCGATGCCGTCATCTGTCTCGGTTGTGTAATCAAGGGTGACACGGACCACGACATTTATATCAACCAAGCCGTCGCCACGGGCCTGACTAATCTATCCATCGCCTCTGGTAAGCCCATTATATTCGGCCTACTGACGGTCAATAACAAAGAGCAAGCACTGGAGCGATCTGGTGGCAAATATGGCAACAAAGGCACAGAAGCCGCACACACCGCCATACAGATGGTCCACATGCAAAAGGAGATCAACATCCCAAAATCCACCATAGGATTCTAAACTCGCACTTACTACAATAATTGGCTGTCTATCCTTAACTTGATCGCTCTTAGCGAGTCTTCTCACACAAGAGAACAAGTAAATTATATTATGAAACTATCAATTATAGAGACGGGATATTTCAAATTAGATGGTGGCGCAATGTTTGGTGTGGTGCCTAAGCAACTCTGGAAAAAGCTCAATCCCCCCGATGATAACAACATGTGTACCTGGTCCATGCGCTGCCTCCTCATAGAGCAAGGCGATCAGAAGATTCTGATAGATACGGGCATCGGCAATAAGCAGGATGCCAAGTTTATGTCCCACTTTGAGCCGCATGGGGATGATAGTCTGATGCAGTCCCTCGCTCAGGCTGGTGTGCAGGCTGATGATATTACGGATGTCATTATCACACACCTACACTTTGACCATGTGGGCGGTGCCGTCCTCCGCGATGGCTCCGACAGACTCCTTCCCACTTTCCCCAATGCCACCTACTGGGTATCACAAAAACATTATGACTGGGCCTGTGATCCTAACATGCGCGAGAAAGCCTCTTTCCTCAAAGAGAATTTCGTTCCTCTCCGAGAGCATGGCGTCCTACAGTTCACCGAAGACAAAGACGGCCAAGAACTCCTCCCCAATATATTCCTCAGATATGCGCACGGTCACACGAGTCACATGATCACACCACATATCCATCTGCCCTCGGGTAACGTCCTTATATACGCTGCCGATTTGATGCCTTCCAGTTTTCATATCCGCAAGCCCTTCGTCATGAGTTACGATATACAGCCACTGGTCACCCTCCAAGAAAGAGACGCCCTCTACTCAGAAGCCATCGCCGACAACTACTACATCTTCTACGAGCATGACCCCAAGACCGCCATCGGCAAGTTATGTCAAAATGAGAAAGGGCGGTATTATTCTGATAATGAAGTGGGGATGGGTGTGGTGTTGGGGTGAGTTTTTTTCACTTGTGCTATCACTTAAATTGATTTAGGCTTATTAGATTTTTCATTGTCTGATTATTTGAGGGTTTATGCTTGGGAGGTATGGGTTCTTGTGGGTTAGTTATACAGTACTTAGATTAGTTATTGTCAATATTATTTATCTAAAAAATATCTGGGTTAGGGGGTAACGAAATTGTTTTGTGTGACACTATGTATGTGTAGGCTGAAAGTACATTATGGTACAAAGTCTTAAAGTTCCTCGTATAAAATATTTAGCATCAATTACGACAAAAAATTGACTGAAAAATCAAGTAAATCCAGAACAAACTTTATGGAAGCGGACAAAATCAAGATAGACGCTTTGAGTTAAAAGGTATACTTAATTGAGTAACTCCTAAATTTTATTCTGATTGATGCAAAGAGAGGTTTTCTCTTGACGGAAGAGCAACCGATTTGCTCAAAATCATTGTAAAATGAAAAATATAGGACTAATTTTTATTTGTTTATTCACATTTTCTTGCTCAAATATTGAAATGCAAAATTGTGTTATTGATTCAGATATTGGGATACAAAATCTTGATGATGGAGAATTTCATAACTTTTTAGTTAACTTAACTATTGAAAATTTAACATCTTGTCCTGATAATTCTGCTTCTTTAAGTAACTCAATGAAATCAATTATAATAGCAAATTCAAGTCTAATCGAGAATCAGTTTCAGCTTGAAAATGGTTCAATTTTTAGCGTTATGGAAACGCTAAATCTTGATGATCATATATCACCAATTTTTAATAATCCCAATTATTGGAGTTATCAAATTACTAATTCTAATTTCTCGAATGACCTAATATCTGCAATTGTAAATGCAGAATCCTTATTTGATAACATACCTGAAAATGTTATTACGGTAGACGATTTTTCACTTTTAATATGTGAATACTTCACAACAAACATTGATCAAATAAGTGATTATGACGAAAAAATCTATTTTGAATCCTTTATAGATGTTCTAAACAAATCAGCAAAACTTTGGGCTCCTTCAGAAGTTGGAGGGTTAGGTTCGAGTGAATTACTTCAAAATAAGTATGGAGCTACATGCAGTTCTTCAGTTAATAGCAATAATGTTGAGAAAAGAGGAATCTGGGGAAGTTTCAGGGATTGGGCTATGTCGACGGCAGCAGGGGTATTTGTATTAACAGATGCTACAATGGCTGTTACGGCAACTGCGGCCGCTCTGACTGCAACAGCAGGGGCCGGAGCACTTCCGCTTTGCGGGGGAATACCTTGTGCAGGAGTCGCAGGCGTTATTACAGGTGCTGGAGCTTCCATTGCCTCACAAATACCATATATGGGATGACCAAATTAAAAATTTCATCGTTGTTCTTGGTTCTTCTTGGCTTATTCGTTTTCATTACTTCTTGCTTTCAACTAATTCATAAATTTGACGCAGGATTTAATATATTAATCCAGAACAGTTTAATAGGAGTTCCAATTTGTCTTATTGCAACATATTTCGCAATTAAAAAATCAAAATAATAGATGCTAACAAGCGATTAAAACGGAAGTCAGGCTATTGTCTGACTTCCTCGTATCGCTGATGGATTCTGAGCAATTCTCTCTGCGGACAGAAACAGAACAAACGGATACGGTGTAATACCAAAATAAAATTAGACACTTCGTGGAGAGCCCCTTTGGATTTTTTATCTTGAAACTCCACATATCCCCCGAACCGTTATACCGCATCAGAAATTGAAAACAATTGAATAAAACCTCAAAATATTAATAGGAATGGGAATTACAAATTCATTCAGAACCGTCAAAGGGCGAAATACATTTGGTAGATACTACGACAATTTGACACAAATTCTGCTTATAAGTATTTTAATGATCGGACTTGGATCTTTTATTCGCTAGTATAGTAAAAGGAAGTCTTTGAACACAGATGAAGAACCCAACGCGAAGAAATAGAAATATTGGAACTGCCAAACAAGGTTATGGAAATACAACAAACTTGTCATTCCCCGCTCCGCAATTGTTATGAAGAGTTTCTTTGAACGACTAACTAAATACACAAAAGAATACAGAACAATAAATGGTAATAACTTTCAATTTGTAATTGAAGAAACAAGAGAGAATTCGGAACATAGTTGTACCGTGAATGATATTGCCGAGATCCTTAGACATATAAAGCCAAGTGATTACAGTAGACTTAATCTAATTGTATTAAGACAACCCAAACGAAAAGAAGAAATACTTAATCCTGTTTGGGGAAGACTAATCTATCTTTACAAATTCGAAAAAGAAATTCAACCTGCTATCATTATTGAAGCACAAGAAATTGGCAAACAAATCAAGTGGAAGAACAATTTGAAACCGGACTTTCAAAAGGAATTGGAACGATTAAAAGCTGATGGCCACATAATCGATTCGACTAAACGGGAATTCATCATTGAATCAACTAAAGAATCAATAAGGTCCACACAATAGTACAGAACCATACCTCACGAAATTGGACATTATAAACATTTTTTAGAGTTAGTAGGTGAAATTGAAGATAGCCCTGATTCAGAAACCTATGAAGAATACGAAATACGAGAAGATAAATATCATAACTTGAACACAGATATTAAAGAGAAGTTTGCACATAACTATGCAGATAAATTCAGAATGGAAATGACCAAAATTGGGGTAATTCCATTCGAACAACTTATAGACGAAAAAGATAACTATTCTTAATAATAGATACCACAGCATATTTCTCCTTCGTCGAAAGATGCAGGGTATCATCGGTCATCTATAATCCATAAAAATGGAAATACAATTAATAAAGGAAGACATTACCAAAGTTCAAGCAGATGCAATAGTAAATGCAGCAAATACTTCTCTTTTAGGAGGTGGTGGTGTCGATGGAGCAATTAATAAAGCAGGAGGAAAAGAAATACTGGAAGAGTGCCGAGCAATAAGAAATAGACAAGGAGGTTGTAAAGTAGGTGAAGCAGTATTCACGACAGCAGGAAAACTGAATGCTAAAATAGTTATCCATACTGTTGGTCCAAAATGGAATAAAGGAAAAAGTAACGAATCCGAAAAACTTAAAAACTGCTATTCCAATTCCTTAAAAATAGCGGAAAAACTCAATCTCAAATCCATAGCTTTTCCAAACATAAGTACAGGAATTTATGGTTATCCAAAATTAGAAGCTGCTCAAATTGCAATTGAAACAGTCAGAAATCATAAGACAAAGTCTATAAACTTGCTTCTATTCGTATGTTATGACGAAGAGAACTTCAATACCTATAAAGTCAACCTCCAAGCATGGGAATGATACTAAACTTTCTAAAAATTGAACAAAACCAGTTGGACATTTTTAAGGAGGATAGTTCCAAACTGGCTCATAGGATATACCAAGCAGAAAATGAAAGTGATCCAGACTTTCTTGATATAGACAAATCATGGGATGGTATAATCTTTTTGCTGACAGGTCAAAGTGTCCAAAACGCGAGTGGAGATTTCGTGAAATTAATATTTAGTGGTAACCTAATCGATCCCAATCAAGATCTTGGATATGGACCAGCACACTATCTAAATCCTAATGAAGTCAGCGAACTATACGCCAAACTTCAGCAAATAAATACAGAACAACTTAAAATCAATTTTAATGCGCCAATAATGAATACACTAGAAGTCTATCCCAACATTTGGGACGATGGCCAATTAGCGATTGACTATTTGATCGATAACTTTATAAACTTAAGGAATTTCTATGCCGATGCTGCCAAAAAGAATCAGGCCATAATAATGATATTAAATTAGTAGGTACATCAGCCCTTATCTTTTCCAACACCACCCAATCCAAGAATCAAGAAAACAAGAGAAATAACTTCTAAGACAACCCTACCCCAATGCCAGTTTCGCCAGCGAACTAATTCATTTTGCAAGTCTTCTGGTGTAAAGATTACCTTATAGAATAGTTGGTTGACTCCGTGGAAGTATAAGAAAAAACAAGCCACGAATAAGATCGCAAAAATGGAAGAGACCAGGGCATATCGAGTGGCCTTATATTTTTTGCGACGGCTATAGATGGTCAGTAGGATAGGAATGATAGCTGCTATTATTGTCAGCACCGTATAGAACTTTCCGATGGATGGACCGAATTCTTTATAGTAGGTGTTAAAATCTGTCGGTGATAAGGATTGCCAGTAAGGAACAAAAAGCGCGCCCTCCGTTATTTGTGCGCCGATAAAAATCGAGAAAATGGCAACAAATAAAAACTTTAAAAATTGATTCATAACACTAATTTAGACGCATACTAAAGATATGCTCAGTCTAAAGGTAGAGCTATACTTTCTATTAAATGAGAATAACTTTGATATAATCATCGTCGCTCTAAAATACAATTACAGGTGAAATACATATTTACATCGGAGAGATTAGGCTTCAGAGAATGGAGAGAACCTGACCTACAACCATTTTCAGAGATGAACGCTGACAAAAAAGTAATGGAGTATTTCTCAAAGACCCTGACCAAAAGTGAATCCGACAACTTCGTCGAAAAGATAAAACTAATGTTCTCAGAATACGACTACGGACTCTACGCCGTGGACGAACTAAGCACAAAAGAATTTATAGGTTTTATTGGATATTGGCATCCCTCGATAGAGTTGGACTTTTCGCCTTTTGTCGAAATTGGCTGGAGGATAAAGCCAGAAAAATGGAACAATGGTTATGCCACAGAAGGCGCTACCGCCTGTCTTGATTTTGGATTTGGCACATTAGGTTTTGAAGAAATATACTCTTTGACATCCAAAACAAATTTGAAATCTGAAAGGATAATGCAAAAAATAGGCATGCGTAAAATTGCTGAATTCGAGCACCCTCACATTGAATTAGGAAGTTCTCTTAAGACGCATGTTCTTTATAAAATAGAGAAAGGATAATGTCCGTAGACTGATTATGACTGTCAGATTATTATATTTTACAAGTCAGCATTTTTCAACAAGCTCAAAAGAGAAAAAATTAAAACGGTGTACCAATCAATTCAAAAAATAAAATTCAAATTCATCCCTATTCTTAGACCGCTTGTATGCTGATCTTTGTTCACTGTGGTGACCTCTTGCAACTCCATTCTGGTAATATCTTCTGTCAGAAAACTCCATCGAGGACCAATATAAAAATCCAGATATATCCGCGAACTAAGCTCCAGGTTTTTACCAACCATCAGACCATAGCCTACAAATTTCTTATGATGATCGACGATCACTGATTCTACGTCTGGCGTATAACTATGATTGACTTCCTCATGACCGACATCTACGAATGCACTTGCAAAAAATGATTTGTTAGAGTAACCATTCCAATGATAGCGAATTTCGGGAGAGAACAATCTGATCCTATTAGAGGACTCCTCCGATCCAGCATTAATACGGAACATATTATACAGGCATACCACGCTGAGCTCATCACTTATCTGACGCTCCACGCCGAAACCTATCGTATATCCTATGGGCGATGGCAGGTACCTCCCCTTAAGCAGCCAGAAATATTCCAGATCCCCAT
Organism: Saprospiraceae bacterium; assembly: GCA_020628095.1. Taxonomy (GTDB): domain Bacteria; phylum Bacteroidota; class Bacteroidia; order Chitinophagales; family Saprospiraceae; genus RFSX01. The sequence continues at coordinate 72,350 of JAHDFP010000008.1, forward strand.
TATCATTAGACTCACTGAACTGAGCAATAATACTACAACATGATAAAGTCAGAAATATTATAATTGTAAGTCTCATAGTGAGTAGCTCTTGATTTAGCCAGTAAGATAAGAAGGATTTTAGAATGAGAGTTTGGTTAATCATCTATCACTTGCCTCGCCCACTTATCTTCTTTTTTGATAAGATTCCGTAGTGCGTGTTTGATAATCCATTGGCGAGGTTTGCTGATCTTGGGTTGGTTCCAGTTGTCTATTATTTCTTTGCCGATATCGGGATTATCTTTGAGTATGTCATTAATACAATTGGCGACTGATTTTTGGACGTACTTAGAGTGGTCGTCTTTGAGATTATCGAGGATAGGAATAATGGGTGTAGGATCTTGGATGAATATGTCTAATTTCTTTGCCCAGGGCAATCTGGGTCTCACGCCTTCGCTGGATAAGCGACGGACGTGCTTGTTCTTATTTTTGGACCAGCGTTTCATTTGTGCCAGTGTCTTATTCGTGTATTGCTCCAGATAAGGTCTGATGGTGTATTCGCCCGTGTTACGCTTGGTGATTTCCTCTATGGCGCACATAGAGGCGTCATAATCATCCAGTCCGTATTTTTCCACATACTTCGCGACGGGCATCACCCAATAGTATTCCTTAAACATCCCCGTCTCTTCTTCGTTCTCTGGACCAAGCACTGCTAATAAAAATTCTCTGTCCAAAAACAGCGATTTTCCTACTGCCTCATATACCCTATCCGCGATGACCTCTACCCTATCTTTTAGTTCGAGATCTGCTAATTGAGCGTCTATCTTCTTGGTAAAGGTTGAATAGTTGTAGTCAGAACTGTAAGACTTCATCTTATCAGCGAGCAGTTTCACCACTTCCTTATCAAACCATAATTTCAGGGGTTTATATGCCATGAGCGTACATTGATATCTAATATCAAAACTACAAAATCATAACTGACTTACATTCTGCATATTTGATGGAACATATAAAAAAAGAGGCGCAATTCTCAGGAATACGCCTCTTTACTATAGCAATGTTATGTTACTCTCATTTATATATTATAGTCACAGTAGATTATCACCATAAGTTATCCATAATATGAAATTGATCTAAACGGAAACATGTCTGCCTATGGTAGATCAGTAAAGAGTTTGGGGCGAAACTTTTTCTTTTCAAGCATTACTTGAGATACGAAATACCTCTAACGTATCGTAAGAATGAGTTGATAGTTTGTCAACAGCCTCTATTCTTAGTCTCAGTCGACTACTATTTATCCAATCATTGGTATGTTGGAAAATACTTTAATGAACAGTTCCCAAATAGCCTTCCCTGTATTTGTGTCAACTCCTAAGTTCAAAACAAGACCAATCACTGTTGATATAGCTATTCCTTTCCAATCTGTTTTATTTGTTCTATCAATGGCTTCTTCTAAATATCTAAATCTATTTTCTATTATTTCAATTTGATTTTCACTTAAATTGAAGTTATTTATTATTACCAATTTTGCCTCGTTTAATCCAAGTTTAATTTGTATAATTTCTTCTTTGCTAAATGGCGAGTTATCATTGAAATCAATCTTCTCTATAGTTTTTGTTTCTACTAACTGACTACTTTGATTCCACATGTCTATTTCATTTAATTCATCTATATATCCTTTTAAATGGTTATTTACCCAGTTGGTGAAATTCTTTTTTATTTCCTCGAAATTAGCATACCGGTCACGAGGAAATGCTACAGTTGGATTACCAGGTGCAAATGTTGTGTAAATAGATTCTAAATTATCATAACAATGTTTCGAAGCACCAATTGAATATTTGAATCCAGTCTCAATATGGGTGATTATGAATTTACCTAAGTCCTCAATCTTATCGAAAGCATTATGTTTTAATCCAAGTTCGCTTATTAGTAAAAACATTTGATTCTTATATTTCTTTAGTACCATTGATTTTAAGTGATTGTTTATTTAAATATACTTTTTTCATACAGACCAGTGCATGAGCAAAAGTTGATATCAAATTATTTTTATCCCAGATTAAGACAAACGGTATCTCATATGCGGCGTGACCAGTTTTTGCTGGGCATGACCGTCATATATAATTGCTATGTGTAGTGATTCATTTTTTGTTAAATAAGAAGCTACCAAGAATTCCAGCCAATATCAAAACATACATATTTATTTCATTTTGATGTCCATAAAGAAACGCAGATAAAGTTAATGTCGTTGTTGAAGCTAAAATAAAAGTCCCAGTTAATTGATAATAATTTGTTTTAGCAGCCCTATCTGAGAGATGATGTTTTTTAATTGCTACAACTCTTTTTTTATCAATAATATCGTTGGATTCTGACTCATTAATCAGATTTTTAATAATATTCTCTTTGTAAAAATTTGAAATTTCTTCTATTTCAACAATTGCATCTTCTTTAAAGTAATAAACCTTGCCTAAATATTCTATTTTGATAAGATTATGCTCTTCAAAAACAAAATTATAGTTCAAAGTTTTAAAAATACTTTTTGATTTAAAATTTAAAGTATTGTGATTTGTTTTCATAACAAATATTTTAAATCTGACATATGATTGCTCACCCTAATTTATTTGATTAAGTTTTTAATACTGTTAAATGGAATCAGTAAAATTGATTCCATTTAAACATTAGACTTTTAAATGGTTTTTATCAGACTTCTATTAAAACTAAAACAAGAAATGTGCTATTAAATTTAATTTATAGCACATTTATAATTGTTCAATTAATATTCTTTTTGAACATTTTAATCGATGAATATTATGTATAAGTTGCAAATATTCTAAAAGCATGAAATATATTAAATGTTTCTACTCATATTAAATATACGAATAATTAGTCACTTAATAAACGGTAAAGATCTTGATATAGTTTGATTTCACCTTTTTCAATAGATTATTCTTCATAGTTTAACCGTAATAATGGATGATGGGCAATTCCAATAATAAAATTAAGGTTTCCTTTTTGCGATTTTGAGATTATAATTCTATAATGAACAATTATCATTTGTTTTATCCAGAATTAATTTTGTTTACAATTATGAATGATATATCGTTTGACATCATGATTGCCTGGTAAACATAATAATACGGTTATTTCTTTCACATGTAGATAATTCTTACTATGTCTTCATTACACATAACGGATGGGCGATATGGAGCGGACGACTATTAGGGAGTCTGATCTCATCATCGTTTATTATCCACTTTTTTCTTTTCTATAATGTTTTGCGCTTTTTCATAAATTTTTTTTCTGGATTTGACATAGAGATTATTTAATATTTCTTCTAAATTTTCTAATGCACTGAGAATATCATCTTTATTTACGTTTCCTTTATGACTGCCTTCATTACCAATGTACTTGTTGGCAAGCATGAGAGTTGAAATGAATTTATTTTTGTTCTTAAAGTGAACGATTCGATCATGTAAGTTTCTAAAAATTATTTTTTTGGTTTTCGTTGAGTTGTATCTGAATTTGGCAGCCTTCACATCATCAAGTATCAGTTCGATTGCGGTCCTAATTTTGTTTGCACTTGCATTGAAATCAAAAAAGTAATGGTGAAAAGCCAAATCAATTTCATTTACAATTTCTTTCGGAATTTCTTTGTGAAGTTTGAAATACCTCAGGTTTGGATGAAAGTAATTTGGCTTGTATATATGAAAATTGTATTCAAAGTATTCACCTTGATAATCTTGTCCAGAATGCTCAATGTCTTTATCTACCATTCCTGCTGTATTCACAAGATTTAAACAATTGGATTTTTTACATCTTAATATGCCAATGAAATTATATTCAATTCCAAATGGATAATTCATCTTGTCCATCTCTTCACCACTTGGATTAATAAATTCATCATACTTGAATATTTCTAATTCACCACTTTGGCACTTTGGCAAGTTGCTCGTAAATCGTTTTTCGATTTAACACTTAATTCTGTCCAAAGTCTGTCTTTATTCATTTGTGTTTAGTTCAATTGCGCCTAACTACCCTATAACAGGACATCTACTCCCAATATTTCCCTTTTACATATTCCACAAGAATATAAAGTTGACATATTGATAACAAGAAGTGTCCTTTTTATATTATCACACCAGCCATCTACTGGAATAACAGATTTCCCTATTTCTTCTTTAATATAGCGTGTATATCTTAGATTACTGTTTTTTCTATTAATTGCCTTCTCGCATCCATACTCTACATTAGTGTTCATAAGACGAATAAGGTTACCCTCATTTACAAATTATTTATTATACCACACTCTCCCTATCACCATGCGCATGTGGCTGAGAGATAACGAGAAACTCTAAGTCCTCCGCCGTATGATTTCTAATATGATGAATGGTCCGAGGAGGAATGTGTACACCCTCATTAGCAGCGACGATAACTTCCTCTCCATCTACCAGAAAAGTGGCGCACCCCTTTAATATGTAAAAGAATTGTTGGCTCTTGAGATGTTTGTGTTTTTGTTCTTGGCTACCAGGGGGCATCAGTTCTCGGATAACACTGAGGTCAGGGTTATTGACTAAATGCCATGCCGTACATCCTTTGCCCCACTTATAGGACGCACAGTTGCCCAAGGCTATTTTCATAACTCACATTTTTGTCCGACCCAATCATCGTTAATACGTTCCATGACAACAAGCCCCTCCTGCTCTCTACCTAACGCTGCTATACAGACGCCCTTCCTATTCCAAAAAGCACTACGACCACCAGCTATCATTCGTCCGACTTGTCCGACATAATTAGACATCAATACGGCGAAAGAATAGGTCTCAGCATACTTCTTTAGCGAAGCGTGTCCGTTATCTATTTCTTGCTCAGAAAAAAGAATACTGGGTATATAGAGCGTGCAATCACACTTCTTGGCCAATTTAGGATGGTTCGGTTCGTCTATGTCCGCACAGATGGCTAACTGTATGATCTCACCGTGTAATGAGACCACAGGGTTATGATCGAAGCAACTTGTATAATACGCCTGTTCTGTATGGTGGACATATCTCTTAGTATATATCTTGGCTTCACCATTGGGCATAATTATGTAAGATCCGATGTACAAGATGTCATCCATATATATCGGCGCACCCGCTATAATGATCATTGTACGCTCTTGAGCCTTTTGACTTAGCTTAGTTATGACTTCTTCGTCCCGACCTATCGCCAGCGTGCGCCCTTCTTCCAAACAATATCCCGTCAAAGACATCTCAGGAAAGACAATTAGTTCTGCTTCCTTCTGTGCAGCGACATCGATGCAATGGAGATGCTTTTCCAGATTATAATTTACATCTCCCACTTTGGTTGTGATCTGGGCAGAACTGATTATCATATTATAAATTTTCGATTAGCTCATCAAATTTTTCTTTGACGTACTTATTTACTTCTTTCTGACTTTCTATGGTTTGGTTTTCCTTGATGAGTTTCTGGACCATATCTTTGTTTCCAACGGCATCGTATAATTTGACCCCCAAAATATTCTGCGCATATATCCGTCCCGTATCTTTCCGCGTCACCCAAAAGTCTTTTGACTTATCATATAGGCGCAGACCTTCATTATAATTTTTACTTTGGTAATGGACATCCGCCATATTGAATTCCGATACGGCCACCCCTTGCTCAAAACCCATCTGCTTGTACATTCCTATTGCCGTATTTATACTCAGCTCCGCATCTTCGTATTGCGCATTTCTACCCTTGAGCAATCCGATATACTTGTAAAGGTTAGCCATCTGCATCGTATCATTTTCTTCCGTCCAGGTAGCCAATGACTTATGAGAATATATCATGGCAGAATCTATATCGCCCTTATGCTCATCATATAGATTGGCAATATTAAGATAGGTCAATGCTGTCTTTTTCCCGTTCTGGGCTTCTCTATACTGCTCAGCCACCTTTTTGAATATCGGAATAGCTAACACTGGCGATTTCTGATAGGCTTCGAAACCTTGCTTTTCTAATTCTGCCACAGGGACAGCATTATCCCTTATTGTGGTCGCGGCTTCTTTCTGGTTATCGGACTTACAAGAAGCACATAAATACATCAACAAAATAAGGAGGCATCTGATATTCATCTGAAATTGATTAATGATAAAAATCTATCTATACCTAAATATACAAGATCATTATCTTAATCAAGCCAATCCCTTTTTCTTGGTCACTGATTATTCAGACTTCGAGAGTCGTCACTTGACCAACTCCACCATATCACTATAAACGGATTCCAAATCTATCTCCGTCGCACATAGTGTATCATAATCCATTCCCTTCTCCTCAAAAAGATATTGTACGACCAATGCATATTTGTAATAAGATAAGATCTGCTTAGTTCCGTCTTCCAGATCAAAAACGGGTAAACCCTGATGCTTCTCTTTTTCTTTGACCAAGTAGTTTTTTACTTTACTACTGAGCAAGCCATCATCACGGAACTGTCGAGCTACATACTCCGCATGCCCCTCCAGCTTCCAATTTATTCCACTAAGAGTACTTCTAAAAATATAACCCGCATTCCTATTGTATTGCAAATTATGGGTAAACTCATGAGCTATTAACCAGGTCAAATCAAAACGTCTCAACTCATCATTATTAATATCCCATCGCGCCTCTATCAGATTATCCGCAAATCGGACCGTACCATTTTTGAGCACAGTGATGTCATTATAAGAATAGCCAAGTGCCCATTTCATCAGCGGATGTAAATTGATAAATCGCTGATCATCGTTCATGCACAATTGGATACTAATGTCCTTATCAAAAATCTGAGCATCTTTTATTATCCTTACCGCATCCCCTATCACTCTCTCTGCCTCCTTGTCTAAGGGCTCGTTATGATACACCGTCACGATACCATAGTTAGTCTCATGGTCATAGTGCCAACTCGGATTGAGCATTATTATCGTCCATAATAATATTCCTACCACGATCAGGACGAGACCATAGAATATTGTTTTAAAAAAATTTCTTAGCATGAGATAAGCAATTACTTAAGCCGCCATTAAGTTATAATAATTGCTTCTGCTTTTGGCAAGGATGTGTCGAGTGAAAATGGGGTTTTATCTAAATGAGAGTGTACAAATTAAAACAGCCCTGTAATCAGATCTTCTCGAGTAATCGTTCAGTAACTTTTTTAATTTCATCCTTGCAATTATGGATAGCATTTTCGGCCAGTAATTGCAACACGCGTATGTTCTTTATACTTGTATTATCCAATTCATCATTTCCCTCTTTTAGTTCTACCTGTAATCTATAATAATGATCTCTACCCTTAAGGATTCTTGACAGTTGATAATCCACCGTATCACTTACTCCATCAAATACGCAATTCAAAATAGGTCTAGCCCATCTAACAACACCCCAATTTTTTATTTCATCGTGATAATATCGCTTGGTAAATCGTCCCGTACCTAAAGAGAGTAACATAATATCCCTATCTTCTTTTCCGTACATGGTCTTTGCATCTATGTATGCACATAGCGCAGGGTTATTAGCATATATACCTCCATCTATAAAGCTCAGGTAATCATTATCGTCTCTGAACGGTACTTTATGCGGCTCAAAGTATGTGGGCGACGACGCCGTTGCCAATGCAACATCTCTCAATGCAAAATCATAATCGTCATTACCAGATATCTTTGCATTTTTACTTTTGAATAACCAAGGTATACGCCGCTCTGTCTCATAGGATGGAATAATCACATCAGTCATTACATTTTTAAGCCTTTGCTCTCCAAAAAAATCGTCTATTACTTTCCTTAGTTTGAAGTTGGGATATTTCTCTCCTCTCAAGCTATCTAAAGATCTAAAACTATGGCCTACAGATCTGCTAAAAATGTCCTTCCCTTTTGTTCTATAAAAGTCTACTAAATCACTTGCCGAATATTTGGGATTTCCATTTTCATCTTTCATAGATAACCCCAGAGCAATGAGTCCACCTGTAGATGTTCCAGCAATAAGATCAAACAATTCACATATTGGTTTACCGCTTAGCTCCTCGATTTTCTTCAATACCAAGGCTGGGATTATACCGCGTATTCCACCTCCATCTATAGAAAGTATATTAAAGGGTTTTTCTCTTTTCTCCATAATGTATTACTTGTATAATACATAGAGGTAAGATTTATGAAAGTGTTACCCTCTAACAAAAAACACCGATCAATCCTCCACAAAAACACACTCACACCGCGCCCTATCCTTCTCCTTATATCGCTTAGATAATTCGACGATCTCAGGATAGAGGCGTCCCGACTTAATATCATCGAGACTGAGGTTTATATTACGCTGGCCAGCATAAGATTTGTATGCCAGAATACTTTGTCGTGGCGTACCAGAGGTCTCTATGTATCGGCTTTCGCTAATCTCTTTGAGTTGTTCGTATTCGTGAGGATGTTTGAAACCTAAGAAGTGTATGATCTCATGGGCGACAACATACCAAAGGCGTCTATTGATGTGCGATCTTTTTAGGATGATCGCTGGGCCTCTTCCTTCATGGAGATGAGAATTAAGACAATCCGTCCCTATGTAAGAAGCGGACCTATCGCCTTCGCCTACCCGTATCTCACCTTCCGCGACAAACCGAAAAACAAAATAATCATTAAACAACTTCTCTATAAAATCAAAGCATCCTCTTATAAATTGCTTATCCTGACCCTCATAGTTTATGATCGAGATATTGAATCGCTGCTTATCTGTCCATGTCTTAGCGAGATCGGCGATCATATTTATTCTTAGCTTGTAGCTTTTCGATATGCTGATCTATCTTAGGCTGCAGTTTTCTTTCGAAATCATAATATTCTAAAGGATCATTTGGACCTCCAATGACATAGATAGTTCCTATCTCGATTTTCTTTATATCAGACTCGCTTTCTATCACCACGATCTGAGCCAACGTAAAGGCTATTGCCAGTAATAATATTTTCATATCAGTTCCTTTTATATTGTACTGTAAATTCCAGCCATATCACCGCGTCGTTATCACGAAAGTTCGCTTGATTAAGATAAATCCTTCCTGAGTTACTCCAGTGATGAGCTTCGTTTCCCATGTAAGGATTAGTCGCCATCGCGCCTCTGACACCGTCATCGGCTGAGATCAATCCTGTCTGTCGATACGTACCGACATCATATATATCTCTATCCCACCCTGCGATATTGGGTACATCTACATAACCCCATCCATTGCCTGCCGCATGTGTTCCTCTGAGCCTGTAATGAAACTCATACACCTCTCTACAGTCGCCGTCTTGCTGGACATACCAGTAGGTGTCTGTCTCTGTTACTTGACTCAGATTAGTCGTGTATGTTCCTAACCCTGCCAGAGTCGGCGCGGTGATTGTCGTCCATGTCGGCATCACGCCGATGTCTACCGTATTGCCATCTTGGATAGTTAGATTCTTAGTATTGGGATCATAGGTCAAGGTCTGATCGTCCGTGTCTGTACTATTCGGTATTGTGACAGATCCGCCACCATTGGATAAGCTGATGACATTACCAGCGATAGACAAGGTCTGTATCTCGTTAGTCACGCTACCGTCCACCTCTGGCGGATGTATGACTAACTGATTGATAACCGTCTGACAATTCGCCAGACTATCTTTGAAGTTGATCGCTTGCGCTGACACCTCACCTTCTACGCCTGCATATCGAATGCAAGCCGTCACGCAGTCTTCCACCTCTAATCGAAAAGCGTTATTCCGTGGCGTACCAGCCGCCGCACCGTTATCTTGCTCTCCGATGACAAAGCTAAATCCACTCGCCGTCTTAGTGCCTGAGGTTGTATAAGCATTTATATCATCGACGCCTGTAACCTGTACATCATATTCTATATCGTAGCTGCTGCCTTGATTTGGTGTGCTCGCAAAATTGACCGTATAATTACCTGTCGAGTTTTGTACAATGTCCGCATTATCGCCTCCTATGATTTCGGTGAACTGAGTGCCGTCCCATTCTACGACGTAGAACTTAGAGACGGTGATTATTTCTTCTATACATTCTACCTCTGAGCCACCGTTACAGCACTTGCGAGGGATCGCCGACTGAGCACAGATACTCTGATAGAAAGCAACCAATAATAATATGATTAGTCCTCTCATTATTGGCAGCAATTAGGTGATGGATTAGGATTAGTTATTGTCACTGTACTAAGGTCAGAGCTATTAATCCACTCATGTCCATTAGAATCAGGATTAGGCGTTGGCGTATCTATAGAGCATAATTGATACACTGTCCAACCATCTATCGCAAAATTTGAAACTGGATGAGTTCCTGAGTCTACCACACCTATCACCGTCGCATTAGCAAACTGAGGATGTGGGGCTGACAACTTAGAGTATAAGGTCCAGATTGTTTCCTCACAATCAGAATCACAAGTAGAACACATACACCAGTCATCTAAGACAGTCTCCTGTATGGTATCTATCGTACCGTCAGAATAATCCACTATCCAATGTGGTACACAGTCTATACAGACGGCCGTACGTTGATTGATCTCCAGAGGTTGTGGCTCTGGTTCTTCTATGACACCACCGTTGCAATCATCTATATTGATTTCTCCACCAACTTCTACAGGCGTGTAGTCTATTAAAGCCCCGTCGTTATCTACTTCAAATATGGCGTTGACAATTTCTCCATCTCCGCAATCGACATACTGAATGATAATCGCTTTCGGACTGCCATTGATAATATTATTCTGATCGCATCCATCAAAGTATGTAAAAGAACAACTCGGTGCCGTCAGAGAAGGAAAGGTAAAACCACACGGTCTGGTACATATCGGCATATCCTGTTCTGCGACAGGCTCTTTCGTATCATAATAATACCACTGTCCATCTTCGCCACAAGCACCACAGACTTCATACTCTATCTCTTCGCCATAAAAAACAATCAGGTCTAAGACTCTTCCGACATGTGAGGCAATCGTCGATGTGACGACCTCTATTTTGACAGGTATCTTTTCTGTAAAACAGCATTTGACATTGAGATAACGCCAGCGCATTTTTGATATATCCGTTCCGCTTTCTATGACTTCCGTAGGTGGTGGATTGAGTCCACCGCAGCCATTAGGCAATATGTTACATGATGGCTCATAGATACAATCTTCATTAGTCCCAAAACCATCTGCACTGGCCCAATAATTAAGCTGGCCCGTCCATGTCCCAGAAGTGATCGCGGGTTGCGATGCCAGCTCTGTAGACCCATCATCAAAGGTCACCTCGAAAGTATAATCTGCATTCCATGATGTTCCTGTGTTATCCCATAGCGCGTAGACTGATTTTCCGACGCGGCATTCTTTGACATGACTCACGGGCTGCCCGACGCCATTATTAAGAGAGCGCAAGCCAGATCTGTTACAGCCTATAAATGATAGTAGAATAAATACAAATAGAATGTTTCTGAGCATGTTCTATTTTTGAAACTCTTTTAATGTTGTCAATACCCCGCCTGCCAGATTATCCATCGGATAATGTATAAGACTACCTGACCGACCCATAGACGCCACACACGCCGCGATCAATGCCTCCCTATAACATCTCTTATCCAGATGAAAGACATCGTTAATCACTTCTACAGCTGTCAAAAACTTAGTGCCGTGTCCTGCGGGATAGGACCAATGACCAGGGTGTACGTGATTAGCGATCAGAGAAAGATTGAGACCAAACTTTTCTTCTATGTAGACTAATGGTCTTGGTGTTTTGTAATAGTACTTAGCATCAAAGCATTGCTCCAATGTTCTTTTGAGTCGTCGCGTGTAGGCATTGACATAACCGATACCCGATCCGTCGATAAAGTCTTTTTCTCTCTGATGCTTCTGCCCCTCTGACTTGCAATATCTCAGCAACATATTAAAGAACTCCAGACATTCATCATCCTGCACAAACTCTGAGACCTCCTTCCAAGAACTCATATCCATCACATTAGATACCGCCGTCCTGATCTCTCTATGCTCTACCGCAAAAGGGATGTACTCCGCTAAGATGTCCAGTGTCTCATCTTGCCACATCTTAACTTCTAATGGATCGTCTACCTTCGCCTGCTCATTGAGAATCATTGTTTTCTCTAACTCCATTGTGATTTTGGTCGGCGTTAGATTGGGTTCTGGGATACCATGTGCTGTATTGGATTCCCTTTTTTCCACGTTCATTTCTGGAAATGGTGTGTTCGTCATTGCTATACTTTTGTTTTTTCTAAGAGCCGAAAGTTTGCGCTCTTAAATCAAGGCATATCACAAAAGTATGTTAGTGGGAGGGGTACTTATTTGTGGTGGTGGTTTGTGGGTTATTAGGTGATGGAAGGTTGTGGCTATCTTTTGGAATCCTTTATTAATTAACTCTATTCGTCCTTTACATTATCCAATCGAATATTAAGTCTGGTCTTTGTATCTTGCCTTCCAGATAACAAGTATATGGAAGATAAAAATGAAAAGATTTACCTGCACATGCATAGAGTGATGATGGTTCTTAACGAAACTTACCCAGTTTCTAAACTGCCCATGTCTATTGCTTACTTGTTAGAAATTAAAATGAAAAAGACACCAGACTTTATTGAGCGAATACTTGAAGCAAATGAGATAAGAGAATACTGTGAATACTTTTGCAAGGAGGGCCTCGCCGAACGAACGAATAAAAAAAATGATAAAGAGATTTATGAATATAAGCTAACCGTAAAGGGCGTTATATTTATAAACAGAGGAGGATTTAAATGGAAATATCAAAACGATAAATTAGACTTTATGCAGTCTTACAAAGAAAGAAAAATTGAGTTAGATAAAAATAGAGTTGCAAGAATAATCCCATTACTTGCATGGGTTGTTTCGATTGGACAATTAATAGTCTTTGTTGTAATAAGTATAAGTAAAAATTAAACCAGCAATATTTAAAATTGCGTAGAAAGTTATTAATCCTATTGGCATTTCTAATTTTTTGTATTTGTTTGATAATTAATTTAAATCATATTCCAAACATACCTCAAAAGCACAGGTATCTATTTTTGTTCTCTTGAGAAAACCACACTCTTAACCAGATCAACGAATCATTGCAGCAGATCTAAAATATTGATGCACTAAATGAAATAACTCCCAGGTCTGCGAGTTAAACAATATTGGCAATGAGGCTTCTAAGTTCTGATTTGAAAGAATTTTTAGTCTTTCATTTAATATAAAATGCACAGCGTCATTGAGCGGTCCAATTCCAGAATTTAAGTAATAATCTAAGGCACTGATATAACAAGAAATGCGAGGTAACTATGTCATAAGCACGTTATACTTGGTCTGGAACATAGTAAAGAATATATAGTAAAAAGCTGCAACTGGAAATATTGGAAAATCATCCAATTTTTTAAGCTCCAGCCACTTAAGATGTTGCTTTTGAATAATTTTCATTGAGTCATCAATGGCGTTAATGCCAGTAATCTTATCTATATCCTCATCAGGATACATCATATCCAGAATTATCGAGACACCCACGAAGTACCCAAACTTCGCATTGTATAGGCGCTTTTCCTTTACAGTTAACGCTTCATTTGACCTCATAACAATTGGCTGTAACTTAACAATTGTCATTGCCGTAATTGCAGCTATTTTGAACTTATTAATATTCTTAGGAACTAGAGGTCTAACGTATTTTTTCAGAATTTGATAATAAACTCCAGCTATCTTTAGTGAGGCAGAGTCTATTAACTGGAAGTCTCCATATCGCGAGACGAAATGTGTAATTCCCCTTTCTATTACCTCTGCCCTCTCTTCTATACGAACGGACAACTTATCTCCACTTATCATAAGGACAGTATTAAATAGAAGACATTTTGGTATTCGTAAGGATAATGATTAAAGTTCCAAAAGTGCGGAGACAAAATCCGTTTTACCTCCTGTCAATAGTTTATTATTGTCAGTCGAATCCTCGTGATTTGCCATATTTTGATTTGTAGAAAGCGCATAATCTAAATCTACATCTAGGTTTATGTCGCTACTCTCTTCTATAAATTCTCTTATGTTATCGTCTAAAATCTGAGCCATTACTTTGTCCTTTATATCCTCATACAAATTAACGCAAAAAGCATGACAATAGTTATATACTAATATATTGTTCGTCAGAGAGTTATAGTCTTTTAGTAGTGCTTGGACTTAATGTTGCTCTGATTATCAACAACATACATAAATTAAGTCGTGAATATTTAATTTTCTAATAAATCAAAAAAAACTTCATTTCTGGAATACAAAGCATTTCTTAATATTTCTATCCTCTTTCCGGTCTGATAATTTATGTTCTGGAATAACTATTTTTTACTAGTCTTAGTTCTAATCCAACCCGACATCAAATCAATCAATTCTGAAAAAGGTATTTCCCACATCTTATCCGGGTCTAAATTTTCTGCTCTCATATCTTTGTCGAAGTCGTAAAGAAATTCATTGTATAAATCCCATATTATCGTGTAAGCTAAGGGTTTGGCATTTTTAATTTTATAAATCCAATTCCTAACACATTTTATTACTTGTATGGGTTCATTTGAGTGGTTACTTATGTCTTGACCTGATATATCCGATATGACCTGTTTGTATCTATATGGTTCTTCTTCTAAGATTAAGCATTTTTTATCCTTCTTTGAGTACATTTTACATCCAAGATCTATACCTAATTCAAAAGGCATATTAAATCGAGGTAAGCCTTTTGTATCCTTCGGTATTATTCTAGAAATGTCATGGATACTATACTTAGATTCGTAAATTAAACTTTGTATTTGTCTTATACGAATGTCATCGCCATCTTTCGTTTCAGATAGTCGAGGTTTAAGATCACAAAAAATTACTGTAAAAAGAATCGCTTTGAGGAGAGGGTAATAATCACTATCGAAAGGACAATTAATGAAAATGTTAGTTCTATAGGCCATTATTTAGAAGACCTAAATTTCCCATTTTTACCATGAATTATAACAGTGGTGGCGCTGCCAGATTTCACCCATTTGTTTGCTAGTGCAACTACTTCTTTTTGGGTATCCTTAACCCTGTAGGCCTTTAACGTACCTTCTTTGCGGATCGCCCAACCCTTAGGGCGTGGTGTTATATGCACTCTTTTAGAGTTGGTTTTAGCAGAATTAATTAACCTCTTACGTAACTTATTGGTTTTCAATGTTAACTTTTATACGTTTTTCATAAATATAACGAGAATTATTCTAAAATGATTTCATCTAAGGGCTATTGCATTACTAATTCAACACAATTTAAAAAATCTCAATACCCTCTTAAACCAACCATGCTTCTCATACAAAGCTGGGTGATGCGCTAAGTGATCATCGACCGTATCTGCTGTATTGATAATAGACTGAAAAACTTGTGTCGTCAGTCCTCGGACTTTGCCGTTGCCATAAGGAATACCGTTAAGTATTTCGGCAGCTTTATAAAGTATGTTGATCGTCACATGATTAGCTGGCACTTCGTTATAGTGCCGCATGTATATCTCGATAATCCGTCCACATTCTGCTGCCACCCACGGCGCAGCCATCGACGTACCAGACAGTGATCTCATCAGCTTGGACACCTCGTTACGTAGGTCCCTCCATCCCGACACGATCTGATCTCCATAAGCCACAATGTCTAATCTCTCATCTCTGGAACTATGACGCCATAGCTTGTCATTCCATGATAACGCACCTGTCGCCACCACCTCTCTCAT
Organism: Saprospiraceae bacterium; assembly: GCA_020628095.1. Classification (GTDB taxonomy): domain Bacteria; phylum Bacteroidota; class Bacteroidia; order Chitinophagales; family Saprospiraceae; genus RFSX01. The sequence continues at coordinate 88,018 of JAHDFP010000008.1, forward strand.
ACTCGCTGGAAAGGTCAGATTACCACCATTGTTTCCAGCACTACAGACGACGACGCAGTTCTTTTTGTAGGCGTATCTTATCGCTCTGACGATATGCCGATCTTCACCGCCGCCACCTAATGATAGATTGATTACATGTGCATTATTATCCGCGCAGAAAATAATGGCATCGGCGATGTCCTTAGTCGAATACGCATTACCTCCTTTGTCCAAGGCTTTAGTAATTATCTGCGATGCGGCTGGCAGTCCAGACAAGACTATACATCTCACATGCGTACCGTGTCCGTTATAGTCTCTTGTGTCTTTGTCACCAAATGACTTTACCAGAATAGCATTCGGATAATCCACATGCTCTTGATAGCCTGTATCTACTATGCCTATGATTATACCACGCCCGACATAGCCCTCTTCGATGGACTTATCCATACCCATTCTATAAAGTGGGTTACGCATGATGTCCTGTGCGCCGATGTCTGGCACTTCGTCATGCACGATATGTGGCGTTAGTCCGAAATCGTTACTCATTAATCCTCTTTAATTTCTGCGCAGTCATCACACCCTGAATATTCTGCTTCTAATTTTTGAATCAAATGTTTGCCAGGGCAAAGCGTTGCCTTATGCTTCGCATGCCAACTGACTTCTAATGGACCTACGATGTCTATTAGGTCGTCCACAAGGTTTACTAATGCCTTCCATTGATCGTCAGGAACTTTATTTTCCTCGAAATTTCCTATCAATGCAACACCTATAGTAGACAGATTTAGTCCAGATGTATTGTAGCTTATTACGTCTATCTTGTTGCATCTGAACACCTCACCAATATTGTCGATCATAAAATGATAACCGACCCCAGGCCATTTGTTATTCTTTACATGGTACTTAGCTATCGCCTTGGGCGTCGCATCACTAACCGTATGATGTACGACGATTCTCTTTATCAGAGATATTTCGCGCAGATTGTATCTTTTGCGCTTATGCTTTGGCAATATGTCTACTAAGTCGATCACTACTTACACCTTACTTTTAACCAACTGATACACCGCCAATAATTCCGCTATCACTGCCACGGTAGAATTGGAAATTTCATTGATAAACTCTGGCGTTATCTCCGTACCTCCTATACTCATCCCGACAAACAAAGCCGCCACCGACATAAAGACGGCGTACCACTTCGAGGATTTGATCTGGTCGATGTCTTCTTGATTGGCTTGTGCGGATAGTTTTGGTTTAGCATACAGGCTATAGGCTATTATTGATGCTAAAGCGACTGTAGCCGCGATTAAAATAATTGCTGATGGTGTCATTATCTTATTGGATTAAAGTCTAATAAATCAATTTTCTTATCTATACCATTCTCATCTATGAGGATGACATTGTGATACGTCTGCACAATGCGACGTCTGGTTTCTGTGTCTTTATAAAAGTAAACCGAGTACAAATCACCCGACCGCTTACTACTCGTCTGGCGATACCTCACCCAATCGAAGTTCTTACCAAAATGATAGGCTTCTGATCCATCGGGTTTGCATAGTGCGCCGTTACTCAGGTTTAGTTTCCATTCTGCTGCTGGCATATTTTTAGTCTATTTCTATTGGTGTAAATAATTCCCATCCCAACTTCTCATTTATCGACCCTACGCCCTCGTTAAATATCTTTCTTTCCAGAATAGTCAATCTGCTCTTCCGTATCCACTTAAAGACGCTCTTTCCTATTTTAAGCGGATCAAAGGCTTGCACTCCTATTCCTGATCTCTGCTCTCGCTCATATTCTTTTTTCCATTGCTCATACAGGAAGTCGTATAAGCCATCCTCTTCTGCTTCTTTTTCTTCTTCGTCTACTTCTGTTACCTTATATATCTTTCCATTGATCTCTATCCACTCAGGATTAGTCACCTGGGCAGAAGTGAGGAGTGGGAATAGGAGTATGAGGAGTGTGTGTTTCATTCTCATTATTTTAGTATTCCTAAAAGGTCGCCATCGAGGACCACTTTTCCATCCTTGATTATCTGCATTGCCTTTGAGTTTCTTACTTTTTCATTCTTTTCGTGCTTGCACAAAGACTCTAATTTCTCGTAAGCCTCATCCGATATGTCTACAAATATTCTTTCCATTATATTCCTAAGTGTTCTGATTTTAAGTCTTGATGTATTCTCCTGATTTTACTCGCTGACATCTTGCAATTTTCAACTCTACTTAGACCACCTCCTACGTCCCAAGAGTTCATATTTTTAGGATAGTTCCGCTTTACTTCTTCCAAAGTAAGTCCTATTTTATCCGCCAAGTCTTTCTGTAATGCCTCTAAGCTCATATCCAAAACAATTTCTCCTGCTTACTTTTGATCTCTTCCACATCGCCAGCTTCACTAATAAGTCCGCACCATACTGTTACAAATAATATTAGTCCCAATAATCCCATTATGGCGTATTACAGTCTGAGCAAAATCTTACAAACTGACTCATATTAGCCAGCATATTCTCACCACCTGTACCCGTCGCCGTTGCGGGGCTATAATCTCTATCCAAAGTCACTCTATTGAAATCACCGACCCACGTATATGTACCAGAATTAGAGCTACTGGAATCCGTTATACAAGATTTGAAATATCCGTTCCACGTAAATCCACCGTCAGGCGTCGTCCAATCTAAGATGTCAGATGGAGAACCAGCACAGCCAGCCAATCCACTATATACGGGCGGAGTAGGTTGCGCCACGTCAAAGGTGATAATGACTGGATACTTATTGACCGCCCTTATTTTGAATAAGTTCTGAGGCGTCGAGGTGTCACCCCATGACTGTTGAGCGCAATTATCTATTTCCAGTACAGGATACGTATAGTCTATAGTCATATCCCCTGGGTTACCAAGTGTGTACAGGTTGAGGTTTCCAGCCACAAGCGGACTGCCTGGGAAAGGTTGCTGCCACGCGGCGGCATTAGTACTCGTTACTGATAGACTGCCAGGCGTTACGACGGATACCGTATAATTAGCTCCTATCGCTGGTATCGCGCTAAAGTCTGTACAATTAGTCACCACATGCTGTAATCCATCAAACACCAGCGCATCAGGCAAGCAATTGGCATTCTGCGACCAATCCGATCTAATTTCATTCACTACCTCGCCAGCACTACATCCAGCAGGGATAAGCTCACTCGGATCGTCGTCTCCATCGTCATCAGGTACATCATCTCCATTATCATCTTGCTCCGCACTATCTCCATTGCCGTCGTCATCTGAGAGGTCACTGACAGCTTGTCCATATTCGTCGACAGCATCCACTTGCATACTACAGACGATAGATTCTTGGTCTACATCTGCCTGTACTACCGTGTAGATGCCTGTATAGGTCGCGCACTCTCCTACCAGCAATTCACCATTAGGACTACCCATTGTAGAGCTTACAAAAGTCCATGTCGTCGGTGCTGTTCCGTTCATTGTGGAAGAAGCGACAGAGAAATTATCTGCACCACTCGCTATATCATTGGTTGTGCTTGTATTACACACTTCCAGATTGATAGTCACATCTCCCAGCGCAAGCGTACCAGCTATGTTTTTGTTTAGTTCTATCTCTGGTGGTGGCACTCGGAATATATGCTCACTACATGCCGTCTCGCTTTCGATGACATTGCCATCAGGGTCTACACAATCCAGTCTATAGTCTATACAGCCTCTCTTTTCTCCATTCGCATCATAATCCGTTCCCGTATAAGTTATATTGATCTCGCCATTGACTACACCTAATATGGTCGCATCTGGCACTGTCGTACATCCATCCGCACAGCCATTATTGCATTCATATAGTGGGTGCGGAAAGGTCGTTATATCATTGCCATTGCAATCTATCAGAGTGAGTACTTGAGTCGAGTTACTACAGGCATCATTAACCAGCAAATTTTCTGTACAATTAGGCGGACTCGCAGCCCAGCACTCGTTAGAATCATCGTTAGCGACGATGCAGCCAGATGTATTCAGTATAATATATGCAATACCACAAGGCCCGACATAAGGGACTGATTGCTGGCTACAATTATTCAGTTGTGGCGTGTAGGTCCACGCACACGGCGTTCCTGTTAGTGTTCCAAATACCAAGGTAGGTGGCGTACTTGTCGCATCGCCATTCGCATCTATCCAGCTATAATTAGCGCAGTCCTGATCGCTACAGGTCACATCATCTATCACACTATTACCAGAGATTGGCGTATCATTAGGTGTGTACCAAGTGTCATTGAGCGGGCTTCCTTCTACCACATTGATCGTCATAGTACAGGTCTGGTCACAGGCTATGCCACCACAGGCCAAAGAGTAAGTCGCATCTATTTCCCCAGCAACGCCAGGGATAAACTGTACATAACCACCACCTATATCTGTTGCTGTACTCGGAGGGGTTGTGGGCGTTACCACATCTATTATAATAGACGGCGTCGTACCATCCGTACACATTAGATCATCATTCTCTAAGGGTCTGAAAGTCGCTGTCGTCCCTAAAATCGTCACATATAGATCATCAGTACAACTGAGCGCACAATCTGGAAAGTCTATCGTCACTACAGATTCGCTTTCTGTACCGTCCTCACAAGTTGCAGCAAAGCTAAATACTATATCTTGCGCTACCGCACAGGTCTCTTCATCTGGACATATTGCAAATAAAGAACCGCCTGTACTATAGACTATCGCATCCGCCGTAGGAATAGAAGTCAGCGCGTAGTCGGTTTCTAAGATATTACCAAATTGATCTTCACACGGCGTCGTATAGTCTGCTAAGTCAATAGTAAAGCACTCACAATCCAATCGCGTCGAGTCCACATTTTCCGTACTCACCGTTATCTCATATTCTGGCTCTTTGCATGTCTCAAATTCTACCTCACAATCCCCAGACTGATCGCATAAGTACTGTGTTATATTGATCTGACCATTAGCCAAGGTATCATTCTCATAATAAGTATATGTGAAGGTCGTATCTCCATCGTCGGCATGATAAGTATATATCGTATCTCCGACCGTTACTATCCATTCGCCCCATACGTCATAACTTGTAAAGAAGGTATCTTGTGCATTGCCATTTACATAAGTAATGGTATATGTAGAATCATTGCTTGCATACTGCGAATGCGTTATTTCAATACTGTCAATGACGCACTCTTTTAGAAAATCCAAAGGAAACTCTGTTGTTGTCGTGTCTACAGGTTCGCCATTATTGTCGGTTATGTAATTATAAATGACAATGCTGCTATCTCCAACGACGCCTATTGCTAAAGAGTCACACTTATAAGTATCGGTATCATTAAAATCATAGGTGTCCCCCAGGTATTCTATAACCAAAGAATCCAGATTATCGACATTAGTAAATTCCTGAATAACCAAAGACGTATCCAAACAAGAAAGAATAAAATCCTTGACACCCGTAATATCATCTACAGGGTGTATATGGTCTGGTACGCTGGCAGCACCTTTGAGGCATCCTATCAGTCCAATAAATTCTGCCTTATCATTAGCATTGTCGATTTTCGAGTAAGGATATGGGACACCATTTATAACAACCTCGTCGTCTTCTTTGAACTGTAACTTGAATGGCCAATCTATATACTTCTTATTGCCACTCTGATCGGTCAACTCTAAGCCCGTAAAAATGTACGTCTTATCGCAATCCCTACACGCGGTGGGATCGTCGATTTCCGCGCAGTTAAGACATGCTACGCTGACGCTTGTGACATTTTGAGCGCTAAGATGAGTATCAGAAAAGTTTTTTTGCACTTTACAACTAAAGCACAAAAACAATATTGCTATCCAGATTATATTTTTCATTTGTTATTCCTTCTATCACCTTAAGCGGATGCCTAATCAAAGGCTATCCGCTTTAAGGTTAGTGAGCATCCAAAATGTGTTTTACTTTGTTGCTTGCGTTGTAGGGTCATCGTCACATAAGACACCCTTGAGCTTAACGACAACGCCATGACCATCAGGGATCACAACTGGGGTCGTCAGGTCATAACACTGATCTTGAAGATTATCGCAGTCTGCATCTATAGGCTGTATTTTCCCGCATGTGCCTTGTCCACCGTCAAAGCTCACACCCGATGCTGTTGCAGGATCACCAAATGTAAATCCCTGCCCTGTTGTTACTTTTCCCGCACAGGTATTCCCCTTAAATTCGGCATCTATTTCATAAGATAGAATACCGTCAGGTCTTGTCGTACCGTCAGGTAAAAAGAAATTAGGGTTTAATAAGGCAAAATTGAAAATGTCTTGCAGTGTACCCGTAAGTCCACCATCAGGGCAGTACTCAAAATTAATTTCTGGTGTACACTTGATTTCGACTTCTTGAGGAAGTCCGACGCTGTTACTCATTTTTTTATAGTTTTTAATGTCTATAGGATTGGACTTATCTCCCAAGTCATAATCCGATTTTAAATAATAGGTTTCTTTTCCTGTTTTCTTAGAAAATTCCAATATGGCATCTATAGGGATGCTCAATTTCTTGTCTTCATTTTCATACAGCACACATTCTTCTACCTCAAGACCCGCCTCTTTATAAGGCTCATAATCTATGAGAATAGTGTCCAAATCATACCAGTTAGCATCACCTTCGATTTGGTATCTTATTTCTAATCCACCGCCTTCGATTTCTTGAAGATACTTTGTCAGTTCGCATATCTCGCCCGTTTCTTTATCGCAGTATCTTACTACTGGCGAACCAAATTTGAGAGCCTCAACGGTATTGCCATTTTTGCAACTTAGTATTGAGCTATTAAGGAGATCGGTAGTTATTCCTAATTCCTCTAATTGTGAAACAGAAATATTAATCGCCCCCATAGAAGTGCAAATATTTATATCCGAACCACTACAGCTAATCGCTGCACCGCATAGAGGTAGCGACTTTATTATTTTTTCATCTGTATAAAAAATCAAGTAGCAGTCTGTAATTTCTGCTGTAATATCTTCTATAAGAATATTGCCGAATGGACTACAGCTCATTTATTGTATACTATTTCTATGGAAAAACTAAAACCAGAATAGGTGCAATCGCCATCTTGGAACTCAATCAATGCGCCTGTAGAATCATAGATTTCCAAAGTCGTTTCATTGCATTCGTTAAGGCAGTCTGTATTAAAACAGAAATTGTCTCCTTGATTAAAAAATTTCTTTTGTTTCAACTTGCCACCGATGATCTTATACTGAAAAATGTATTCCGCCGAATCGGGAGCTAATAAGTCGAGACAAACTTCCTCGCAATGCCCATAACAGCCCAAAGGAAACTTTGGACTTTTATTGTTAACAACTTTGCACGGGTCTGTACAGATAGGCATGACCCAAAATTATAATGGTAAGAATGGTACTTATTCCTAAACAAATCTATAAGTGAGCATAGAAAGCGACATAGAAAATGCTATAATACATAGTGGGTGAAATCCCAATAAAAACATAATCACCGCGCCTAAGATTGTGACATAAATAGAAAAATAAACCGCCATACAGACCTTACATATCCACCTTTTAAATAAATAATTTTTGGAGGCGATCTGATCGTACATGCCCGCGACTATATTAATTTGAGTTTCTGTCTCGTCTTCATTATAAGCGGATTGTAAGCCTTCGTCAAAAACCTCTTCGCCTATGCTGTCTGTATTTCTTATGGCGCGACGCGCAAGATAGGCTCTTAGCTTCCAGAAGTAACCGCCATAATCCATTGCGTCATCTAAAAAATTAGCAAACAGCGCAAGCAAATAAGCTGGCATAGCGGCTAAGAGTCCGCCAATATATATATGAAATATTATATTTAATTCTGCGTCCAACATGGGATTTCTCCGCAATAATCTATGATCCCAGAAAGTGTAAATTCGTAACAAAGCAAATAGTGGTTACAATCTTTCCACTTCTTGCCTGTCTCTTCTTCGTAGATGTCTTTGCTTATGTTGTCGAACCCTGATAAAGTTATATCGCCACAACCTGCTGGCGCGTGAGCAAGATTTAATTTTATGATTTCCTGTAGCTCGGACTTGGGCATTTTTTTATTGAGATCGACAATCAGACTATAACTCGCCGATACGCCATAGGTTTTACCGCCAAATGCCTGAGACTTGTCAGTAAGAACATATTTGCCTTTATTTTTTCGGATGTAAGCGTAAGAATCATATTGGTCTGTAATCCCACAAAATCCACCCTCTTCTTCGTTATAAATAAAAACAGGGACAGGGAAAGAGTCATTGAGATACTCCAATAAATTATTAAGCTGATAATCTAACATTATTTAACTGCGGATTTTATCAAAAATCTGATTTCAGCTAATGCCGATTTCTTAGCTAATTCTAAGGCGTTGTCGGATACGCCATAAATGTCTTTTCGTCGATATGCCTCATGCCCTTCTGCGATAAGTCTTTGCTCTTGGTCGCTAAATCCATAGACTATATCACCGCCACTTTCGCCGACGATCAAAGAATTTCTATGCGTCCCCGTATAATCAAGATTGACCCTGTCTGTGCCTCGGCCTCTTTCTTTACGGCGTCTACCGTGAGATCTGGAATAATTGCCTTCGCGTGGCTTGCGGGCTTTTCTGCGTGAGTCTATGGCTGCGCCGTCACGACACTTGCCTTCTTCAAATATCCTTTGGATTTCTGCTATTCTAACACGCTCTAAAGCAACCTTAGACACTCTGTCTATGATGCCTGGCATCGCATTGGGCAACCCTTTGATTTTCGCTAACATAGACTAAAGTTATTCGCTATTGCAACGTATCTATTTCTTTGGGTTAATGACCCGAAACTTTCTACCTTCTTTTGAGGTCAAGATAGTTCCCTCTTTGTTGATGAGTTTTACTTTTTCGTAAGTCGCTCTATTTCTGTTAGACTTACCACAATTTTTGTTTTTACCACACGCCATAGTTATCTTTTTAGATTTGTTCTACATATCTGTACCCTCTACATTTTAGACATTTACTTTGCCTTAGTGATCCTTTGACACGCTTGGCCGCATTCCATATTTTAGGCCAGTACTTAGAATCTTTTCTTTCTATTTTGTCAGGAAACGCTTGACTGTCACCGCCCATGATTCGCGCATACTTGATTTGTGCGTCTTCTTCTAATCCTCTGGCCACTTCGTTCTTCCTGCATGTCCCCTCAAATTCCTCCCAAAAACAAGCTGTCAGATTGAGCTTAAGAGCTTGCTTGAGTTGCTTCTTATATTTGCAGATAAGGGTCTCGTCCAGACAAACGCAACTGACCGATACCTGAAAAACACTGTCCCCCTTTATCGCGTAGCAAGACCCACAGTTGCACGTTGACGTACAACTGCATGATATAGCCGAATAAAGGCTTAACTCACCTTCTATGGCTATGCTCACATCTCCGTCGTAGTCGATTTCAAATATATTCTCGCCACAAGTGAGCGTTATTTCCTCTGTAGTAGACTCTTTGCCTTTTGTGGTCGTTAACGTTGCAATCGTTTCTGTTTTAGCCTTGACAGCAACCGTACAGACCTGTGGGGTTATATAAGGATCAGTGCAGTCCTTGTATATCTCGATTTCAAATCTTGAATCCTCAACGCACTTAGAATTTTTACTCCATCCCCCTCTGACTTCGCTTTGTATCACTTCGTCCCAATGATAACCGCAATTCATTAAGGCGTCTTTGAAATCATCAGCGACGTTCTCACAGGCTTTTTTTCTGAGTCTTTCAAACAGCCCTTTGCCATTGATGTCCTCTTCATTGGCAAGTTTAGAAAATAACTTTAACGGGATTTCGTCATTGATATAGCACAAGTGATTCCCTTGGTCACATACGCCTATTAATCCTACTATGTTTTCAAGACATTCCAATTTTAAGAGCCTTGATTTTCTTTATTTGGTACTAACTTTTGAAAAAACGCGTGCCTCCTTTCTTTTTTCTTACCTAACATCACATCTACGTCGCTATGAATTACCCCGTCCAATCCTAATATCAAATTAGAATCTTTAATTATAGAGTGTCCATAATCTTTATTGCTCGAATGACAACAACTATTGTAACTCATCTTTACTTATTAAGTAGTCACTTTTTTCTAACCAAACTTGATACTTTCCATTAACTAAGACAGAATACGCGTTTTGAGGTAAATAGTCCGCCGTCAACTTGCCAAGGCCGACATGAACTTTAGCAACAATGCCATAGGTCTCACGTCTTGTATTAAATAATTCCGCCCCTACACTAAACATCATATCAAATTAAAAACTCCCGCCTATCACCAAGACGGACGGGAGCTTAAGCAAATAGAAAAAAGATTATAAAATAAAAATTACCAAACTTAGCTCTTAGTTACAAGGCGTACATATATCGCCACAAGTATATGGCTCACATGTAATCTGCCATAGATTGCAGAAGTTCCACTCCGTGCCATCACAGAACGCGCCCTCTGGAATCTTGAATAAATCAAAATACTTTTCCACTTATAAGTCACCGTACCCGCCTTACCTGCACACTCATCATAGATTATCATAAGATCAACGACAAACGGCACTCCTAATACTGACGTCCCGACATCCACCTTTTGTTTGACAATCCTTGTCCCGACGAACTGAGGCGCCCACGCTACCCTTCCGCCTGGCGTCGCAGCAAAATTAGGGTTATCAAAACAGAACCATTCCAGTAAAGAAACTGATCCTGGCAAAAACGATACTGCCCCGTCACAACCTGTAGGCGTACTACCTAAAGCACTGGCAATCGCAGGATCAAAGTAAATGTTATTAGGCAATGGGCGGGCGTTAGCCCCTGGGGTATTTGTTCCGTTATAAACTCCATTAGAAGCCATATAGTCATAAGCTGCTACTTTTTCTGATCCCGTAATTATAACAGGGTTCTCAGCGCAGTTAGGACTTTGCTTCATGTATTCTTGCTTGATCGCATAAGTCCCTTGAGGTTGCAACTCAAGTTTCCCTTTGAGGTCTTCGCAGAAAAGTTTCAGTTTCAAGAAATCTTCTCCATCGTAAGACTTACCTGCGCCCGCAACTATTTTTTCTCCTAGTATTTTAGAGTATTGAGCATATCCCCTTCTGACCGAATTGGCGAGTTTGATGGCCACTTCCTGATTGACTGTACTCGTGCAATCACAATTGAAGGCATCTGCACTGACCGAAAATTGATCTGCCACACATTCGTTCATCGTGACTTGGCATGACTCGTATTCTTCTGACTGCGACACCGCTGTCTCGCAGGTAAAATTGACCTCATCACAAGTCAGTGATTTTACATCGCACTCTGGTTTTCTGTATTTTACCGTCACATTGACCGTCGAGCAATCAGGATCATTAGGTCTTACAGACATGCCCTGTAAGATTTCTGTAAGATCTGTTCTTGTATGTCTTTCTATAGCCTCTGCGGCTTTGTATGTATTCCTTCCGACCTCTATATTATCATAAAGGCATCCTGCTATCTTTTGTAACTCCAGCTCCAGTGTATGACAAAGCTGCAGTGGGGCGATTCCTGCCATGTTATTCTTATTTTTTGAAATTAGAAATTGTTACCTGACTCGCATTTATGGTAGGAATGAGTCATACCCATATAATAGTAGTTGGTCGTATTATGGAAGGAACGACCTGATCCCAATTTGAAAAAGCTCTATTAGCCCTTGAGGATATCAGGAACAGCCAGATTAACCGCCTGTCCATTTCTATTGATGGCTGCAGTAGTGAGCCCTTCTATACTGAGATCCGTATTACTCATTTTGTAATATTTGTCTTTGATGGCTAGTTCGTTAGCCAGTTGCTTGAGATCTACAAACTTATTTTTAGCTAAGTCCATCGCCTTTGATCCATTCTTATGATATGGCACTAACTCATAAGTACCCGTCCCTTCATTCTTCTCTACCTTTATCATATAGCCATACCGTCGCAAGCTGCCCTCAAAACTGTCCTTGGCCTGCTCTATCGTACCGCAGGTCCACTTATGGAATTCATTACCGAGGAAACTATACATCTCACGATCATATATATAGGAAGTAATCTCATTATGGGTTTCTTCCTTTCGGGTTTCCACTTCTTGTTTTCTTAAGTTCTCCAATGAGGTCAACTTATTATTCATTGTATTCAACTCAGCCTTAAGACTATCTATACGCTGTACCTTCTCTGTGTCTGAAGAAGAATAACGCTCTTCCATATCCTTTAGGCTTTGATCGACATCTTCTTTGTACCGATCTAATAATTCTTTGACAGGTATGTCTTTTATTTCTTGTTTGTCATAACCCGCATAAGAAGCAATTCGATTTCTGAGCGGATTAGAATGTGCCGCATACCATTCCTTCTGCTTTTTGTCCAGTTCCTTAGAGATCGCTTTTGGCAATTCCTCGTCGATGATTTTCTTATCACGTTCTATGTCATAGGCTTCTTGCAGATGTTCCTGATAACTATCTATATCCTTATATTCTTCTGGCAACTCTATATCCAGACCTATAAGGATTTTAGCCAAATCACCTTTGATATTATTATGCTCAATAAACTTCTCTAAAGACATTAACTTTCTAGTTGCGTTTGTACAAAAGTAATTTACTGCTCAGGGTACTTATTATTAGTAGCATCTAAAATCGCTGATCTGATCTCAGACTTGGTCATTCCCTGATGGACGGTTATTCCCATACTGTTAGCCACGTCTATCAACTCTGCCTTTCGCATATACTTTATCTTGTTTTGATCAATCCCAGCATGGTCAATAGTATTATCCTGACCCTCCACTTGGCTAACCTCTTCCTCTACCAGACAATAATCCAAAGGCCAATGCAATGCCTTCATCCGAGCATAGGATTCCACTATATCACCTTTCCCCTTACCGATTTTTCGGAAGCGATTCCTTTGCTTGTCGTGAAGATATAATTGAGTTTGTCGATCTGCCATAAGATAATTTTTGATTTAAGGACATAGCTTATAGAATAAACTATAAATCAAAAATAAATTGATGTAGGTGGTACTTGTTATTTATTGGTCTCCTTAAGAATAATTCCGATTATTTATGTAGAACTACTACCCTCCTCATACACCCCTTGCTTATGCAACAAATTAATCGCACTATCCTGCCCTGACCAATAAGCCCCATGGACAGTGGCATAGGCTTGCAGGCTAAGAGCCTCTCCTGCAAAAAATAATTTATTGTCTATGGCCTTTCGCATCTGACTGCGGGCCTTATATGCTGTAGAGTCAGAAATAGGGAGGTCAGGCAAAGGGGCGGTATAAGAGTAAGCCCCTAAGGCATAGGGATTCTTAGACCAATTGGACATGCCTAATAACTGAACGAATCCCTGAGAATCATAAGCCTTATCAAAAGATGCACAAAACATATTATAGACCTCATCATCAGGCAATCCATCTAATGCCTTAGCAAAGTCACCAGAGGCATGTATCACCAGTACGTTATCTGGATAAAATGACAACCTATAGAATTGCCATATTCCTCTGGTCGTGTCGTTTATTTCGTATAGATAATAATTAATGTTATCCTCGATGGCATCTGGAATTGACGCTAACTGGACCGCCATCTTCTTGTAAGAACCTAGCCTAAGCGCGCCAAGGGCAGTCACATAGGGTTGTGGCAATAACGGATTGAACATGCGCTGATGTCTTTCTAGAACAGAGACGGGTAAAGTTACTACACAGGCCGACACAGAAAGTAAATATCCATCCCCATAAGTTACAACGACAAATTTGTCAGTATAATTTATACCCGTAACGAGGGCATTAAAGGTCACATAAAATCTGTCTGGGTATTTCTTTTTGATTTGCTCGCCGTATCGTTGCACTAACTTTCCATACCCTTCTCTGACAAACAAATTATTACCCCAGTTACCACTCGCCTCTCTCGCGCGATCGGCGGCAAGATATTGCCATGGCTCAGCCGACTCGGTAAAAGAACCATAGGTCGATATCCCTAGTGCAAAAGAAGACATTTTGCCCAATGCCCCTGGATCACTAATAATGGCTTTATTATCATAATCCTTATTCGCCTCGAATCCCTTATTTATACAATTAGAAAAAATATTGATATCATTGTTAGCGGTGACATCCTCGGTCTTGTATCCAGAGCCGTCATTGATACGTAACTTATAGTCAGTTGTATCTTCTATGGTCTGAAAACCAAAACTCGCTGCAATATCTTTCCAAGGATTATCTGGAGCATCAGGGTCTTGTATATAGACCGCTCCCATATCGAAGGGTAAGGGTTTACCGTTAGCATTGATAATCTGTGTATGTGCTCGTCCACCAAATCTATTAGTCGCCTCTAAAAGGTACACTGTGGTATCAACCGAGTTCTCTAATAAGGTGTAGGCTGCCGCAATACCAGCCGCTCCTCCACCTATCACCGCAAATTGCTTTGACATAATGGAAACAAGGGAATTAAAGGTTAATAGAATACTGCAATGTATGTAATCAAGCCAATAGGAATCCCAGATACTATAACTATTATGTGTTACATAACCCGATTGTATAGTCCGTGTAGTTGATTTGTAGTTCGGCAATTGGAAAATTTCTTTAATAATGTAAAGTAGCTGACAAAAACTACGGTTGCCCCGATACCCTAAAGATTTCCATCGATCATCCTAAAAGTGAAAAAGGGTCACTTTTTAGGTTTCATACCAAACAGGAATCGCATGACATTATAGGGCCTGATAAACAAATGATATGTCAATATACAAATCACAAAGCACACCCCTATCAGGAACAGATATTTGAACGGGACGGCATCAGGCGTCTGTATAACATAATAGCCTATAATAACGATAACCGTCTGATGCAATATATAAAATGGGTAGACGGCCTGATTGCTATATGAGAGCCACTTGCTTTTGTGATTAAGATACTTTCTACCATATCCGAGAGAAGCGAGCACCCAAGACCAGGCATTGATATTTCCTAAAGCGATGAACAGATATGTCTGTGGCTTAGTTATCCAATTTTCCCACATATCGAACGGTTCCCAACCATTCCATCTTAAAACATTAATAGTGATTATAGATACAAAACCAACCCCCAGAAAAAAACGTCGATCCTTTTCTAGGCGCTCCAGTATAACAGGTAACTTATACATAAGAACGCCAGCAAAAACAAAAAATATAAAAAACGAATGCCTGCCAAAATCATTGATAAGGTCATAGGTCGTCGGAAAGTGGACAGACAAAAATGTATATGGTAAAATCACAACCAGCACCATAATCACAATTCCTAGACGAGAACCAAAGAATGATGATAAACCATGAACAACACGCTCCTTATTCAAAAACCTAAACAAGGGAATAGACAACAAATTATAAAAGAAAAGATAAGGTATAAACCAAAGATGTAACCAATGAAAGTTTCCCTCAGGATACCAATCAAACTGAAGAAATGTCTTGTAGAATTCCAGATAATTAAATTCTACTCCTTCAAATCTTCGTTCGAAATACAACTGAGGAGCCACTAGTAAAAACGTCCATATCACAGTCGGAATTATCAGTCTCATCCATCGCTGAGAAACAAAGGACTTGATACTCATCTTACTTAACAAAATAGCTGATACAAATCCCGATACCACAAATAGCAAAGGCATGCGAAATGATGACATCCAATAATTAAGTTCCAACAAAACATTACTCGATGAGGCATCTTTGATGTGCCAATCCCATTCTGCAACGAATATCATATTGACATGAAAGACATACATCATTAATATTGCAATGACACGAAGAAAGTCTATGTAATAATATCTTTGATTAGCCATGATTTCGTTTGTTTTGTTTTGACAAGACCAACTAATTATTTACACTACCTACTGCCTCAAAAAAAAGTTTCAATTTCTCAACATCTAATTTCCCATCTGTTCTTACCCCACTGCAAAGATCTATTCCGTAAGGTCTCACAGTACGTATGGCGTCCTGGACATTATCTGCATTCAATCCACCCGCTAGAAAAACAGGCACTTCTACTTTCTCTCTTATCCGCCGACTAATATCCCAATTATGAACCTCACCCGTCCCTCCTAATTTTTTGATCTTCAAATTAGGATTCCCGATATCCAATAATATATAGTCAACTAAAGATGCCACATGCAGAGCCTCTTGAATGGTGTCTTCGCCGAGGACATGTATGACTTGGACTATTTTGACTTCTGGTCTAAGTTGACGTATTTTTTGATAAGATTCCTTCTCTATTTTATCGACAATCTGAATAGTGCGGGTACTAAGTCGTTCATGCTGTACAATTATATCATCTGCTTCCGTCTTACTTGTAAGCAGAAAGGTATCCGTATCCATCGGGAGACTCTGAACAATATGATATATGTCATTTTCGCTTATGACTCCTGGCCCACTCGGCATCGCACTTACTAATCCCAATGCATCAGCACCTGCACCAAGGGCCATCTTAGCCTCCTCCACACTACTTATACAGCAAATTTTTACTTTTGGACGAAATGTTACTTTCATTTTTCATAGATTAACTCGCTACCAATATCCGTAAATATAATCTGATCTATCTACTGCTCAGAATTATACTTTTTGATGATACCGACTATTTCCATGTAACCCTTATTATCTCTCAGATTATCAAAAGCAGAGTCTTCGTCCATTCGTTTTAGATTATTATATCCACGCGCGGAGAGGCAACGGATATATCTTATAGCCTGGAAATTACTCCTTGGAGTATTAAGTAAGGCTTGTAAGCGCGCGGCATTATAGATATCCTCTGTCTGTATATGTCCATTACAACTCAGCACCTTCTTATAGTACTTAGCGGCTTCCTCATAATTTTGGTTATCAAGGGCCACCTTTCCTTTCTCCAGATTGCTAGTATAAGAATTGGCCAGATCAGATTCTTTAGCCTTATATTCTGATTCTGTCAGAGGTGTATACGCTCCAAGATATTCCACCATACTTTGCCTGAAGCCAATCTCTTTTCTTCTTCGCTCTAGCTCATGTTCATCTTCGATCGGAACATGACGGACAATACCATACCGTTGCTTACCCAGATTACTTACTGCCTGAAAACGATCATAGAGATAAGCATAATCCACCCCATCGACTTGCCCCGACGCCAAAGCCTCTTCCATCATCTCCAGACTTTGTTTCATAAGAGGAGGGTTAAACACCGCATGTTGTATAATGTTCCAGGCCGCATGCGCTCCATCTCTGCCCACCTTGTCATAAGTAGGCCAACCGATTTCTTCTATGATCTGCTCTACACGCATGGCATTATATCTGTCGACCGCCTCGGTGACATTTCCTACTTCATTAGGTGGTCTCCCATTATATCTGCCGAATATAAGCCGTCGATAATACTGATCCGCTTGCCACAACTCCATTAACTCATGCCGTATATGCGGATACATTATGGATGCCGCTTCGGTATTAAAGACTTTTGTGTTTTTATCAAAAAAACTCTTCCACTCTTCTGTATGCCTGATGGGATAAAAATTAAGATCAAATCGCACTTCTGTGAGATAGTCATCATCTACTCCCCCATCTACTGCTTTTTGTAACCATCTGATAGACTTTCCCGCGTTATTAACCTGGGCAAAAGCGACGGCCGCATTATAATAATGGCCCACATCCAGATTTTCCTCAGCATCAGAGAAGTAGGCTTCGTAATTATCCGCTGCCGATTGGTATTCGCCGATACGATAGAGACTATCAGCCAGATCAGCAAGTGACGAAGAAGACTGACCTTGCACAAAAGCAACATAGGTCAAAATAAAAAGTAGAGTCAAATATTTTTTCATAAGTCAAGGTTAGGTCCGTGGATATCTTAACTTATAAAATTTATTTTGTGTAGAGAAGTAATTTCTATGGAAATGGTGTCAGTATCGCTTAATACATAAAATATCAGGACAAATATTATTCTACCTTTAAACATAACCGATAAAAAACAAGATTGCCAAATATCCTCATTCCACATTCTTTATAAAGAACATACCCAGTGCTCCCGTAACAAACCCACTAATAGTTCCAGATATCAAATCGAAGGTTTTGAATCTGGGGTCTTTTACAAAAGGGGGAACCAAAATTTAAATGCAATTGTAAAAGCCTTTTTGTCAAAACCGATTTCGGAATTATCCAATACCAAAAATAAAAAATGAAATAACCTGGATTAAATTAGTTGTCCTCATTCGCCAGAGCCAGGAAAATCCTCTTTCACATCTCCAAAACGAAGTTCTTTAGATGCCCTTCTTACGCGCAGTTCTCCGCCTTCAATAGTAGGAGTTTCGACTAGCCCCCTTCTATTATATGGATAGAACCCATGATTGATAGAATTACGGTATCCATTCATTGCCATTCTTATTTGTGCAGGATTCAGATTTTCGTAAAACTTATCCTGTATTTCATATTTATCCAGAATGACCCCGACTTCTACGATACTTTTGGATGTTTCTATGCTAAGCTGCCTGATACCCTCTTCTCGGGATATTACTCCTTCCTCAATAGAGTTCATTATGTATTCTAACTTATCAAAGGCAGGTGAAGAGGATACTGAACTACCCATAATCTCCTTTGCCTCTTCTGCACGATAACCAAATTGTCGCACCAGTAATAATTCCGCTGCTGTTTTGGTAATAGAACCCTCCTGTACATATCTATTTAAACCAACTATGGCCTGCAACTCTGAGATTCGATCCTTGCTAATAGTTTTCTTTTCGGTTGTTTCCTCTTTAGAAAGAAGTTTCTTCTTAAAGAACCACTGGTCCATCATATTATGGATGTCATCTTTGGACATTCGTATAATCTCTTGCCCCATGGATTCGACTACATAATCTATGGCAATGGCACCCCATTGCCTTTTGATCATATCTTCTTTGGTACAGATATTTTTATCCATATTGAGTTTGATAACCTCCAGGTCCTCATACATATACGGTGTATAACAAAGGAGGGCGGCATGTGCCTTGGTCATAATTGGATCATCACCATATTTTTTCTTGAGATACATCTTATGGCTAAATAATCTATCTTCTGGTAACGCATTACGCGCCTGTTCTTTGAGGTCGTGTACATTAGCGGTAGCAATGCGTTCTGGTATGACTGTCTTAGGTCTTATCCGTGACTCGCGAGATGGTACAAGTAGACATTCGCATTGATATAAGAATCTATCCATCGTCGCAAATAATCCATCCACCACTCTCAGCAACTTATCATGTTCGTCTTCCTTCCATTCCCTTAGTGCTTCGCCACTTGCATTTGCTCCTGCATGTCCATATAGATTAAGACCTATACTCTGGTATGCCTTATTAAGTAAATCAAAAGCCCGCTTATAAGCGTGATCTGCAAAACCCATCTCTGGATTATGCCAGGTAATTGCTGGCTTATTAGTATTACTTTTTTCGTCTAGTATATTATGACTATCATCAGGAGAAACTAAAGCTCCAGAAGGACCAGGCCACAAGACATAACCTTCCACGCATTCACGACAAGGGTTATGTCTATCATTATTGATATATCCTCCTTCGTAACCTGCAACGTGACATTTAGTGGGTCTGATCTCAGGTATAGGATAAGAATACCTAGAGTTAACTATAAACTCGTCTGAGAAAGCGGACATAGCCGCGTCAGCCAGACTATAATAAGAACGAATGTAACTTTCTAGATAATGAATATCCTCGGACCGCGAGCATGTATACTCCCCAGACAAAAAATTAAGCAGACTTTCGCCAGTGTCATGTTGGTACCAAATTATAGTTTCGTAATATAACACGGGCTTTCCTTCCTCCTTTTTGATCAAAGGGCGATGCTGATACCAGTATTGACTATCACAAGAAAAATAAACCTTTTGCTTAACTATCTTCCCTTCATAAGGCACTTCCATTTCCTGAGTATCTTCGAAAGAAAAACAATTGTTATCTGTCCACCTTATATCAAAATGCGAAACCAATAACGGCTTGATATCTACCCTCACATCCGAGTCGCCCATTATAGGCGGCAAGTAAGGATCAGATGCCCTATAGGGAAAAGCTATCAACAGCTGATTAGGATTTTCTAAAGCGCGTTTAGCAATAACATCCACTACAAAACGATCCAGCGTCTTGGACTCACCAAGATACAGGAATGGATTCTTACCTATCCACTCCTGTAAAGTCTCGCTAATCGTACTTGTAGCTTGCACACATTGCTTAACCGTTCTAGACACCTTAGCCACAAACATCTCAAATCCAGCTCTCGTAAACTGCCTCTCATGTTTTATCCTATAATCTTTTAACATATTCGTCTCATGCGGTCTAAAATCCTCTATGATGGGATTTTTGTCCTTTTCTTCCGCTCGACGTGTATGTATAACCGATTGCTGATGTACTTTATTCCAAAATGGAAAAGCTGGGTTGGTCTGCCTGAAAAAATCAGGGTTTTTTTCTAATAATTTTAGTATGCTTGACACACATGAATATTAAGCTGCCAGTTGGTCAAGTAGACATTCTTGTAATCCCGGAAGTTTGACAGGACAAAGAATTTGCTGACCGTCTAATTTGATTTCTAATTGAAAATTCCAAACCTCTTTGTTACCCTCTCCATTAGTCGGATAAGGTGACTGAATAAGAGAATACTCATACCCTGGATTTCCGATCGGTGCATCTGTGGTTACGCCATTGACATAATCTCGATACTCCGGTGTGATATAAGCATTGCCATCACAATCAAAAAGGATCACATTAAGGCAACTGTTATTAACCAGTGCTTCGTAATATGCACAATGCGTCAACCCTTCTGGATCAGAGGAGTAGGTAGAAAATGTCGGCTGGTAAATCGTCTCCAGCACTTCCGTCTCTCCACAATTATTAGTATCAGAAGACTGTGTAAATGATGGAGTCCCCAGATCAATCTTACCGCAAGGTGAAATCGCAATAAAAGCATCCGTCGCCGCCTGACACCATTCCGTCAGGTCCGTAGGATCTCCTAAGACTAAATCTCTGGCAACAAATCCGAGATAACGAAATCCAAACTGTTTCTTTGCTGATTTAACGCAAAGAACTTCAAAACTTTTTGGTGGCGTACCCAATTCGCCACAGGTAGAACTACAAAGTAAATTAGCCATTTTTAGATGTTGGTGATACGCTTTTTTCAATTTGCTTTTTTGACTTAACTTCTTCCAAAGTCTTGCCTTCTTTCTTCGCTACTTGCTTTAATTCATTTGCGGATATTGGTTTATATCCGATTTTTTCCCAGGCTGCTAATGTCTTGTCATTATTAGCAACACTTCTTAAGTGGGGACCTTTCTTAACTATTATTTTTTCTGCCATCTAAGAATTTGTTTATTCAAAGATAGACTGTGCAATACGGTACTTATTCTGAGGATCAGATTAGTCTATTAAGAACAATTATTTGCATTCGTATCACATTTAGATTCTAATTCTATGCTGAACTTATACATTGTACCCGTCTGTATCTCATTATTGACATTATAACTTTCTAATTCGTAATCCACACCGTCGATACATATCAGACCACCAGTCAGCAATTGTTCGCAAAGTATATTGGCAGCAAAAGGAGGCATCTTTCCATTGAAGGTAAGTTGATAGCTTTTAGTAATCTCTTCTGACTTAATAGCACCACTAAAATCAGCCCTCTCTATATCACTACCAAAGCCCGTATTCTTGAGCCATCCACAATACCTCAGGCTATTATTATAAACTATCATATCTCCCAAGTAATTATCAGGAACACCATAGCAATAGCCGAAACAATCCGTAGAAGTTCTTTTCGACTGTATAAGTATCGTTTCTTTCTTGACCTTTACCCGTCCAAATTCCTGGCTACAATATTCGTCACCTGTTATGTTATTGGTAATTTTAAGACTCCAGCAATCGGGTAGATTATCGACGCAGACTTCTATAATCTGATATGGTAATCCATCTTTCCAGGCACTCATTTTGCGCCCTTCGATAATATAGGTCTCATCCTCATTACTACATATCTCCGCCGTTATCAGACTATCATAATCCATCGGATCAGAAGGCGCACCACCAAAAAACAAAGTCTGAAACTGAATCTTATCGCCATCCAAAAAAGGAATGTGATACAGTCGATCCATACTACAAGGGATATTACAATTCCATTGACCACCACACTCGACTAAGCGTCCGTCAGTCGGTTGCTGGATACATTCTATCCGTCTGGGTAGACAGAAAGAGTATATCTTTTGATTGGCAATGATACAGGTGGTGGGTTGTATTATTGTTTGCATGGTGGTTTAGTTTTTGATTCGCGTCTGACTAGTGGTCTCTACCAAAGTACATGAGCAACAATCATTATTGACCCTAACTCCAAATTGCTGATTGGTTAGACTACCATCTGGACATTCGATATCCGTTCTATAAGTTAGAAATTGTAGACGTTCCCCACAATCCGTACTTGCGATAATATCCATACTCTGAGTACCCGCATTCCATGACATAGAAAATGTGCTTCCACCTGGGCATTGCGATAATATACAGGCTTCCGTCTCCGAAATCATGTTGGATAAAGTTTCTACACAACAATTGCTCGATGGTTGACCACCTGGTGTCTGTGGAGGACAAGACGCAAAATTATGAAGAACTACATCTTCTCCACAAGTTGGGTGACAACCCCCAGCACAGGCAGGCGTAGTCCCAATGGATAATCCCCAAGCTGATGTACTATTACCACCACTGCAAGCCTGCCAGCTTACAGCCGCAATATTTAATATATCGTGTGTATTCCATAATGAACTAAAATCGACCGAATATTCACATTGATATTGCAATCTTACCGTATTACTCACTTGAGTACCACAAGAAGCACTAAATAGAACCAACCTATAGTAGCCTTCACTTGCCGTAACAGAACCAGAAACTGGTGCCGTACCAGTAGCTAATGTGGACCATCCGACACCTGTCAGAGAATATTGTAATTGGTAGGTATAGTTAGAGCAACCACCACCCAGTGCCGAGTAATCTATCTCGCAGTCAATATCATCATAGACAACCGATGGCGTACACGTACAGTCTATACAGTCCAAGCACTCACAAGACGCCGTCCTAACTCCACAAGTCCCAGAACTATCTCGTATACGTACTAAGAAACATCCACTATCTCCGTTAGTTGGACAACTATTATTAGGCACAGTATAAGACCCTGCCCCACTGATAGGTATCGTATTAATAAATCCGCCGCACGTCGATGCGTTAAAACATCCAGTAGTATTATCCCACTTGCTATAATCTAAAATATTATAATTGCCGCAGTCTGGACCTGAGACAATCGCAGTCATCGTACAACTGGTATTATCCGCAACAAGGCTGACAGAACAATTACAAGATACAGGCGCACACAAGGTCGTCATATAACTTGCCGTCAAGGTCTGGCAGCATCCTGTAACGGTGACGCTATAAGTTTGGTTTTGAGTGGCAGTGATAGACGAGGTCGTTGCTCCTGTCGACCATAAGTAGGAAGGTGTCCCTCCACAATTATTCACGATGGCATTAAGCTGACAAGTCGGACTCTCTGTTATCGTCACCGAAGCATTACAAGGCGTACAACCACTGACCAGCTCACAATCCGTTGCCGTGCAATTATTAGCATCGGTAATCGTTACGCAGTAGACACCATCCACTGTGACATTGATAATCTGACCACTTGATCCATTGGACCAATTGTAAGATAGAGGATTTTGCAGACCTGATGAGGTTGCGATGAGTTGGCAATTATTATTGACAATAGTCGCCGTGCCGCTGCAACAATTCGCTGTAAAGGTGGCACTCTGATAATCACAATCTGGATTAAAATTAGTACAGGTCGTGGCATTATACCATCTTGTGATCGTCGTTACACAACCCGCAGGAAATCCTGACCACACCCAAGTATAACCTATCGTACAATTACCATTAATAGTAATGCCACCAGGTGGGCAACTTGTACAGCCCGTAATAGAAAAACAATTACTGCCTGTACATCCGTTAGCATCGGTCACCGTAACACAGTATGTGCCATCCGATGTGGCAGTAATGGTCTGCGTCGTCGCTCCTATATCCCAATTATAACTAAAAGGTGCCGTCCCTGTTCCACTTTGGACAAAAGCCGATAAGTCACATCCACTAGGAAATATATTGACGACCATATTAGAGGGGTCATTGCCGACATTGGCCGTACAGGTCTCCGCACAGTTGTTAGCATCCGTCACTGTGACTGTATAACTACCCGCACCGAGATTAGTGATGACCTGTGTCGTTGCCCCGTTAGACCAATTGTAGGAATAAGGGATCTGGCCTCCTGACGCGTTGACTGTTGCGCTGCCCTGACCGTTTCCACATGCCTCATTAGTAGCAGTACATAGTGCTTGTATATTGGGACAATTACAATCATCAATAAACTCCCAATAGACTCTGGACTGACATCCATTGGAGTTGACATACACTCCCAAAAAAGTAACCGTTCCCACTCCTCCATTTGCAGCAATGTTATAGTTAAAGAAATAGTTTGTAGAAACAACCGTATTGGTATTCAAATTAGTCCAAGTCCAGTTTCCAACGGGAGTGCCTACTACTGTAATAACACCAACGTCATCCGTACAATAAGTCACAGAACAATCAGGATCCGTCATCGCTGGCCCAAAGTTAAATCTATAGGCACAACCTAATACAGTCGTATCTAATGGATTGATCGTAAAAGTAGAAACGACCGTACAGCCTTTGTCATCAGTCGTAGTAACGGCGTAAGTACCTGGCGCATCTGTATCTAACGTCGGCGTATTATCTCCTGTAGACCAAGCATAAGATAATCCCGAGCCAGATACGTCAGGGTCTAAAGTCGCCGTCTGCAACTCGTCCAGACATATATCACAAGTAGCCGATCCCAAGACCTGATAATTATCTGACTCTTTGGATTTTGCTTTCTTCTTATCGTCTATACACGTACCGATCCCTGATAGAATCAGCAGACCTAATATGACATAAAACCACTTCATTAATTAAC
The DNA here is from genome assembly GCA_020628095.1 of Saprospiraceae bacterium. Taxonomy (GTDB): domain Bacteria; phylum Bacteroidota; class Bacteroidia; order Chitinophagales; family Saprospiraceae; genus RFSX01. Next base: position 112,904 of record JAHDFP010000008.1, read on the forward strand.
CGTACACGTCGGATTATCTATCAAGGCAGGTGGATCAGTCAGCGTTACAGAACAGTCACCTGTGCATCCATTAGCATCAGTAACTGTAACAGAATACGTCCCTGCTGAAAGCCCCGTGATCGTCGCTGTATTACCCCCATTATCCCAGCTATAGGTATAAGGTCCTGTACCTCCCGAAGGCGTCACTGTAGCATCCCCATCGCTATCTCCAGCACAACTGGGGTCATTACCTGCACAGCTTGCCATAATAGCCGAACTGCTGCCTACGGTAAATGTATGTATGATCTCACAGCCATTTGCATCGGTACATGTCGAGGTATAAGTGCCTGCCGCTGTCACCGAGATCGTCTGTGTATTATCTCCTGTAGACCAGGCATAGGTAATCGTTCCTGATCCACCAGAACAGGCCGCATCTAATGTGACCATCTGTCCAGGACAAATGTCACATGTCGTCTGAGAATATGCAGCACTCGCCATCATTATGACCAGCGCTACATTAACCAACCTGAGAATGTTATTCGATTCAATTATTTTCATCTTACTTATTTATTTATTATTCGTTACATGTAGGATTATTGACTAAGCAACATTTGACATAATACACAGATGTCGTATCGTAGCAATTTTCGCAATCAGGACTTTGTACGATATACCAAAACTCATAAAGACCATCTTCGCCTTCACAGATCATCTCCTCATCATCAAAGCAACCCGTATTAGGGTCAAGGTTTACATTACTTCCATTTGGTTGATAACCGATCTGATACGTTCCACCTGCGTCTGCGCCAGTTATATGATCGCCGACGCACTCTATAGACAAGGCACGTACGTCATCATCATCACAAATCAATATCGGATTATCCTTAGAGCCACTCACAGATTCTTTAGTCGTTACTCTGATCGTATGGCAGGATGATAACAGCAATATGATAATTATGGCTATTCTCATTGTTTGACTATTGGATTGGTTTGTGCATTGCCCATACCAGCTTCTGGTTTGGTAAATACATATTGGGTGTCTATCTGAGGGCAGCCGTCCTTAGTCGCTTTAGCAGTATAGGTATCTGACACAGTGGCCTCGTAAGATGGGCCTGTCCCGAGCTCTACCCCATTAGAATCACACCACACAAAAGAATAACCCGGCGCATCTGCCGTTACAGTGAGCGTACATTGATCGCAAGTTATCATTAGGACGTCCGTACACTCCTCATTATCATCACAGCACGCATCCACATTGATAACTGGATTAAACTCTATCACTGGCTCGACCACTATATCCCCTATGAAGCTCGGTTTTATATAGCAGCCTTTGGTCAATACTTTGATCTCGCAAGGGTTGCCGTTATTATCGACGACTTGTATGCACCATTGTAAGACTAATTGCCCTTGACCATATATCGGCGCACCCTCCCATGTGGCGAATGGTGACCCGTCTATCGAAAAGGATTTTTCGTCTTTGATAAGTGCTGTTCCATCACCATTGAATACGGGAGTAAATAAGCAATTCTCCTCATCTACCTGACAATCGATACTATATCCAGAATAATCGCAAGACGAAGGATCGGTCGCTTTGGTAACCGTAAATATGGTCTTAGCCACATCGACATCGGGGCAACCATCATCGAAAATAACATTAGACCAATAGCATACAGAGTCGCCGTCTTGTACGGTCAAAGGATTAGGTAGAGTATCGCCGTTCTGTAAGTCGTACTCTGTGGTAGTTCCGTTGATCCTGATCCAGACCTTATCTCCTATTTTGTTAGAATCAAAATTATCTGTTACAGCAAACGTGACATCGCAATCATTGATTGTATGAGTTAGAGTCCGTGAATTGACACATGGTGTACTGATCGGACACTCGATAACATCGTGAATAATAAGATCGCTACATCCATTACCAAAAGTTATCTCACGGCTTATAGTGCATTTTATAACATTACCATTGCTGTCGGTGGTTTCTGTTTTTATATCGCCCGTATCACTTTCGACTGGACTTAAAAGATTGACAACCGTCTCGCATTTGGTGATACCATTATCTCCACATTCCCAATCGACGTAGCCCGTGTTGGTGTCTGTGCAAGGCTCTTCTTCTTCGCAGTCGCAATCAGGATCTTCTATCTCCGAGGCATTATCCAGATAGCTGACATCCGTACTATTACAATCACTTTTGACGGCGACGGTCGGATCTGTTATAAGTGTGCTGGGTTGGTCTCCTGCATTATTATTGAATTGCGTTTCTGTAGCGACATTATAGACCTCATACCACGCATTCATATCTCCTGGGAATCTCGGTATCAAAATCGTTTGTCCGATAATATCCGCATAGAGACAAACCACGCGATCATTGAGCGCGCCATTGGTATCGTAATCAGCGCATTCTCGGACAAAGAAATACTTCCTTTCTACAGGAATAGGCGGACACTCACAATCATTCTCCTCCTCCTCTGGCGTACCATTACATACCGCTTTCACACATTGTATCCCTTCACAATTCAGCAGCGATGCATTCAATTCGTTAGTTGCGCCCATGGACACGTAAGGTCCATATCCTTCGCTGAGGAAAACCTCACAACCACTTTCTCCAAAATCAAAACTCAAAGTCCCACCGTCCTCACAACAATAAACCTCCGTCACCTCTTCATTATCCAATGCAAAGGCAGGTACAACATTTAGAGTACTAATAAAATTAGTCCTTACGGGAACACATAGCGATTGTCCAAAACTGAAATAAAAACAAAAATTACTAAAGCTATCCCCTAACCTCTCATCAGCATTGAACGAATAACAAAATTCTAAGTCATCATTAATCACTAACTGATAGCTAAAACCCGTCGTCACGGCCGCGCTAGAACCAGAAAACAACAAGGCTTGATCCAGATAATCTTCTACTGGATTATTATAACCTTTATCGGCTAGGGCAGCTTCTATCACAGCACGATTGAGCTTAACACACACATCCACGTTACCACAAGAAGCCAATCCGCTAACACAACAATTTTCGAAAGTATTACCCAAGGCATCTGTGACATAACAGTCTATCATATCCTCAGTAAAGGCCAATATCTTAACCTGCGCCTCACATATCAAAGGACTAAGACAAGACTTCCATTCTGAGCCTTCGCGATAAACAACATAGACACTATACTTACCACCCGCTTGTAGACAACTAGAGGACAGAGTCATACAGGCCTTTGAGTCTATGCCATCGTTAGTAAAGCCTGCTCCTTCCGTAATACAGGCTGCATTTATGACCGTACCATCATGCGCTGTAATCTGACCGACTCCATTATTTATCTGTACATAGTTGAGATTACTATCTGCTGGAAAAGCCAATACATTAGACAAAGAATTTTCCTGAAAATAGCCTGCATAGATAGTGTTGCTTAGATTAGTGCCTGTACTGGAAATATTTATCTTGAGGTCTTCTCCTAGACAAAATCCACCATCAATTCCAAGATCAAAAAACAGTTCGTTTTGGCAAAATGCATTGTACTCTACCGGGTGCGCACATAAGGCCGTACTACCATCGACTTCCAACCAAAAATTAAGATAACCGCTACCGCCATTACCAAAAAGATTATAATTGTTATAAGCCGCATCTGAAATATACCCGCCAAGATCACCCCAAAAGAAAAACTCAAAACATATAATAAAGTTACGGCTATCAATCGCCTCTATCGTGGCTACAAAATTCCTATTGACTGCCGTACCGACGAAAGCCATCGGTGTGACTGTGCCAGAGCTAGGATAGGTGGCGACAAATTGGTTGGAAGTATTAGACGGAAGGTCTGTAGGACTCTGAGAAAAGAGAGAAGGAATAAAATTAATGACTTCGCCAGTCAAATCTTCTGTAGACGAAATCTGACAACACGCCTTAGCGAGTTGCCCTGTTGTGCCTACTATAGGAAGCGCGGAAGATGCTACAGATAACGCCATGAATGACAAAGATACATTCAGTGCAAGAGGTACTTATTATATCAATGTACACCAGAAAAATACTACGGGTAAAAAAACCTGATTTTCTGTCTGGCATTTTTTCAGACAAATAATAAGTCTATATTTCGCCTCGTACTACTGTAGACACTCATAACTCTATTATCGTTTTTACCCGTTTAGTCAACACAGTAATATGCTATAAATATGGAACAATAATTATTTACCAAATCAATAAAAACCTCACCAATGAAAGAGAAAACATTCGACACATCTGATGCTAAAAAAGTATTAGACAAACACAAAGATGCCTTGCTCAAAACACCAGGATGCAATGGCATCGCCATCGGACTCAAAGAAGTCAATCACCGAAAAATTCCAGAAGTTAGTATCGTAATTTTCGTACAGAAAAAAGGACAGTGTAATGCCTCAGATCTGATACCCGAAAAACTGGACGGCATCAAGACAGACGTCGTAGAACGCGAATTTAACTTCGAAGAAGTCGCCACCGATCCTCACGCGCGATTCGATACTTTATTCAGTGGTATAGCTCTTACAGCACAGGAGGATTCTGTCAATTATGGAACGATAGGGTGTTTTATAAGAACGAACGGTCTTGCAGCCGCACCTCCACGTCCTGCAATTCCTGCAGGAGTCTATCTTCTGACTAATCAGCATGTCGTGCAAGTCGCCGATCCACACAATGGAGGTAATGGCATTATAATACAGCCCAATACTACAAAACCATTTCCGCCACCACCGGCAAACTATAACGCGGGTACTTACGTCTATGGCATAAAGGATGCACAACATGATTGTGCCATCGTTACTCTGACCGCTGCATATAATAGAGGATGGGCTAACCAAATTCCCAATGCTCCCTGGTGGCCTGGACGTAACACCTTAGCTGGTACGGCCGCTCCTCAACTCAACCAAAATGTATACAAATATGGAGCAACCACCTTGTATACAACAGCCAACGTAAGATATGTCAATTATATAGATCCGACGCATACCTACGTTAATGCGATGTACATAGAAAATACGAATCAGGGCACGTGGGTAGACGGAGGTGATTCTGGTTCTGTTGTCGTCACGCCATGGTCCAATGAAGTCGTCGGGCTAAATTTCCGAGCGGATACAACCAAACCAGCACTAAGTGGTACAGGCTTCTATGCAGGACTGGCTTATGACATTAATGCGCAGATGAATAACTTTGGGACGGTTGTTACGTTGGCGTAGGCTGTGGTAGAAAATATAGGATAAAGAATAACCTATCCAGATAGTAATTGAGTAATTAGGGGTGGGTTATTTTTTTGTTTTGCAATTCTTCTAGGTTGTCTCTACTAATTCCTTTTGGCCATAGTGTAATAATTGCTTAACCAAATGATGCACCGTTGTACACGGGGCTTTGAGATGTGGACTCAGCTGTTGATCAAATTGAGCTTCTAATATTTCAGCTCTTTCGATTGCGACTCTTGTGTTTTTTACAACTTCTGGCCTTACCACGTTTATAAATTTCTTCCTGCTCTTGAGGGAACTTTTATAATAAAATTTCTCATGACTTAGGGCTTTCTGCAACTCTTCATTCGGCTCTTCAATACGTTTAAAAACTTCCGTCAGCCTGTCATAATAATATGATCTATGTTTAGCCTCTTCTCTAAGTTCTACATCTTCAAAGTGTAGCAAAATCCATAGCTCAAAAGAATCGTTGCTCCAAGCCACGTTTATACCTCTGGCATGTGCCGTTCTTATAGATTCATCAAATGAGGTATCACCTGCTTTGATTCGATCTTCATTTTCTTCCTTATCTCTGTCATATACACACCAGACAAAAAAATCATCCATTTTGATCTTAGATTCATGGTTTTTTTTGTCTAAAAAATCATGATCTTGACAATGTCTAATAGCACTATTCACATTATCAGATTTACTTTTTTGATTCTCTATCACATTAACCTTTATCTCCTCTGTTTCGAAGTATCTGAAATAAATAGGCTCACTACTTTCGTCCTCACAAAAAATAATGAACGTTACCCTGCTATCAAAGTCTCTCTCAGAATCCGTTCTTTTCTTCCAAGGCTCTGACATCTACTTTTCTTCTGTGATAAAACGATGTAATACTGGAACTGCACCATAATAGCCCGCAAGATAATGCTTGGCAAAATCCGCATTATTTCTGACTCCCTTTAGATCTGATAGAGCGTATAACTTGGTAGATTCTGTTTCTGTTTTTTCTGTAAAATAAAACTGATCTCTTCGCATGATAGTGGGAGACATTAGGTTGGTATCATGGCTACTGAACAGTAATTGCGAATTGGTTTTGTTAATACTAGGATCATTAAATGATTCAATTAGTTTTCTGAGAAGCGCTGGATGGAAATTGCTATCAATTTCATCTATCGCAATAAATCTTGAGACAAATGAGTTATCAAAAATACTCAAAAGGAAACCAGCTAGATTAAATAACTTTTGGGTACCTTTTGATTCATTCGTCTTAAGGTTTAAGTTCAAGACATTAGAAGAATTATTACTAGTGAAAACTCTCTTTTTGAAATTAATTTTTTCCGCGGGAACAAGGTAATCTAATTCATCCTTGTCAAATTTGATTTCGATGTCATCATATTGTAAATTAAATGAAGCTAAAAACTTTAGAAAAGTATCTTTGTTTTTTCTCAAGATATTCCATACAGATACAGCCCTATAATACGGAATCTTGTCATCTCTAAAAAACTTCAACTTTGCCGAAAGAAAATTTCTTACAACTGTGCATTCGCCACTATTACTAAAAGCAGCAGCATGAGTTAAAAAAAGGGAATGAGAATATGGAATAGGAGGAACTGTAGCCGAATCAGATAAAGAATTAACTTTCAAAACATTGCCTATTCTAACAAAAACTTCCCTACTATTTTTTTCTTTAGTGCCATACAACCATTCACTGGTAATAACCTCATTACTATACTGATCTATCAGATTTTCTCCAGTCTCTGGATTTTTTTTCAGAGTAATTCCATACCTATACTTCTTCCCATCAATTAATAAAACAATCTGAAAGTAGGCATCTGTTTTTTCGGGAGATTCTTGATACAAAAAAGGCTGGCAGGCATCGGAAAGATTGGACTTGGGACTAGGATCTCTTTTAACTATATTAATAAATTCTTCGAACGCCTTTAATATATTACTCTTACCACTCGCATTAGCACCATAGATACCGACTGTCTTCAATAGTCTATGCCCTCCTACTTCTACAATATTATTCTTATCTACATCAGCGTTGTCATCACTACTTTTTAGGCCTGTAGCTACAAAACTGATCGTTTGCATCTCATTAATAGACCTGAAATTAGCGACACTAAATTCTACAAGCATGTTTTCCTGTTGCTTTATTTGTACAAATATTAGAAGTAAGAAGTGCAATAATCGCACCTTTTTTAAGATTATTTGCACGAATAATGCAAATATGCTCTAAATTGTTCAGGTACTTGTTATCGGTTTCCATTTTAGTTTTCCACATGACACTTAGACATGTCACCCGTCTAATTACAAGGATTCCAACGATATTATCCCTGATTTGGTCTAAGTTATGAGGTGTATAACCCTAATTCGTTTTATTATCACCTATGAAAATCAAAAAACTCCTCTCCACCTTAGCTATAAGTCTAATTGTTTTTCTCAGTGGCATTGTGACGCTGATATTATTTCCGCAGCCGCTTTTTTCGGAGTCGTATGCTTATAAGAATTTTGAGATTCACTCTGATCGCGAAATAGAGCAAGACGATTTTAATGGGTATCTCGACAAGGCCTATGATCTTATCAAAAAAAGTGAATTATACAATGCCGATTATCGTTTTGATATCTTCTTGGCGAAAGGGACATTTTATAACAAAATAGATGACGTCCTGCTTGGCGAATGGTCGGCGGCCAGAGCCATAGATAATAATGTCGTTATCAAAAATCAAGTCCAAGAAAAAATCGGCATTGTCAAAAATGGAGAAAATCAATTTGCCTTAGATTATGTACTGGCACATGAGATGATCCATTGCCTACAAGAAAATAAATATGGCAAAATAAAATTCAATCCCCTCAGTCATCCCCCCATGTGGAAGCTCGAAGGATATCCAGAATACATCTCAAGGAACCAAACAATAAACCACCCCGATTATACTTTGAAAAAAGGCATCACCAAATTTTTACAACTAAGTAAAAATATGTCTGACCACAACATTATCCAGACATCTCATAATGAGTCCACACCTTACATTTACTACAAAGGACGACTGATGACAGAGTACCTTATGGATATCCGCGCCATGAGCTATGACGATATATTATCCGACCAAAGAACGGAATCAGAAATCTATGATGAGATGATCAGGTGGTATAGATCATAAAAGAAGCTCAAATAAAAATTCCCAAAAAAAATATTCTAAAAATATTCTGATAAGGGGTAACACTTCTAAGTTTTCATACACAACTAGGTAACTAAACAACCATAAAACATGAAAACAACAGAAGAACGTTTCAAAAACATGCATCTGCTATCGCGGCAAGAGCGGCGATCTCTAGCAGACGAATTACAAAGAACCAGACCCGATTTTCTTAAGCAATTCGCGCCCCCCTGGTGGTGGTGGCAACCTTGCAAAGTCAAAGTCCTCATTGTTACCGATGGTGGATTAAACTATGGCACGACGGGATTTGGTTTGTCAGAATTTTTAACTGCCTTTAATGAGCTAGAATCACAATCCTCTATCAACTATGAAGTCACGCTCGCTCATAGAGGAACAATTATTAATTCGCCTAATCCAGTTGTCGTTAATCACATCAGTAACTTCAACTTTAACACCAGCGTTAATCTTCCCGATTTTGACCAGCTATGGATTTTTGGTATTGACTCGGGAGCAAGTATATCATCTGCAGAGCGCAATGCCATAGAAGCCTTTATGGATGGCGGAGGAGGTGTCTTCGCTACAGGTGACCATGGTACGCTCGGAGGTGCTATAGGACGAGACGTGGCCAGAATAAAAGACATGCGCTACTGGGATAATTTCCCTAACTCGGTAGACAGCGAAGTGGGCATGGGTAATAGGAGACGTAATGACACCAACCAGCCCGAAGCAGGCTCAGCAATTTCCAACTTTTTTGATAACCAATCCGATGATGTACCTCAGACTATTGCAGTGAGGACTTTCGGAGCAGGCATGCCCCACCCTCTTTTGTCTATATCGGCAAGCCTGAGACCATCTCGTATCATAGATGTGATGCCCGACCATCCGCATGAGGGAGAGTGCAAGCCTGAGACGAGTTTTACAGTCAATGGCACAACCGTTCCTACTCAGATCATCGCCACATCATTTGTAAGAGGAGGTAGCACCACCTACGGAGGAGCGGGCAAGGATGCCACAGAACCTCATTGCTTTCCATCTATTGCCGTATGGGATGGATGGCAAGCTAACGTTGGGCGTATTGTCATAGATTCTACTTGGCATCATTTCGTCAATATTAATCTCAATGGTGTAGGTTCCGGTCCTTTTGGTGATATACCAGGACAAGAACCTGGACTAACTGCAACGGATTGGGTTGCCGTGCGACAATACTTTATGAATATTGCCACATGGATGTCACGGAGAAAATACTGGTGGTGCTGGAGACGAAGAATTTTATTCGAGTTACTTAATGATAGTCAGTTGATAGAAGCAAGTCTCGATAATCCATTAGAGGAAAGATCAAAAGTTTCTCTTGCTGATATCAATAGTATCGGTGCGCTGGCAGAAGAAATATTGGCGTCCAAATTTAATCCTGTATTTGCTAGAACATTTTTGCTGGAGATACTGGAAGAGGTCAATCCTAATCTTGCAACACAACTAGACGTTTGGTCTCCGATCAAATCCAAAAAAGCCAAAAGCTATTATCAGGAATGGATCAATTATGATCTTCTTCTCTATACGGCGATAGGCTCTGGGTTCTTATCTCTCAAGAATAACAAAGCCTTCTTGACGGACAAAAAGATTTCAGAAAAATCATTGACCAAAATAGATGGATTATTCTCTGAAGGCATGGAATATGGATTTGCGATAGCTCTAAAAGATCTTGAGTCCAAGATGAGAAGCTCTATTAAGTCTATAAAAGCCGTTGGCAAAATAGATAAGCAAATCAAAAAGAAGAAGTGATCATCTGCAAGCGATTATAAAAGATTTCATTAATAATCGAATACTCAGCGAGGAAGAGGTGCTCATCAGAGCATCTCTTTTTTTACCAGCTAAAAATAATTTGACAAAAAAAACTGATGTCCGATTTGTGAGCATTTTATAAAATAAATTGCATAGTAAGATCAGATAACCAAAGAAACCAAAAAAGATGATAGTATTCAGACAAGGCTGGGATACAGCAGCAAATAATCCAGGCCAAGCCACCCCACAGGATATCGTGGACATGACCAATGCGATGGCCAAAAGAATATTAGACACACATAATCCTAATCAGCTAGCACTGCAACTTGCCGATGATGTAGAGTCAGATGACACCGTTGTCACGGTAATCAAAGGCATACATCAGTTAGAAAGATATAAGGGTGTCTGGTGGGCGCATTATACCGTGGGCGACAACACAGGAAGGCAGGCCTTTCACCTATACCTCAGAACTGACCCTAACGACATTGCTAATTATCAAGAAAATGTCATCATCCTAAGTACCAACCTGATCAACGAAGGTGTGGTCTGGACTGAAGTATAAAACAAATTTATAACCTAAAAAAATCAATATCATGGCAGGATGTCCATCATTCAATGTAGATAACATCGACTCGCAACTTATAGAAAAAATAATCAGCGGGCTTACCAAAGCTGGAGCGACGATAACAGGAAATAATCCGTGGAATGTCAATCTTAACCAACATGGTATCAAACTGGTGGCGGCTTGGAATCAAGACACACACGTAGCAGAAATAACGGTAACAGATAAAGCGTGGTACGTACCTTGCGGCAAAATAAAAGAAGAGATGATCAAAAGAATAAATGAAGCCAGAAACGGAGGCCTGATTAACGAGTCCCTATTTACTTTTGATTTTCCAGAGAATGTATAAAAGCTAATAATTATTATAAAATAACTTTATTAGAAAACTAATACGTATATCAACAGAATAACCAAGCTATAACCCTGATAAGACAAATCAATTCCTATGTTAGAAATACATAATCAAAAAAGTCAAGCAGAATTAATCTCTGCATCAGCACTGATGAAATCCGTCGGCATACTGGCCTTTGCCTTTCCGATAATTGTCGTCCTTGTCGCTGCGATATTCCAAAACTGCGAGCTGATACAAAACTCTATATCCGCATATTATCATACCGTCTCCAGGAATGTGTTCGTCGGTGTCTTATGTTCTATTGCATTCTCTTTATTCGCATACAAGGGCTATGATTCTCTGGACAATATCTTGGCTAACGTAGGAGCATTGTGCGCTTTAGGAATCGCTTTCTTTCCGACGTCTGTGGGAAAACCATTTACAGGGTGCATTCCCAAAGCGATAGAAACAGGAATAGATGGCAAAATACATTTTATCTGTGCGGCGGTGCTATTTATCCTTCTCGGTTATTTTTCCGCTTTTATGTTCACCAAGAGCGGCAGCACGATGACTAAGCAAAAAATCAAGCGTAACACCATATACAAAATCTGCGGCTACCTGATTTTCTTCTACATCTTCGTATTGATATTATATTACTTTGTACTACGCAATAATTTCCCGGCGATATCTAACTATAGACCAGTCTATGTCATGGAGACCTTATCACTCTGGACCTTCGCGACATCCTGGTTGACTAAAGGTGGTTTCTTTTTTAAGGATGTCAATTGATGTCTGCAAAATATAATCTGTAATCACGCAACAATATTTCATTGGCCCATTAAATATTTCCTCGCATTTAACCCCAAAATGACCTTCCTCATGGGAGGTCAATTTTTGTTGTGTGATGATAGAAGAAACAATCTATCATATCGCCATTATCGATTTAAACTTTCAAGGATAAGACTTACTTTTACTTTAGAATTTTTAGATTATGAAGTATTTGTATTTGTTATTGGTCCTTTGTTTTATTGGATGTCAAGGAAAATATAACGATACAGAATTGACCAAGGAAATTCAATTAAGCATGAACTCAGAAATGAGACACGATACAATACTTTTAGGGTATTACTATGGCATGTCAGAAAAGCAATTAGTACTACACAACAGAAGGCGTCATAAGGGGCACTGACGAGTTTCATATTATTAAGGATAATATGCACATCGAAATATTAATAGGAATGCAAGATGTTCGCATTGTATATGAAGACCTAATAACTGAAAATAGAAAAGCGCAAATTATTAAGAACAAAAAGAAATCATTAGAAACATTAAAAGACTTATAAAATTGAGAACCATGAAATATTTATACCTACTATTGGCATTAGCATTTGTTAGTTGTGACAAAGAGGAAACTCAGCAACAAATAGAACAAGATGACGCACAAGTCATTTTTAACGGTCAAACCTTCACTACTTTTGCAGCCGCGCTTGATCCTGTTACGATTAACGGATCTTTAAGGGCTTGGAATGTTGTTTTTGTTGGCAATTATTCCAATGGCCAAAGCATATCCATCGTAATTAACTCTAATTCCATCTTAAGTGAGGTAGAATCAATAAGCCAAACTATAGACATTGGGGATTCATGTGTTATTCCACATACTAAGGTCTTGGATTATAAGGTTAATAGGTTTGAAAAAATTGGTCTTGAATCACACGTAGGCGACTTGTTAATTATGACTGAATGCTCAGATGATGGCGAGATAACGGAATATCAATTTAAATGGAATCTACCTATTGAATAGCATTACCGATAACACCTGATCTTCGCTTCCTGAATACTGCCAATATTCCCATCCGTATTAACCTTGATTAGTTCTACGTTAGCACGACCATAGGGCGTATTAATATACCAGCCACAGGGCGTATTATGCACCTTCTGCATCTCTTCACAGGTCATTTGCCAGCTTAGTTCTGTAATCTGGTATCGTTGATTTCCGTGGTTATTAGGATCACAGATAGACCAAAACTCATCATATAACTGCCCCTGGCTAAAGGTTTCGGTGTCGTGGTCGAATTTTGATACAGATAACGGATAGTTGTATTCGTATATGTCGCACCCAAATCGGGTATCTACTTTTCTTTTTATCGGGTAAGCATATCCTTGGTTTAACTACTATAGGTATTACCAAAGGTGAAAGAGGCAACGGCATCACCAAACAATTCTATCGCAAATTAGAAAAAGTCGTCGCAGATCAAAATAAGATCAAGTGCATCTCCACCAGAACATGGACAACTAACAAAACCCACATCAAAATCTTACAAAGTCTTGGCTATAAGCTAGTACTAGAAATCAAAAATGATCGAGGACCGGGAATACATACGGTATATTACGCGAAAGACCTTTGACACCTCCCCATTTTTCCGTATAATTAAGTAACCAATTAATAACCTCAATCTACAATCATGAAAAAACTGATCATTTTTTTTGATGGCACCAGTAATAAGTTTGGTACTAAAAACACCAATGTCGTCAAGGCATTCCGCGTTATAGACGACCAAGACCAACTGAAATGTTACATTCCCGGTGTCGGAAGTATCATGGACAAGAAGGATCATTTTTTCATAAAAAGATTAGTGAAGAAGTGGATGGGCAAAGGATTTGGCTATGGGTTGCAGGAGCGGGTACTAGCGGGTTATAAGTTTTTATGTCGTCATTATGTTCCAGGTGATGAGATAAGTATGTTTGGTTATAGCAGGGGTGCGTATTCCGCGAAGGTACTCGCCGCGTTAGTCTCAGAATATGGTCTTATGGGTACTCATAATGACTACAACATGCAGTATGCTTATAATCTCTATATAAAGAGAAAACCCAATTTCGAGACGATGGCAAAATTCAAGAAAACATTTGCTACGCATAGACCATCTATCAAATTTTTAGGTCTCTGGGACTCTGTATCATCGGTAGGTAATGCTGTACAGATGAGAAATTATCCCTACACCTCTAATGTCAAAAATGTGGAATATCTAAGGCATGCCATCGCTGTGGACGAAAGAAGATTTATGTTCGTCAATAACACTTCCAACTCAAACGGCGACAACGTACAGATGTGGTTTCCTGGCGTACACTCCGATGTCGGCGGTGGGCAAAAAGAAGAAGTAAGTCATCTGTCCAAAATAGCGCTAAAGTGGATGCTTGACGAAGCCAAACAGATCGCAGACTTATCCTATAATAAGGACAGCTATAAGCGTTACGTTATGGGTAGTAAAGATGGCAAATATGTCGGTCCTGATCATCTTGGCGACATGCACAATAAGCTCTCACTAATCCACCTACTTAACTTTTTTCCACGTTTCAGAGTAACAAAATACAAGCCTACAAAAGAACACAAAGTCCTCTGGCCACTTATGAAATACAGAAAAATAGAAGATCATCATCAGGTCCATCCAAGTGTATTCGATCGCATGAGGGATGACAAATCTTATAAACCTAAGAATGTACTCCGATGGAAAGACGAAAGAGACAAGGAAAACCAAAAAGAGAATAAAGCCTAAAGCATATCAATTATAAACGAACAATTCTGATTATTTTAAAATTAACACACAAAACCAAACATCAAAGAAAAAGCAAGAGCCGATGTCGGCGTCTCCGCCGACATCCCACACTTATAATGACGCATACATTTTTCATCTCGACCTTGTGGAGAGATCTCCAGATAAGAATCTCTACTGACTTAAGATTTTTCGACAAGCTCAAAATGAAAAAAGACATACGCAGAATGTCACTCAACAAAGAAAAATCTGTTATAGTTGTAAAATAGAATAAGGCATAAGCCATCTTTGTTAGAATCAAACAGAACCAACTATGTTATACAAAAGTCTTATAGTCATACTAACGCTACTATTATTACCCGAATGTGCCGTCTCACAAATACAAAAAATAGCAGATCAGGTATCAGAACTATTGAGTCAAAAATCACTCAGCGACGCGGATCGCGCAGACTTAGAGACTCTAAGGAAGTCTCTAAAGGTTTACCGCGATTTTAAGGATAAAGAGAAAAAACCAAACGGCAAAGTGGGCTTTGGATTTACAGGTAATGAGTCAGATCTAAGAGATATATTTAAGATAGCAGCAGGCATTGAGATGGAATACGGTATCTACCCATTAGAGTTAGATATAAAATTTGATTTTCAAGCGGTAACTAGTAATGGCGAATTAGAAGAAAATGTGTCGGACATAGACATATCGTTAGACTATCACCCTAAGCTGGGTAATGGATTAGCCCTTGAGACTTATACTTTTGTTACACGATTTAATAATACCTATCTCAGCATTGACCACAGGTGGGAAGCTGGCGCGGGAGTTATCTTTAATTTTTTCTCGACCGGTCATCTGACCTCTAACGGCAGAGACATTGAGGAAAAACTATCCGCTTTACCTGAATACAAAGTGCAAGGTGACAGACTATGGTCATGCTATGATAATGCCTGCCGTATTATGAACGCATCTGATGGAGGCGACTATGGGTTGACTGCCGATGACATCAAACATATAAGCGACGTCCGATACGACTATGACAAAGTCAACAAAAAGAATAACTCCAAATTAAGGCTAGCCATGCTTATCGGCATACATTACGAAAACGAGAAAGCCCGTCTCGAAACTCTCACCAAGTTTAACTCAGTACCCGTGAATTATGACATTGACTTTGATGAGACTAATAAGCTGAGATGGCAAATAAGGCCTACTCTCGTCTATAAGCCAGATGATATATTCACATTTAAGTTTTATCCCTATTTTAAATTTCCTCTGACAGATAGGATAGATGTCGTCAGGTATGATGAAAACGTTTTCGATGAGCGCGTTGATAAATTTTACGATATACAGGCCAGTCTCATAGCAAAGATAACGCCTAAGATTTCTTTCGGCATAAGATATAGATACATGAAAGATTTCGCACCCAAGCGTACCTACTTCCCTGACATTAACAGAGTGCCCGTCCTTATCATAGGGCAAGAAACAAATAGCTTTTATAATATAGATTTCTCTTATGACTTCTAACCCAATACATGATATTACCTAAGTCATAATTATGGTACATAAGGGGTAACAATTATTCATACAAATTCTCTATTATAAAGAAACCAACAGTCCATCATGAAAAAATTATACCTCACCATTGTGCTTTCCTCCCTTAGCCTACTTCTTATAAGTCAAGGCTATATCCCACCTCAGTTTAAGACCAAAACATCAAAATGCTGGTACAAGTGGACTGGATTTGGCTTCAATCCAAAGAAGATCACATTGCACAAAGAAGATATCAGAATAAATGAATTTTACCATGAAGCTGTAAAATACAACTCACCTAATTCTACAATAGGCATTCCATTCGTGGGAGAATATCATTTTAGAAATTACAGTTTCGCTGATCAAAGTAAAAACCTTCTCAAATACAATTACTTTTTATTCAATGCCGATATAAGGCCCTCCTTTTATCTTTTCAATACAAGTAAGGACCGGGCCAATCTCCGATTAGAAGCGACCGTACAACTACGTATGTGGAATAATGGCAGAGCGCCACTCAGGAGTACATTTGACTGGGAACCATCAGCCGCTATCAAAACTCCCAGTTACAAACCTTCCATCACGTACTCCAGAAGACTGCATCACAATAAATATATGATCAATGACACAACCGTCTGCGAAAAGTATAAGTATATAGAATTAGGATTCACCCATCACTCTAACGGTCAAGACGCACCGACCCTCAATAGCCAAGATCCTACCCTACTATTAGATCCATCTATTAAGTACAATATCAATGACGGAGACTTTAGCACTAACTTCATTATACTTAAATATAATGCCCTAAAATATGTTGACAACAAGTCCTACATCTTTAGTTGCCCATATATAAAATGGGACGGCATCAATGCCAATGATTTTGTCAAAGGTGATATAAACAAATATACAATCGGCTACAATCTACGCATCATAAGAATAGAGAAGCAACTAGGAGCTAAGAGAGACAATACCCTAGAAAGAGACAGGTTTGATTTTCAGCTTAGCTACGGTATTCCATCGTTCAGCGAGTTCGGAATTAAGAGAAACCTTTCGTGCAGTTTTGAGTACAATGTAAGATTCCCCAATAGTCCTAATGTTTCACTATTTGCTCGAGTAGGTTATCTAGGACAAGATGATTATAATATCTTCTTAGAAAATAGTTTCTTTTATTTGAGGTTTGGCATCTCTGCTGCATATCTTAAGTTCGTCCTAAAGAATAGGAAATAGGATTATAGGTAGAAGGGAATTTTGTTAGTTACAATTTCTTTGGCAAACATTACACAGAAAAAACATTCGGATACAATGTCACTTAACCAAAGAAATTCAGTTATAAATACAACAGGAATATAAGACAGTATTATCATTTTATAATAAATTAGATGATAATAAAGTTACTTATACGAGCCAAGTATAATTCCTTTATCTATACTGAATATTAGACTTACAGATTGACATGAAATTCCACCTTCTACTAATCTCCTTTATGGCTATCATTGCCAGTTGTAATCAGCCTGACGAATCTCAACTTATAGAATTTCAGGATGTAGATAATTTCTGGTCTGCCTATGACAAAATAAAAGCAGAAGCTGACACGTCGCGACACCTTGCCATACTACAAGAAGAGTTCCTCGACAAAGCCAGTGATGGACAAAATATGTTATTGGAGGTGCGTAACTATAGTCCCGAGGAGTATATCCATAGTATTAACTCCTATCCAAAATTCTATACCGCATTAAGAGACAATCTCACCAATAAAGAAGAGATCAAAAAGGATATACTGAAAAGTCTGAACAACTTCAAAAAGTTATACCCTCTCAAAAAGCAGGGAAAAATATACATGGGTGTAGGAAATTTCAGGACGCCAGGGACGACGGTAGATTCCATCGTGCTGTTTGGTTCTGAGATGGCATTTACGAGTAGTGATATGGATATGTCAGAGTTCTCTGATCGCTATGACTACTTCCGCGACTATATCACAGAAAACCCCATCGCCAATATCGAGTTCCTCAGTGCGCACGAATTTGTACATACACAACAAATAGAAGCGATGGGAACAAACTTATTATCTGTAGCGCTCAGAGAAGGTAGCGCAGAGTTCATCGCCGAAATGGTCTCTGATAGAAAATCCACCATCCCAGCTATGAAATATGGCAGGGAAAATAAGCAGGAGGTTATGGACCAGTTTACAAAAGAAATGTTCAATACAAGACTGTCATATTGGGTATGGTCGAGCAGAGAGAACCAATTTGGTCATAGTGATTTAGGATATTATGTAGGATATGAGATAAGTCAATTCTATTACAATAACTCAGAGGACAAAGACAAGGCCATCGCAGATTTGATCGACCTTGATTATTCTGATATCGAAGCAGTGAAAGCGTTTATAGATAAGGTCAATTATTTTGACGAATCGACTAACGCACTACTAGACGGATATAAGAAAACCCAACCCCAAGTACTATCTGTTGATAGGCAAGGCAATCTATTTACAGTACACTTTTCTGAGGTCATGGATGACAACTATAGAGAATTCAATTATGGTCCGCTCGGAGCCGAAGGCGTGCTTAGAATAAGCGAATATATCGGATTTAGCGAAGACAAAAAGTCACTATCCTTTAGAGCAGAAGTCAAAGAAAACACCAAACAACAAATCGAATTTTCTGAGCAATTCAGGAGTAAAGAAGGCGTCGAAATGGTACCCTATCTATATGAGCTAAAATAATCTTGAAGCCGAGAAATTTTGTATAAAAAGAAAAACATCTCTTGAGTCATAATTCTTTTCACACTAACTTTGGCTTCCCCTAACCCCAATTAGAATATGAAAGTCAATATTAGCCCAGAAAACGAAAACTCCACTAAGAAAAAGTGGATCAAAGAAATGACGATATTATTCGTCTCTTATCAGATAGCAGAACTTAGCCACTACTTTGCCGATGACATTGTGTGGACACTTGTCGGTGATAAGCCCATAGAAGGAAAAGAAAATTTCACTGAGGCGCTCAGTCAGATGAGTGGCGACAAGGCGACAGAGCTCAATATACATGACATCATCTCTCACGGAAAAAAAGCCGCCATCCACGGAGAGATGAAAATGTCAGACGGCACATCCTATGGCTTTTCTGATTTTTATGAATTCACTAACATGGGTGCCTCGCTTGTGCAGTCCATCACTTCTTATATTATAAAATTATGAAGTACTGTATTTTGTTGGCGAGGACACCAACAAAAGCCAGACTAAAATTTAAGCATGCTCATGTCGGTGTCCTCGCTGACATCCATTAACTTAGAAAACGCGTAATATTCAATAACTTCACTTTCATAAATGGTATATAGTATGTATAAGTTTGTCTTCTTTATCTTACTAATTTCTCATGTCTTGAGTTGCCACAATACTAACCAAAGCGACGAGCCCAAACCAAAAACAATCACCCAAGACACCACCCCCAAAGTGACAGGTATCGGCGGTATTTTCTTTAAGTCCAGTGATCCAGCAAAATTGAAAAAATGGTATGGTGATAACTTGGGATTGTCAGTGGACGCATACGGGTCACCGTTCGAGTTTAGGAATGCGCATAGGCCTGACGAAAAAAATTATCTCAACTGGGATGCCTTCTCCGATACGACGGATTACTTTGATCCATCAGACAAAGAATTTATGATTAACTATCGCGTCCAGTACATAGAGGCCCTCGTACAAAAACTACAGAAAAACAATGTGACCATTCTGGATAGCATCGTCACGTATAGTTACGGAAAATTCGTCCATATTATAGATGACGAAGGAAACAAAATAGAATTATGGGAACCGATAGATAGCGTACTGACTACGATGGGCCGCAAGACTACTAAATGACAACGCAGCAAAAAAACTTTCATAAAAAAAACAGAAGCTAATAAACCAAAGCATCTATCCATTGTATACCTTATAACAAAAAAAATAAACCAACAAGAATATGAAATTCACCACCATCTACTCAGGCGAAAACACTATAGAACTGCACAACTCTATGCTCGGCAAAGAGACCGTCAAAGTCAATGACGAAATCGTCTCTTCTAAATATTCTATCACAGGCACAGAACACACTTTTTCTGTCACAGAAAATGGAGAGACGCAGGAGGGGCGCATCGTGACAGGTTTTAGCCCGCATGGTGTGGTATTCGATTATTATCAAAATGGTAAACCGATTGTCGTCTCCGAGAAAGGTGGCTGTCTGGTGTTCTTGATAATCTTTCTGGTCTTTGTAGTGATAGGATTTATGGGATCATCTATCTGGGGGTAAAAAACAAGAAAGCAATAACACTGAGATCAGACTCCACGCCTTGGATTATGAAATAACCCATGAGCAGTAAATATGCGAGCTGAGGAAATAGAGCAGAGCAAAAAGACCTTTTAATGAACTAGTGTGTTGGTTACTTTGGGCCAATGCCAAAGTAACATATCAAAAGAAAAAACTACTCCGGAATATCCCTAAAAACATTTATTCAAAGACGCCAAACAGACTTACCATATCCGCATATAAGTTATTATATTTGAAAGGATAAGCCTAACAATCTGTGGCTACCACATTATAAGCCATAAGCCAATATTATATGGATAAAAAGTCAGGTTCTTCGGAAATAGTATATAGTCAGGGTAATGATTTCAAAACTCTGCTGGCAAGACTCGGAGGTGCATCACCTCTTATCCGAAATATAGACCGCAGTAAATACGAGAGTCAGTATGGACTCGGCGTACTGGTTGTGATGCTGTCTGTGGCATACATATTAGCCATCGTGCTTAAGGTGTATAATGGTGACCAGACACTTTACATCATGGAGTTTCTTGTCATCTTTTACTATTTCGTATTCATGTTCGTTAATGCATACCTGCTGCGATTAGTGCCTAATATACATTTCGCAGAAAAGAGGTTTGCTAACGAAAGATATATTTTCATATACTTAGCCAGATTGTTATTTCTTTGTCTTAATATGTACCTATTATATCATTTTTCGTTTAAGCATCAACTGACCTACAAAGATGCTAACGGTCACGTGCAGGCGACATACGCGTCATTTGTTTTTTTCGGGTTTGCCCTATTTGCATTGATACCTTATTTTATAAAATTATTCCGCTCGCCGACACCATACGACTACGCTGTACAAATCGAAAGCCAAAGAGAATCCGCTCTTTACAAGCAAAAAATAGACGAGTATAAAAAAGAACTGGAGGATATCAAAAAAGGAAATCTCACGGAAAAAGATGTCGCTCAGATAAGCAATAAAAAAATCAGGGAAAGGCAACATATCTATATCCATAATATTGATATTCAAGATTTCAGATGTTTTGAGCATCTGAAATTAGATCTTAACCCAGGCGCCTCTTCTACTAACATGCTAACCTCTATCGTCGGTGATAACGCCTCGGGTAAGTCTACCTTGCTCAAAGCAATATGTCTCGGCATCGTTGATGAGTCAGCGAGTATTGGTCTCATCAAAGCGGAAAGAGGAAAATTTATCAGAAGGGGAGAAGAAGAAGCCCACATACGAGTCATACTCAGAGATGATCTCTCGGGAAAACATTGCTACATTCTAACAATCATCTCACGAGACGATAAGACTGGAGAAGAAATCGTTAGAAAGCATATAGATGATAGACACGGTATATACAGCAATATATTTCTATGCAGTTACGGAAGCCACCGTAGCAACTCCAGCGATCATAGCGTAGAAGGTTACTCTAAGTACCACTCGACGAAACACTTATTCGACAAAAACGAAAAGTTACTCAACCCAGAACTGATTATAAGAAGGCAGTCTACCAAGGAGCAAAGGAAAGTACTGGAGATACTTAATCAAATCTCCAATGCGCCTGAGCTACAATCCAAATTTGAGCTAAACAACAAGGGTATAGAAATCAATGGACACTCTATCGACTCCAGCAGTGATGGTTTTGTCTCGACGCTCAATTGGGTGCTGGATCTTTATGGTCGGGCTATCGAGTTCGGGGCGATGCGCAGTACCGATGACCTTGTCGGCATCGTCATTATCGACGAAATAGAAACGCACCTACACCCTAAGTGGCAACGCATCATACTGGATAAGCTCAGGACTTCTTTCCCGAGGATGCAATTTATCATTACAACGCATACGCCGCTGATACTATCCGCCGCATCTGACTACGAAGACAGCGTGGTTTACAGACTGGAAAATGATGGTGACAGCAGTGGTCATGTAGAAATCAGAAAAGAAAATATACAGCATAAGTCTATACAGGATATTATGTTCGATGGATTTAATGTAGAGACGATACAGAGTCCACTGAGTCAGAAAATGTCGCGTCGATATGACGAATTACTTAATAACAAGGATAGAACTAAAATAGAACAAACGGAGCTGGAGGATCTTAGGAAAAACTTATATCAGGATTTTGAAGAAATGAATCTTAGTCAGGAAGAACTGAAAAGTCAACTTAAAAAATTTAAGTGATGATTAAGATTAATTTTCCAGAACCAAATGATCCTGACTGGGTGCGGTGGAGAACACAGTGCGAACAAGAAACTCAAGAGGTCATACAGAAACATAATAATGGGGAACCTTATAAAATAAGAAGTGACATATATAGAAGTGACTTAGTCAAGAAGAAATTCTACCTAAATGACTCATCGGGGCCGCCTTTCTACCGTAAGTGTGCCTACTGCGAATCATCGTTAGCCAACCAACATGGTGACATAGAACATTTCAGACCAAAGAAAGAAGTCCATGATGCTAATGGAAAAAAAATAGATCACCCAGGCTATTATTGGTTAGGATATGACTGGCAAAATCTCTTCCCATCATGCACGAGATGCAATAGCAAATACAACTGGGAAAGACCTGACGAACCCGATCACAAAACTGGAAAAGGTAACATATTCCCGATAAAGGATGAATCCAAACGTGTGTCATCTCCACAAGGCGATATTACAAAAGAGGAGCCTTTATTACTGCATCCCCTCGTGGATAATCCAGAAGATTTCTTAGAACTAGAAACTCAAACCGGAAAGATGTTGTCATTCAATGAGCGTGGTCAAATGACCATTAAAATACTTGGCTTCAATGAAAGAGAACAGCTTGTTACGGATAGGAAGGAAACGGCCATGCTTACCGTCAAAGCCCTGAACGATTTTAATAACGCACTCACAGAAGAAGACAATCACAATCTTCTTAAATATGCCCTCATACTGCTCAATGGACTTGCAGGCAAAAAGAAGCATGGATTCGTCTACAGGAAAACTCTAAAAAAGCTCAATAATGTAACCAAAGAATATATTCTCGAAGTGTTAGAGTCTCGTAATCTTATGGATTAATACGCTACTTAAGAGTGCCATAATCAGAACGGTTTTAGTTCACGAAATCATTTAATAAGTCACCACTCCAAAACAACTAACCAAATTTCTCCAACACAAAATGAACTCTAAATCACCATAAGACGTTGCGAGTTTATAAATGTAAACGAATCAACATGAGTAAGATAAAAAAGAAAGCCTCCCAAATGCAGAGAATAACAGCCAAAAAAAATGGCGGAACAACACCTAAAGGCTCAGAAACCTCAAGAGCACAAAGCATCGCCGACAAAACCAAGCCCCTTACTAAAAACAAAGCCCACAAAATAATTAGCGATGCTGCAAAGCGTCATAACGGTAGAACGCGTAAAGGTTCATTCGAGGCCTTAGTGCAGAGCGAAATGGATAAGTTATAGTAATCTATAGTTAACCGCCGTACAAGGAAATTATAGTGATCAGCAACCTTGCCCATTGAGCAAGTTATAAGCATCCGTTAGGGCTTTTATATTTTGGTCTCTGTTAGATTTTAGTTCTTCCAGTAACTCGATGGCGTCGGATTGTACGTAACAGCACTCCCCTATTAGCTCGTCGATGACCTTCTTTTGGTTTTGTAGATTGAATATGCGTTCGTACATTTTGTATCTATAATTCTGTGGATTATCCTCTATGTACTGATCTAATAATTTTTGAGCTGCACTCATTTTGTTTCTGATCTTAATTTATTGAATAAGTCTAATATCTGTTCGTCTGTTAAGTGATCCAAGGTGTACTTGCTAGGTTGCAACACTGTCGGCCTGCCAAATCTATACTCGAAATACAACTTGAGTGCAGGAAACTTACCCTCTTCTATATCTGTCTGCAACCTACTAAAAGCGAGATCATCCAAGGTCGCAATACGTTCTCGGAGTTCATGCACTGGATCATTGTCGATAAGATTGTCCTCCTTATCACCTACATCGACAGGCTCTATCGGTATTACTTTTTGTCTTCTTGCGCCTTTTTCCATTTGTCATTTTTAGTAATCTTGACGGCCTTGTACGTGCCCTTAGTACTGACCTCTTCCATACGCCATATATACGGAACAGATGAGTCCGAAGGGACAATGTTACGCGGATGAATTTCGTAACCTATATTCTGATCCACATAGCTATCTACGAGGACATCATCCTGCAGCTCGTATAACTCAGGCCACCGACTATTACGATCAAACTGACCAAACAAACATATCAGCCGTATCTGATCTATCGTATAGATATGCCCTTCCTCAAAATCCGCTGGACACTCTCCACTATCCAGCCAATTTTCTAATATCTGTCGCTCTATCATGCTACCTACTTGATATTCTTGAGGACCTCTGGCAATACGGGCGCATCTATCGTTTTGGATCTATGACCATCCTGATAAGTGACCTTACTCTGGCTTATAATCTGCACAGGATCATCACTCGTACTCGTCTTCACTAATCTGACTAACTCGCCTATAGAGTACACCGTCTTACCCATGAACGATACCGTACCCGTATGTGACTCATCATAAGACTGGAGTATGCCATTCTCTTTGACATAGTACTTTTTGGCCTCCAGGAGATTCATGATACTCTCCCTCTGGAAAGGTGACAGCCGATTACCGTTGAGTGCGGTGATGACACTTTGTTTGCGCTGTAGATTTTCGTATTTGCGCTTATACTCACTGTTATAGCCTTCGTGATCTGCCATTTGTTTTTCATGTTCTGTTTTTAGTTTTTTCAGATTGGTGGCGTAGAGTTGGTTGTTTTGCTCAGAGATGTATTCTTTGTGTTTTTCTATAGTCAAAGCAATATCCTCTGTTATCTCGATTCCCTTCTCTTTTAGTTCATTGATTAAGTCCATTGTCTATTTTTTTTGTGATGTAATTAAGTATTTCGTGCTCCGAGATCACCCAGCGTTTATCAAATTTGATCGCTCTGAGTTCTCCATCTTTGATACGTCGATAGATCGTCTTATGCGAGACATCTAGCATCTCGGCAACCCGCGGCACAGTATAATGTTTCATATCACCAAAAATAGATCAGCGTGTGAGGTACTTATTATGGACAATGATGGACAGTGGTGGACAGGGAGGTGTGGGTGGTGTTGAGGAGTCGTGGTGTTGAGGTATTGAGGTATTGAGGTATTGAGGGTTTAAGGGTTTAAGGGTTTAAGGGTTTAAGGGAATTTTGCCTTTTTGTGATTTGCTTTTTGTGATTTGCTTTTTGTGATTTGCTTTTTGTGATTTGCTTTTTGTGATTTGTCTTTTATTCTTTATATGTTTTTTCGAAATCTATGCGTGGGATGGCATATACCTCATCTTGGTCTTGTGCCATGACGATGTAATCATTATTGATGATGTATTGTGGATTACCGTCTGACTTGATAATATGAAACTGTGTAGGCAGGCTTAATTTTTCCAGTGTGGCTATATTTATTTTTATGGCGAATACAGATTCTTTGAGGTTATAAGTCGACCATAGATCATCTATCGCACCGACCTCTACATATTGTTGCTCAAACTCTGCACCACTCATAACTGATAAGCTATTTGACGTCCCTTGATCTGCTATTATGTAATCTCCCACATCTGCGGTTATTGTCATTACGTTACCTTGGTCTTCTGCGCTCGACAATTCCTCTGCGCTCGTCACCTTTCGCGCTTTGACAGGTATGATATTTTTATATAATTTATTTTCTTCTTTTATAAGAGGCGTAAAAATTTCTTGTGCTTCTTGCTGAGACAAAATCTTATCCTTCTTATCAAACAAACCACCATCAAACACTGCTCTAAAATGATTCTCTAATACAATCTTTTCAGCAGAAGCCTTACCGATCTCATATAGCGCCTGAGCATTATGACCACTCTCCATTTTTCTTAGATCCTCCACCTCCGCTTTGGTCTTATGGATGCCGAGTGCCGCAAGATCGACCTGATTGATGCTCATATTATATCTGCAATAATCCAGCAAAGCATTACCGCCTATAAGATCGTTACTCAGGTCTCTTGCCTCATCATTAAGTTCTGTCGGTATGTGAGGCTCAGAGAAATATTGCAAGAGCAATTGGTTCTGCTCATTGGCGTCGATCATAAATATATCCGACAGTTCCTTGGCCCAGAAAACTGTTTTACGGAATTTGATTTTGTTTTTGTCCTTGCCTTCGACTTTCTGATATGTCGATCCCGTCCCTATTGATATCAACTGTATATTATTTGCCCCAGAAGGCCACTTATATTCATACCCCGATATATTAGACATCAGGAATAACATCAAGCCCGGATTATTTGCCATACTCATACCGCCATCTATAAATATCGCCTCCTCACCATCAGGGAACACAATTTCTTTGGGTGTGAAAAATGATGGCGCCGCAGAACTCGCACGCAATAGGTCTTTCAGATAGATGCCTTTGTTCTTCTCATAGTAGCTGGCCAATGGATTATTATGAAAATTCCAGATGCTAAATGTGTCAGCTCTCTTAGCGAATATGACCAGCGCCGTCTTTAGATCTTCTGATCCCAGCGTCTTATCTCCGAGATAATCAGCCAGTTCCTTTTCCAGATATGTATGGTCATACTCCGATGTCAACAAATACTTAAAGTACCACCAATTAAAAAACTTTTGCCGCTTAGTGAATATCTTCTTCCCCAGCCCAAAGTATATTTGCTTAATCTCTTCCACCTCTTTACCTAGTGACAATAAGGTCGCCAATATAGCCCCCGTACTCGTCCCACCGATCATATCAAAATAGTCCGACAGCACCAGACTGTTGTTATTATATCGACGTCGCAACATGGTCTCTATCGCCTCCAGATAACCCAGACTCAATGCACCCCGTATACCACCCCCGTCCAGAGATAATATCCGCTTGGGGCCAGGTTGTGTGATTCTTCTATATACGGGATGGTCCTTATACATTTCTCCTGGATCTGACATGTCGCTTAGTTTTTATGGATTAGATATATTTTGTCTTAGATTATTTTCTGCATCTCATATAGATCGCCCATATTATCCCTACTAGATAAAAACCTATTTTGACATTAGATAACAGGGGTATATGCGTCATCCATGAGATGTATGCGAGATAGCTCAGATTTTCCAGTAGATCAAAAAAATAAGCCCCTAACAATAAGGGGAATAATACCCTCTTATGCCAAGGCACAGTCTCGCGCCCCATCACTCCAAATAAATAAATGCACAACACCAGAAAAAATGCCCAGACATTATCTATATAAAACAACCGCGTATTACGCGCCTCATTACCACTAACCTTTATAATACCTTGCCAGTTATTCCATTGCGCAAGAGTGATCTTCCAGGGCAGAGAATGAGAAAACACCTGCTGGCTCTTGCCCTTTTTCTGTATCAATGTGTATCTCTGCCCTTCGTTATATTTAGCTCCGACATTCTTCTTAAACTGGATATTCTCATATAAGAAGATCACAGACAATAGAGCAAATATTCCGTAGATCAGTTTTTTGTATTTGATGAGTGCTTTGTCCATTGGGTGAGGTCTTTCGTTTTGTTTGTATTTTATTAGAGTGTGTTTTTTGTGTTTTGTTACGGGGAGTTGGTGATTTGTTAATTGGTTTATTTGGTAATTAGTGTATTAGGGAATTTGGAATTTATTCTTTTTCTGAATTTTAAAAAACCTAATCACCAATCAACTAATCCCCTAATTCACCAATAACCTAATTAACAAATTACCAATAAAAAATTCACAAATAAAAAAATCATCCACCCCGACGCGCCCTAAAACTCGGCAACATCTTCCCGATAATAATTTCATCGACGATCTTCTTGAGCCATCCTTGTCTTGCTTGTGCATCGTTTGCTGGCATTTCCAAGATTTTGAAATCATTAACACTCTCTACAATCTGATCTCGTGTGCAATTGGATATATTAATCCGTACGACACTGAGCTTATCCTCCGCTAACTTTTCTTGTATAATCGGAATCTCATGCTCCCAGATATATTTCTTAGAGTCTTTATTATAATGGAGGCTGCTAAGTACCAGTATGACATCTGCTTGGCGGAATTCTTTTTTGATCTGACCGTCCCAGTCGTTTTTATTGATATCCCTATCGTACCAGACGCGTATATCGCCGTTACGTACATAGACACTCAGGCTATCGACCAGCTCCTCTAGAGGACTATATGGCCCATAAGTCCCTACGACACCATCCTCTCGCGCATAAGATATCGCAATCCGCATCGTCGCAGGCTGCGCCACATCGGGCAACGCCACCTTATCACTCGACCGATGCCGTTGTATATCATACGACTCATAATCCTCTCCCACCTTCTGCATCCACAGATCAGATTTCAGACCAGTCGTCCTCATAATATCACTAAGCTCTGGTAGCCATCTCTGCGCTGATGGTCGGGCGATATGGACCTGTAGCGTATGCGCATCAGGATCAGCCACTAGATAGAAGGAGTCTGGCTTACGTACCAAAATACCCTGCCGCCAGATGTAGCATTTCTCTGTCTTGGTGGCATACTCGCTGATTACGCGCTGTATGACCGTATGTGAGAGATAGCGATCCTGATAACGTAAGATTATCATATTATCTTGATACCTATCCAGCGCATCAGCTATCGTAGACGAGGGCTTATCTGGCAAAAACTCAGGGAACATCAGCTCTCTGTCTTTCTCATCAGGATTATATAACGCGATGCATATACCCGCCGCACGCATGAATGATAACAACATCTTCTGCTCACCCGCCTTATAATCTTGCAAAGAGTCCATCGCGTAACTGGTCCGACATATCCCCTTATAGTCCTCCCGCATAGACTTATAGAAAGGGCTGTCCCTTCTTAGATAGGTGTAGATACCCTCCAGTGCCCATCGCAGATCGACCAGTATATGATCCTGCATACTGTCTGCATCATAGTAGACGATGCCACTATTAGACAAAAAAGTAAGCAGGGCCTCCGTCGCGCCCTCATCCACACCATAATCTATAGCCACTTGCGCAAAAGCCGTCTTCTCCTGGAAGAGTAACTTATTATGCGCCTTTCTCCTGATCTGTAGGTAATGATCCCTGACAGCCGACCATGCGGTGGGAATGCGCATATCATACTCGTAGAGCTTCTTAGTGGCTTTGCGGATATGGTATCGCAGGTCCTCGTAGCCATCACAGGACTCTGAGGTTGCCGACATAGATATAATGGGGTAATTATACTCATCAGCGATGTGACGTACCTGAGGCATAATCTGAAGATGCTCATCATTCTTATTCTGCACCAGGATGACCTGCGCATTGTGACTATACCGCCGTACCGTCTCTATCCAGTATGGGATGGGCTGATTCTTAGTCTGCTCACCGACGGCCGTGCGCATCGCAGAGTAAGGCTTATCCTCTGTCTCTGGATCATAGACAATAAGCACTATAGACTGACCCGCATAGAATAACTGATGCGTCCCATGATAGATCTCCTGTCCACCAAAATCCCAGATATGATAAGTATCCTCCGATCCCTCTGGCTGCCAATGATCAAGTATAATACCATGTGTACTATCCTTACCTTTCTGACTGGTCTCATGCTTAAGGGCCTCCACCACACTCGACTTACCCACATTCCCATTACCTAAGACCAATATCTTAGACTGTCTGTTATGAGTATCTCCTTGCTCCAAAGCGGCATTCCACTTATGATAATGCGTCAGAAAATCAAAATGAAGTAAATAATCACCTAATAAGGCATGAGGATAACCATAGATGGGGTTGGAGTAAATTTCAATTTTTTGAACGCCAGACGGCAGGTTTTCTATCTTCTTTATTTCATTTTCTTCTAAAGAGATCACCTGTAAAGAGGAATGCAAGCCTTCTATCTTTACTATTTGATTATAACTCAAATCAACATACTCCAAAGAAACTGGCAAGCCTTCTATCTTTCTTATTTGATTTCCGCTCAAATCAAGATCCCTCAATGATTCTGGCAAGCCTTCTATCTTCCCTATTTTATTTTCACTCAAATAAACACGCTCCAGTGTCGCGGGCAAGCCTTCTATCTTTAATATTTGATTTGATCTCAAATCAACACGCTCCAAAGACGAGGGCAAGCCTTCTATCTTTACTATTTGATTATAACTCAAATCAACATGCTCCAAAGACGAGGGCAAGCCTTCTATCTTTAATATTTGATTGGAATTCAAATAAACACGCTCCAGTGTCGCGGGCAAGCCTTCTACCTTTACTATTTGATTTTCACTCAAATCAACATGCTCCAAAGACGAGGGCAAGCCTTCTATCTTTTCTATTCGATTTCCAATAAAATCAACATGCTCCAAAAACGAGGGCAAGCCTTCTATCTTTACTATTTGATTATAACTCAAAGAAACATGCTCCAAAGACGCGGGCAAGCCTTCTATCTTTACTATTTGATTATAACTCAAAGAAACATGCTCCAAAGACGCGGGCAAGCCTTCTATCTTTTCTATTTGATTTGATCTCAAATGAACATGCGTTAGTGTTGAAGGCAGATTCTCTATTTTCTTTATTCCACAATAAGAAAGATTGAGGTAAGTAAGTTGCTTAAGACTTAACAACTCTTCTGGAATAGTTCTAAGCCTATTTCGATAGTTATAAAACTTGCTCGTTAACTCCCACTTACCATCCTCACTCCTCTCATAAGGTCCAAGCGACAACTCCCGCAACCAGTCCATCTCAAAAACCTCCTGAGGTATCTCCGTCAGTCCGAGTCCTCCGAGGGATAATATACCCGCACGCGCCTCATATTCTGCTTCTATACGTTGGAGATATTCTGGTTTGTCACTCATAGATTATTTGTTGTGTGTTATCACTAGCTGGCGGGTCTCCATGTCATCTGATGTGGACTCAGACCATTGAGGAAGGTGGTGGCGTCGACGCGTCCGAGGGCCATCATCGCTTTCATCTCTTTTTTGTTGAACTCCAGGCCCTGTGCGCCTGCCTTGAGCTCTTGTGACGGACGGATGAGGTGCATATTGATCGGTGGTCTATTAGAGAATTCACTACCAGGTATCGTGACCTTAAAGGCACTGTCTATATCTTGGGGGCTGACACCTTTCTGTATCAGATTGAGCTTGACCTGCTCTATATACTTGAGGTGGTTATTTTGGATATTGGGGATGCGGAGGTCAATGACGCCAACATTGCCCGTCAGCGTACCGAGGGTCCGCCCTGCTATTTTCATGATGCTGCCATAATTAGTCTTATCGACTTTGTTGTTGACTGGAGACAGGAATATGGTGAATATCTCGTCCGCATTGGCATCTATCGCAATCTCCACGCCAGCATATTCTACTACCCCACCGTCGCCGTATTGCCGCTCCTTTAGATCACCGCTGAGTGCCAGTTTATTGACCTTGATCATCGGCATAAAAACAGGTTGATTAGCCGAGCCGAGCATGGCGCGCTTGAGGTGTTCTGCATCTTTTAGTTTGACGACATCATAGACTTTGGATTTATTAGTCGGCAGATTACCTCTATTAGTGAATACGGTCAGCTTTTTCGTCTGTAGACATACCGTCATCAGATAGATAGACTTAGATCGAGATCGGAGCAGGCTATTGCATTCCTCATCGCTGAGGTTATCATCTATCAGCTTGCGCAGTGGCGAGGTACTATAGATACTCGATTGGTTGAATGTCGGCGGGTTTTTCTTTTGCACCAGCACATCTTTGGTCTCTGTATCTGTGTAGATGTCTATAAGGGTATCTAATTTGCCGAGTGCCATAAAAGGCGCAATCAGCGCGCCCGTACTCGTCCCCACAAAGGAATCAAATTTCAGCTTAGGGTTTGTCTGGTTAAATTGGTCTAATACACCGACGGCGTAGGCGCCTTTAGAACCACCACCGCTTACGACTAAGGATCGTTTCATAATTTTATATTTTTTTGATTAGGGTTATTATTAGTTTTCTTCTGGGTCTCTATTGGGCTTACTGAGCGATATGGCAAAGCCCGTCGTTATCCAGTTGTTATCAAACTTGAGGTCTCTACCATAGGTGATATTGACCGCGATATGGCTCAACTGATACATCAGACCACCCGACAAGATCTTCTCCGACTCCCCCGTCCAATCAAATCCCGCTCTGACAAACAGTCCACCCAAAGAAAAATTACCGTCTAATAGGCTTAGATTACCGACCTTCAGAGCCGCATTGACACCAACGATAAAGTCCACCTCCTTACTCCGATAGACCCCACCTGCATTAAGCCCCACACGGAACTTATCATCACCAAACTGCCACTGCGGATTATAGGTCAGCTTACTCACATAGAGGTCCGCCCCTGGATTAGATATCGCCCCCGCATCCATTTCTATATTATGCAAAAGGGTCTGTGCCTGTAGATCTTTTTGTGGTATAAAAAGAACGATGGATAATAGTAATATCCCATAGATTGTTTTCATGGTATTGGATTTTTGTTATTAAAGATTGTTATTCGACTGAGGACATTTCCCCTTACTATAATAAGAGTTCCTTTTCGCTTTTTTGTTACCGAGAGGGGTAAGATTTTTAGGAAATTGTTTTTTGTAGGGTGGTTTTTTGGGGTTTTATTTTTTTAATGGCTTTTGTTTTATATAAAAAAAAGCATTCATAAACCAATCGGCTAATACACTAACCAACTATTAATTTTCCCTTTTTTCATCTCGACCTTGTGGAGAGATCTTCAGGGTTATATTTCAAGGACTGAAGATTCTTCGACAAGCTCAAAATGGAAAAAAAATGTAAAGAAGCGGGAAGCCGGACAGGTACGCGGAGCGGTTTAGCTGTCCAAGTATTTCTGCCTGACTTACCGTCAGGTGGGCAGGTTTGGTTAGTTTTTTTTGCGACTGAAAAAATGAACGAAAGGTATGAGTGGGAATCTCCGTTTTCAGTAAATAATGTCTTATAGCAAACTGGTTAATACCTTAACAGCATAATTACTAAAAGCGAAACTTAAATACCGCCTTTATCCAATTCCTTTATTTCTTTTTTTTCATTCGATAAAAAATAGCCTGCACAGAGCAGAGTCGAAGTGAACCCAAAAACCTGCCTGACTTACCGTCAGGTAGGCAGGAATCTTGTCGAATGTAAGGCCATACCCTGTGCCGCCCCCGCCACCCACAAACATTCGACGGGCTCGGCTGCTTTAGTTAATGTTACACACACATATTTTTCATCTCGACCTTGTGGAGAGATCTTCAGTGTTATATTTCAAGGACTTAAGATTTTTCGACAAGCTCAGAATGAAAAAAAATGTAGAGAAGCGGGTAGCCCGACAGGTACGCGGAGCGGTTTAGCTGTCCAAGCATTCCTGTCTGACTTACCGCCAGATAGGCAGGAATCTTGTCGAATGTAAGGCTATACCCTGTGCCGCCCCCGCCACCCACAAACATTCAACGGGCTCGGCTTCTTTAGTTAATGTTACACACACATATTTTTCATCTCGACCTTGTGGAGAGATCTTCAGTATTATATTTCAAGGACTGAAGATTTTTCGACAAGCTCAAAATGGAAAAAGGTGTTAAAAGGTATAAGTAAAAACCTCTCCTTTCTACCAATTGACAGCCCAGACAAGCCCTACACAGACCTTTATTTTGATATTTTATAACAAATGGTAAGCAATCATACACCCATCCTTATCGTTAACTCAACTTTAAGACCCTCATAACCTTAGTAATAGTAACTAATCTCAGTAATCTACCGTCACAAATTAAAAGAAAGTAAATTTGTAACTAATTTATAAATAGAAAATTATGAGACTACTATATATAACATTGGCGCTCTTCCTATACAGTGGATTATCGCAGGCTCAGTCGATCGACGAAGAACTGGGATTCATCTATGTCAAGGCGGATTATCTGCTGGGTACGGACCGTTATGAGGAAGCGATCCAGGAGTTTACTAAGATTATCGCTAAAAACCCGAAGTATAAGGATGTCCTCTATAAAAGAGCCAAGGCAAAATATGCCATTGCGGCGTTTGTAGGGACTAAGAAAGACTTACTGCAGGCGATAGAACATGTCGGCATCACGCCTGAGACGATTGAGCTATACGGTAAGACACTAAAAAACTTAGATGAGCATGATGCTGCAACCATTACGCTCGAAACTGCATCTATGATAAATGGAAATGCTGGTAATGGAAGATCCACCAGAACGAGCAAGACTACTAAGCAGGACAAGTCGGAGGGCGAAGCCAGAAGCAATAGGTCTAAGATCGAAGAGAAACTGGGTAGCATACTGGAAGACTTGTTGCCAGATGATATGAAAAAAGACAGAGAAACAGAAGATACTGGTAGCAGCGACGAAGGAACGACAACGTCTGGTAGTGAGGGCGGAGGTCATTCGGATAGTGGCAATGGCGACTATAGAAGCGACGAAGGACAAAATGATACCTCGTACGAAAAAGACGAAGCGGATGTTGTACAGGAGGTAGAGGAAGAAGAGCCGCTGGATATGAGTGTCAATGAGATATTCATAGACGAAGATGTGACGCTCGAGATCAAGAACGGCATCGGTGGTCGTAAGATATTACAGCAGCCTAATATATTGGTGCTATCGGATAGGTCGGGAGATGTGTTTGTCGATGTGTGTGTCAATGAGAATGGGAAGGTAGTCTCGGCAGAATTTAATAAGGCCAATTCGACGCTAAGCACTCAGAGTCTGGTGTCTCTGGCGGTCAGGAAGTCTAAGGAATTTTGGTTTGAAAAGTCGGGTAGATCTGAGGTGTGTGGAGCGATTGTATTCAAGATATCAGGAAGAAGTTAATAGCCTAAGAAACAAATAATATACTATGATCAATTCTCTAAGACTGTGTATCGTGACGTTATGTATGCTGAGTATGGCGTCGGTGTCACAGGCGCAACAATTTGGCATTGGCCTGACGGCAGAGTGGGATTTATATAATAGATATGCTAATCCAGACGATAGTCTCGGCGGCAGAGGCAATGGCAGTGCTTTGCTCAATCTGGGCGTTGGCCCTAAGCTGTGGGTCGGTGGAGAAAACTTTTCTTTCTCGGTGGAGTCATTGGCCAATCTTGGTTTTTTTGGTCTTAATCTGACGGATTACAAGGGGCTGGGTAATTTTTCTCTGCCCGTGATTGCCAAGCTCAATTTTGAGGGCTTATCGGGTCTTAATAAAGAATTGAAATTAGGCTTTGGCCTCGGTGGAGGTATCCAATGGAATCGCACCGAGCTATATTATGTCACCTCTGATTTCAAAGAAAAAGGCGGAGAACGCAGTATGTTCCGTACCTATATTATTCAGGGTGATGTCGGTCTAGGCGTCGCGGGATTTGCAGGGCGGTTTTTTGTCAGATATGGATTCAATAATGATCTATCGGCTAATAGTGTCAATATTGGATTCCAGTTTGATTTCAATATAC
This sequence comes from Saprospiraceae bacterium, assembly GCA_020628095.1. Taxonomy (GTDB): domain Bacteria; phylum Bacteroidota; class Bacteroidia; order Chitinophagales; family Saprospiraceae; genus RFSX01. The sequence goes on from JAHDFP010000008.1 coordinate 148,629, forward strand.
CGCGCCTTAAGAAAATAGATGATCCGGCATCCAGACTCTAATTTTTTCGATTGGTTATAAAAAATAATATTTCGTCCCTGCCCTATAACACCTTTGGGCTGGATGTGGAGATCGGGACGATGATACAGATAGATTCCGTCGCCGACCTCGACGAATTATACCCACACCTCAGCTCGGATTACAAGGTCATGGGTGGTGGCAGCAACATACTACTGACAGAAGACATTAGCACACCACTTATCTATGTCAATAATCGCGGACTGGAAGTTATCAAAGAAGAAGAGGATTATGTCCTCGTGCGTGCTGCCGCTGGTGAGGATTGGCATCAGGTCGTCTTATGGGCTGTAGAGCATAACTATGGAGGTATAGAAAATCTATCCCTTATCCCTGGTAAATGTGGTGCCGCACCCATGCAAAATATAGGGGCGTACGGCGTAGAGTTAGATCAGGTCTTGCAAGTCGTGGAGGCTTATGATCTGGGGCAAGGTGTCCAGATGAGTTTTCATACGCAGGAATGCGGATTGGGGTATCGGACCAGCCATTTCAAAAACATCTGGAAGGACAAATATATCATCACCAGCATTATACTCAGACTGACTAAAGAAGGGCATCATCATATCAATACTTCCTACGGTGCCATCTCCTCAGAACTAGCCATAAGGGGAATCACCAGCCCCACTATAAAAGACGTCAGCGACACTGTCATCCATATCCGACAATCCAAATTACCAAATCCTAAAGTCATAGGCAACGCAGGTAGTTTTTTCAAAAATCCCATCGTCACCAAAGAAGAATCCGACAGACTCCTTAGTCTCTATCCTGATATGCCTCATTACCCCTTCGGAGATCAGATCAAACTGGCTGCTGGCTGGCTCATAGACCAATGCGGATGGAAAGGCAAAGTCGTTGGCCACAGCGGCACTTATAAGAACCAAGCCTTGGTCCTAGTCCATCATGGTGGCGGTCATGGACGCGAAGTCTTAGATGTCGCCAAAGCTATACAGCAAGATGTGAAGGAGAAGTATGGTGTGGAACTGGAAGCGGAGGTGAATGTGTGGTGATGAAGGTAAGAAATTAAGATGGGTAATATTTTGTTAGAACGTATTTAGATCGTTCATTATCCAGTCTGTGGCGAGTATATTTACGTCCGCGGCTTGGGTTATGAAATAACCCATGAGCAGTAAATATGGGAGCTGAAGGAATAGAGAAGAGCAAAAAGACCTTTTAATGAACTAGAGTTTTGGTTACTTTGGGGCAATGCCAAAGTAACATGCTAAACCAAAAAGAAAATTCACTTCTGAATATTCCTAATTAGATCACATGCTTTCGAATATTTTAAACACTCGCCATTATTTACCTATATTAGACACAACAATCAATCATAATGAAACTCAAACTAATCATTACCACAGCTTTTCTCACCTTTTTTATTTCAAGATCGACGGCTCAAGAGTTGACGATGTTCCAGCCTTTTTTGAAGACGCAGTTTTATCAGGATGATACGCGGATAAGTAAAGCCGATTTTTTTGATCTGATGAGAAAAGACCAAGAAGCACTAGGCCTCTGGAAAAAATCCAACACGCACTTATATCTTGGTGTTATCGCACTCAATGTAAGTGTACTGACTTTGGCGATTACTGGATGGGGTGATAATGATGAATTCAATGACGGTGTATTGGTTGGAGTTATTTTGTCTAGTGTTGGAAGTTTATATTTTTTCGATAGAGCGCGTGTTCTGAGGAAAAAATCTATCTTATCCTATAATGCGAACTTGGACAAAACCACGATGATAGAATATGGTGTCGTACCTCATGGTCTGGGTCTGGTGATGCGCTTCTGATGTGCCAGAGCGCGCTTATATATAATTATTAAATTCATACTAAAATAACGCGGATATTAATGAAAACATATCCATAGAATAACATCTAAACCATGAAACTCAAACTAACACTAATCACCTCTCTTTTCTTTTTGATTAATACATCATCTTCTGGTCAAGAATTATCGATGTTTCGAGGAACGTGGAGTATGCAATATTACAAGGATGATGCGAGGATAAGTAAAAAGGACTTTGGTAATTATATAAGTCAGGACAGTGAGAGGGAGGCTCTATGGAAAGAATCCAATAAAAGCCTCGCCTGGGCTTGGGGTGCGGTCGGTGCGCAGTTTGGAATGTTGGCCTGGCAAATCATCAGAAGAAATAATGGAGACAGTCAAACATTGCCCCTTATGGCTAACATAGGATTCGGAGTGACGGCCATATATCTGGGCGCAAGATGTATTAATCTCAGGAAAGAAGCCATCCTATCTTATAACGCTAATCTGGACAAAACTACCATAATGGAGTATGGCGTCACACCACACGGTCTGGGTCTGGTGATGAGCTTTTGAGTAGTCTGAAATAGGAAGAGTTTACTTATCAAATCAGATCTGGATTCTTAGAGGAAAGATTAAGAATCCTCTTATTGTCAATATTTACATTTATATCAAAATAAGAAGAATAATAAAAAGGTTATATATCCATAGAATAACATCAAAACAATGAAAATCAAACTAACTCTAATCGCTTCCCTTTTCTTTTTGATAAATACAACGTCCTCTGGTCAGGAATTATCCATGTTCTCAGGATTTTGGAGTATGCAGTATTATCAGGATAATGTAAGAATAAGTAAGAAGGACTTTAGGAACTATATAAGTCAGGACAGTAGGGCGGAAGCCTTATGGAAAAAATCCAATACGCATTTAGGCTTGGCCTGGGGTGCATTTGGTGCTCAGCTTGGGATGTTGGCTTGGCAAATTGATAGAAGAAATAATTTTGAAAGCCAAACGGCACCACTTATTGGCAACTTGGCTTTTGCTGTCACCTCGATTTATTTTGCTCTCAAATCTGTCAACCTCAGGAAAGAGGCCGTACTCTCATATAATGCTAATCTGGACAAAACGACCATGATAGAATATGGTACGACGCCCAATGGGGTCGGTGTCCTATTCTCCTTTTAGACTCTTAGTAAGTAGGTAGTGAGTTATCTATTTCTTTGGCCCAGGCTAAGATGCCACCTTTGAGATTATAGAGGTTTTCGTACTTGTATTGCGCTTCTAGGTGCGCGATGGCTTGCGCGCTGCGTCCACCAGATCGACACATGACGACAACCTTATGATCTTCATCGAATTTTTCGTGATGCTGAGGCACCTCGCCGATCGGGATAAGTTCACCCTCTATATTGACGAATTCGTACTCGTTTGGTTCGCGTACATCTATGAGTGTGAAAGTGCTGTTTTCCGCTCTTAGTTTTTGCAATTCCTGGACTGTGATTTCTTTCATATCTGTCTATAATTCTCTTGCAATAGTATGCAAAGTTTCGCTTTATTTCTTTCCTGCAAGTATATAATCGTTGTAACTTACCCAACAAACTCAATAAGGATATGCCTAAGGCTTTGCGCGAGACAGATTATAACTTTCCTGGACAGACAGGCTTTTATAAGGGGAAGGTTCGCGATGTATATTTTTTGGATAATATATTAGTTATTGTGGCGAGTGATCGGATATCTGCATTCGATCATATTCTACCAGAAGCGATACCGTATAAGGGGCAGATTCTTAATCAGATCGCCTATCATTTCCTACGAGCCAGCGAGGCCATCGTACCTAATTGGCTTATCATGAGTCCACACCCCAATGTCAGCATCGGTAAGCGCGCCGACCCGATCAAACTAGAGATGGTCGTCAGAGGGTATCTGGCTGGTCATGCGTGGCGAGAGTATCAGGCGGGTAAGAGAATTATCTGCGGTGTAACGATGCCTGATGGTATGAAAGAGGGTGACAGATTCCCTACACCGATCATCACACCCGCGACCAAAGCAGAAGAAGGTCACGACGAGGACATCAGCGAAGCCCAGATACTCGAGCAAGGAATAGTCACTGAGGAAGACTGGCACACACTGACCCGTTATGCGATGGATTTGTTTTATCTGGGTAGTAAAATGGCAAAGGAACAGGGATTGATATTGGTCGATACCAAGTACGAATTTGGTCGATACGAGGGGGAGATAATATTGATAGATGAGGTGCATACACCGGATAGTTCCAGATACTATATACTGGATGGCTATGAGGATAGACAAGCGCGTGGCGAAAAGCAAAAACAACTGTCCAAGGAATTCGTCAGAGAATGGCTGATGTCACACGGCTTCCAAGGTAAAGAGGGACAGGTGATGCCTGACATGCCAGAAGAATTTGTGCAGTCGGTCACTGATCGCTACGAGGATTTGTACCAAAAAATCACTGGAAAAGACTTGCACAAAGAATCTTACGATACCATATACAGAGATATAGAAAAAGCGGTCAATAATTACATAGAATACGAAATAAGATAGTCATCAGAGCGATCTTCATAATATGCACTGCGATTATTATTATATCATCAGCTTATAGAATGGATACTAACGGAAAGATGATACGTGAGGCTAATAATGTCATGGGTGCACCACTGCAATCTTGTTGTACTGATCCTTTGACTGGTTTTTATAGAGATGGATATTGCAATACAGGACGGACTGACTATGGGACGCATATCGTCTGTGCGTATATGACCGATGAGTTCTTGCAGTATAGCAAAAGTCGAGGCAATGATCTCATCACTCCTAATCCCGACTATCGTTTTCCAGGACTCAAAGCTGGGGACTGCTGGTGTCTATGCATCTCTCGCTGGCTGGAGGCGTATCATGCCGATGTGGCACCCTTGGTTAACTTAGCCGCCACGCATGAGAAGGCTTTGGATTATGTTTCTTTAGAAATACTAAAAGAGTATGATGTTAATACACAGAAATAATAGTAAGAGTACGGTCACGTTGTTTATGGCAATGTGTCTCAGTATCACTACAGTATATGGACAGTTGCTATCACCCAATGATTTTTTGCCCCATGATCTGGGTGAGCATTTTACACCACATCATCAGTTAGTCGATTACTATCAGCATGTCGCAGCCGAGAGCGACCATGTGCAGCTCATAGAGTATGGCAGGACTAATCAGGGGAGACCCTTATTGGCAGCCTTCGTGTCGACACCAGATAATCTCAATAATCTCGAACCCATAAGAAAAAACAACCTCGCTAAGGCGGGAATGCCAGAGGGCGAAGCCTCCGCACACGAGGCCGTCATTGTCTGGCTTGGTTTTACTGTGCATGGTAACGAAGCGGCTGGCGCAGAATCATCTATGCGTGTCATCCATAAGCTCGCCGATCCCGATAATGAGACTACTAAAGAATGGTTGCAAAACACAGTCGTTATCATAGACCCCTGCGTCAATCCTGATGGCTACTCTAGATATACGCATTGGGTGCGGGATGTGACAGGTAGTAATATTATCACCGATCTGGATGACATCGAGCACCACGAGCCTTGGCCTGGCGGTCGTGTCAATCATTATCTTTTTGATCTTAACAGAGATTGGGCATGGCAGACGCAGACAGAGACCAAGCATCGTATCAAACTATATAACCAATGGCTACCGCACATCGTGGCTGACCTGCATGAGATGGGGCATAACAGTCCATATTATTTTGCACCTGCGGCTAGGCCATATCATAATTATATTACGGAGTGGCAGAGAGATTTTCAGGAAGAGATCGGTAAGAATCACGCCGGGCATTTTGATAAAAGGGGATGGTTGTATTACACCAAAGAAATCTTCGATCTCTTTTATCCAAGTTATGGAGACACCTATCCGACCTTCAATGGTGCAATAGGGATGACTTACGAGCAGGGTGGTTCTGCGAGAGCAGGGCGAGCCGTCGAGGGTGACAATGGCGAGATATTGACACTCTATGATCGTATAGATCACCATCGCGTGTCTGCGTTATCGACCGTCGAGGTGGCATCTAATAATGCGGAGCGTATAATAACAGAATTTGAAAATTTCTACAAAAAAAATGACAAGCTCGGTAAGTACAAGTCCTATATTATAAAAAGTGATAAGCAAAGCGCCAAGACGCAGGCGCTGGCTGATATGCTGACCGCACAGGGCATTATCGTTCAGGTAGCCGATGCCAATTCATCATCTAAGGGATACAACTACTACACGCAAAAGGAATCTACTTTCTCCGTAGAATCTGGTGATCTCATTATCTCTGCCGACCAACCCAAGTCTACTTTGCTGCAAGTGCTCTTAGACCCGACAGCAACGCTGGAGGATTCTTTGACTTATGACATCACGGCGTGGGCGCTGCCTTATGCTTACGGATTAGATGCGTACGCCAGTATGCAAGCGGTGAGTACAGTTGATGTTTATGAAAAGGCAATGGATAAAAGAGCGCCATTAGCGGATAAGGCTTATGCCTATGTCATCCGACCTAATGGAATGGTGTCACAGAAGGCGATTATGCAGCTTTTGTCTAAGGGGGTCAAGGTGAGATATAATACGGTGGATATAGAAATAGATGATCGCCAGTATCCGATGGGCTCATTTTTTATTCTCCGTGGTGATAACAAATCAGTTGAGGATGCTATGCAGTCCGCGATAACTTCCATGTCAGATCAGTGTGATATAGAATCGCTCAAGACAGGTTTTGCCATATCTGGTGCAGACCTCGGCAGTAACAAACTAAAGCTCATCAAGCAACCAAAAATATTAGTCGTCTCTGGTGATAATGTCAGAGCCAATGCCTACGGTGAGGTCAAGTATTATTTTAACGAACTGCTGGATTATGATATGACGACGGTGGATATCGGAGGATTGGGGCGCGTAAAATTGGATAAGTATAATACCATCATCTTACCTGATGGGCGTTATCGTCTGTCTGATGATTTGTTGGAGAGATTTAGTGATTTTTGTAATCAAGGAGGTAAATTGATATTGATGGCTGGTGCCGTACCATCCGTGGCAGATAAGTCAGGATTCGCACTAAAGAGTTACGAAGAAGATGATATCAAATCCTCCGAAGAAAAAGAATCCAAACACGCCCGACTTGCCGCCCGATATAACCACTACTGCGATAGAGAGAGGAATAACATAAGCTCTTATATCCCTGGTGCCATATTCAAAAACGTCCTCGATGCATCACATCCGATGGCTTACGGCATGGGAACTCACTACTATAGCCTCAAAACCAATAGCCTTCGTTATCCCATGCTCACAGGCGCCAGCAATGTCGCCTATCTGGAAGGCGATCCTACCGTCATCGGCTTCGCTGGCTCAAAAATCAAAAAGAAACTATCCGATGCCATGACCATCTCCGTACAATCCAAAGGTCGCGGTCAAGTCGTCTATATGGTGGACAATCCCTTGTTTCGGGCTTTTTGGTATAATGGGATGCAGATGTTTGGTAATGCTCTTTTGTATGTGGGAGGGTAGTTGTTTTAGTTTATAGTTATGAGTAACTAGTGTAAAGTGGGTTAAGTAAGAAACTTACTAACCTTAGAGAGTAGGTAGTGAGAGTTTACTTTTATAATTTTCGAGTTTTCAAATTGTTTTTTCATTTTGAGCTTGTTTACATAAGTTAACTTAGGATAATCGCTTTATCATATTCTTCTGTTCATTTTTTTCATTCGATAAAAAAACGAACCAAAAAAATCTTGTCGAATGTAAGGCTATACCCTGTGCCGCCCCCGCCACCCACAAACATTCGACGGGCTCGGCTACCTTGTTAATGTTGGACATATATTTTTTCATCTCGACCTTGTGGAGAGATCTTCAGCATCTGCTGCTACTTCTCTTAAGATTTTTCGGCAAGCTCAAAATGAAAAAAAAATGTAAAGAAGCGGGTGGCGGGACAGGTACGCGGAGCGGTTTAGCTGTCCAAGCATTCCTGCCTGACTTACCCTCAGGTAGGCAGGTTTGGTTCGTTTTTTTGCGACTGAAAAAATGAACTAAAGGTATGAGTGGAAATCTCCGTTTTCAGTAAATAATGTCTTTTAGCAAACTGGTTAATACCTTAACAGCATAATTACTAAAAGCGAAACTTAAATACCGCCTTTATCCTATTCTTCCGTTCATTTTTTTCATTCGTAAAAAACAGCCTGTACTGAGCGGAGTCGAAGTGAACCCAAAAACCTGCCTGACTTATCGTCAGGTAGGCAGGAATCTTGTCGTCTCCGAGGCTCTACACTGCGCCGCCCCCGCCACCCACAAACATTCGACGGGCTCGGCTTCTTTTTTAGGTTTCCTAATAATAGTTTTTCATCTCGACCTTGTGGAGAGATCTGCAGAGTTATATTTCAAGGACTTAAGATTTTTCGGCAAGCTCAAAATGAAAAGATAGGGAATTGTGACTTTTGCTATTTGCTATTTGCTATTTGCTATTTGCTATTTGCTATTTGCTATTTGCT
>JAHDFP010000009.1 GCA_020628095.1 Saprospiraceae bacterium
ACCTCTAACGCATCCTAAGTATGTGTCAATAGTTTGTCAACAGCCTCATGTGTTACATGCTGGCTTTGATTCGTTCAGTAATTTCTTCTATTTTTCCTAAACCATCAAAAGTACTTACTGCGAATTCTCTTTTCATATATTCAATTGTTGGTTTGGTTAGCTCTTCAAATACTCTAATTCTCTTGTAATGTGTTTCTGGATTTTTATCATCTTCTCTTGTTGAAGTTTCTGCTCTTTTCTTGGCTCTTTTTAAAAGTTCATCAGTTGGTACTTCAATATTTATGATGTTATCTATTTCAATATCATTCGCTCGTAAAACACTAACCAAATCTTTTACTTGTGGTATTGTCCTTGGATAGCCATCCAAAATTATTCCTGAAGCATTTCTATTCTCTTCTATTAACTTGTTCAGTAATTGTTTCATAATGCCATCTGGAACAAGCTCACCTCTTTCATCATAGTCCAACATTGTTTTGCCAATTTCAGACTGCTTGTCTTTTTCCATTCTAATGTGGTCACCAGTAGAAATATGAGTAAGTCCATATTGTTTTACTAATTCTTGACATTGTGTTCCTTTGCCAGAATATGGTGGACCTGTTATTACTATAAACTTCATTGATTTACTGCTTAATATTTCACTTAAAGGATACGAATTATAAACTGTATTGTCAAATTTAGATGCACTTCCTTTCTTTTTAATTCTTTGTGAGATTGTTTCTTTAACCTGATTTAAATTTTGAATTGTTTTACTAAAGTTCGGCCTCGGAAAGAATTTGGGATGCAATTTAACTGAGTCTAATAATGAATAATTTCCAGCAAGGAGTTCCAATGGAATTAGCAATACATCGTATTTGATAGATGTATAGAATTGGGATTTGTCAAAGTGACTAACTGAGTTTACAAGGTCAGATGTTTTATCAAGATGTTTATGACCAAGTAAAAAGACTTTTTCTTTATCGTATTTAATGAAATCATCTATGAGCATAAAGAATCCATTTTGCTCACTTTCTACAATTCCTGAACAAATTAGATTGGATTTAGTATTTCCATCACTAACTTCTATGATATCTCCTTTTTTCATTTTTTGCTTGCATGTAACTAGGTGATAGATGTAATCCCAGACAAGGTAGACTAAAGAAGAAGATTGATCTTCTTGTAGTGCATTCATACATACCTTACGGAAATTGTGGAAATAGGATTAGTATAGACCAGTTTTTCAGGCCTAAAATATCTCTTTATAGGATAAGAAAATTATCTTCTCAAGAATAAATACACTAAAAGCGCAGAAAATTGTGGGTTGAGTAAGATTTGAGCTATATGATATGATCGAAAGATCTAAAGTACCCGGAGTCGGGGTCGAACCGACACGCTCGTAATGAGCACAGGATTTTAAGTCCTGCGTGTCTACCAATTCCACCACCCGGGCTAATTAGGAGTGGTTTTTCTGTAATTAACAGAAAAAAGAGAGCGAAAGACGGGATTCGAACCCGCGACCCCGACCTTGGCAAGGTCGTGCTCTACCAGCTGAGCTACTTTCGCATAATAAATACTTAACCTCTTTTAGCTAAGGGAGTGCAAATATAGTACACCTTACAACAAAAACAAAGACATATATTTCACAAATAATGCAGCATTTCGATCTTATTATCTTTTTATTGAAGATTGTCTATCCCTAAGGACATTTTTATTATCTTAATCAAAAGTTAAGGTCGCAGCGTAAAAATTATTCCAATCGTTTACCTATTATTACTTTTCGATTCTTTGCAGTATTAATCCCTATTATTTGATGATATTATTAACGTAATAACACCTGTTATGTATAGATTTTTATTGGCTATACTCTTTATGATATATCTGGCTAAGCCTCATGCTACAGGGCAGGATATACATTATTCTCAGTTTTTTAACTCTCCACTCAATCTTAATCCAGCATTGACGGGACAGTTTAATGGTAATATGAGGATACACGCCAATTATAAGAAACAATGGGCGTCTGTACCTGTAGATTATCAGAGTGCTGATGTGGGTATAGATTTCAAGTTTTATAAGAATAACCGCAATAATTATTTGGGCATCGGCGCGCTACTCAATTATGATCGTGCTGGAGACCTTAATCTTGGGATGACAGGTATCAATGGATTCTTGTCCTATGCACTCAAGATGTCCGAGGGCAAGTATCTCACGCCTGGTGTCAATGTTGCCTTCACTCAGAGGAGCTATGATGCCACCAGCGCCCTGACGGGTAATCAATGGAATGGGCGGACCTTTGATCCATCTATTGCACCAGAGTTCGTCGGAGCGGATAGAACGACATATCTAGACATCGGTGTAGGGCTTAATTATAGAGGACAAAAGCACTATAGAAAGCATATAGATCTGGGCATCGGGCTTTATCACATTATCAGTCCGACAGACCAGTTTTCGAGCATAGATATTCAGTCCAAAAGACCGATGCGCATGACCATCTACGGTATGCTTAATCAGAAAGTCGCTAATAAGTTAGACCTAATTCTTAATGGTCTCTACCATAAGCAGGATGCCTACAGAGAAATAGTCGGCAACCTACAAGGAAAGCTATATCTCAACAAGAACCTGAATAGTGCCTTATATCTGGGCATCGGCTATAGATGGGAAGATGCGTGGTATCCGATGGTCGCCTTAGAAATAGGTCGGATATATGCCGCTTTATCCTATGATAGGACGATCTCTGATTGGCAGGCGGCTAATAATGGAGATGGCGGACCAGAACTGAGCATTAGATATATTATAGCGAAGATCCCAGAGGGGCCCTTTAAGCCTTGCCTGATCTACTAACCCATTTCTTTCTTTTATAAATGTATAACATGACTAGATTAATATATGTGCTCCTAATAATGGGTTTTGCAGGGCATCTGAGTGGACAATACTATTCTTACAAACAACTTATAGACCATGCGGATGCTTCATACGAAAAGTCCAATTATATAGAGGCGATGAAATATTATACTCTGGCAGAAGAGCAAAATGATCTTGATGAAGAGTCTATTTATAATTATGCGGAATCCGCTTATAAGACCTATTCTCTTGACCTCGCAACAGAGATGTACACTAAATATATAGAGGACGAACCAGCACCCGATGTGGCTCATCATGTCAGATATAAGATGGCGAATATCCACTTGCTGAAAGGTCACTACCAAAACGCCTTGACGGATTTTGATCTTTTCTTATCAGAATATTCTGAGGTCGATAGCACGTTGACTAAAGAGGTCATATTCCTTAAGTCGTCTGCGGAGTGGGCGATCAAGCAACCCATGATAAGTGATTATGATAAGTTCTTTCCAGTGGATGAGGTCAATAGTCCGTACTCCGAGCACGCGCCTCAGATGGTCGACGATCAGATATATTATAGTGCACTGCGATATAGAGACGAAGACATAGGCTATGATCTTAATTCTCAAATAGTAAAAGGCCAAGATGTGGTCAAGATCGGCGGATTATCAAAAAAGAAGATGATATCTCATCCGTCACTTTCTGCTGATGGGAAGCTATTGTTTTTTACTCTAGGCGAATATGTGGATACGGAAAAAATCAGATGCGAAATATATTATTCGCGCAGAGATGGGTCGGGGCACTTTACCTCCGCCGTCAGATTACCAGATAATATCAATAACCCACAATGGACAACGACACATCCACATATTGTCGTAGAATCCGATGGTGCTTATACTTTATATTTTGCTTCAGATAGATATGGGACTCAGGGCGGTCTTGATATATGGAAGGTGTCGGTGAGCGAGGGTATGGATTTCGATGCACCACTTAATCTGAAAGGATTGAATACAGAGAAAGATGATGTTTCTCCTTTCTATGATAAAGAAAAAGAAATAATCTATTTCAGCAGTATGGGAAGATTAGGTTTTGGGGGATATGATGTATATCAGGCGGAAGTCACTGGTGATGGTTTTGGAGAGATAGAGAACTTAGGAGCTCAGGTGAACTCACCTAATAATGACCTTTACTTTTCTCTGAGTGAAGATGGTAGCACGGCACTATTAGCTTCTAATAGACCAGGTTCCCAATACTTAGATTCCAAATTTGAGACTTGTTGTTATGACATATATAAAGGATATACCAAGGCTTGCAAGGTAGACTTTGAACTTATAACGGTGGATGCCATAAGTAATGCGCCGATCGGCATGACGACGGTTACTTTTTATGACAAAAAGAACAATGAAGTTATACTGACAACACCTATAGATTCTTCCAGTCAGGTTATTCAATTACCATGCGATAAAGACCTAGAAGTCAAAGTGGAAAAACCAGGATATGAAACTTCCACAATAGACTTAGGCAGAATCGAGGGCATCGCTGGAGATGAAAATAAGATCAGCCGTACCATCGCATTGAAGCCATTGGAATACCAGCTGCAACTAAAGGTCATAGAGGTGAACACCAATGGTCCTCTGACTAATACAGATATCTATCTGACAGAATTAGGTACTAATCAAGTTATCGAAAGACTGAATAATGCAAGTCACGAAATATCTTTTCCTATAGAGCCTAATAAAAAATACTTATTAGAGGTGAATAAAGAGGGTTATAAGGAAACGATAATCGAGTTTACTTCGGGTACTGAGGAAAGTATAGTAGAAAGGGTGGCCGCCTTGCGCTTGTTAGATGTCGTAGAGAAAGCTGTGATCTCCCTCGAAAACTCTATACCTGTCAGTTTATACTTTGATAATGATCAACCAGATAGCGGAACCTTAAGCACGTCGTCTACAGTCAATTATACGCAGTCGTACAACAAATATTATGATAGAAAAGAGAAGTTCCGACAAGTATATCTCTCTAAGTTTTCCAAAGAAGATCAGGTGATAGCCAATAACGATTTAGAGTCTCTTTTTGAGTCAGATATAAAAGGTGGATATAATAACTATGAGAAATTCAAAAAGCAATTGCTCTTGGTATTAGAAAATGGTCAGGAAGCCAATATCTACCTCAGAGGATTTGCTAGTCCAGTGGCAGCGAGTGATTATAATACGGCCTTAGGTAGACGACGTATAGATAGTGTGCGTAAGGAGTTTTATCAATGGAGAAGTGGTGTGTTAGTTAAGTATATAGATTCTGGTCAGCTTAAGATAACGGAAAGATCATTTGGTGAGACGACCTCTCCGACGCATGTGAGCGATAATATAAATAGTCCTGCACAGTCTATATATAGTCCAGAAGCAAGTCGAGAGCGAAGAGTCGAAATTGACGAAATTCAATTCAATAAAAATTAAAACTGACATCATGTGTAAATTATATAAAAGTCTACTTCTCGTAATTTCGATATTGGTCTCAGTCATAGAATTAAGTGCCACGCACGTGGCGGGAGGTAGTATGAGTTACCGTTGTTTGGGTAATGATCGTTACGAGGTCAAGTTAGAGTTTAGAAGGGATTGTTTTAATGGTGCTGATAATGCGCAGTTTGATTCCTTAGCCAGTGTCTTCATATATAATCGGAACCAATTGGTATTGACGCTAGATGGAGACGGAATAATCGAGATACCCTTCATGGGAGATGATACGCTCAACGAAATATTAACCAGTGAATGTAATGTCATCGGTGGGGATGTATGTGTACAGACGACCACTTATATGGATACCATTATATTACCACCGATAGAAGACGGTTATATTCTGGCATATCAAAGGTGCTGTCGTAACATTTCTCTTAATAATATTATAGACCCTCTCCAGACTGGAGGTACATACTGGGTGAAGATTACAGAGGCCGCTTTGGAATCCTGTAATAGTTCTCCTGCTTTTTTAGATTGGCCGGACGTCTATATATGCGTCGATGATACGCTACGGTTCGACCATAGCGCATTTGATGCAGATGGGGACTCATTGGTATATTATATGTGTGCGCCGTCCATCGGTGCAACAGAGCAAGACCCGCAACCCAATGCTGCTATTCGTCAGAATCCAGGACCACCGTTTCCTTCTGTGGCATACGTCTCTGGTTTTAGCGAAAATAATATGATGGGTGGATCACCAATAAGTATAGATGAGAATACAGGTCAGATTTTGGCTGTGCCTAATCAGGTAGGTCAATTTTTGATAGGAGTCTGTGTCAGAGAGTTTAGGGATGGGGTGTTGCTATCGGAGGTCAGGCGAGAGTTTGAGTATAATGTAAGAGTATGTGGGCGTGATCCTGTGGCAGCCGTAGAGCCTGGTGCTTTGGTACAATGTGATGGTTTGCAGGTTCAATTCGTTAATAATTCTACTTCCAATTTTTTACCTGTCGATAGTTTGGACTTTACCTGGATATTTGATTACCCAGATAACAGTTTGACCAGTAACGAGTATGAGCCCTTATTTACTTTTCCAGAATCCGGCCTGTATACAGTGGCGATGATCGTGACGGATGGAGTGTGTGTTGATACCGCATTTTCAGAAATAGGAGTTGCTGTCGTGGACGAACCCGATGCTTCCTTTGCCTATGCTTCTTTTGATTGTGATGGGACGACAGAGTTACAATTGACAAATAATACGGTGAGCGTCCAATCTACTGATTACGAATGGATCATTAATTCTTCTCAAGGTAGTGATACCGTGCGTGTCAGAGATCCTATTGTGAATGTCGGAATAGATACGATGGTAGATGTGACGCTAAGGATATATGCGGAGTCTGGGTGCCATGATACTTTGGTTACAGAAAATATTATTCTCAATACAATACCCCTGGGCGCTAGTTTTAACGATCAGATAATATGCAATGGTGATGATGCTGTAGTTTTTGCTACAGATATACCAAATCTTTCTGTGGATATAAGTCCTTCGGATAATATTGTAGACGACGGCAACGGCAATTTTGTCTTCCCCAATTTTACGGGTGAGCAAGATTTCATCATAAGCCTTAGTGATGGATTTTGTTCTTTGGAAGATACGGTAACTATTATAGGAGCTGATGACCCAAGTTTTCCTTTTGAGGATATTATACAATGTGGAGAGGCTATTGTGGGATTGAATCCCGTCGGACCTGACTTTTATACTTATAACTGGGAAAGCCCTCAGGGTGTACCACTTATCAGGAATGAATCCAATCCTGCAGTCTCGCTTTCTGAGGACGGAGAGTTCTATGTAACGGTGTCTACCAGTTTGGGTTCTTCGTGTTTCTTTGTTGATACAGTGACCGTAGATGTTGTTGATTTGCCAGAGGTTAATATTTTGCCGAGTGCGCAATTTGTTTATTGTGAGAATACGGTGGTGGATATATCATTGGATAGAAATTATCCTGGGATCACATGGAAGGAATCTGGATCGGGACTTATTATAGGAACTGGTCAGACGATTACACTATCTGACTTAGCTAATTCTTTAGAGATAGAAGTAACTGTCATGGACGAAAATGGCTGTATGAATATGGATTTTGTAGATATCCAATTCATAGAAGCACCAAGATTTAATATTGAAAATTTTTCTGATACTGAAGTATGCTCAGGTGGTAGTGCCATCATTTACGCAGACTCTGATCATCCTATCGAGTGGACCTTTGATGATGGTACGGTCGTAGGAACAGGCAATCAGATCGAACTTAGTAATCTCACCAGCGACACACGTCTGACCGCAACGGCATCCAATGATTTGGGGTGTACTTTTACGCGTAATGTTTTTATTGAGATACTGGATAATCCGATAGTGGATTTTACAAGTTTACAAGACGTGGCTATATGTGATAATCAGATATTCACATTAGAACTCAATACGGACGATGAGGTGACATGGTCTTATACGGATGGAAGTGAGATAGGAAGTGGTGCGGAAATTACGATATCAGAAATAGCTAATGATACCTCACTTTCTGTTGTAGTGACTAACGACTTTGGTTGTGCTACAACGGAGACATTTATTGTGGATGTAGACGATACTATATTGCCAGAGGTAGATTTTGACGATGTAGCTGGTCTTGCGACTTGCATAGGATCTGGGATAGAATTAGAGTTGAACAGTATGGATTCTGTAATATGGTATGATGAGTTAGGTAATGTGCTCGGTACTGGTGCGCAACTCGTTATTGACTCATTATCACAACCGACTGTCTATCAGGTAGAAGTCATAGATGACAGACGTTGCAATGCCCGGGATACTTTTATGGTTGATATTTTCGAAGATATTGGTTTGGATATAGAGTTTGGTCAAGATACTATAAATTATTGTCAGGGGTCGGATGTTAGTATTATAGTACAATCAAGCATACCTAATCTTAATATAGAGTGGCTTGTCGCCAATGATGTCATCGGCACAGGTATCGCTTTATCTGGATATAATCCCGTGGGTGATGTCACACTGATCTCTATGGCATCGGATAACTTTGGATGTGTGGATAGTGATACGGTCGTATTACAAGAATCCATCATCGATGCAGAAATATTAGGTAATCAATTTGTTTGTTTTGGTGATGAAGTAGAGCTGCAGTTTAGAGCAGTATCGTCAGATGGTTACTCCTTAGATTGGAATCCAAAAGATGATATTGTATCTGATGACGGCGACATAATCACAGTCGCACCTCAAGAAACAACTACTTATACGGCTAACTATGTCAAAACAGATGGCTGTCAGAATATACTTAACTATACGGTCGAGGTAGATGGATTTTTTGACGGTCTTATGGCAGATGCGAGTCCTCAAGAAATACTCTTGGGTCAGTCTACAGATTTATTTACAGACCAAAATCCTGACTATAACTATGTATGGAGCCCATCGGAATCATTAGATGATGCATTGACCGCAGAGCCCGTCGCAACTCCTGATGTGACGACCATATACACAGTGCAGGTCACAGATGACAATGGATGCATAGAATCAGATACGGTAGAAGTCCGTGTGGTACAACCGACGTGTGACGATAGTGATATTTTCGTCCCTAATATGTTTACTCCTAATGGTGATCTATTCAATGACACATGGAGGATAGAATCTAACTTTCTGGACGAGTTCGAATTGCATGTGTATGATCGCTGGGGAGAAGAAGTCTTCGAGAGTACGGATCAAGATATAGAATGGGATGGTTCTTATAACAACAAAGAACTAGAGCCTGATGTCTATGGTTACTATTTGCGCGCAGTTTGTATTAATGGATTGGAGTATGAGAAGCAAGGGAATGTGACCATTGTGCGATAATTATAATAAGAATAGGATTTACTCTTTAGGCCCTCCCCAAAGAGTAAATCCTAACTGTATAGAACAATATGAGACTGACGAAGACCTAACTTCTCTGAAGGGCACGGAGTAATCAAGCAGTAATCTGAAATGCCATAGTTCTATACCAAGTCTACCACTATATCCCCATCCCTCACCCAGTAGTCCAATACCGGCTCCAGCAAATGGTCGGAGTTCTGTTTTTAGGTTATAATAATAATCAGAAGTAAGAAATACCTGACCTTGGACACCACTCAGAAAGTAATTGTCATGCTCTAATTTTTCAGGTGTCGCAAGTTTTGCTTCTATGCCAAAGGATAATTTGTAATTGAAATTATGTCTGACTTCTGTTCCCAGTGATACTTCATTATTGTTGAGACCGCATTGACCGATTTTTACAACTTCCCATTCTACTTTTTTGTATTCGACGGATTGCGATTTTAGATTTTCTGCACGGATAGCTGAGAAGAAAATAATTATTACTAAGGTCCTTGCCACATTATAGTACATAAAGAAATAACGTGGAAGGATGATTTTAAATTTTGGATGGTATGATTCTAAATCTAATCAGAATTATAGAAGGGGAGTTAAATTAAAATTAGATTTCTTATCTTAAAAACAAAAAGTGTTATGCCATATTATCCGTTACTCAGATACGCCAGAGATTTAAAGACTGAGAAAAAGAAAAAAACTGCTTCTAATCTAATCAGTCTGCGTAAAAGATTAAAAAAAGAAATACCTCAAAAGGATTTAGACGAGCATCTCTTATTGGCTACCTGGAATGTGAGAGACTTAGGAAAGAATGGAAGCAAGCATGGCAAGAGAGATAAGGAGGATTTGTTTTATATAGCAGAAATTATTTCCGCTTTTGATATAGTGGCTGTGCAAGAAGTGAATGGGCTTAAAGATTGGGAAACCATCATGAATATATTAGGTAGAGATTGGGAATACATAGCGACTGATGTAAGTGAGTATGCAGATGGTGGCAATGGAGAAAGAATGACATTTGTCTATGATAAAAGAAAGGTATGGTTTAAGAATATAGCCGGAGAAATTGTATTGTCGAGAACGAAATTGATTACAGAGAATGTGGATATAGAGACAGAAGATAAGAAGATTATGAAGCAAGGTCGTCAGTTTGCTCGTACCCCTTTTTTGGTATCTTTTCAGGCGGGATGGTTTGTGTTTGACCTTTGCACCGTGCATATATATTTTGGATCAGAGTCAGGTGAAAAACTAAAACGCCGAATAAAGGAAATAGAAACCATATCAGAGGAGATTTCGGATCGTGCCAAATTATCACTCGAACTCGGAAAGACTACAATTTTATTGGGTGACTTTAATATTGTTCATCCCGATCACAAAACGATGCAAGCACTCAAGAAGCATAAATTTATCATACCTAAGAGGGTAGAGAAGCCTTCTAATATTGGTCAGGATAAGTACTATGATCAGATTGCTATTAAAACTAACGAACGCGGATTAGTTTCATTTATAGATAGAGAGGCAGCAATACCTAATGGAGGCGTTTTTGAGTTGTTCAAAACAGTGATGTCAGATAAAGATTATGAAGAATATATCCCAAGGATGAAAAAGACATCAAAGGGCAAGAAACTCCGAGCCAAGAAATCTTTTCAAAAGTATTTTAAAGAATGGAGAACTTATCACGTCTCGGATCATCACCCTATGTGGGTAAGGATACCCATAAGCAAAAGTGAAAAATATCTGAAAGATAATATATGATTTCTCATGCTAGTGTCTTCGCCGACGCGCATGAGATGCTCAATAAACTTCAATGATCACAATGCACATCTAACTGCAAGCTGACCATCGTCTCACAATCCAATTGTCCTACAGGTAATAGATTGTCTCTTTGATATTTTTTTAGACTGGTCCTAAGGCTATTGGAAAATTTGGTGGATATGTCTGTGGCATAACCATTATCGATCAAGGCATGACTAAGATCCACGTAGAACTGTAGCGTACGATACTGATCGCAGACGACGCCTCGCCATTCCACGATATCTTTAGCAGCATTTAAGCTTTTCTCTCTTATTGCGTCTATAATAACCCATTCTGTAGTCAGGCTCGTATCGGTGACGATGTACATATCTCTTGTGATATACTTGGTAGGTGACTCTACGAGACACCAGACAAGGCAATCATCGGGATCTGAGGAGAGACAATTCTTATCTGCTTTTTTCTTTACCCACTTAGCACTAGCTTCTTCGGCAATACCGACTATTTGGCCTTCGCGGTATTCTACATAGTCCTGATCATAATCTTGACCTGTATACTCGTATATGGCAGGATGGTATTGCTGTAGTGTCGAATCAGGTATAGCACATTGTGCATAGCAACCTGAACCCTCTGGATAGTCCGTCTTTTCTGAGTTGTAAGTCTGGTTATCGTAGGTATAATATTGCTGATTGCAGGAGCAATATAACATCACCCACATCAGAGTTCCTACTACTAAAGTTAATTGCCTATTCATAATCACATTTTACATTTATAGAGAGTGCTTCCATCGTCTCACAATCGAAGTGCCCTACGGGAAGTCCTTCATATTTTTGAAATTTAGACAATGCGGATTTCATTTCTGTATTGTGAGTTTGGTAAGGTTCTGTAAGGTATCCTTTATTGTATAGAGCTTGACCGATCTGTGTTATGAGTATAGGAGTTACGTCGCTATGACAAACGATGGATCTAATTTCGGTGTATCCTCCTTGCTTTACAAGTGTTTTTTTGAAGGGTCTTATTGTAATCCATTGGTCGGTATGAAAGGTGTCAGTGACGATGTATAGATCTGCTATTATGTCATAGGTCTGAGGGGTCTCTTCCAGACACCAGACATAATAATCTTTAGGATCACTAGAGTGGCAATTTTTGTTCGATTTTTTCCTCACCCATTTTGATTGCGCGTCTTGACCATATTCTATTAGAACATCTTTTTCGAAACGGACATAATCCGCATCCAATTCTGTTCCGGTATATTTATAAATAGTATCTCCATATACGTATTCATATAAATCTGGAATAAGACATCTGGCCTTGCAATCTGATTCGACGGAATAGGAATGATAAACTCCATGATACCAAGACGAGGTGCAGGAGAAAAAGCACAATAGAAGCAGAAAGAAAATGGAAGTTTTCATTTGAGCAGTGTTTACAAATTAAAATTAATGATTTTGGGTCAAATTGAAGCCTTGAAATAAGATAGTTAGTCTTAATTCAAGTCAAACCGAAAAGAACAATAAAATGGAATTATATATGGTGGTAATATCTTAGGAAAATGCTACATTGAAAAATATGAAATACCAACTCACATTAATTGCATTGTGCTTTTTGCAATCGTGTTCGCCATTCACAAAAGAGCAATATATATCGCAGTACGAAAGTTTTATCAATGATGTAAGGACTAATAGTGCAGACTTTAGCAAAGCAGATTGGTTGGAGCAAGATGAGAAGTACGCAAAATACTCAGAAGAATATTATGCGAAATTCAAGGATCAGTTGGATTGGAAAGAATTAGCGGTGGTAAAGAAATGTGGTATTACGTATAATATATTTAAAGCCAAAAATTCCTCGTTAGGTCTCTTGGTAGAATCTTTTGCTGGTGGAGATTATTCTAACCTCAAGGATTTGGTAAAATATTATGCCGAGAACAATCTCGATCAGGATTTGCAATTTATCATCGAGCAGGCTAACGAAATAGGCGGTGATGCGATCCAAATATTAGATGATATATTTTTAGAGTTGGATATTGATTTAAACGTGAAAATATCACCAGGCATAAAAAAAAAATTAAAGCGATGGTCCAAAAAATGACATATTATGAAAGCAGAGATTTTAGCGGAACATTACCAGAAAACATTTGAACTCACGCTGACACTCTGGGAACAAAGAAACCGAACTTTTCTAATTCTTCTCTTTGTAATAGGTTTAGGAACTTTTTTAACATTTAATGTTAATCAGGCAGAACCTCTTTTGGTAGATTTTATTGCCAAGATTTTTAATGTAGAAGATAAGACAAGATTAGATGAGTTGAGAGGCAGTTTTCCGTATGGACTAATACAAAGTGTAATTTTAATGGTCGTTCTATATTTATTCGTTCAACTATATCATAGAACCATTACCATAACACGAAATTACCGTTACTTGGGAAGTATGGAAGCCGAAATACGGGCTTTTTTGGAACTGGATCAAGAGAAAGTATCATTTACAAGAGAAAGTACTTTTTACTGGGAGCAAAGCCCAAGGTTCTCAAAATATATTGGAGTCGCATACATTGTGATAATTGGATTACTCTTATTTGCCTTTCTTATTATGAGAATTTATTCGGATTTTAAATCAGGTAACTTTTTTGCTACAATTATTGATTTAATCTTAGCGCTAATAACCATTTTCTTCTATTTTAATTATGCTTATTCCTCCTCTAGTTTTCTAAGGTATTTAATTAATGAAGTAAGGGGTAAAACTTAATTTCGAAAATGGACCTATATAATCGTAATAGCCTCAAAATCCATCTAGTATTGTTTTCGTTCATTGTTGGCTTGGGCATTTTATTCTTGGATTTTCATACGAGTCGGAATGTATACAGTTACGACAAGGATGGAACATCAGTTGTTGTGATAGATTTATATAGTCGCAATGATGACATAAGTATTCTCTACATAATGGGTTTGATTTTGGTCGGTGGAAGTATCTTGTTCTCAATTTATTCTTATTGGAGTAGTTCTCAGTACTCAAGAATTAAAAGAGATAAATTGACTCAACAGGAGAAAAGAATTGTTGGCTTGATCAAGTCCAGCAAAACTAATAAGGAGATTGCCATAGACCTGTCCATCAGTCCCAGTACTGTCAAAACCCATATTAATAACATCTATAAAAAGCTGGATATCAACTCCAGAGACGAATTATTTGACTAATACATCTTGAAATAAGGGGGTGTAGTACCAATATCCACCCCCTTATAGGTGATAATCTTCAACACAGTGTCATAGTTTTGGCCTTATCTAATAAATACCTGAAAGATGAGAAAGACATTATGGCAGTCCAAAGCAATACTCCTGGTCCTTATGGCAATGCTGATTGCAAATACAACATGGACGCAAGAAAAGTTAGGTTGCCAAGACATAATAGAGCTAATAGTCAAATCCATCAATAAGCAATCTGCTGAAGAAATCAAAGCCCATCTCGCCACTGATTTTTCTATGTCTGGACATCAAGGCGAAATCGCTATATTGATACTGGACCAACTCGTTTCTCAATTAGGTGATACTGTCATCTCCATAGATCAAATATCCGAGCAAAAAAATGATGACAAGACTATATTGAAGTATAATATGGTCTATGAAGGCTTAGGTGAAAAGGTGGCGACTTTTATTTTTAATAAAGATGGTTTGATCAGGGAAATGAACCTTTTTGACATGCAGGTCAAAATGATGAAGTCGGAAACAAGCATAGAGACTAGTGACGATCATATTATAGAAGTTCCTTTTCAGATGGTAGGTAACCTGATAGCTGTAGATGTTCTATTAAATGGGCAAGGTAGAAAGTTTATTCTTGATAGCGGCGCTCCCAAGGTCATTCTTAATTCAAGATATAGCGCTAAAAATGAAGATTTCAGTAAGACGATATCTACATCAAAAGGTGTAGCGGGTTCCATAAGTGGACTAGACATAGATACGATTATTCAGCTCGACTTTTATGGTATTCGCATGAAGGATCAGGAGGTTATGACATTTGATCTATCGCATTTAGAGGATGAGTTGTCTTATGAGTTTTATGGGTTGATTGGATACGAGTTAATTAAGGATTACGATATGATTATGGATTATGATAGGCGGGTATTGAGCTTTGTGACGCCCGATTACTATGAGAATTACATTAATGACAATTATGGGAACAAAGAGATCAAGACTATTCCAATGGAAATGCACGGACATATCCCTATTATAGAGTTGGTTATAAATGATATGGCATTAAATTTCGGTATTGATACGGGGGCAGAAACTAATCTGATACATGCGGAATTGTTTGGTGATCTCAAGGAAACAATCCTTAATGTGGATAATACATCACTTACTGGTGCTGATAATAATCAGATAGAGGTCAAGAGTGGAGATATTAAAGAAATAGCTATGGGAGAAAAATCTTTTGAAAAAGTTCCGGCCATATTTAGCGATATATCCCATCTTAATAAGGGGTATAAACTAAACTTAGATGGACTTATAGGTTATCCCATTTTATCAAGACAAATTACAGTCTTATCTTTTATAAGAAAGGAGCTTTCTTTCATCAACTGATAGCGGATAATATGCAAAACCAAAAAAATGACTAAATGACCTTTTGCACCTCGAGCTTCAGTTGACTTATAGAGGCTTCGATGCGTGCATGTTCTGATTCTAATTCCTTTATGGTTTCTTGTTCTTCTTCTAAGAGCTTATCAAATCTATTGAAATTGTCTTCGATCTTTTCTTTGATGTTGCGTGTGTAGTTATGTAGTTTTTGTGTGACTTCTTCTCTTATTTTTTCTCTTCCGTTATCTACTTCTTTTTCGTATTGCTTGATGATTTTGGATCGGTTGAGTCCTAAGGTCATACCTGCGAAAATGAACCCTATAGCGGTCAATATACCTCCAGTCACATCGAATACCACCGTATTGGTCAATGTTGTCAATATGATACCCACAACGGCGATGCCTCCACTTGCAGCGAGGTTAGGGCCGATGCGCTCACCTCCTCTTATAATATCATTGTCATAAAAGTTTTCTGATCTCTTTAGAAAACCTGCGAACTCTTTCTGAAGGTCCTTTAGTATGCTGGCTCTCTTCTCTGCGATGTCGGCAAATATTTCGTGGTTGTCCTT
The DNA here is from genome assembly GCA_020628095.1 of Saprospiraceae bacterium. Classification (GTDB taxonomy): domain Bacteria; phylum Bacteroidota; class Bacteroidia; order Chitinophagales; family Saprospiraceae; genus RFSX01. The sequence continues at coordinate 16,039 of JAHDFP010000009.1, forward strand.
GAGGATGGTTTCGCTGTTTTTGATTTTTGCATTGATGAGTTTGCCCATATTTTGGATGTTATCCGCGATGTCTACCACACCATCCTGCAATCTGTCTTTGAACTCATTGTTAAGACTTTGTTCCAGATCTTTGGTCATGGATTGTAACCAATCCTTAGGTGATTGTGCCCCACCAAAAGTAGACTGGAACGACCTCTTTATCATACTCATAAATCCGATACCTTCCTTGAGTTCCTCTTTCTTTCTATTAGTGATGCGATCGTAACTGGCAATGAGATTTTCTACCAGTATTTTTATTTGTCTTTGTGTTTTGGATTCCTGATCGTCGAGAGTAGATTGTATGTCTCCTCGGAATCGAAGGTCTGCATCTAGTTGTTCTTTTCTGATAATGACACCTTTATATATTTTGTCATTTATGTTCAGTGCTGTATCGGCATTATTGACTAGCTTAAGATAAGGCGCACGTCCACCCGTTATATTGTCAAAAATATATTGACGTACTGGTTTGAATCCACTATCTTCTAGTTCTTTCTTTTGCTCCTGTAGTGCAGACACAGCAAATACCTTTGGATCAGGAATGCCCTTTTTTATAGCCTGATCTTTTACACCATTGATGTTGATGGTGAGATCATCAGGTTGCATGAGATCTTTTTGTTGCAGTATGAATATGATTTTCTTTCTCCAGTCGTCTTTGATATAATCAAAGAACTCCCACGCTGATTGGCGATAAGGATTTTTAGATTCGAAAACAAAAACAATCAAATCTGATGCGGGTATGAATTTTTCTGTGATCTCTTGATGGTGATCTATGATCGTGTTCGTTCCTGGGGTGTCTACAATAGCAATTTCCTTCAGGATTTCTACAGGTTGCGTTATACGCTTAAGGTATGGATTGATTTCTACGATGCTTTCTTTATCCCCGTACACAATCTGCTGTATCGTATCCGTCATAGGTGACGGTGCGACCTTACATATTCCTTTATCGGACTCCAGTAGGGCATTGATAAAACTACTTTTGCCCGCTTTGACCTCACCCACTATGACGAACATATAGGGATCCTGTATTCTATCCCGTATATCCTTTACAGTACTCTCCAGTTCTTGGTGTCCTATTCGTTTGGTGATGCTGTGTAGTGCATCGACGGCCTCGTATAATTGGTCACCGTAGGCATTTATCTGATTGTCCAGTAATTTATTCGTCATAGTTATTGTCCTTCTTTTAGACTCAAATTATTTCTAAAAGTAATGTTTGTTTGTTCTAATATGGAGCGCGATTCAGGACCTTTATTGAATAGTAGGTCTAATATGCTGAGATTAGGTACGAAACCATATTTATGCTCAAAGACTTGATTATAAAAAGCATAACTGGCATTGGCATCATTAAAGTTCCTTCTTACGTCCACTCCAGGATAAGTTTCTGGTTTGACGAATGTTTCTGTATAATTCATATCTGATAATCCAAGGTACTTGTTAATAAGTGCGTCCACAGAAGTAAATAGGTCAAATAATGTTAGATGATCTTGTAGTAACAGCGCATTAATACTATCAGCGTAATGGTCATAATATGGAGAAGACCGATATGCCGCCACTAGTGATCTTATATGTTCTTTTTGCCAATTTTCGAAATATGCAATTTTGACCTCTGTGATTTTCATTTTTGTCTTTCCTTTGTGGAGAGGAACGGATAGATGTAGAGGCCCGTTAGTGCTAAGTATGCTGGTTCTGTTTCTTATGGAGCGTTTTTGATAGTTCTCTTGTGACTCCAATATGCACGGAAAATGTAGCCTTAGTGCATAATATAAAACCGAACCAAAATAGGATATAGGTAATAGAATCGGATACTTATCGTGATATGCAGAAAATCCCAAATTATAAAAGAAAATATCTAAGCCAAAGATGTGATTATTCTTTGGAATTGCCCAATCTCTCCCAATGTCCTGAGTCCATTATCGTCATCCCCGCTTATAACGAATCCATCAATGATATAGAGCCGTGCCTCTTATCTATAGGTCGAAGCGCGACTGCATCTCAGCATAATACTTTAGTCCTCGTACTCATTAATTATTCTGAGACGGATAAGTCTGAGATAAAGATATCATCAGAGAACTTATACAAACAACTTCTATCCAAAAAGAAACTCTGGACATCGACCAACCTGGATGTGCGAACATACATCCAGAAAGTCTCACAAAAAGAGCGTGGTGTAGGGTGGGCAAGAAAGAAACTGATGGATCTCGCTTACAGGATATATGACAGTTATGATAGTGAAGGAATCATTGTGAATTTGGATGCTGACTGTACTGTGGAACGGAATTATATCACAACTATAAACCGATACTTCCGCAGTCATCCAGATGTGGAAGCGGTCTCTATCGCATTTAGTCATCCTATACAGACAGACAGTCCAGAGACTACCGCCATCATACAGTATGAGTTGCACCTCAGGTATTTCATTAATATGCAACGGCTTATTAGTTTGCCTTATGCTTACCAGACTATAGGGAGTGCGATGGCCGTCAGGTCAGAATCTTATGCTAAAGTAGGCGGTATGAACAAGCGTCAAGCTGGAGAAGACTTCTATTTTCTCCATAAATACACTAAAAGAGAATCTTTAGGGGATATGGTCGGTACGACTGTGATTGCCTCTCACAGGCGATCTGAGAGAGTCCCTTTTGGGACAGGAAGGGCAGTAGGGCTGATTTTGGATCATGAAAACGATAATTATAGCACGTATAACCCTGAGTCATTTGAAGTAATACTTGAATTTGTTCGATATGGTCTTGGTATCTTACTTGAGGTTGAGGAATATATAGTAATTGATAATCAGCCGATTAGGTCAAAAATTAAAGAATTGGCTGCACTTTTTGAACTGGATCAAAATATCGAACAAATTAAACAACGGACGCAGAATAAAGAAGATCGCAAAAAGGTCTTTTTTACGTGGTACGACGCTTTCAAGTTGATGAAAAGTCTACATCATCTAAGAGATCATTATTATCCTAATGTTTCTGTTTCTGAGGCGATCGAGCATTTATTCGATAGACTTGATATTGGCTATAATGCCGATGAGGATTTGTCTGATTTTCTTATTAAGATGAGAGAATATGATTACGATGTTAGCTATAAAGAAAGAACTAACTAGAATAATGTATACTTTATTAAATCTATTATTTTGCTCCAATCAAGCAATTGTTACAGCGCTAAATTTTGATTACTTTTCTAAAGAGTCGATCGCCATTTAAGGTTATGACTTTTAACAAGTATTGGCCTGGAACCAAATTACTTAGATCTATATAACCACTATTAATTCTGTATCTACCTATCACCTTACCTGAAAGATCTAATATTTCTGCATCTTTCTCAAAGAAACTCTCTTTTCCGTCTTTTATGTAGATGCCTTCAATAAAAGGATTGGGGTACAGTTTCAGGTCATCTAGATTTATAAGATCTCTCGTACTTGTGGATAAGGCACATCGTATTTCTTCTTCATCAATTGAGTAATTGTAGACTCTTACTTCATCAATGACTCCGTCGAAAAACTGACTCGAAAATTGACGTCCGCCTATTCTCAATTCATTTTGAAAAACATGGTTGTCACCTATATTAGAACTAAATGACTGCGTATGAACTAGTTCCGAATCTACGTACAATTTTATTTCACCAGCTGATTGCGAATACGTAAGGGCGACATGCATAGATTGGTCCAAGGGTATGAAAAAATTAGTATTGATATGGTTTTCCCATCCATTTTCGTCAGCTATTGCAAACCTTAGACTCCCATCTTCAAATCTTGCTAATGAGTATTCACCTTCTTTATTTACTATAATACCTCCAGCTCTTGTTGTTCCATTTCCCGTGGCTTTAATACAAGCCATAATGGTCAATGCAGTATCTACTTCTAATGATTCATGTTCACCAGCACTTATATAGGAGTTAATTCCATTAAATTGATAGGCGTTGTCCATTATACCGTCAAAGTCTTCGGTAAGTGTTGCATTTACTATCATACCGTCGTTTTGATTCCCGGACTTATCCATAGCGTCACCGCTAAATGGATAACTCAAAATAAGTTCTTGGGTAACAGAAAGAAAGGGGGAAAGCAATAGAAGGATTATGTAAAGTTGTTTCATAACGATGTTATTTATTAAGCTTGATTTAAGCACAAGATAATATAAATGATAGATTTTTTTTGAGGCCTCAGTGTAATGCAGCCCTTATTTCCAGACTATTCAATATATCCGCTTCTTGTTGCACCCACCATTCTAATCTTTTATAGACTTGATCCTCAGGGAAATATTGTAGGGCCATTTTGACATAAATATGCCCGTGTTTGGCCTCAGAAACCCAGAGCATTTTGTAGAATTTTTTTAGTTCTGCATCAGTGAGGGCTTCTGCTACTAATTTGAATCTTTCCGCACCACGTACCTCTACTAAAGAAGCTAATAGAAGCCTATCCATGAATCTCTCTTCTCTACCAGAGTGGCAGAGTTTGAGCAGTCTTTTGATATAGGGATCTTCGCCGATGGAATGGGCCAAGGGTACACCTTTAGATTCCATAACCTTGTAGACCATCTGAAAATGCTCCAGTTCCTCTATTCCAGTTTCGATTAGTTCCGGTAAGATTTCTTTGCGATCAGGATATTTAGCCACAAAACTCATCGCCATGGCAGAGGCTTTACGCTCGCAATCTGCATGGTCTTGTAGAAAAGAATCAAAGTCTGCCATGACAGCATCTACCCACTCTTGCTTACTCTCACATGCCAGATCCAGAGTTAATTTCATCCCTCTATTAGTTAGACATCATAAAGATCGCATATAGTAGAACTAGTAGAATGATAACTATTCCTATAACGATAAATAAAAATTTCTTTTCCTGCTTTTTGTTGGCTACTGCCGCTTTTCGTTTTCTTTTAGATTTAGCCATTTCTTAGTATAACTCTTGAGAAAAATAGTAACAAGTCTAAGTTAGAAATTCTCTTGTAACTTTTTAAGAAATGGCTAAATCTAAAATGCGAAATGGATTCGCTTAACACTTAGTTAATTGATCAGCATGAGCGACAATCGTTTAACTCTTCTTGTTCCGAATTTTCTATTTTGGCTCTGATGCATACAGTACCGCATGACTGAGGTAGGTGACCCGAGACTCTAACACATGTTCTTGGTGGTAAAGAAGGAAAGTGTTCTCTGAATAATTCTCCGTCAAAAGGGCAATATTCGATCGATACATTAACAAAACCTGCATAGGACCTGCAATATTGAGAATTGTTGCAAATAACGATGCTCCAGTTGAAACCGTTACAGTCATCATCATAATTAACTATTAGATTCTCAATGTTAGCTTCTACGAAGCATTTAGTAGCAGCGCCAGCAACCTCTAATGATGCATTATCAGATGGATGCAAAAAACAAGTTGTTAAGAGAAGTAAAAACAATTTCATTTATTGGATTTTGAATTACTAAAATTGAATGTCATATCATGGTTCAATTTTATTCCATGAAGTAAACATTCCTGTGGGAATTAGTGAGTCTTGTTCACTTGGTTGCCTGCCTTACCTTCCTTACCTTGAAAATAAGCCTCATGAATGGGAAAATAGCACATCAAAGTATCTGATATTAATGCATTGTTATGTCAATATGCATTAATGGAGTTGACCAAATCCAGTGTCTTAGAACTTATATATGAAAATGTTTTAAACTATATGTCCATGGCTGTCAAATTGATAATAAAGGCTCTCAAAATGCTCTATAAATTCTCGTAATACATTGACCAGTCAACAATAAAGTGACGTCTACTTTACACTTTAGTTGAGTCGCTTCATGGTCTCATAGAAGTCGACGATGATCTGATCGACCATGATGTCTTTTCCTGTAATTTGTTTTTTGAGGCGGATGCCTTCTAAGGTGCGGCATCGGCTTAGAGCCACATAAGTTTGTCCATAGTCGAAGGCACCACGCCCCAGATCGACGATGATATTATCAAAGGTCTTACCCTGAGACTTATGGATTGTTATCGCCCATGCTAGCTTGATCGGAAACTGGGTGAATGTACCGACGACTTCGGCTTTGTATTTATTGGGGTCTTTGTTATCCAGTTTGTATTGGATCATTTCCCACTCCATGCGCTCGACATTGATGTTTTTTGTTTCGCCTTTGTCGGTGATTCTGACGATGATTTTGTCATGTTCTATCTGAGTGATGACGCCGAGGGTACCATTGACGAATTGCCCTTGTGTATCATTACGAACGAACATCACTTGCGCCTCTTCTTTGAGCCAAAGGTATTGCTCCGCAGGACAGGATTTGGGATTGAACTGACCACTTACTTTGGCAATAAACTCAAAGGGTTTCGATGCAAGTTTTTTGAGTTGTTCGTTGTTTATTTTGTTGACGGAAGCATTCGTAGAGCAGAGGGTGATTGCTGGCCCTTCTTCTTCGGACTCGGCGGTGTATCTCTCATTGATTTCTTGCATGATCTCATAGTCGAGTGATCTGGTACGGATGTTATCTAGCAGTTGGACAAATCGCCTTTCTTTTTGCCTGAATACCTGATGGAGTTCTATCATCTGCATTTCTATCTCCGAGAACACATCGGCACTAAAGAAATAAGGACTACCATATTTTTCTTTGAGGACTTTTTTCTCAAAGGCACTCGCCACGACAGGTGGTAACTGAAAGAGATCACCAAAAACCACCAACTGCACACCACCGAATGGTCTGGCATCTTCTCTGTTCTTCCTTAGGAATATATCTATGGCATCGATCATATCCGCACGGACCATAGATATTTCGTCTATGATGAGGAGCTTGAGTTTCTTATAGAAATGATGATTTTTGCGTTTGGTCAGTTCGTGTGGCTCTATCATCCGAGGTGGCAGTTTAAAAAAAGAGTGTATCGTCTGACCTCGTACATTGAGCGCAGCGATGCCTGTGGGAGCGACGACCGCTTTGTTTTTTCGGGTTGTATTTTTAAGAAGATTGAGGAGGGTGGATTTTCCAGTACCAGCGCGACCCGTTATAAATATGTGATGCTCATGATTTTCTATCTCATCAAGAATGTCTAGAAATTCTTTATTGATAATATGAGGTTGCTTGAGCATGGATGTGTGATACAAAGGTACACTACTGTAATACCAATATTATTAGAACACCAGCTTATTAATTGAGTTTGATAAATAAATTCTACATACTCAAATAAATAAACACTGGGAAGTGGTCACTAAAACCACCCTGATAAACATCTCCATCAAAGGTCCTTTTAGGATACCCCTTATACTGACCAAATTTTTGCACTAAATAGTTTTTCTTAAAAATGGAGGCGGCAACGAATTGCAATCCTTCGTCGCTATTATCTACAAGGCCGTGACTTACAATGACCTGATCAAAGAGACTCCATCTGTCCCGATAGGCATTAGAGCCATGTCCCTTCTTGTAATAATTGTGCATCGGATTATATAGGTCATCTGGCCCGACCTGCTTGATTTTTTTCTTAGCACGTAGGTATTTAGCAACACTCTCACTGGTGGGGTCATCATTAAGGTCGCCGACGATGATAATATTGGCAGATGGATCGGTGAGAAGAATCGAATTTACAAGATTACGGTTGACCAGAGCGGCCTGATTACGATAACGCAATGATCGTTTTTCACCTCCTGAGCGTGATGGCCAATGGTTGACAGTGATGTATATTTTTTCATCACCCAGCAGGCCTTCCACGAGTAAGACATCCCTCGTCTTTCTGGCTTCCTCGTCATCTGGGTGTTTTACGGGATGGACACTTGATCTCGTAGGTGAGAAGACATCGGCATCATATATAAGACCGACATCTATGCCTCTAGCATCTGGTGAGTCGTAATGAACGTAATCCAGATTGCGACTGGCGAGTAAGGGGTGACTGATAAGATCTTTTATAACAGTATCATTTTCTATCTCCGATAGACCCAAAAGAGAAAACCCATCTGGGCACTTATCCTTACCAAGTTGGGATATGACAGAGGCTATATTGGCTAATTTGTCATTATAGTTAGTCGAATTCCAATTTTTCTTGCCATCGGGTAGAAATTCTTCATCCTTGATGGTCGTATTGTCGATGGTGTCGAAAAGGTTCTCCACATTATAGAAGCCCACCGTATAATATTTGGCACTTTTGCTTTGTGCTGAGACATAATTCACATTAAGATAAGATGCGCATAACATTACCAAAATAAATCTAATATGTCTTCTATATGAGGTCATATTTGTCCTTGTAGATATGGAAAAAATGTACTTTTATCATGTAATATAAATCAAATGAAACCAATTAAGTTTCTCCTTCTCATCTTTTATATAATTCTTAATAATTATGGATATAGCCAGTCTTTGTCTGGTCGATTAATAGATGAGCAATCTGGCGAAACGGTAGATAAGACGACCATTAATGTCAATGGTGTCGATTACGAATCCAATAGTGATGGCTCATTCATTATAACACCGCCTGCGGCTGAGATATATCAGTTATCCATACAGATGGAGGGTTATGATGAGTTTACACTGGAGATAGAGCGCATAGGAGATAATAATATCAATCTAGGGATGCTCTTTATGGAGCGAGAGACAGATCAGAATGTCATAGAGCGATTTGCTATAGATGATCTGGACATCTTGACGGGTGACCCCGAGTTTTCGAGTCTTCTGACGGCGGCTTGGGATCCTTTTGACTCTAAGGCGCAGTTTAATTTTACGATGACAAGGTATGTACCACGGGGACTGACCAGAGATCATAACCAGATATATCTTAATGGACTTTCTTTTAATAATCTGGATGATGGGACTTATGCCTGGAGATACTGGAGTGGACTCAATGATGTGTTTCGATCGAGATATGCACAGTTTGGTCTTAATATGCCAGATTACGCGGTCGGTGGTATAGCAGGTGTTACTAATATAGACCTTAAGGCTTCTGAGATGCGCAAGGGAACACGTCTCAATATGAGCTACACTAACCGCTCTTATAATTACAGAGGAATGATAACTCATGCCAGTGGATTGCAGAAGAACGGCTGGGCTTATGCCTTCTCTCTATCTAAGCGATATGGAGAATCAGGATTTATAGAAGGGACTTATTATGATGCCTATGGGTATTTTGCCTCTATAGAAAAAAGAATAAACAATAAGCACATATTCAATCTGGTGATGCTCGGTACGCCTACGGTCAGAGGGCGTGGTAGTAGCACGACACAGTTTATGTATGATCTGGTCGGTGATAATTTTTATAACCCAAATTGGGGTTTTCAGAATGGAAAAGTGCGTAATTCTAGAGAGTACAGATTCCATCAGCCAATAGGAATCTTGTCACACAATTATAATCTATCAGACAAGACTCAGATTTCTACCTCCTTAGCCTACCAAACGGGCAAAAATGGTTCTACAAGATTAGAATGGCTCGAAGCGGCTGACCCAAGGCCAGATTATTATAAAAAATTACCTTACGAAAATCGCGATAACCCAGCGGTGGTAGATGCGATCACAGAGCAGTATCAAAATGACGTCAATGCCAGACAGATCAACTGGGACAGGTTATATCAGATCAATTATGGAAGACAATATCTCGTCCGAGATCCTAATGGAGATGCAAGTCAAAATTTCAGAGAAAATATATCGGCCTATGTTGTCGAAGAGCAAAGATTTGATCTGACTAAGCTGAGCTTTCAGTCACATGTCAACCATCAGCTCAAAGAAAATATGACGCTAAGTGCTGGTGTGAGCTTCGTCGCGGACAGGCAGCATATACATAAGGTGTTAGATGATCTACTGGGTGGAACTTATTTTCTGGATATAGATGATTTTGCGTTCAGAGATTTTCCAAGTGATTATAATAGAGTACAGAATGACCTCAACAATCCTAATAGACTAATAGAGGATGGGGATGTATTCGGCTATAACTATTATCTGCATAATCAGAGGGCTAATCTGTGGTCTATCCTCAATATCAAAAATAAGCGTATAGATTATTCTCTATCAGCAGAGCTGAGGCACAATAGATTCTGGAGAGATGGTATATATCGCAACGGTAAGTTTCCTGACGAATCAGAAGGCAAGTCAGAAGTACAATCCTTCCTCAATGGAGGGCTAAAAGCAGGCATGACCTATAAGATAGATGGACGTAACTATGCGTATCTCAATGCGACGTATCAGTCGAGAGCGCCATACTCAAGATATTCTTTCGTTGCACCACAACTGCGTAATGCCATCGTACCTAATATTACCAACGAGGTTATCTATGGTGGTGAAGTAGGCTATATCCTGAGGTACTCAGGATTCAATGCGCGAGCGACGGCATATTATTTTGATAGCAATGATGCTATAGATTATATTCCTTTCTATCACGATGATTTTAGGAGCTTCGTGAATTATTCCGTACGAAATATAGATAAGATCAATTATGGTATCGAGTTAGGCGCAGATATAAAACTCAGTCGAGTGCTTACGCTCGGTGTGGCCTCTTCTCTGGGAGAATATTACTATGATTCGAGGCAGTCGGTATCGGCTATACAGAATAATACTGGGGAGCAACTCTTTGATAACAGGACAGTATACTCTAAGGGTTTCAATGTAGCAGGCGTACCGCAAGTGGCTCATAATCTATCTCTGTCCTATAGGTCTCCTGACTTTTGGGGATTCACCTTGACGGCTAATTACTTTGATGATATATATATTGACTTTAATCCTGACCGACGAACAGCAGAGGCTCTATCAGGAATCAGTAATATAGAGCAGGCAGACTTATGGCGATCAGTGATAGACCAAGAGAACTTTGGTAATGGATTGTTGTTTGGCATATATGCCTTTAAGTCCTGGAAATTAGAAAATGATAGTTATATCGCCATTAGGGCGACTGTAGATAATATATTGGATGTCAGAGATTTTAGAATCGGTGGTTTTGAGCAGTATAGATTTGACTATGCGACTAAGGATACGGATAGATTTGCACCGAGATATTTCTATGCCTATGGCAGACAATTTTTTATTAACCTCACCTATACTTTTCCATAATGAGAAGATTTAATTCGTTCGTAGTTTTATTAGTGAGTCTTTGTTTTTTGAGTAGTTGTCTTGACAGAGACTTTGATGAGCCGCCGTTGGGTGGTGCGGATCCAGCCATAGATCCTGCTGATATAATGACTATGGCTGAGCTGTCTGATATTTATCAGAATGGTCAGATTGTCAAAATTAATTCAGACAAGTATTTGTCAGTCGTCGTATCGGCTGATGACAGATCGGGTAATATCTATAAGACCTTGATCGTAGAGGATGAGTTTGGAGGTATTAACGTGCAGATAGACGATTTCGAGTTATGGAACGAGTTTCCAGTGGGTCGTCGGATTTTTATAGACTTATCGCAGTTATATATATCGGATTATAATAATCTGCCGCAGATTGGTTTTGAGCCATATCTGGATGATGGTGAGGAGCGTATGTCCCGTATTCCGTCGGAGTTAGTAGATGACTTTATTATAGGCGGGTCTTATGACAATGAGGTGACACCTCGTACTGTCAGGATCGGTGATATCAATTCTTCTTATCTCAATACACTTATCAAAATAGATGATGTAGAATTTTTAGACGATGAGCTTAATTTTGATTTTGCAGATGCCGCTAATCTAAGAACGCTCAATAGGAATTTGCAAGATTGCTTTGGCAGCGAAATCGTAGTAAGAACTAGTGGATATGCAGATTTCGCAGGAGAGAGATTGCCACAGGGAAAGGGTAGTATAACTGCTGTCCTTGGTGTATTCGGTAGAACTTATCAGTTGACTGTAAGAGATGTTACAGAGGTACAACTTGATGGAGATCGCTGCTTTGCAGATACAGGAACAAGTGGAGGGCTTAGCCAGCAGTTTGATAATATGGAAGATTTTGAGCCATTAGACTTTGAAGGATGGACTAATGTTGCCACTAAAGGCACAAGAGTCTGGATCAAGAAATCTTTTTCTGGTAATGGATTTGCTGAGACTGAGGCTTATCAAGATTCCAATGCGGAGACAGAGTGTTGGCTCATTACACCTGAGATTAACACGGCCGAAACAAAGACTATGAGGTTCTTGTCAGCGATGGCTTTCTATAAGCATGATGGTCTAGAGGTGATGATCTCCACTGATTTTTCAGGAGACCCTAACGCGGCGACTTGGACAGACCTTAATACGACTTTGGCCTCATCTGGTCAAGATAATTATGACTGGGTAGAGTCTGGAACGATTAATCTGGAGTCATACGGATCTAAGGTCTATGTGGGCTTCAAATACTCTGGTACTTCTGCGCAGAATACAACCAAGTTTAGAATAGACGACCTCTTATTCGAGTAGAATATTGGAGAACAATATGGACATCGAAGAATCGGATCTATTTAGATTCAAACAATTCGTTGTCTATAATCCGCGCAATGTATTCCGTGTCAATACGGATGGTGTCTTATTAGGCGCATGGTGTGATATAAGGCATTCGCGCCATGTATTGGATTTGGGTTGTGGGACAGGCGTCATTGCGCTGATGTTATATCAAAGAAATCCCAAACTTAAGCTGACGGCTATAGATAATAACAAGGATGCTATCTCGGCCAGTAAGGTGTCGTTGGGGCTTAATAATATTAAGGATATAGCGCTACAGCACACTTCCTTTTATGATGTAGATATAGAAAAACTCTCTTGCGATCATATAATAAGTAACCCTCCTTTCTTTTTAGATGGAAGTCTTCCTACGGAAGAAGTCCTTCACAATGCCAAGCATAATTTTTCCTTTGAGGACATGATGCATAAGCTCCATGCGCTATGTTCTAAGCCACGTTATATAAGCATGATAATGCCTCCAGATACTTTTACGCATTATATCGATCTTGCCATGTCTATCGGTTACCGATTAGTAAGAAAAAGACAAGTCGTGGATAAGCAAAATGTTCCGATCAGAATTCTCAGCACCATTGAGTACCGACCAGATAACGACTGCCAGATAATAGAGCCTAACTTACTTATCCAAACGGGAAAAAACCGAAACTACACGACCGATTACAAAGAGTTAACTAAGGACTTTTACCTTAATTTTTAACGTATAAAAACTTCGTCGATATAAGGTCGGAATCGTTAGAAAGAGTGGCTATATAGACCCCTGTAGTCTCTAATATGTTGTCATCGAGATTGATAACTTTATCTCCGAAAAGGGTAGGGAATAACTTAGAAGAATAAACAAGTTGCCCCAGTGGATTATAGATGAAAAACTGATGCTCTTCTAGTCGATCTGTTTCATATACAAAGCGCTTGTTGTCCGTGGCGTTCTGAGAATAAAGAGCTTTTATATCTAATGGGGCCAGTGCGGATTCTCCACAGAATTCTGTCAGACTCAATGCTGAATTAAGCACATTGACTCTACCACCAGATACTGTTTCTGTCAAGCTGTTATTTTGATCTACGTTCTCTATGAGTGCGTTTTTGACCTCCCTTGCGGCAGCGACAGGATTAGCTTCTATAAGATCCTGTAACTCATCACAATCTAATGTATACAATAATGCGGCCGCGCCAGCAACATGAGGACTGGATGCTGAGGTGCCAGGTAAGTTGAGGTAAGTGCCATTGACATCCGTGGTTATAATATCGGTACCCGGTGCACCGATGTCTACTGATATTTTGCTCTCCGCGGAGTCTCTTATTTTAAGGTCTTCCTTGCTCGTGTTAGTGACTGTTATAAGAAACTCACTATCACATAGAGTCGGCATGTCTCCATCCTCTTCTGGTATCAGTTCTTCGTTAGCGACGGCAGCTACGGATAAGACACCGACAGTACCTAGCCTTTCGTAAGCCTCACACCATCCAGGGAATCTATCAGGAAATTCGTTGCGTATCCCACCAGAGAAGTTATTGACGACGATATTAGCACCAAACTCTCCGTCCGTATCCATGAAGAGTTTTTTCATTTCATACACATAGTCTAATGCCTGCAAGAGTTCGCCGACACTATTGACATCACTGATAGCAAGCATCTTCATATTCCACGTAATTCCTGTGATACCAATATCGTTATCTCCTTCGGCACCGATGATACCAGCGACCTGTGTACCATGACTAAGCGATACATGTTCGTCATTCAGTAGCTTGGCGCTAAATCCTCTATAATCATCTATGTACCGATTATTGTCGTTGTCTATGTTGTCATTAGGTATCTCACCCTCGTTAGTCCACCAGTTATCTATCAGATCAGGATGGTCCATATCGAATCCATCATCCAGCACAGCGATCACGACAGGTGTCCGTCCTGTCGGGACCATACCCGTTGTCTCAGTCCATACTTCTTCCAGCCCTATTCTTGGTAGACTCCATTGCTCTCCGTAACGAGGATCGTTGGGGCTAATCCGCTTTTCGAGTTTTTGATCTTTGAATATTATTACTGCTGGCTGATCTTCGTACCTCTTATGTAGATCTTTTATAGTGGCGTCACCAGCACTAAGCGCATACATATAGGGATTCTTAAATATCCTTCTTATGTCAGAAGTTTCTTGATGGGACTTGAGAGATGTGAGGTCTAAAGGCTCTGGTGAATAGATAATCCAGTTTTGTTGCCCGTAATTATCTACAGCGTTCGATAAAAAGTAAGAAAGAATGAGAAGTTTGATGATTTTCATATAGAACGCTTTACCATATAAAGTTAGTTATTATTGCCAATAAGAATGGCTATTATTCCCTTCTATGCGCATCCATGACAAAAAACCATCGCTGTCTTTATTCTGTATCGACTATGACCAGTTTGTTTTTAGTCGCGCAAATACGGGAAATATTTTTGACTCCGTAATTACTGAGATCAACGATCTTTTCCCAAGATTTATTTCTGGATTTAGGATTGTAGCGGTATAGTACAGCGCCTGATCCCATGAGTATCGAGTTGTCATTGAGTAACTCAAAATCCTCCTTGCCTTTGATGGTCTGTATAATGGTCTGATTACGATTGGTCTTAGAGTCGTACTCTTTGATGTACCATTCGTCATCCGTCTGCTTGTGTACGAATAGAAGATTACCTTTATTATTCTTCTTTAGAGATCGGCCGATCTTGTCTATGACAATTTTTCTTCGCTCACTTTTAGCATTAGCAATTGCCAGATTATGGTGAGGTGCCTCCACTAAGAATAAGGCAACTGTCTCATCATCCAACCAATTATAGTAACCGACATTGCTGGTATTATTTAGAAATCTTTTGGCATAACCGATACCGTTATCGGGATATGCGCTGAGCGTTTGTGTCTTGCCATCTGCTTCTACACGTACGCAGCTTATTTCTTCTGAGTTGGGTATTTTAGCAGGGGAGTATTCCTTTTCGTCGGTATAAGTAACTCTCGTCAGTGTCTCTTCGAATAGATCAAATTTGGCAATCTCCGTCTGATCAGCCGAATAGTAGTTAGTGACAAACAAGATTTGATTTTCGTCCAAAAAGTATGGTTGATTATTATAACCACCATCATTGAAAGATGTCAAAAACTTGGGTGACTTAATGTTAATCTTACCACCGCCCTTGGTCATATTAAATAAGTACAGATTGGTGGCAGGCAAGTCCTGAGCCAATCCGCTCAGCGACATTATCATGCAGATAAATAGAGTTATTGGTTTAGTCACTGCTTGCTGATTTAAACATTCTATTAAATCTTATTCCGTTGGATATTTTGGCATTTTTAGTAGAGAACCAGATGAAAAGAGGCTTGCCAACAATATGGTCATAAGGCACGAATCCCCAACTGCGAGAGTCTTCACTATTATGTCGGTTGTCACCCATTGCCCAGTAATAATCTTGCTTGAAAGTGTACTCTGTTGCCTGTTCTCCATTGATAAAGATTTCCCCACCTTTCATCTCAAAATCATTACCCTCATATACAGAGATGATACGTCTATACAGAGCAATGTTCTCTGCAGATATAGACACAGTCTCTCCAGCCTTAGGTATCCATATAGGGCCATAATTATCTATGGACCAATCGGGGAAATTTTTAGGATCGTGAGGGAAGTTTTGTAATGGACTCGGTGCATGCTCGACAATCTTCAGTTGTATTTTGTCAGAGAGTCCCTTGAGTGCGTCATGCTGTTCTTGGTTGATGTATAATCCAGATGGATTTTTAGGGTTGCCTCTGTAGCTGGTTAGTGTCTGGGCGATATTGAGTTGTTCTAGCTTTTTAGGGCTAACGTTACCGCCGATGCCCGAGGCCGCATAAGCATATTGTATATGTTTAGGGTTTTTGGTTTGCTCACCATTTATATGGATTTGCCTATTAATAATCTGCAAGGTGTCACCTGGTAAGGCGACGCATCTTTTGATGTAATGATCTTTTTTGTCTATAGGTCTGACCACATAATCATTTTTGCGCATCATTTTGCCTAACTGCGGATCTTGGATCGCAATGGATTTGTTTCTGGTGACTTGTCCGAGGGTGTATGATCTTTGGTCTGTGATGAAAACTGTGTCACCTACAGGCCAGTTAAAAACAAAGGGTTTGTTTCTTTTGATATTCTCCAGTGCGGGAAGTCGGTGGTATCCTAATTTTGGTTTTTTAAGATATGATTCTGTATTAAGTATGGGAATTTGGTTATGCACTAGCGGAAGCATCGCAACGGTCATCGGCGTTCTTATACCATAGCTTGGCTTAGATACGAATAGGAAGTCACCGACCATCAATGAGCCTTCCATAGACGGAGTCGGTATCACAAAGGCTTCTATGAGAAACATTCTTATAAATGCTGCAGCGAATACAGCGAAAAAAATGGACTCTATCCATTCGCGACCGCCTGATTTGATATAAGGACTATTTCTTTTGAGCTTATCTATTTCTCGTTTGTTTCCAGATTTTCGAGCTTCGGTTAGCTGTGTTATAAATTCTTTTTCCTTGATGTAATTAGGTCCATCATATTCTGCCTTGTCCTTATGCAACCAATAAAAGGCAGCAGGAGCATAAAATACAGCCGCCGCAGTATGCGATAATTTGTACTTCTTAAAAGAGCGCATCATATTGACCGCCATGCCAGCGAATATGAAGATATTGACTATAGGAATCAAAAAGAGTAATGCCCACCAAGAGGGCCTTCCGACGATCTTGCACCATTCCACAAAATTGACCCCTGGTATCAAGCCTTTAACTGCATCTACACCAGCTTTAGGAAATAGGAAGTATAGACTGATGCTCAGTAAGATATACGAGAGCACAAAGAAAATAAGTATAGACACTTAACTATTTTTAGTTCAGCACAAAGATACTAAACCATATCTGTTATAGGATTCTTAATTAAGATAAGATAGAGGCATTGGCGGATAAAGGGGTGAGACTTATCCACCAATGCTTCTTAGCCTATTAGTCTTTATCTATACAATAACCGATATAAAACTCAAATCCTGGTCCTGCATTAAAGATTTCTCCTGCATTGATGCCTGCGACGGCACCTATTTTTAGTCTGGAATACCTCTGTCCGACATCATTCAAGATGACGCCACCGTTGATAGACAGATCATTGACAGTGGAGTAGTTGATGCCTGCCCAGAAGGTTTCTTCCATTTCGTATTTGACACCAAAAATGATATCCTGTAATTCTGGTGCTGTATAGTTCAATTGTATAGAGGGCTCTAACATAAAATCGTACCCAAATATCTTCGTACCAAGATTAGCGAAATAATGTCTCTCTTGCGGAGATGTTCCATTATCGAGTATCAGTTCGTTTTCCATAAACTGCATAATCGAAAATCCTAAATAGAAAATATTCTCGTCATCCCATTCTTCGTCATAAGAGAAATATCCAAAGCCGAATCCTACGGATGGATTGAATGCCGTAGAACTCATCTGCATGAGTAAAGGGTCCATCTCCTGGAAGGCTTTGAGGCTCGTCGGATCGAATTTGTACTGATATAAAAATGTCTGTATACCCAGCGCCAGATGATCGTCATCCTTAAAGAGTTCTCTTAACTTATAGTTATAACTCAACTCTAAGCCAAACTTGCTTATCGGACCGGTCTGATCTGATACGATGGCTGCTCCTGCACTCATATTCATATCCACAAATGGATACTGTATACTGACGAAGGCCGTACTCGGGGCATTATTAAATCCGACCCATTTTTTTCTAAAAAAACCTGTAAACTCCAAATCTGTACCTGGTGCCACAAAGGCAGGATTATAGATATGATGGAGTTCTTGTAATACGGATGTATATGGTAATTGCTGCGCCTTTGCTCCGTGATAAGAGACAAACATAAAGGCGAATATGTATATTATTTTCTTCATGATTAATCTCTTAAAATGGTTAAGCTGTTTTTAAATTTCAGGTCTCCAAATTTCAGTATATAGTAGTATGTGCCAGCAGGTAGAGGGTCTCCGTTTCTGGTGCCGTCCCATCTGACGGGATCTATCTGATATCCTTTTTTCTTAAATACCACATTACCCCAACTATTGAATATCGTCAATTCGTTTTCGACGAAGGCTTCTAATCCTCTGAAGTATAGAAAATCATTCATACCATCATCGTTAGGTGTGATAACATCTATCGGTTCTATCGGCGAGTCGTCAATATCCACAAAGACTTCGTCACTATCCGTACAGCCGTTTTCGTCAGTTACGACTACCGTGAAGGTTGTAGAATCTGCAATGTTTATGACTGGATCAGCGACGAATTGAGAACCTTGTATGACATTGCTCGGTGTCCAACTATAGGCTACGCCGCCTGTCGCATTGAGCTGCATATCTATACCCGATATAGCCGACGTATCTATACCAGCATCTGCTACAGGTAACGGATTGACTATAACTTCTATATCAAATGATTCGAAATTATTAGGGCAATCATCACTGACGGTCACTGTGTATATCGTCGTCTCTGTAGGAGTGGCTACGGGAGATGATATATCAGATGCAGATAAAGAATTATTAGGGTCATCCCACATGTAATTAAGTCCTCCTTCTGCGCTCAACTGCACGTTTTCTCCCAGACATATTTCCTGAGGAGAATCTATGGCAGAAGCCATAATAAGAGCAAAATAAGTAATATCGAAATCTGTAGTTGACGTACATCCAAATTCGTCTATAACCGTGAGACTCGCAGTCTCTGTTGTATTAGACGTGACATCCTGATAATCTATCGAGATGCTTGATCCACTGGCTGTGATGCCAGTCCATTCGTAACTTGTAAATGTGTCGTCTACTTCTATAGTCTGAGATTCACCTACACACAATTCTACATTGTCTATAGTGACTTCTGGGTTCAGTTTTTCTTCTACCTCTATGATGTCCGATATGACACAACCATCATCAGATTCTACCTCTACGGTGTATATACCACCCTGACTTACATTGATCTGAGCTTCGTTGTTAGCGACTTCGCTGCCTGACAGTATCCATCTTATGATGTTAGCATCTGTGTCTATGGCAAGATCAGTACTTTCGCCTTCGCAGAACGTTTCGTCAGGTGTGCTGACTGATAATGATGGAGGCAGATTGAATGTGACGGTCGTTACATCCTCACTCATACATCCAAAACTGTTAGTGACGGATACACCATATACACCATCTTCTAGTATCTCGTATGATGGCCCAGTCTGAGAAGGATCTACTACGCCATCTTTAGTCCATACATAGGTGTTGCCTGCGTCCGTAGGAGCTTCCAATAGAACAGAAAATCCGATGCACTCCGATCTGGTATCATCACCGAGATCTACTATCGGAACAGGATCAAAGACTACACTAAAAGGGCTGATGGTTTCACAGCCGATAGCATTATAGGCAACGAACTCATAATCTCCAGACTCAGTGAGATCTATAGCAAGCGATTCTTCTCCTGTTATGACAACTCCATCCTTAGTCCAGGCATAAGTCACACCATCGCTATCTGCCGTCATAGAGAAAACATCACCTTCGCATAACTGTGGCACCATCGAGATAGCATTAGTAGCCAAAGCAAAAAACTCAACATCCAATTGCTTCTCTGTACTACAGCCAGCAGAATTACTGACCACAACGCTATAAGTACCTGATTCGCTGATGCTATATAATTCTCCACCTTGTTGCGATGTCCCATTAAGTCTCCAGTCCGCTGATTCTCCTACGTCCAAGGCAATGCTCAAGACCGCATTAGGATCTGAGGCACAATATTGATTTTCGCCTAATAACTCGTAGTCAGGTGCTTCTATCTGATTAAGAGTAATGGTGTCTCTTCTCTCGCATGATCCACCAGCACCTACGACTGCTACGTATTCTCCTCCTTGATTTGCACTGATGGTTAAGCCACTTTGATTAGGAATAATGGCACCATTGTAATACCATTCTATAAATGCATTGGCTTCTGCCATAATAAGTGTATCGGTCCCTTGACAAAAATCAAAGTCTTGAGGCAACATTATCATTGGTGTCTCTAAGTATTCTATGATTGCCGTATCGACTGTGCTGCACATAAACTCATTAGTAGCGGTCACTGTGTAGCTGCCGTCTAGATCATTTACACTATAAGTTCCTTGATCTCCTTCTTGTATAATGTCTCCATCTCTTCTCCATGTATAATCATATTCTCCATCTGCGCCTGCGACCAGATCCACCATATCTCCGACACAAGGCGAAGCATCACCTATAGGCATGACTACAGGTACAGGGTTAAACGTTACGGTGACTTCATCTTCTATAAAGCAAGTCGCATCGGCTGAGACTTTCGCCGTATAGATTCCTGATTCTGTCACTGTTAGTTCCGAATCTACTTGACCACTGATGGCATTAGAGTTAAGTTGCCATTCTATTTCGAATCCTTCGTTGTTCGCTACGATAATATGTTCTTCACCTTCGCACTTTTCTATGTCGACACCTAGCTCCAGTTGAGGTAAGTCTGTGAAAGTAATTGTTACGGTGTCTAGTGTGCTACAGTTAGCAGCATTCGTGGATCTCACGTAGTAAGTGTCCGTTGTCTGTACGCTTAGTACATTAGATGTTTCTGTGAGATCACCTTGCGACTCTGATGACCACTCATAAGTATTACCTGCATCGCCTCCATCGAGGTCGATAGGCTTATCAGGACAGGATGATCTATCCATGCCCAGATCTACCACAGGAGCGGCTTCGTAGATAACGGTAATGGTATCCGATTCTTCGCAATCAGGACCAGAAGATACTTTGGCTATATATTGTCCACTGTTGGCGGCGATTAGTTCGTTACCTGATTGTCCTACGATGACGTCGTTGTCTAGAGACCATTCTACTATAAATCCTCCAGCGTCTACTTCTAGTTGTAAGTTGTCGCCTTCGCATCCCATCAGATCAGGACCTAGTTCTAGGTCAGGTAAGTCTTCATAAGTGATAACGACTGTATCTCTTGAGCTACAATTATCTGCATTAGTAACTAATACATAGTAGGTGTCAGACTCGGTAACCGTTATGACATTATCGGTTATACTTAACCCGCCTTGATTTTCTGATGACCATTCATAAGTATTGTCTGCGCTACCTCCGTTTAACTCTAATGGTGGGACTGGACACGCTGATCGATCCGGTCCAAGATCTACCACTGGTGCAGGGTTGTATTTGACGATTATGGTGTCTGCTGTTTCGCAGTCTGCACCTGCTGATACTCTAGCGATATATTCACCTTCTACTAAGGCTGTAATCTCATTACCTTCTTCGTCCGCAATGATGTCATTATCAAGCAACCATTCTACTTTAAAGCCCTGTGCATCTACTGATAATATGAGATCATCACCTTGGCAACCAACAATGTCTGATCCTAAATCTAATTCTGGTAAATCTCTGAAAGTAATAGTGATTGTATCTCGAGTGCTACAGTTGCCGGCATTAGTAGAGATGACCGTGTATTCTCCGCTTCCATTGGCAGTAGCATCGAGAATGTTGCCTCTCTCTGATAATCTGTTACCATCGAGACTCCATTCGTAGTCATTGTCGGGGTCTCCGGCATTCAGTTCTTTAGGCGTGTTTTCACATAGTGATTCGTCGACCCCGAGATCAACGATAGGGCTTTCTGCAAATGAAGCTGAAAACTCTGCCATCGTTTCACAACCAAATTCATTGACTGCTTTGACGACGTAACTTCCAGATTCCGTTACACCATATTCTGTTGCATTATCCGCGACGACATCACCATCTTTGATCCATACTATAGAGTCGGCGGTGCTTGTTACGTTAACGATCTCTGGGTTACCATCACATCCCGATACATCGCTCACTGCTGAGAGTGTCGGTGCCTCATTGAATGTGACCGTAACTTCTTGTTCCTTAGTACAGACGCCGTTATCACTGATAACGCGATATACACCAGCTTCTTTGATAGTCAGAATTCTATCATTGTTATTGATTTCTGAGTTATCTAAAAACCAAGTATACGTAGAGGCGTCTTCTCCACCATCTAATTCCACTTCGTCACCAGCGCAAGCATCTATCTGATCGCCGAATCCTATGTCTATAGGGCAACAACTTTCTGGAGCGATGAAAGCATCTTCTATCACTTTGTCGCAATCGCTATCTTCTGAAAACTCAAAGGTCAGGTCAACTGGCTGACCATCTGCTGGCAAGTCTTCGAGTTCTACGGTGATCTCCTGATCTCTGACATTGAATGTCTGACCGTTAATAGTTACCGTACCCGATGTCGGCCCCATATCTACCGAAAAGCTAAATCTCTGAGAGTAGGTATTAGTAGCAGGATCGCAAGGAGACGGTGCTCTGAAATCTAAGTCCTGCACGTTACAAGTAGATATAACGGTTATGTCTTTTTGGTTAAAACTCGAACTGAAACATCCTCCTGTAGATTGAATATCAGAAAATGTCTGTCCTATCCAGTCATCGGGGTCTACTATATCGGGGGGTGTCATACCAGCCGCCTTATACATTGTCGATCTAATAGTATAGTCGCCAGCCTCCAGGTCGCTGAAATCAGAAGCCGGATCTTGTGCAATTATTTCACCTGTATTCCTATCTATGGCGATGACGGTCTCTGCATAGTCGTCATCTACTAGTGGTCTTATGAATAGGCCAGGTCCTGATATAGATGTAAAGTTAATCCTGTCGTTAGCTGCGATGTTAACATGTGGTATCAAGTAATACGGAGTACATCCTTGCAAGAAAGCTGATACTCTGCCTCGTGAGGTTGTGGTCACTCCTGCACTACTGACCATGTGTGTACTCGTAATAAAGGTCCGACAAGGATCATTACGATCAAAACCATCAACTTCGTGGATCGAATAAATCGGAATCTCGTTGGCATTGACACTATAGTTAAGTGTGTACGTTCCTGATTCTGATACTTGAAATTCTATAAGTTCGAATGGATTGTTAGGGAAAACGCCTGCTGCTCTAGTACAATCGCCATTCTGATTAAAAAATCCTGGAATCATTGTCCCAGAAGGTTCTAATACTTTATTAAGTGAGCCTGAAACTATACCCGTAGTCGTTTCTAATCCCAAATCCAATTCTCTGTCACCTCTATTAAATTCTTCGAACTCTGTATCGCATAAGACAGAATTAGTTGCGGTACAGGATGATTCTATATTGAAATCTCTATCTGATATATCATAAAATCTGAAGCAATCCGAATCTGTGCATTCTATCTTAAATCTGGCCGTCTCAGTATCAGGAAATCCTTCTGGTACTGTGAGGTCAAATGATCCCGTAGAATAATCTACATTTTCTGCCAGCACATAAGGAAAGTTAAGACCACCATCGAAGGATGCGCTAATCGTAACATTGCTACATAAATCATCAGAGCCGCCTGTTGACCACTCCACCGTAATTGGTTCTCCTGCAACAAGATCATCTGAATTAGGAAATTCTATTTGCAAGGGTCCTGTGTCTGCTACAGCAATATTGATTTGATCCCAGTTGACGCCTCCACCATTAGGATTATTATCTCTCACAGTCAATCGGAATGTCAATCCCCTAGGAAAGAAAGGCAATGCTTCGAAAGGATCGGAAGCTGCACCAGCTACTAAGGTTTCTTTTCTTGGAAAATATCTTACGGGATCAGAAGTCGGAGGAAAACTTCTGAAATTAGGTCCTATTCGACTAAAGCTCGCCTGCTGTCCAATTCTTCCCTGAGTCGGTGTACCATTAACATCATCCTCGTCATACTGCTCCCAGCAATAAGTCAATTGATCTCCATCCGCATCTTCGCCATTTCCAACAAGATAAAAAGGCGTATTCTTAGGTAGATTAAAGTCGTTTATTCCACAAGGGTCCGCATTAGCAACAGGAGGTGTGTTTGTATCACTTATCCAATTAGCTTCGTTACATGTGAAAGTCTCCACATATTCTATCATTCTATCCAGACTATTAACATGGAAGTAGTCGTCTATCGTGCCGCCTGATGGCGTGATATTCTGATCTGCGCCACAGATTCCGTTGTAAGACATGATTGTAGTTCCTGAGCCTATTTCATAAGAAGATACCTCCGAGATATTATCCTCACAAGATTCTCCATTACCATTAAATGTATGTGTCGCATTGAACATGTGTCCAAACTCGTGCGCTGCCAGACTCACAAAGGAATTAGTTGTATTATCAAAAGATCCACTCCATCCTCTGGCTTTAGGTGGTGGGCTACCTCCTTCTCGACATACAACGCCTAATCCAGCAACTCCTCCTGTACCCCAACCATCACCAGTAGAATGTTTATGAAAAACATGTCCGATGTCATATTCTGAAGTTGACCATATTCCTGCAACGGCATTGCCCGCTTGTGTTGGTCTAGCATCACCATTAGGATCAAATGGATCGGTAGTGGAATCTGAGAAATTTCTATAGGGACTTCTCAATATGTGATTCATCTCGATATTAAGCTCTCTTTCAAATATCGCCGATATATCCATAAGATTAGCCGTTGCCAATGTAATGGCATTGAGCAGAGTCCCATTGCCTTCTATATATTCTCCAGTTAGGACGACGGCGGTTCTATATACTCTTCTGACTGATCCATTTCTTTTTCTCGGTAAGGGGTTATATTCTTCTTTGAGTTCTGCGACATAATCCATTCCAGTGCCATGTACGGCGCAAGTGTGCCCATCATGCTTATGCTTTTTTACTCCGACTTCTCTGTAATATTGTCTACCCGTCTCCGATAATTCTGAGTAATAACGGATCATTTTTTTATTGACGAAATAGGTGATATATATGCCATTATCACTGACTAAGAGCCTCCCATCTACTTGACCATTTGTCGGGTCATGCAGTCTATAGGTTTTGATGTCCTTATATGGGCTTGGATTGTTTCCCCACATAGAAAACTCAGTGGCCTGAAAAGAGCGTTCTGCATTGAGAAAGGGCAGGGTAAACGATGATTTCTTTTGGGCAACCTGATTTTTGATAGATGACTCATCGAGACTGATGGACTGAGCACCATCTTCTACATGAGTTAGCACCTCTTGTACTTCCAGTTGTTGTCCGTGGACTTGTAGGTATAATAAAGCGAGTAAACAAAGAGAAAGGCATCTAAAGGATAGTTTCATAAGCTAGGAAAATTTATACTCTAATATATTAAAGTGCCGATATAATGTTCCGCGTAAGTCATAAACAATTTGTCTTTACTAATGAAAAGAGCATTATTATTCGATTATATTACTAATACTCGTAATATGCCTATCTTTCATAACGTGTGACCCTCTCTATATGTCCACTTGCGGGGTTAAATTTGATATTCAGAGAAAGGGAAGGTGTAACTCCCAGAGAGGTCATATAGCTCGACCCAAGGTCCAAAGTCAATTTTTTATACCTGTAAAAGAAGCCAAAAGCGGGGGTTCCAGGATTAGAGTTGACACCCATTCTGAACCCAATATTTTGCTTGTAACGATATTCGAGGCCAGCTAGGACATTGACTTTTTCTGAGACGTATTTAGATACTTCTAAATATAAAATCACGGCATCAGAGACTTGATTTTTTATACCAACATTGAGAAAAGACGTAACATGGGCAAATTCGTTATTATAAAGTTGCAGTGGATTCTGAATATAGACGCCATAGGACAGTTTGTCATTATATACTCCACTTAGCCCTAAGCCAAAGGTGAAGAATGATTTTGATCCAGATTCTTTGACAACAATTTGCGTGAAATCAAAATTGGCGGATATGCTTAGTTTTTGACTTAATTGCTTGGCGTAAGCGCAGGAAAGTCCTTGCTCTCGATATTCTTCGAATCCATAATGTCTAAGACTCAAACCAATGGCATTGTTATTATCAAAACGTCTATGATAACCAAGAGAAGAAGTCGTTAATTCGGATAACGAAAACCTCTGAGCAGAATGAAAAGAAACGGCCTGAGATGATTCCGTAAATAGCACATTAGAAAAATTATTGTGTACCGCATCTACATCGAATAGAACCGCAGATATCCCACCAAGACTTAATGATTTAGTACCGAAATGATGATTAGCTAACCCTTGTCCCGCTAGGGTACTAATGGACAGAGTAAGGCAGACTGTGACTTGCCAAATATATGTGTTAAGGGATTTCAAAAGATTATTCACCTTAGTTAAATCATCTTATGACTATAATTGTACTCAATATAAGTTTTTGTCATGGCCAAATTCAGAAAAAATCACAACCAAACCAAAGGTCGCCACGGTTTTGCAGCTAGAGGGTTTCTTTTGTTTTTTGTGTGTAGTGCTATTATTGTATTGGGATTTTTGGGTTTGCTCAAAAGTGACAATTCTTCGCAATCTTATGAGGTAGAATACGAACCTGCCACATCAGAAGAAAATACTCTTGCTACAGCAGATGATAGTGGTCGTTCTTTTTTGCCGTCTTCTGAAAATAAGGTCATAAGCCATACCTATTATACTTTATCTTATAACGAAGAAAGAGAGCAAAGTGATTGGGTTGCATATAGACTGACTAAATCATCACTCGAAGTACCCAATGTAAAACGTGCCAAAAGATTCAACTATGACAAGGCCATAAAAACCAAATCTGCAACACATAAAGACTATAGCCATAGCGGATATACCAGAGGTCATCTTGCGCCGGCAGGCGATATGGCATTCAATGATAAAGCTATGAAAGAATCTTTCCTTATGAGCAATATGTCTCCACAAGTGCGCCCGTTCAATAACGGGATATGGAAGGAACTGGAAGAAAGCGTGCGTGACTGGGCTTTCTCTAATGGAGAATTAATTGTCGTTACAGGACCAGTCTTCTATGATTCAGATCACGACTATATTGGAAAGCAAAACAAAATTGCCGTCCCAGATGCCTTCTTCAAAGTATTGCTGGATAATAATGGTCGAGACAAAAAATCCATCGGCTTTATCATACCCCACGAATTATCGGATAAGCCACTGAGCGATTATGCCGTCGATATAGACGAGGTCGAAAGAGTCACGGGTATCGATTTCTTTCCAGATTATTTTGATAGTGATAATACAGAAGAAAATATGGAAAGCTCTTACAACCTCAAAAAGTGGAAGATCAGCGATAAGCGGTATAATCTCAGAGTGGATAAGTGGAATAAGGAGTAGGGGTCTCTATGACAAGGACTTTTGCTAATGTCCTTTGATGAGTAGTTGGTGAGGACACCAACTACAGCTACCGTACATTTGCTTTAACATTAAGCAAATCTGATTGGCTAATACCCCACGAAATAATAGAATACGCAATAAAAAGGAGCTTGCTGGTGTCCTTACCAACAAGATCTTATGATAACTTAATACGACGATACTAATCACAGACGGAATACAATTATTGCAATAATACCACTTGCTCAGTATCTTTGCATCATGAGCAAAAAAGGTAGAGTATTAGTGGCGATGAGCGGGGGTATTGATAGTACCGTCACTGCAATGATGTTGCACGAGGAAGGCTACGAAATTGTAGGGATAACCATGAAAACGTGGGACTACGCCTCGTCAGGCGGCTCTAAGAAAGAGACAGGATGTTGTAGCTTAGACTCTATAAATGATGCCCGACAAATTGCTGTGGAAAAAGGCTTCCATCACTTTATAGTGGATATCAGAGAAGAATTTGGTGATTATGTGATAGATAATTTTGTGGAGGAGTATGTCGCTGGTCGGACGCCTAATCCATGTATACTTTGCAATACACATATCAAATGGTCCGCCTTACTCAAGCGTGCCGACGCGATGGACTGTGAGTTTATTGCCACGGGGCATTACGCTAAAATCAAAAATGAAAATGGCCGCTATTTTATATCTAAAGGGATAGATCCTCGTAAGGACCAATCTTATGTCTTGTGGGGTCTGTCTCAGGAATGTATGGCACGGACTATATTTCCTCTTGCTGATTTGACCAAAGCCGAAATCCGACAAATGGCTTTTGATTGGGGTTATGAGTCATTATCTAAGAAGCCGGAGAGTTATGAGATATGCTTCGTTCCGGATAATGATTATAGAGGATTTCTTAAGAGAAGAATACCAGAGTTGGAGGATAACCTCAGAGGAGGCTTGTTCGTCAATAAGGCAGGGGATATAATCGGCAAGCATGATGGCTATCCGTTTTATACCATAGGACAGAGAAAAGGACTCGGAGGGGGATTTAAGCAACCTATGTATGTCACCAAAATCCATCCAGAAACCAATACGGTTGTACTAGGAGAAGCCGACGAATTGCTGCAAAATGCAATGCAAGTAGGACAAATTAATCACCAAAAATATACAGAAGTACCCACTGATAAAGAACTGGTGACCATGGTCAGATATAATGATCGTGGTACTTTATCGACGGTCACAAAAGTCAGCGACTCACCATACTATAAGGTAAACTTCATGGCGAACGTCAGAGGCATTGCACCTGGACAATCTGCGGTCATCTATGAAGGAGAAGATGTCATTGCTGGCGGAATCATCCAAAAAAGATAAAAATTTAGTATTTTCACATTAAAAATAATGGGAATGTTTAAAAAACTGATTTACAATACTTTATGTCTTTCTGTTGTTCTTTTTATGTTTTCTTGTTCGGACGAAACAAAGATGCTGGACAGAGAACAGTTTGGATTCGAATATTTTCCTATCGAGGTGGGTAAATATTGGGTCTATCGATATAGTGAGACACTTGTCAAAGGTCAAGGTAGCAATGTAGAGACGACGGAAAGATTTGTGAGAGAAGAAATAACGGACTTATTCGTAGATGCCGTGGGAGATACAGTATATACGTTACAAAGGTCTCAGTCCAATACCTTAGATGGATCATATCAGGTGACGGATGTATGGACGTCACGTATAGATGAGACCACAGCGACAAGAACGGAGGAGAATCTGACTTTCGTCAAAATGATTTTTCCTTTCAGTGTAGGTACAACTTGGTCAGGTAATCTTTTTGACGAATTGACAACTGTTAATGTCGCAGAAGAAAGTGTATGGGTCTATAAAGATTGGGGTGATTATGAGGTGAAGGCAAAAGGTATATCCCAAGAAGTCGAGGGACAAATGTATAATGAAGTCACCACGATAGAGCAGGCCAACTTTGAGTCAGAGATAGAGAGAAGATATGCCGTAGAGCAATATGCTCCGGAGATTGGCTTGATCAAAAAAGAAATGATAATACTCGATACGCAATGCGCCTGTCCAGGAGAGACTTGGATAGAGAAAGCAGAGGCAGGATTTACATTAACTCAGACGCTTGTAGATCATAATTAATAGAGTTTGCTAGAGTTATTACACATTGGACATTCTAAGAAACCCAAGGGTGTAAAAGGCCATCTTAGACTGCACATAGAAGATAAATATATAGAAAGCCTTGGCGAAGCCAGGGCTTTATTTTTTGATCTTGACGGATCGAAAGTACCCTTCCTTATAGAAGGCATTACGATGAGTAATCAGCTGCTTGTCAAACTGGATGAGATCGATAACCCCGAAGAAGCACAGTTGCTTGTCTCTCGTTCCATTTTTTTAGATACTAAGGAGGTGCTAATCAATCCTGAAGAGGAATCAGAATCAAAGGTGTTCGATCATCTTATTGGGTTCACTGTAAAAAACGAAGCTGGAGATAGCTATGGTATCATTCGATCCATAGAGGAATATCCTTCACAGATGATGGCCCTCATTGATTACAAAGAAAAGTCTTATCTCTGGCCTCTGCATGATGACAATATCATCGAGGTTAGTGCCAATGAAAGAACACTTGTACTAAGTCTGCCTGATGGGGTAGAGGACTTGGCATCGTAAGTCGATATTCCAGTTATATTGGCAACTTAATTTTGGACTTATACTTGTCCCAATGGTGTTTGGCAATATGAGCTGCGACTAATGCTTCGTCAGTTATTTCTGACAAGGCTTCCACACTCCAATGGTTCTTTACGAAATGAGTATCATAACTACCGTTAATAAACTCTGCATGATTAAGCACGAACTGTCCAAAATCCAAGGTAGATGCAATCCCTTCTATTTTGAAATCATTAATGGCTTTTTTCAGTTTTTGTATTGCCAAATTACGATTAGGAGCGTAAGCGATGAGCTTAGCTAACATCGGGTCATAATATATAGGAACGGTATCACCACTGACAAAACCCGTATCGGTTCTCACGCCTTCACCCTGTGGAATAGTAAATGCTTCTAACTTACCTATAGACGGCAAGAAATTGTTTTCGGGATCTTCTGCGTAGATCCGTAATTCTATAGCATGACCAGTAGACGTTATATCTTCTTGTGCAAAAGCTAAGGCTTCTCCACGTGCGACTTTTATTTGTTGCTCTACGAGGTCTATACCCGTGATCATTTCCGTGACAGGGTGCTCGACTTGCAGACGTGTATTCATTTCTAAGAAATAATAATGTCCATTCGCATCCATAATGAACTCTACCGTACCCGCTCCTTCGTAATTGCACGAGCGCGCAACTTGCAAGGCATGTTCTCCCATCTGCGATCTGAGTGCTGGATTTACTTTGGCACTTGGCGTTTCCTCTATGACCTTTTGGTGTCTCCTTTGTACACTACATTCTCTCTCAAAAAGATGGACACCATTACCATGCTGATCAAAGAGCACCTGTATTTCTATATGTCTTGGTGATTCGATATACTTCTCTATAAAGACAGCATCATCCCCAAAAGCAGATCTCGCCTCATTCTTAGCAGAGTCAAATTGCTGAAAAAACTCATCTGGATGGTTGACCAGTTTCATGCCTTTGCCACCGCCACCAGCGGAGGCTTTGATTAGAAGGGGATAGCCTATTTGGTCGGCGATTTTCTTTCCTTCTTCCTTGGTCGCAATAGCGGATTCTGTACCAGGGACAAGAGGTATGTCATACTTAGAGACAGCTTCTTTGGCGGCCAGCTTTGATCCCATAATGGTGATGGAATGATCGCTGGGTCCAATAAATATCAATCCATTCTGCCTTACCTTGACCGCAAATTCTGCATTCTCTGATAAGAAACCATAACCGGGATGGATGGCTTGTGCACCAGTTTCTTTTGCTGCATTGATAATTTTATCATGCACGAGATAGGATTCAGAGGATGGAGCGGCTCCTAGGTAGATGGCTTCGTTTGCAGACTTGACATGTAGGGCATCTTTATCCGCTTCTGAGTAGACGGCAACCGTGGATATGCCCATCTTTTTGGCTGTATCTATTATTCTACAGGCGATTTCGCCTCTGTTGGCAATTAGTATTTTGTCCATATTTTAACCAAATAGTCCAAGACTCCAAGGTTTTAGTTTCCTTGGAATATATCTTATGTGTTTAGAAGTCGGATACTCTGTATCGTAACACACAATACCCATTGTAAATATATCAATTGTAAATCCATGATCGATCTTAGCCTTGATCTCTTCCCAGGCCTTCGTCATCCCTTTGGACCAATAAATGTCATCAAAAATCAATACTTGCTTTGATAACAAAGGAGAGAATATCTTATCAAAGTGAAATAAAGTGGCCTTATACGTGTGATTACCGTCAATAAAAGCAAAATCATAAGTCTTGGCCTCAGAACTATCCAAAAATTGCTTAAAAGGCAAATTATGGACTTTTATATCCAAGCCGAGCGATTTGAAGGCTGATTTACTCATATTATGTAGTGATTTATCACCTTCTACGGTATCTAAATGAGTCTTATTATACCCAGCCATAAGGTAAGCCGTAGATAAACCAAGATTAGTGCCTAACTCCAATGTTCTCTGAGGTGAGAAGAAGCGGGTAAGGTTAGCTAAGAGCCTACATTTATTGACATTAGAGCTTGAGCTTTTGGCTATGGATGATATGGTTCTATCATTAGTTTTGGATGAAGATCCTGCACCTAAATCATTAATAATGATCGGATTATGATTTTCTAAGTATTGTGCCCTTATACTTTCTATGACCTGATAGTCGTAGTATAGTTTCTCTGTATCAAACCCCTCTGATAGCAGTTTGAATAAGAATGGCGAGTGTATACTATTTAAAGTAATGGCTTTAAAGTAAAAATCTAAGTAGGATAAGGTTCTATTTATAATATTCGGCCTATCTTTTTTCAATGGTTGTACGGTCAAAGATTTATAGTAAAATTATTAAATTTATAAATCAATGATAATGAGGATGAAAGAGTGCATTTTATCTGGGTATTATAGGTTTCTATCAGCCGTTTTACTACTTTTCTTAGGTGTTTCTCAGGTGTGCGGTCAAGAACGGATATTCTTCATTAACAACTCAGAAATATTAGACCACAGAAACGTTTCGCGACTCGCCCTCGCAGTCGCCGACGTCAATGGAGACTATCGCGATGATATTATCCACACAGATATAAATGATAATATTCTTATAGACTTCCAACTTAATAATGGTGCATTATTTCATCAAAGAACAATCTCATCATGGGACGGTAAAGTTACAACTGTCAATGTGGGAGACTATAATAATGATGGGATCAACGACATATTCCTCGCTGGACGCTATAATGGTTACAGGGTCTTTACGTTTGAAGAAAGCTCATTTGATATTATCCATGAGTTGACGGGAGAAGAATCCTTTTTTGCTCAAGGATCAGCTCTATTTGATATAGATAATAATGGATTCTTAGATGTGCTATACACTCATGATGAAGGAACCAATATTACACTGATGAATAATTCTGGTGCTTTTTCTCCAGAAGATGTTATTGATTTTAGTACTGATATTCCTTCTGATAATTCGGGTAATTATTCTTCGGTCTGGTTGGATGCGAATAACGATGACAAACCTGACCTATACATTGCTAAGTGCAAGGTCAATGTCACCAGTGATAGAGATCCAAGACGAATCAATACGTTGTATCTATATGAGGATGAAGAATATATAGAAAGCGGTCGATCATATAATTTGGATATCGGTGATCAAAGTTGGGCAGTGGATGCGGGTGATCTGGATAATGATGGTGATGAGGATATGTTTCTGGTAAATCACGTTGCGCCTCACCTTATATTGCGTAACGATGATGGTGTATTTTCCAGCATTGATTCATATTCTAGACTGGGGCCGATTACCACACCGGATCTGCAAGTGCATATCGCAGATTATAATAATGACATGTGGCTTGATATATTAATCGCTGGTCAGAATAATTACTTACTCTATAACAAGGGGGACATGACTTTCGATGTTAATGAAAACCCATTTGGTTTTTATCGAGCTGCTTCATTCGCCTGTGGTGACCTCAATGGTGATGGCAATCTAGATGTTTATTGTAGCTATAACGGATCAACCTTAGACGACTTATTTTTCAATTCTGGCAACGGAAATAATTACGCTTTCTTTTCTTTGAATGGTTCCCAGTCTAACAAAAATGGAATTGGTTCTAAGTTAACTGTATATAGCGGAGGGCATAAGTTGGTGCGATGGTTGCGATCAGGTAGTTCTTATGGCATAACGAATAGTCTCAATGTGCATTTTGGATTGGCTAAAGAAGAGATAATTGATTCGCTGATATGTCAATGGCCCTCTGGTGTTATTGACAAGTATTATGACCTAAATGTCAATGGTCATTACGTGATAACTGAAGGAGAATGTATGGCCTCTCTGGTAGAAGTGGATAGTCATGATGACTTTACCTTAGGTTGTGATGGAGAAGCTGCTGCTATCAATGCCGATTATCAAGGCGATGTAATCTGGAGTAATGGTATAAGTGGCGATCAAGTCTCTGTCAGTAACAGATCTTACTTAATGGCGAGCTCTGTAGAAGGTGACTGCCCCAGTTCTAGTGCATGGACATATATTGATACAGTAAGTATCCCTTTTAAACCAGAACTTAGTATTACTCAGGATAGCCTTCTGGTATGTCCAGAGCAAGTTGTTTCTCTTAGCTCTTTGTCGTATCAAAAGTACTTATGGAATAATGGAACGGAATATACAGAGATAGAAATAAGCGAACCGGGAAGTTATTATATAGAACAGTCTAACGAATGCGGTGTCTATAATTCCGATACCTTGCATATCGAGTACATTACATCGGATTACATCTATGATACTCTTACTTTTTTCGGTCCTCAGACTGAGGTGTTATTATCAGCAGGGGTAAATAATGAAGTTAATTGGTATTCTGACGAGACCTTCTCAAATCTGGTCTATGAGGGAAGGGAGTTTACGCTATCAGAGCTTAGTAAGGATACGGTAATGTATTATGAGGAAATATATAATCCTGAATCTATCCTTATAGAGAATCGCTTGCTTGACGAATCTCTTTTTACAAAAGTAGACGATGTCACTAAAAATAGGTTACAGTTTTTTACTGTGCATGAGGATCTTAAACTAAATAGCTTTTCGGTTACGGCGAGGTATCCTGGTGTACGTGTTTTTCAATTATATGATATAGGAAGTGTGCTGCTCAAAGAGGTCGAAGCTGATCTATCTGTCGGTAGGAATGATATCATTTTTGATATAGAATTAGAGAGAGAAATTTATTATATGACAACTTCAGAAGAAGTAAATCTGGAGAATTTTGCCAGTAAAGGTCCGGGTCTAAATATTTCTGAGAGGAGGATAGAAAACCCTTCTGAGCTGGGTGGATACCTGTCTGTCCTTTTGTCCGACTATACTTTGTTTTATTTCTATAATTGGAGTGTGTCCCCTTCGTTTAAGGAATGTGCGGTCTCAAGAGGACAATATAATATCGAAATCCAATCCAATAGTGTATCCGATAATCAACTTACGGATGTTTCTTTGTTTCCTAATCCGTCTGAGGATATTCTTTGGATAAGAAGTAAACAAAGTGCGATGGTTGAGGTTTTTGATATGAAAGGCGTTATGGTTTCTAAGTCATCCATAATGGCTGGGCAAAATCAATTTAACATCAAAAATTGGGAGTCAGGTGTCTATGTTATTCGCGTGAGTAATAATAACGGAAGCTACTCACAAAAAATATTGAAACTATAATCACCGATTAGTAGGAAAAAATCAAATAAGAATAAAGTAGGAATAGTATGTTATTACATGAAGATTGGAAGACTGTAAAGGATTATGAAGACATCACTTACAAGAAACGGGATGGTGTGGCGAGGATTGCATTTAACAGACCAGAATGTCGTAATGCTTTCAGACCACAGACTGTCTTCGAATTATATGAGGCTCTATCTATAGCACACGAAGATCCAGAGGTCGGAGTGATACTCTTATCAGGAGAAGGCCCGTCACCCAAGGATGGTGTGTTTGCTTTTTGTTCGGGAGGAGATCAGCGAGTAAGGGACAAAACGGGATACATGGGACAGGATGGTGTCGCTCGACTCAATATATTAGAAGTGCAACGGCTGATAAGATTTATGAATAAGGTGGTCATTGCGGTCGTGCCTGGATGGGCTGTCGGAGGTGGTCATAGTCTTCATGTGGTTTGTGATTTGACTTTGGCAAGTAAGGAACATGCCATATTCAAACAAACGGATGCCGATGTGGCGAGCTATGATGCGGGTTATGGTTCAGCTTATCTGGCAAGACAAGTGGGGCAGAAACGTGCCAGAGAGATATTCTTTTTAGGTCGTAATTATTCTGCTGACGAAGCCGTGGCGATGGGCATGGCGAATGCTTCCGTACCGCACGATGAGCTGGAGGAAGAAGCGTTCCGCTGGGCAAAAGAAATTATGAATAAAAGCCCGATGGCTATTAAGATGCTCAAGTTTGCATTTAACCTAATAGATGATGGTCTTGTAGGCCAACAAATATTCGCTGGTGAAGCGACACGATTAGGTTATATGACTCAAGAAGCAGAGGAGGGTAGAAACGCTTTTCTCGAAAAGAGAAAACCAGATTTTGATAAGTTTCCTAAGTTTCCTTAAGACTGCGTCAGACTGGGACAAGCACCGATGACATTAAGATGCGATGATTTGATCTTGTCAAATGATCCTATTATATTAGTTAAATTACTAAATCCCTCTCGACGCAAAAATGATGAGGCAGCCGTAGACCGATAGCCACTACGACAATGGACATAATAGCTCTTACTCTTGTCAAGTTCCTTATAATTATCTGTCAAAAAGAAATCTAACGTAATAGAGTGTGCGCCAACTATATGGGCGCTATTGTACTCGTCAGGTTTTCTTACGTCTATGATCTCATCTTGGATGTCAGAGTCAACGAAATCTTCCACTTTGATAGTCGGTAAAGATTCTGTTGTTCTTCCAGATTTTTTCCATGTCTGTAAGCCTCCATCCAGATAGCCGATGCTATTATCATAACCGACTCTCGCTAGTCTCCTTACTGTTTCTTCTTCTTTGCCACTTGGTGTGATCAGTATTATTTTTTGATCTATATCTTCTATAAGTGTGCCGACCCAAGGCGCAAAACTTCCACCCAATCCTATGAATAAAGAGCCCTTTATATGCTCATGGACAAAATCCCACTTATCTCTGACGTCCAAAATAAGGACATCCTCTTGCTTGCTCAGTACTTCAAACTGCTCAGGTGATAATGGGTCCAGACCAGTTCGCATTACCTCATCTATAGTTTGATAGCCTTTCTTATTGAGCATTGCATTTTTGGAGAAATACTGCGGAGGCATCATCAGACCATCGGTGACCTCTTTTATAAAATCTTCCTTAGACAGTTTTGCATTCAGAGCGTAATTGACTTTCTTCTGATTGCCGAGCGTGTCGTAGGTTTCTTTACTCATATTTTTTCCGCACGACGAGCCAGCGCCATGTGCTGGATAAATAATAATGTCATCTGATAGCGGCATTATTTTATTACGAAGACTATCATATAACCAACCTGCCAATTCTTCCTGTGAGAGATTCATTGTTTTCTGCGCCAGATCGGGTCTCCCTACATCTCCTATAAATAAAGTGTCTCCCGTAAAAATCGCTTTCTCCTCACCCTTCTCATCTATCAGCAGATAAGTCGTACTCTCAGGAGTATGACCTGGGGTATGTAATACTTTGATTTTTATTTTTCCTATTTCGAATATTTCACCATCTACCGCATTGTACTTATCAAAATCTGTCTCCGCCTTGGGTCCATAGATAATCTGTGCGCCCGTCTTATCCGCTAAATCAATATGACCAGATACAAAGTCTGCATGAAAATGTGTCTCAAAGATGTATTTGATCTTGACATTTTTTTCTTTAGCTCTTTCTATATAGGGGAAACTTTCTCTGAGGGGGTCTATAACCGCGGCTTCTCCATCCGACTCGATAAAGTATGCCCCTTGTGCCAAACAACTTGTATATATCTGCTCTATATTCTCCATACTGATCTGTGTAAATAATAAAGATAATGATTAAGGCTGCTTTTTGTTCTATCTATCTATTTTGTCCTTGATAAATTCTAAGGTGGGCTGGTAATCATCGCCAATAATGGACGCAATGTCTTGCGCTATGCTGATGGCTTCCTGTGCCTTTTGGTCGTTACCTGATTTGTAATATAATAAGGAAAGAAGATCATATCGCCAATAGCTTGTCCCCTCAGAGAGCGTTGAGTTAATGGCGTCTATCAGTGATTGATAGTCCGTATTTCTTCGAGATTTGGTGATTAGCAGGCGGATGACGGAGGAGTATAGAACATTATCATCAGTGGTCTCTGGGTAGTTCTGTATCAAATTAATAGATGATCGCACAGATGGCCCTCGACCCCATAGAAAGTACTTGATCCTAATAAAGTCTTCCATCTTATCATACCCATGTATTTTGAAACGGCGAAACCACCTTTTGAGTCTTTTGAAATCAAAAACAGGTCTCCCCCTGGCATCTGATTTCATCGTATTGACAAAGACGTGGAACGCTATATTTTCTTTGATACGGAGGCTATCGAATTTGGCAAAGAAGTACTTGTGATTCTTGGATACAAATTTCATGTACTTAGGAGCGACAGTAAAATATTCGCTCATTATTTTCATACATACATCGCTGGACCATTCTTTCTTATGGGTCTCCAGATAGCCCACAGCCAAATTCTTAGCAGAATACTCTCCTCTGTAATGTCTTATAGAATCAATGGTTTGCAAGATGTTAGTATCATCTAATACCGAGATAAGCGAATCAATATTTTCGCGTAGATAATGACTGCCAGACTTAGCACGATTAAGCAAGCGCAACATGCCATCTGTATCTTTATATTCCAGATCACGGATGAGCACATGTCCGTGCTGATTCAGTATGAGATATGTCGGGAAGAGGTGTATGTCAAAGTCTTTGGCGAATGAGGTGTTACGTGCCGCATTTATATGCACTGGTACGTAATAAGACTCTATTTCGTTGATGATCTTGGGGTCTTGGAAAGTGGACTCATACATCCTCTGACTGGATGTAGACCAACTTGTATAGACAAAGACGAAAATGGGTTTCTGTGTCTTTTTTGCGATGCGATAAGCTCTGGTAATGGATCGGGAAAAATCTATTTCCTTGGTTTTTTGACCATGAGCATCAGGTATAGTCAGAAACCCTACTAGTAATAAAGTCAAATATGTGAGGATGCCATTATTCAAGCGATGCAATTATCCTTGCATCTAAAATAGTCATTATTAGGTCAATTGCACCTATTGTACAAAAGCATCCATCCAATTCTGGTAGGCATTATTGATAACATGCTCTTCTGTGGATATAAATGGTATCTCGTAGGGATGATTCTTTTGTAGATGCTTGATGACATCTTTTTTGCGTAGTTCGTTGGTTTTGAGGGTTAGGGCGTATTCCTTGTCTTCATGGTATTTTCCTTTCCAGATGTATTGACTGGTAATAGGAGAAATGTTAGAGCAGGCGATGAGGCGAAGGTCCAGCAGTTCTTTACCTAGTTTGATCGCGATTTCTTTATTGGAAAGGGTGGTTTTTATTACAGTGATCATAGGGAGAGTATTTCGGCCATTTTTATCATTTCTGCTTCTGGATCTTTTTTCTTAGTGATGGCATCTTCAAAACTAGTATAATGCACCTGATTATTGACGATACCTATGGCGCAATTCGATTTTTTGTTAATCAAGGCTTCTACGGCGTAGTAGCCTAACCTACTGGATAATATTCTATCGCTCGCTGTCGGAGATCCACCGCGTTGTAGGTGTCCTATGACGGTGGCTTTAGCGTCAATTTCAGGGAACTCCTTTTTGACAATCTGTGCTAACTCTATCGCATTTCCATTTTTATTTCCTTCGGCTACAATTACTAGATTGAATAATTTGTTACGACGATTAGCCTTTCTGAGGTTGTCCATGAATGAGTCAATATTGTTGTCCGTTTCTGGCAAGAATATAGTCGTCGATCCTGAGCCGATTCCTGTATGCAAAGCAATATATCCGCTATGTCTACCCATCACCTCTATAAAAAATAGTCTGGTGTGGCTATCTGCTGTATCACGTATTTTGTCCACCGCCTCTATGGCTGTATTAATGGCTGTATCAAAGCCTATTGTGTAGTCCGTGCCATAGATGTCATTGTCTATCGTGCCAGGTAGTCCGACGACATTGATATTATGCTCTTCTGTGAGGTACTTAGCACCTGTATATGTTCCGTTACCACCTATGACCACAAGACCATCTATCTCAAAAGCCTCTAGAAATTCGAAGGCCTTTTGCCTTCCTTCTTTGGTACGAAAATCTTCTGACCTTGCTGTTTTGAGGATGGTGCCACCTTTGTGGATGATATTGGCGACATCGCTTTTTTCCAGTTTAGTGACTTCTCCATTGATCAGACCTTCATATCCTCGGAATACACCGAATACTGTCAGATCATTATAGATTCCAGATCTTACCACCGCTCTGATAGCGGCATTCATGCCAGGCGCATCACCGCCAGAAGACAATACTGCAATTCTTTTCATACGCTTATATATTTACATCAGAATGATTATCAGGTATTTAAAATCCAATAATCACTCTTCGTTCTGTGCTAATTTTTCAAGGCCATAGACATCTCGAAAATGCCTTGACCAAATAACCAATAGACCAATTAACTAATACACCTTACTCTCTACTATGATATTTAATTAACCCTTCGATTGGGCTTTTTTCTATCTTGTCTATGGTGTATCCATAAGACAAGGCCACTTCCTTTAACTCTGCTCTGAATACATGCGCAATCGAACCTACAAAGTTAAGTTTATATTGCGCACTAGATGGAATGACAGAGATTTGATTTTCGAAAAATTCACTAAAGTTTTGCTCTAAGATTTCTTGTCTAAAGCCCGCAGAAAAATTATTTAATTTCTTACAGAAAGAGGCTACATAATAATTGGGTCTTGGATCAGAGTATATGGTATGAATCAAATTTTTATCACCAATCAGATTTTCAAAGACTTGCTTATCGTCAATAGACATTTGATTTCTATAATATGCCTGTATTATTTTTTTTCCAATAGAAAATCCCGATCCTGGTTCGTCCAGTAACGCCCCTAGCGAAACAGCCTTTTTTATAACCTTTTTGCCATCATATAGGACCGTATTGACGCCTGTACCTAAGATGGTGACAATGGATTGTTCTTCATCAGAAATGGCTCTACATGCGCCTGTTATATCTGTCTCTACGGATGCCGTCTGAGCATTAGTCTTAGAGGTTAATGCACTTATAATATTTTGCTTCTGAGTGGGTGTGATGACGCCTGAGCCGTAATAATATACTGATTCTGGTGCGACAGAGTTAGGACTTTTATAAGGTGTAATATTATCTAGGGACTGGGGGTTTTGGGTGGGGTTTATGCCCTTTAGTGTTTGGGTGTCTACGATGGATAAGCCATCTATCAGTACCCAAGTGGATTGCGTAGAACCAGCGTCTATGATGAGCTTCATGAGGCTTCTATTATAGAAGCGTAAGAATAGCTATTATTGTGCAATAATGCGTCTATGACGTCGAAAATCAGAACAAACAAAGGGGAAATCCTCATAATCCAATAATTAGAAATAATAAACAGATGAAAAATATCGCGGTCATCGGAGCTGGAACTATGGGCAATGGCATTGCACATGTATTTGCTATGAATGGGTACAAAGTCTCTCTCCTGGATATCTCACAAGAATCTCTGGATAAGGCTATATCGACTATAGATAAGAACCTGCAAAGAATGCTGGACAAAGAGAAAATATCTACGCAAGACAAGGATAATTCTTTGGCTAATATTACGACCTATACTTCTCTGCCAGATGGTGTAAAAGACTGCGATCTTGTGATAGAGGCCGCAACAGAAAATATAGATCTGAAACTCAAGATATTCCAACAGCTTGACGAGCATACCAGCGACCATTGCATCCTTGCTACCAACACCTCATCCATCTCGATTACCAAAATTGCAGCCGCAACGAATAGACCCGATAAGGTAATCGGCATGCACTTTATGAATCCTGTACCGATAATGAAATTAGTCGAAGTCATAAGGGGGTATCAGACCTCTGATGAGGTAACGACAACGATAATGAATCTCTCTAAGGATATCTCCAAAATCCCAGTAGAGGTCAATGACTATCCTGGTTTTGTGGCTAATCGGATTTTGATGCCGATGATTAATGAGGCCATATATACTTTACACGAAGGCGTGGCTGGCGTACAAGAAATAGATACAGTTATGAAACTGGGTATGGCGCACCCCATGGGACCCTTACAACTGGCAGACTTTATAGGCTTAGATGTTTGTTTGGCTATACTCGAAGTATTACAAGATGGCTTTGGTCTGCCAAAGTATGCACCTTGTCCTTTACTAGTCAATATGGTGACGGCTAAAAAACTTGGGCGCAAGACTGGCGAAGGTTTTTATATCTATGAAAAAGGGTCTAAGGGGATGAAAGTAGCAGGGGCTTTTGTATAGGAATATTAAGTTAATACAATAACAATTTATGCACTTGTACTCCAGCTCGAGAATAAATCTTTAGTACAACTGCACCAATATAATCCAGTTCTTTTACATCGATCGAAGAGGTATTTCGGGTTTTTCTCAGTAATAAATTGCCCTGTATCGTAAAAACTTCTAATGCTTCAATGTCAAAATCTGAGTCAATGTATAATACGTCGTCACATGGATTAGGATATATGATTCCCATAGTTTGCTCATTATTTAAATCTAAGGTGCTCGAGGTACACTGAGAAGCAACGACATCAACTGAACTACAGTTGATGCCATTACCCACTATTATTGCGTTTCCACTTTCTATTAGATCACAAACAATGTCATAATTACATGTATCTAATAGAATATTATCTCTTAGGTAGATATCTTTTAAATTTTTAAAGTCTTCCAGTTCTGATAAATCATAAAGATTTGGATTTACTTGTAAAGCCAAAGACTCTAAATATGGATTTGTTAAATTATTTAAATGAATTATTTTACTTCCTCCAATAGAAAGTGATTTCACTTTACTACGCGATAAATAATTAGAATTAATTAGAGTGTCATTATCCTCTATGGTTAAATAGGTAAGATCTTCATAAGAATCAATATCTTCCATATCTAATACTTCAGTATTCCATAGGTTTAGACTCACTAAGGTTGTGTCCGTCGATATAAGCTCAAAACTTATCGAGTCAATATTTAAGGTATTAATGATAAGAACCTTATCAGTCAGTTTGTCTAAATAAGAGTTGGTCAATTTTCCTTGTCCAATAAGAATTAGGTCAGTAACTTCCTTGATATCAAATTCTTCATCTAATAACTCAAAGTTGATAAACATTGATCTGACAAAATTGGCTTTGAGGCCATTTAAATTTTTCAGATTATGATCTATACTATTTACGATTTCAATATTTTGAATTGTATCTAAACCTGATAAGCCATCTAAGTTTTTAATGCTTCTATTTTGAACGCTGATTTTATTTACTTTTTCCAATCCTTCCAACCCTTCAAAGTTGTGAAGTGAGTTGAAAGTATTAGCAACCAGAGATATATTGATAGTTCTTAAGTTTTCCAGTCCTTTTAGATTATTAAGATCAGTTAATTCTAACAGAAATAAAGATCCACCTATTTTTTTGATTCCCGCCAGTGGGGTCAAATCATTTATAGAACCATTAAGTGATAAATTTCTCTTAATTTCCTCGCAGTCTGGATAAGCAGAAATAAAATCCTCAATATCCTGTTGTATATTGAAATGTAAATCCTCATCGGGACATTGAGATAGGCCCGAGAAACTTATAAATAGGAAAACTGAAAGAAGCAGATAATTTACCAATATTATAAACAGTTTAGATATACTTTAGATCTAAAAGTACATCCAGGTGAACCAGGATTAAAGGGGTCTGGTGGTAGCGCTACAAGAATTTCGATATATCCGTCACCAAAATCCCACAAATTCAAACAACTTGTGCCTCCATTAGGTGAAACATCTACAACCCTGACTTTATCTGGATTATTAGCAAAATCATCATGAAAAAATAAAATTCTGTATGTATAGTTGGGGTTATTGTTTTTTATTATCATACAACAATGACCTGGTTGAAAACCATACCAGAATTGAAGTTCTCTATTATTACAAGCAGGGTCTCTTTGATTTGGTCTATCATATATTGCATCATAAATTGCTCCAGTAATTTCTTGATAAGGAGTACATCCATTTTCACATCCTGGAAGTATTTGGGAATATCCTAAAGTATAAATAGAAATGAAAATAATTGAGAAAAGAATCTTTTTGAAAGTCATTGTTCTAAGTTTAAGCTAATGATTGTCTGAAAATAGACATTATTTACTCACTTAGAAAAAGATTCTTTCGAAAAATTTGTTAAAGTATTTAGAAGTTTAACTACAAATAGACATACACATTGTCAAAACTTAGATAGAATAATAATTCTATCACTCCTCCTCCAAAAACCAATCATCCAAATACAACTCATCCTTATATGACTCTATCTCTCGTCTTTCTTTCTTCGTCGGACGTCCCAGACCAGGCATACGCCTTTCGGCAGGTGCTTTACCGATAAACCAATCTCGGAATTTATTGAGTTCTTCTGGTGGAGTCAGGTTCTCATAGCAGGGTGCCGCTAAGGTGGCAGAGACTCTTCTATCTAAGAGATCCACGATACGATAGGTGAGATTAAATCCATTTTTCTTCAGGGAT
The DNA here is from genome assembly GCA_020628095.1 of Saprospiraceae bacterium. Taxonomy (GTDB): domain Bacteria; phylum Bacteroidota; class Bacteroidia; order Chitinophagales; family Saprospiraceae; genus RFSX01. The sequence goes on from JAHDFP010000009.1 coordinate 60,392, forward strand.
ATTTGGTCTCCCTTTCTTACGAGATAAGAAGCCTTAAGGCGTGCATCACCTAATTTGACATGACCTTTTTTGCAGGCATCGGTGGCCTTAGAGCGTGACTTGAATATACGTACACACCATAACCACTTATCAATGCGCATTTTATCCTTAGGCACCGAGCAGTTTTATATCAGGTTTTTTGTCAAAGGTCGGGTAGGATTCTTTGAGAGATTCCAGTTTCTTCAGTACCTTTTCTGCTACGAAATAATTGCGATACCATCTGTCATCCGCAGGCACAGGTATCCAAGGAATCTCTGATCGATTCATGGCATCCTGATAGGCTCTCATATACTTGGTCCAATGTTTTCTTTCTTCCCAGTCACCATCATTATGCTTGAAGTTTTTCTCAGGCACCTCTATTCTTTCCGTTAGCTTTTCCAACTGTCTGCGTTTGGATAGATTAAGGAAGAATTTCATGACGATGGTGTTGTTGTCCAGTTGTAGATTTCTTTCGAAGGCGTTGATGGCATCTATTCTGGCATCGACCGTTTTCTTGTTGATCCACTTATGGACGCGCTGTATCAGGATGTCCTCATAATGAGATCTGACGAATATTTTAACCTCTCCCTTTGCCGGTGTTTGCTTATGTACACGCCATAGGAAGTCATGCGCAAATTCTTCGTCTGTCGGTTTCTTAAAAGAATAAGCACTACACATCGTCGGGCTTACTCTGCTGAATACATTGCGACTGACACCATCCTTGCCGCTAGAGTCCATACCTTGTAGGACCACAAGTAGGCTATGTTTCTTATTGGCATACATGATTCTGATCAGGTCAGATATGCGCTCTGCCATCTTTGCTGTTTTCTGCTTGCCTTCTTTTTTGGTCATTCCCGCAGGCGCTTTAGTCGGGAGCTTAGATATCACAATACTCATAACGCTAGATGTTCATTTTTTTTCTTTTGACGAGATACGATTCCAGAATAGGATGGAAACCTTCCCTTATATCAGTGTCGATTAGATCTATTTTATACTGAAGACATTTCATCTTTAGGTTTTCTTTGTATGATTTGATTTTGGTCTGATAAAACTCACGCACTTGGTTAGACTGTAGCTTAATGCTCTCCCCACTTTCCATATCTATAAACTCATGCGGCCTGTTATCAAACTCAAATTCTTCTTCCAGCTTTTTATCCATCACATGAAAAAGTACCACTTCGTGCTTGTTGTACTTAAGATGCTGTAGTGCATGAAAAATATCCTCCGTATTCTCCGTTCTATCAAACATGTCCGTGAATAGGATAACTAACGATCTCTTATGTATGCTGTCCGCGATCTGATGCAAGGTATCTACGACCGAAGTGCTTTTTTCGTTTTTGTCATCATTGATAAGTCGATCTAGATATGTTAGTAAGAGACGATAGTGCGTTGTCGAGGATTTAGCCTTGGTATGTATATTCACTTTGTCATCGAATAGACTCAGACCGTAAGCATCCCTTTGCTTCTTGAGTAAATTCATCAGAGAAGCCGCGGCCAATGCACTGAACTCTAATTTGTTAACGGGTGATTGCTTTCGATCCTTGGGAAAGTACATAGACGAAGAGGTATCTATGACGATTTGTGCTCTTAAATTAGTTTCTTCTTCGAATTTCTTAGTGAATAACTTGTCTGTTCGCGCATAGACTTTCCAGTCAATATTTTTAGTGGATTCGCCCTGATTATATATGCGATGCTCCGCAAACTCCACAGAAAATCCATGAAAAGGACTCTTATGCAATCCTATGATAAAACCCTCCACCACTTGATTGGCAAGGAGTTCCAGGTTCTCCAGTTGTTTAAGATCAAAATTGTCGAAAAAGCTCATTATCTATTTTGGAAAAGAAAAAGCTCTTAGATGATGTATCTAAGAGCTTGTAATATCTTAATTTTTATAGAAATAATACAGTACTACATGTGTGCTGCAATTTTTTCTTGTAATACAGCCTTAGTCGTCGCTCCGACGTGTTTGTCTACGATTTCTCCGTTTTTGAGGAATAGTATCGTAGGAATACTTCTGACGCCATATTTCATGGATACAGAGCCATGATGATCTACATTGACCTTTCCTATGACGGCTTTGCCTTCGTACTCGGTAGAGAGTTCGTCTATTATCGGACTTATCATCTTACAAGGTCCGCACCATTCCGCCCAAAAGTCCACTACCACCAATTTATCCGAATCTAATGCTGATTCTTGAAAATTTGTATCCGTAAATTCGAATGCCATGTTCTTATATTTAAATTTGTTATTATAATTCACCAAAACTAACAAGCTCATCTCATTAAAAGTTCTACCTGCAATTAGAAAATTGATTTTCGATAGATTATCTATGGGAATAATAGGACTTGTTTTGGTTGTCGTACTTTATCAGCTATTTAGGTTATCACCGCAATTATATGATGTTCTGTATCTCAAAGGGGTGTTTCAAGCCTTTAGGATTGTCCACGCCGCGACAATCGGGGCATTGTTTATCCCGTCTCTATTTATAATCGTTCCGCTATATTTTTGGTTCTTTTTCAATGGTAAAGCGCGGAAAAAACATGGTTGGATAAAGAGCACGATGAGCTGTTTTATCTGGATCGTGGTACTCTTTTATGTAACATGGGGATTCAACTATACCCAACCCAGTTTGATGACGAGACTCAGTTATGATAAGCCGATTATTGACTCTGCTTACATATCCCAGGCTTTCAAGCATCAAACAACCCTCCTGGTCGAACTCAAAGACAAAATGACGGGCAATCAATATGCCAGAGACAAGCAGCATGACATCAGAAATATCCAGGAATCAATTCTAAAAGACATGGGTTATCCTACATCCGGTTATGTCAAAGTGCGCAAGCTCAAAAGTGGGTCATTACTACATTTCAGGACATCAGGAATATATATACCGCACAGTTTTGAGGGACATATAGACAATGGACTATATCAGGTCCAGCATCCTTTTACTATCGCCCATGAGATGTCGCATGGTTACGGAATTACAGATGAGAGTGAGGCCAATTTTATAGCTTATCTTACCTGTCAGCGTTCGGAGGACTTAGAGACAAGATATAGTGGAGAATTAGCCTATTGGCGTTATCTGGCGAAATATTACCGCCATTTCCATCCAGAAACATGGAAAGATGAATACTACTCAATGGATACCCGTATCATCCAAGACCTCACCATGATAGACCATCACATCTCCAAGTATAAAGAATGGATGCCCAAATACAGAGACAAAATCTATGACTCCTATCTCAAATCACACGGTGTCAAAGCAGGTATCAAGAGTTATGATCTCATGGTGGTGCTTATCGCAGCTTGGAAGGAGCGGAGGGAAACAAGCGACTTAGTAGATTAGTATTATTGATTAATTTGTGTTGCTTTTCTTATCAATAGACTTAAAATCTGACTAAGCTATCACTCCTCTTAAGTCTCTAATGTAGGGTCTATCAATAATAATAAAATTGACAAGTAGGCAACACATTATAATATTATCGTATCTATCCAGTAGATAACGCAAATAATTCAAACTTAGAACGCCTTACAAGAATGAAAAAACTGACTAAAGTCAGGAACGAAACGTTTCCTACTAAATACGAGATATCTGCTTTTGAGGTACTAAATGATTTTCGATTTCCCGATGTATTCCGTTACTTTCTGATGACGCAAAATCCGCATGTCGTAGAAGAGCAATTGCTCCAGATACAAAATGATGAGCTGCTCGTTTTTGGATTTATTCCGTTTTCTACTAAAGAAGATTCATCTTTTCAGCGTGTTTTTCGTAAGACGCATCCTTATCTAAAGGGTCAGTACATCCCTTTTGCCAATTGTGCCTTTGGACAACTTATCGTGATAAGTACTAATCAAAAAGACTTTGGTAGCATATTTCTCTGGCAAAACGAATCAAGTATAGACCAAATGACCTTCGTGGCAGAAGATATTACTGCTTTCGTCAATGCCCTGAAATAATCTTTAGTCGACTTTGATAAATTTTTGACTCACGCTAAATTCTTTGCCTGACATTTTCATAATATAAGCCCCTGCTTCTAGTCTGGACGAATTAAAGTGGACGGTGTGCGTTCCCGTATGGAAGTACTCACCATCTCTCAATGTTCTGACCAGATTGCCGCTAATATCATATATGCTCATATTGACTGGTCCTCCCTTCTTCATTGCGAAATTAACTTGTACATAATCATCGACTGGATTAGGTGAGATGGAGAAAATATGATAATTATCATTAATCTCTTCCGTGCTCACCGTCTGATCATCAAATACAATGTTTTCGTCACCGTCCTGATATGGCACATGCAATACAGGCATGTAAAACATTTCGTCATTAGTTCCTTCTCCCCATGTCACAAATGTCGGCGGATCACTAGGGTTGTCAGGATTGAGGCTGGTGTTATCATACACAGCCCTGGCTTTTATCACCGACCCTTTTTCTGCTTTTATAAACTTTGGAAAATAAAAAGAACCTTGCCAGTTGAAATCCCAATCAGGGATGCTAATAAGGTTAGTTCTTGATCCATCTGTATGTTCTATCCATGCTTCCCATTCTTCACCTAATAGATGAGAATGTGGCGCGATACCCACAAGGCTCTTGTCATATTCCATAGTCCAAACTCCAACAAATTCTTTGATTGTATTAGGGAGCATGAAAAAACTATTGAAGCCTGTAACAAGATTGTCTGGAAGGAATAAGTCCTGACCGATAAGTCGATCTATTTCTTCCTCTTCGTCTGCGAAGAATATATTTACTGAGCTGAGGTCCGTTTCGTCATTAGGTACTGGAGCGTAGTGTATCTGAATGGCTAAGTCAGCCCCGGCATGCAATACTTGACCGACACCTTCTGGATAGCGTAATGCCTTTTGACCAGGTGCATAGGCTGGAAATTGTTTTTCTTCTCTAAAATCAAAATTGAACGAACCACGGAAACTTCCAAATTCCTCGAAACCATATTCTGGAGTCTGAGCATCTCGTTGTTTGGCAATGCCCTGCGTATCTTCAAATATCAGCGCGTGATGCACAATCTTAGTATTACCTGGACGGAACTCCATCGCCTTGATGACTTTGTCCTCAGGGAAGTCTGTAGACAAGACAAAGTAGTAATAGGAATCCTGATTATTGCCCTTATGCAGATGTGCTTGCTCCATGGTCAAAACCAAATCTGGCTCGCCAAGTAAGGAACCACTCGGATAATCTGGAAAATCTGGCTCTAAAGCCAAGTCCCCTCTCTCCATACCATTGTCTACCCATTCTCCGATCATATCTATCTCTGATTGCTCCAGATATGTTTCTGCTATAAAATTGGAATAGCCAGGATCTGCTTTCCATGGGGGCATATACTTAGATGCTGTCACTTGCTTTATCATAGGAGCCCAGTCTCTGATCTGCTCATAATTAGTTAGTTCCATCGGGCCAATTTCTCCTGCTCTGTGGCAGTTAGAGCAATTTTTATAGATAATGGGTGCGATGTCCTCAGCAAAATTAGCTTGCGCTATACCTGAGGTCATAATGATAAGTGAAAGCAAAGCGGATAGGAATCCAGATTTCATGATTACATTTTTTAATAAAGATACAAAACCAAAACTTGGTTAGAAAGACGGCTTAGGGTCTATTCTTATTTTTGACAGCATGCATGTGCGGCTGATAATCTTTAGGTTTAGGGGAAGCGAAATGATCGGACTGGAAGTTGGCCACAAATTTTTTCCACGGCATCTTCTTATAGTTGTCCTCTGCAAAATACTTCATAATCATCTCGAATGTCTTGACATCTTGGAAACCAGGTAGGGGCTGTATGACCTTTAGATTTTCATCTATGAATACAAGGGTAGGATACCCGACGTTACCATTCATTATTTCTATGGCCAATTCGTGGGTCGGTTTTCTACCGAAACTTTTGATTTGCTTATAAATCTTATTGTTGTAGATGATATCGTCTTTTTGCTCCGCATCGAATTTGACCGAAATATAGTTATCGTTCATGTAATCGACGATAAAGGATTCTGAGAGGGTAGACCCCTCTAATTTCTTGCACCACATACACCAATCAGTGTATACATCCACAAAAATCTTTTTATTCGTCTCGGCCTGTAGCTCCAGCGCTTCTTCCCAGCTCAGCCAATTAATAGACTTCTGAGAACAGACTAACTGAGACAGAAACAAAAAGAGTGTAATATGTAAAATCTTGTACGGAACTTGCATGTGCAGAATCTACATTCAAAAAAACAATATTGTAACTACAATTCCAACCCCAACGCGGATGTAGGGCAGTGCTTTAAAACAACATTAACGTTTCAGTAGACATATTAAGATTTTTATCTAATTGTGATTGTATATATATGAAATCTTGTCATATATAACTTGTTCTTCTTGATATGGGTAGCCACTTATTCTTGGTGCTCTTATTCCTTTACCAAGTGGGGTGTTATTGGTTATGATTCGGGCCTCATCCCAGAGCTTATGATTGATAAAATGATTGATCGTCTTTGCGCCTCCTTCGACTAATAATCTATTAATACCTATATCGAATAATTGACTCATCAAGTGACCAAGATTTAGCTCTTCTGACTCTTGATAGATTAGAAATTTATTAGGTGGTAGTTGTTGATTATAGTTAGTATTAGTTACGAAATATGTAGGATTTTCATTAGTCCAAACTAACAGATTTCTAGGTAATTCCAGTTTTAGATCAATTACTATTCTTATCGGATTTGTGCCAGGATGTACACGTGTGGTTAACATGGGATTGTCTATCATCGCGGTATGGTATCCTATCAGAATGCCGTCTATCTCTGATCGCCATTTATGTACTAATACCTGAGAGTACTTATTGGATAGCTGTACACGCTGTCCACGTTTGCCAAAGTATCCATCCTTAGATTGGGCAAATTTGATAATGATATAAGGTCTTTTACTCAGATTAGCTGCGAACGGTTTTATGAGTTGGTCTCCCTTTTTCTGTAGTATACCATGTATAACTTTGATTCCCTCATCTTCAAGAATTTTAAGTCCTTTACCACGCATGGGTTGATGCGGATCGGAGGTAGATACGACAACCTTCTTGATACCACTTTTTATAATGGCGTTTGTACACGGTGGTGTTTTGCTATCTATACAGCAAGGTTCTAAGGAGACATATAACGTAGCATCTTTCAGCAGATGCCTATCTGAAGGATTGACAGAAGCTAAGGCATTAACCTCTGCGTGTGCTTGTCCATATTCTTTATGATATCCTTCTCCTATTATATTATCCTTATAAACTATCACCGCACCGACGTTGGGATTAGATTTGACCTTATTCTTAGCTAATAAGGCAAGATCAAAGCATCTCTGCATGTAGACCTGATGATCAGCCATCGTTCTTTGTTGGAGTGATTTTTTTGAGTTGTTCGATGACGTAGTCGACCTCTTCTTTTGTATTGAGATGTGAAAAAGAAAATCTAACGGTTTTGCGTTTTGGGTCATGTCCTATGGCTTGGAGTACGTGGGATTCGTTTTCGACTCCTGAGCTACATGCGCTACCAGCCGAAGCCGCGATACCAGCAATGTCCAGATTCATCATCATCATGTCAGACTTGTCGGTAGATGGAAAGGATACACTCAGGATATTATACAATGCGGGTTCTCCTCCATTGATAATAATATCGTCCAACTCTGCTTGTATTCTAGCTTGGAAATATGATTTAACTTCCTCGATTTTTGTCTTTCTATCAGCCATGTTATCCATAGCTAATTGATACGCTTTTGCCATACCCGCTATCCCATAGATGTTTTCCGTTCCAGAGCGCATACCTCGTTCTTGACTGCCTCCATGTATAAGCGGTTTGATCATATTGTCATTATTGACATAGATAAAGCCCACACCTTTAGGTCCAAAAAACTTATGCGCTACTCCGCATACAAAACTTACTCTGGTCGTCGATAGATCAATAGGTAGTTTGCCTATAGATTGTGCTGTATCGCAAAGGAACAATGCCTTATGCTCTTCGGCTATAAGGCTGAGCTTGTTTATATCATTGATAACACCGATTTCGTTATTGACATGCATGAAACAAATCATTGTCTTGACTTCGGACTCAGATAAAGTAGATTTCAGTTTTTCGTAATCTAATGATCCGTCACTTAATACATCTATGATTGTGACCTTAGCCAGACCATTTTCTCGGACATAATCTAGTGTATGCAATATGCAATGATGCTCTATGTTACTGGAGATAATATGCCTCACACTATGATCTCTGATACTGCATAGGATGGACATATTATTGGCTTCTGTCGCTCCAGAGGTGAAAAATATTTCTCCCGTAGAGGCTTTGAGGCCTTGGGCTATGATACGACGTGCATCTTCGACTATGATTTTGGCTTCGCGTCCTTTTTTGTGTATCGAAGATGGATTGCCATAATGCTGATCTATGACCGCGATCATGGCTTCTTTTACTTCGGGTAACAAAGGTGTCGTCGAAGCATTGTCAAAATATACCTGCACTTATTAACTCAAACTTTTATCAAACCATTGGTCTACCATCTTTGATTCCATGATGCCTTTTTCGCGATGGACGAACTCGTTGATATTGGAATCATAGGTGTAGTCTTGAGACCATTCTTGGAAGTTAGCGGCCGTCTCTGTCAATGCATTGGCAATGAAGTCACATTCTTCATCAGTCAGTAATGGATGGAGTGATAATCTCACCCAACCAGGCTTAGTGGTCAGATCACCCATATTGATCCGATCTGTTATACTCTTAGAATGATCCTTGGTTACGTGTAGCAGATAATGACCGTAAGTACCCGCGCAAGAGCAACCTCCTCTGACTTGTATACCATATCGGTCATTGAGTATTTTAACACACAGGTTATAGTGTAAGTTCTCTATATAAAATGAGATAACTCCGATTCTTTCTTCGACATTATCGGCTAAGATGTGGAGATTGGGTATAGACTTGAGTTTAGGCCAGATTCTGCTCAGTAGTTCTTTCTCGCGAGCCGTAATCTTATCCACACCCATTTCCTGCTTGAGCTTGATGGATAGACCCACCTTTATGGTCTGCAAAAATGGTGGAGTTCCTCCATCTTCTCTGGCTTCTATTTCGTCATGATATTTGTGCTCTCCCCAGGGGTTAGTCCAGTCGACAGTGCCACCTCCAGGATTATCAGGTATTTTGTTATTATAAAGTTCTTTTTTGAATATTAAAATACCCGTACCTCCAGGACCTCCTAAAAACTTATGCGGCGAAAAATATATCGCATCCAAATAGGCCTCAGGTCTGTCCTCAGGATGAATATTAATATCTATGTAAGGCGCGGAACAAGCAAAGTCTACAAAACACATTCCACCTGCTGCGTGCATTATCTCAGCAATATCATAATATGGTGTCATAATGCCTGTAACATTACTACAAGATGTAACGGCAGCAATTTTTATCTTCCTATCTGGATATTGATCTAATAATTTTTTCAGATTATCACAGCAGAATTTTCCTTCTGGACAAGGATCGACAGTCACCACATCACAGATGGTTTCTAACCAAGTTGTCTGATTAGAATGATGCTCCATGTGCGTAATTATAATCAAAGGACGATCTTCTATCGCCAGATCCTTCTTGTAGTTCTCATGGATTCTGAATCCCAGTATACGTTGGAATTTATTGACTACACCCGTCATGCCACTATTAGATGAGATGAGTACGTCATCTTCATTGGCATTGACATGATCTTTTATTATTTCTCTAGCTTTCTTATAGGCCAAGGTCATACTGCAACCCGTTGTCGTTGTATTAGTATGCGTATTGCCGACCAAGGGGCCAATATCATTAGTTATAAATTCTTCTATCGGACCATATAACCGACCACTTGCAATCCAGTCAGCATAGATGAGTTTCTTTTGTCCATAAGGTGTTTCGATCAGATGATTATGGCCGATAACATGTTTTCTGAACTTATCAAAGTAAGTCTGTAGATTCAGATCATCTTCTTTGTGTAGAGATTCTTTTAGTTGGTCTTTATTCATGGATTAGGTCTATTATTGTTTGAGCTAAAGTCTCTGCTTTTTCTACTGTTGTCGATTCTGCGATAACTCTGATGATAGGCTCTGTATTGGATTCTCTTAGGTGTACCCAGCCATCATCATAGTCTATCTTTAAGCCATCATTCTCGTTAATTCTCTCATTAAGATACTTATTTTTCACTTTATCTATGAGGGCAGCCACGTTGGTGTCTTTGTCCAGTTCTATTTTCGATTTTATAATACTGTACTGAGGGTATTGTTTTTTTAGTTCTGAAAGCGACTTGCCAGTATCTACCAGATGATTGAGCATCAATGCAATACCTGCGATAGCATCCCGTCCATAGTGAAGATCAGGTAAGATAATACCTCCATTTCCTTCTCCGCCGATGGTAGCCTTGACCGCCTTCATCTTATTGACGACATTGACCTCACCCACGGGTGCGGCATGATATTCTACGCCATGTTTTGCTGCCACATCGGCAAGTGCTCGGGTGGAAGAAAGATTAGATACCGTATTACCCGGCTTATGCTTCAATACATAATCTGCAATTGCTACTAGCGAATATTCTTCACCAAATATAGACCCATCTTCGCACACAAAAACCAATCTATCCACATCTGGATCAACCGCGATACCCATATCGGCTTGTTGATTTTTTACAGCTTCGCTGAGTTGAGTCAGATTCTTAGGTACAGGTTCTGGATTATGAGCAAAATCACCAGTGACTTCTTCATTTATGAGATGATATTTACAGTTTAACTTGTCTAGTAAGGGTGGTATAGATATGGTGCCAGTAGAGTTAATACAATCCACAACCACCGAAAAGTTAGCCGCTCTTATTTTTTCGACATCTACATAGGGTAGTCTAAGAACCTCATCTATATGATAATCGATCATAGAGTCATCCTGAGTTATTTTACCCAGTTTGTCTATTTGCGCATAATCGAACTTCCTTTCTTCCGCAATCGTCAGAATAGTCTGACCATCCTCCGCTGATATAAATTCACCTTTTTCGTTGAGCAGTTTGAGAGCGTTCCATTGCTTGGGGTTGTGGCTGGCTGTAAATATGATGCCTCCACCAGCATTCAGTTTGGGTACAGCCATCTCTACAGTCGGGGTAGTGGATAAGCCTAGATCTACGACGTCTATGCCGAGACTTATCAATGTGTTGACGACCAGATCAGAGACTAATTGGCCTGAGATGCGACCATCTCTGCCGACGACTACTTTAGGAGCATTCCCTTTATTACTTAGCCAAGTGCCATAAGCACTTGCCATTTCTACGATGTCTATAGGTGTCAGATTATCCCCAGGAACACCACCTATCGTTCCACGCATTCCTGAGATTGATTTTTTTATTGCCATAAGTGGTAACAAAGCTATAAAAGTGCGTTATAAAACCCCCATTATTCCATTATTTTGCGACTATGGAAGCGTTATTGCAGATGGACGCCAGTCTTTTTAAGTTGATTAATGTTGGATTCTCTAATGTCCTCTTTGATATGCTGCTTGTGCCTCTGAGACATAAGTTGTTTTCGGTTCCCTTATATCTTTTTCTGATACTCTATGTCTATAAGAATTACATTAACCAGAGATGGCTCATTTTTGCAGGATTCGCATTGACGATCTTTATGTCTGATACGATAAGCAGCAAAATAATCAAGCCATCTATCCAGCGCACCAGACCATGCCACGAGGTGGAATTACAAGCCAACAAAAGAATACCCTGCAGTCATGGGTTTAGTTTTACTTCTTCTCATGCGACTAATCATTTTGCCATAGGGACGTTTTTGTTTTTGTTGTTTGCATGGACTGTATGGCGATATGGTTTTATGTTATGGGCAGGTAGCATATCATTTGCTCAGATTTATGTCGGTGTCCATTATCCGCTGGATGTAATCTGTGGTAGCACAATAGGAATATTAATAGGAGTTTTTACATTCGCAGTTTTTAATAATTTATCCAAAAGGTATTACACAGAAATCGCTTGATATGTCAGCAACTATATTAGATGGTAAGCATCTGTCCAAAGTACTAAAACAAGAGATGAAGGATGAGGTGGAGCAAATTATCAAGCAGGGTGGAAGACCACCGCACCTATCGGCCATCCTTGTGGGAAATAATCCAGCGAGCGAATCATATATGCGCAACAAAGTGCGGTCATGCGCTGAGGTGGGGTTTACATCGCAGCTCATCCGTGAGACAGCCGATATATCAGAAGCAGATCTCATAAAGATGGTGCATCACCTCAACGAAGATCCGACAGTAGATGGATTCATAGTACAACTGCCATTACCAGATCACATAGACGGAGATAAAATATTACTGGAAGTAGCCCCTGAGAAAGATGTGGATGGTTTTCACCCATATAATTTTGGGTGCATGGCGCAGGGCTTAGATAGTTATTTGCCAGCCACGCCTTATGGTATTCTCATACTGCTCGAAAGATATAATATAGACCCCACTGGTAAGCAAGCCGTGGTGATAGGAAGAAGTAATATAGTAGGTACACCGATCTCTATCTTACTCAGTAGAAAAAGTAAGAATGGTAATGCCACAGTTACTTTAGCGCACTCCAGAACTAAGAACCTGAGAGAGCTCTGCCTTAGTGCTGATATTTTGATTTCTGCTCTTGGCAAACCATTTTTCGTGACCTCTGACATGGTCAAAGAAGGGGCTATTGTCATAGATGTCGGTATCAATAGAATAGATGATCTATCCAGGAAATCTGGTAGTCGACTGGTCGGTGATGTAGATTTTGAGAAAGTATCTCAGGTCGCTTCTTATATTACTCCAGTACCTGGTGGCGTGGGGCCTTTGACAGTTGCTTCTTTGTTGTTGAATACTTTGAAGGCTTATAAGAGACATCAGCTGAAATCTTAATTGTTAGCCTTTACTGAAAGCATCTATAAGCATGCATGAACCCCAAAATGGCCAAAGTAAAAAAGAGACCGCCTCAGTTATAAGACAGTCTCTTCAGTAATAAATCTTTATTGGTAAATTACTTAACCACAACAAGCTTTTTGTTTATTATCTGATTATCTCTTCTGCATTGCAAATAATATAATCCCTGAGGCAAATCTTTAGTATTAAATATGTAAGATTCTGAACTATCCCAAAGGTCAAAAGAATGAACCAGCCGACCACTTCCAGTTATAATTGAACAAGAAAGTCGGCTTCCACTATTATTTGTAATAAAAATTCTATCTACCATAGGATTAGGGTAGACTTCGACCTTGATTTCATCATCTATGATAACAGAATTAGTACCAAAACTACCTATTGGAATGCCTTCTTCATCTATTCTAGCGATTATTATACTACTATGTGCTTTTCCTTCGGGGGTAGGAACCCAATAATCATCAAACCCTGCAACGATATATCCTCCCTCTGGATGGGGAATTATATCATAAAAGACATGATATGCTTTATTAGTATCTAAAGATGTAAATCTTCTATACCAAATACTATCACCTTCCAATGAAAGCTTGGCAACAACAGCATAACTTAGCAAAGTATCTCTTTGCGGCGCTTCTATCAGAGCAGAACCAGAGATAATGTATCCATCTTTGTTATTAGATTCTTTTATTCCATGCCATTGTGAATCTAATGTAAATTCTTGCTCAATTCTTCCTATAACTCTCTCCCAATATACATTCCCATTAGTGTCTAGCTTAGTCACCATGGGCTTGTAACCAGTTCTACCCTCATCTACTAGTAGACTGCTATGTACAATGTCTCCATGTTGATCTACAAGCTGGGTAGCAAAGTGTACTTTGAATAATTCCGATTTTTCTTCTACTCTTCCCAGCAAGTTTAAGTCTTCATCAAATCGATAAAGTATAGCTTTTGCCTCGTTCGTATCATTGAAGTATGAATGAACAAGAAATTCGCCTTCTTCTTTTCTAAATATCCGTTCACCATTTGCAGAAATTGAATTATCTATTTCTCGGAATGATTTTATTATGGAATCTTTCGAAACTTTAATAATACCAAAATCTGAATTACTATTTGATACTCTAAAAAATCCAGAAAATAAATACTCATCGTTATCTAAAACAATATAGTCTTTAGAATTAAAATCGGAAAGATATGAGTCAAGAGTATCCAAAGTGTTTAAGTCATTTTCACCCCAGTCATAAGAATACATTATAGTTCGACCAGAGCCAATACTCATCCAAAATATTTGATTATCCTTGTAAGTAATGTCATTAAAAACAAACATTAGATAATCAATTTCTGGTATGGTGTCGAAGTGTATAAGATTACAACTATAGTCATACGTAGCCATGAACATGTGTCTATAATCCAATGAATCAAAATAGGCCAGTCCACCCATTATAAAAACATCTTCCATTGGGTATAAGCCATAAGGCGTTGTCCAGCTAGTTCCAATATGCTTTTGATCTGCTTCAAAAACCTGACTAGATAATTCGTTGCAGAATAACGCTATAAACAGAAATAAATACTTTTTCATTTTCAATAAGCAGTTAGTACGAATTTAGGCATGCTTCAATCTCATACAAGTTGACGATTATTTACTAATCGTTATCCTCTCTGTTCTAAGGATATTCATTTGACTATCTGTAATTTTTAATATGTAAGTACCGGAATCAATATTATCAGTATTAATCACATGATGTCCCTTAAATGTGTTCTGCAAAAGTAGCTTGCCATCTAAATTATACATTGTAAGTGTAGACAGATCAACATTTGGCATAGAAATGTTTACTAAGTTTTTCGCAGGATTCGGATAAATAAGAACCTCTATTTCTTCTTTATCTTTATCGATTCCTTAGTTTTTGTGTTGTTTTAAATTTAGGTATAATCATTGGCAAATCTTTAGTCTTATTAATAATGCAAAAAAACTGGTCCAAAATATCCCTACACTTCGATCCAGATATAGACAAAGAAGTATTAATTGCCTGGCTGGATGTCTATGAAGTGGATTCCATCGTGGAGTATGATGATTATTTTGAAGTCTATTGCGCTAAGGAAAAGGTAGAAGAATTGATTAAGCACATAGAGGTGAATGATGCCTTACAGATAGATTCTATAGCCGCGGAAGTTGTCGAGAACAAAAACTGGAACGCCGTCTGGGAATCAAATTTTGAACCGATCACAATCAATGATCTATCTATCAGAGCTACTTTTCATGATCCATTGGGTACGAAGGAAGAGTTGGTCATTAGCCCTAAGATGGCTTTTGGCACTGGACATCATGCGACGACTTATATGATGATAGAGCAGATGCAGTCACTTGGTCTATCGGGAGACAGGGTGCTGGATTATGGTTGTGGTACGGGTATACTGGCTGTGTATGCTTTGATGTGTGGAGCGGAGCATGTAGATGCCATCGACATACAAGAAGAAGCTATAGAAAACACATTGGAGCATCTTGATCTTAATAGTCAAAGTCGTGATAAGGCGACGGTGCAACAATGTGATATTATGGATATGCCTGTGGAGCAATATAATACCATACTGGCGAATATTAATCATGGCGTCCTGAGTCAAAATAGGGACGAATTATATAATAGACTAAAGGATGATGGCAGGCTACTTATATCTGGAATATTGATAGAAGATCAGGATCGCATACTGGCACATTATCTAAAGGGTGGATTTTATTTTTGTGGTCATGAGCAAAGAGGCGAGTGGTCTTTGCTATCCTTTACAAAAACGTCCTAGAGCCTCGTAAGTCTGAGACATGGGTAGTCCGAGTATGTTAGTGTATGAGCCTTTGATCCATTCTATCTTGGTCTGACCTATCCAGTCTTGTATTCCATAGCTGCCTGCCTTATCTAAAGGCTTGTCTTTCTCAAAATAGAATATAGCCTCCTCTTCTGTGAGCTCACTGAGTTTGACTTCACTTTTGACAGTAAAGGATTCTTTTTTATCGCTAGAAAATATGCATACGCCTGTATATACATAATGTGTCTGATCCGATAAGGTAAGCAAGGTATTGACAGCGTCTTTTTTATCTTTTGGCTTTCCGTATATCCTGTCATCGTAGGCCACTACTGTGTCTGCTGTGAGGATCACTTCGTTGGCTTCGGCGATGCCTTGGTGTGCTAATGCTTTATTGTTGGCAATGTATTCGGCTACAGTATCTATAGCCAGATCATCTGGAAAAGATTCGTCTATTTCTACGACCCTTTTAGTGAAAGGAATATTCGATTTCTGTAATAACTCGGCTCGTCGAGGAGAGTTGGAGGATAAGACGAGCTTGTACGGACCTAATATCATAGCACAAAGAAAAAGAGAAATAATCCAGACAACATCATAATCTTGAAGTAAATGCTGAGTCGCCTGAAATCTTTCTGACTCGCACCTCTTAGAATGAGAAAAATAGCCAATAGAGACGGCAGCACTATCATAAGAAAACACGACAGTAATACCCTATAATCATCTACCATACTAAATATGGAAAAAATGAATATCATCAAGAAGAAAACCAGATTAATAGCACAGAGAACCTTGGCTCTATCGACGCCAGCGGAGATCGGAAAAGTGTTATAGCCAACGGACTTATCACCATTGATATCTTCTATATCCTTAATGATTTCTCTGACAAGGCTGATGAAAAATATAAAGGCGGATAACAAAATTCCTTTGCATAAAATATTGTGGTCGGTATCCATCTCCACTAAATACTGTCTCTCAGCAAATAGAATTATCAATATAACAGATGCCGAGAACATGGCGACAGTAATATTACCCACAAGTCCCTTAGACTTGAGTATGGCAGAGTAGATAAATAGGATGGCTACAGCAATTATATAGATGGTACTCAGATACATATTACCGACCTGGTAGGCCACCCTTATAGCAATGCCATATCCTAACAGCACAGTGATAGTGTATAAGAAGAGATAAGCGGATTTGCTTTCCATTCTTTTCTTCTTGTTGACTAGATCAGAGGCAAAATCGAAATAGTCATTGATATAGTAACCAGAGGCCGTGATCAGGGTTGTTACGATGATAAATGGCAACAAGAGAGTATGGGCGAGGACTAAAGCGTCCTTGTCGCCTAGATCAAAATTCTGAGTATAAAATAAATATTGGGTTACGAATACTATGAATAGATTCAGTGGTCGTGCGGCCTTAACCCATCTTAGCATGGTCTTGAGATCATTGGTTGTCTCTCCACTCGTAGACCCATTTGGCTTGGATCATTTCGAGATGTCCTTCGTTGCAGTCTTCTCTTTTGCCTTCAAAGTTTTTGATTTCTAATACCCACTCGATAAGATCAGTAAACCTGATACGGTATATTTTACCCTCATTGAACTCATCACCAAATTTCTCATATAACTTGATGGCGATGTCCTCATAGTCGTTCCATTTTATCGGCAGATTATCAAAATCTTCAAAACTCATATTGATTTGTATTGCGCTGTGGTAATGATATTAGTGTTCGTGTCCTATAATTTGACTTTGATCAGGTATAATGACCTCTATGTCAGCATCGTCCTTTAGTATAACGCATTGACATCCTAATCTGGATTCTATGCGCGGATTTATAGCCCGATCTATAAAGTCCTCTTCGCGATCCGTGATCTCCTGAAGAGTGTCTTCTCCTTTTTCTATGTAGACATGGCAGGTAGAACATGCACATACACACCCACAGTTATGGTTGAGATGTATGTCATTATCCTCCGTAACCTCCTGTATCGTGTATCCTGCTTCTACGTTTTCTACCACCTTAGAGGGGATATCTTTGTCTTCAAACTTGAAAGTGATTCTTGCCATTAAGAGTTAAAAAAGTCAGTGAATTAAAAGTAACTTGACGTTATTAGACAGATCAGAGGAACTTATTAATTAAAAAAGATTTTTATCAATTATATAATTAACTTACCTATTAGAAAGTTCATAAAAATTGGATGGGCGAAGATAAGACTAATAAAGGAGAAAAGAATTACAAATTTAAGGACTTAAATGTCTACTCATCTACCGAGTGGCTGGCGAACAATACCAAGAAGTATAGACAGGTATTCAGTGCTCAGGAGTCCTCATATATCTATGCAGAGCTTTCTTTCTATAATAAGAAATTTGATAAGTCTGCTTGGGCGGTCAAGATAGGACTGAGATGCTACGAGGTCAATAAGAAGAAACGCATCTGTAAGCTGGACTTTGAGAAGAAAATCAGCAAACGGGATAATATAGTTCATATCAGAGAGGGATGGGGTAATAAGAAGATCGGGTCATTCTGGAAAAAAGGTACTTATTATTGGGAGGCTTATATCGACGAGGAGAAGGTTGCCACTAAGTATTTTTATGTAGAAGATTACCATTCGGATTGGTCATATATAGAAAAATCTAAAATAGAGTTGACCTCTATGAAGCTATATGAAGGTTCTTTCCATGACGTGCCTGAAGAGAAAAGAACCTTTCTGACCACGTTTTCTGACGAAACGACGCGATATGTATATGCCGATATCGTCCTCAATAACAAGGATGTAAAGAATAATTGGAATCTGGAGGTGTTCCTCAAATATTACAATCACTCCAGAGAACTAAAAGGTCAAGTCTCAAAACTGATCAAAATAAAACCCAATGAGGAGATCATCAAGATAAGCGCGGGATGGGGTAGCAATATCGCAGGATCATGGCGGATCGGTTCTTATACGGCAGAGTTGATTATCATGGATCGCTTGCTTGGTATAATCCCATTTGATGTGGATGTGGAGAATATAGAAGGGACGACTTCCTTTCAGCTTATCAAAGGTGACGAATCTGTACTGGTCGAAGATGGAAAGCCATTGAGTCAGGATATAGAAGATGTACAAAATAAACTGAAGAGTCTGATAGGTCTGCAATCGATCAAACGACAAATCTCTGATCATAGCAATTATATCAAGTATCTCCAGTTACGGAAAGACAAGGGACTGAAAGAAGAGGATGAGATTAATATTCATTCCGTATTCACGGGTAATCCGGGAACGGGTAAGACGACTGTGGCGCAAATGATGGGCGCACTTTATAAGGATATGGGACTGTTGACCAAAGGACATGTGCATGAAGTGGATCGTAGTGATTTGGTCGGAGAATATATTGGTCAGACGGCACCTAAGGTCAAGAAAGCCATAACTAAAGCGCGCGGTGGGGTATTATTCATAGATGAGGCCTATGCGCTTGCCAGATCTAATGATGACAGTAAGGATTTTGGACGCGAAGCGATAGAGATATTGGTCAAAGAGATGAATAACGAGAAGGGAGATCTCGCCATTATCGTCGCCGGTTACCCTAAGGAGATGGATCACTTCATTAATTCTAACCCTGGCTTGAAATCGCGATTCAAACATTTCTTTGAATTTCCTGATTACCTTCCTCAGGAGTTAAAGGAAATTGCCATTCATGCCGCCAAGGAAAAGGGTGTCTATTTCTCTAAGGGCTCTAAGGATAAGATCAATGAGATCATAACAGAAGCCTATCGTAATCGAGATAATCAGTTTGGGAATGCAAGATTTGTCTATGATCTTGTAGAGAAAGCGAAGGTTAACCTCGGTCTCAGAGTCATGGATACTGATGACCCTAATGCTCTCACTGATAAGCAACTTAACCTTATAAAAGTAGAGGACGTCAAGAAGATAAAGCTGAAATTCCAAAAGCTCAAACCAGACATACCTGTGGACAAAGATTTGCTCAAAGAATCGATGTTTGAGCTAGACAGCCTTATTGGTATGGATAATATCAAAAAGGAAATCAAGGAGCTGGTTAAGATCGTCAATTACCATAAAAACTCAGATAGAGATGTTCTCAATAACTTTTATCTGCATACAGTTTTCGTAGGTAATCCTGGGACCGGTAAGACCACGGTAGCCAGAATATTGACCAAAATATATAAGGCGCTGGGCTTGTTAGAGAGAGGTCATATCGTGGAGACTGATAGACAGGGACTCGTCGCGGGATATATCGGTCAGACCGCTATCAAAACGGACGAACGTATCAATGAGGCGATGGGTGGTGTCTTATTCATAGATGAGGCTTATGCTCTGAGTAACTTCAATGGACTGCAAGGAGACTACGGTAACGAATCGATCCAGACCATCCTCAAGCGTATGGAAGATAATAGGGGAGAGTTCTTTGTATTTGCAGCGGGCTATCCTGACAATATGGAGAAATTCCTCAAAGCCAACCCTGGACTTAAATCAAGATTTGATAAGATTTTGAAATTTGAGGATTATCAAGCGGCTGAGTTGTTAGATATTGCCTTGTCCATGATAGAGCATCAGTCTTATCATATTAATCAGCCTGCAAAGGATTACTTGCGAGATCACTTACGAGATATGTACGAGACGCGCAATAAGTATTTTGGCAATGCAAGGGAAGTCAGAAAACTGGTCCATGATATCATCAAAAATCAAAACCTCCGCCTCTCAGAATTAGGCATTGACAGCCAAACGAATAGTAATGAGATCATCATGACGGATGTCAAAGCCGTTACGGCACATTCTGACTCTGATGTATTTAATAAAGAGACGATTGGTTTTAAGAAGTAAGAAAACTCTATTAGCTTATCTTACTATAGTTATCGTTCCTTTGTCTTGTATAAGCTCTCCGTTTTTGAATCTTCCGGACATAACGTAAGTATAGACACCTGTTTCTATTTCGTTACCATTAGAAGTTCCATCCCATAATAATGGTTCGTCTACTACATTCAGGTTAGTTACAGAATGTATTAATCCTCCCCATCTGTCATAGATATGGAAAAACTCAATCGTAGGTTCTGCACCAACCGAGAAAAAGACTTGAAAAACATCATCTATATTATCGTCATTAGGAGAAAAAATATTAGGAACATAATAATTACAAGTCCAGTATAGTTTCAGATCTACCTCCGCAGAACAATCCGTCGTGTCACGGACAAGGAACGAGTAATCTCCTACAGATAGATTTTGGTAAATATGGCTTAGGTCATAAACTTCACTATTGCTAAAAACGGTAAGGTCTCCTGCTCCTCCATTGGCGATAATTTGTATTTCCCCATTTTCTTGATCACAATCTGGGTGTTCGTAGATGACTTGCTCTACTGTGATAGGGACAACTGATTTAATGTAAATGTTGGTTTCTGCGATGCAACTAATACTATCAATTACTGAAATGGAGTGATAACCGGAATCAAGACTATTGTATACAGCTTGCGATTGGTATGATTGGTTATCTATGGCATATCTATATGGTGGATAACCATTGCTAACATTTATTCTAATCTGATTAGTGTTTTCTAAGCAAGGAGAATATGTAATTTCAACATCATCAATGATTGGTCTGCGCTGCTGTATTTCTAGTTTCATATCATCCTCACAACCATATTCGTTCCGAACCAATAGATTATAAATTCCAGAAGGTAGGCTTTCTATTTCTGGGTTTTGACCATCATAATTATTATTTATAAAATACTGATTATTATAATCAGAACTAGGTGTAACGATAATGCGACCATTATTTTCATTGCAGGTTGCATCTTCTACAATTGTATTGATATTAAGGGTAAATAGAGAATCGATATATAATTCTTCTGTCCATATACACCCATTGCCATCCAAAATGTTTAACGAATAAAAGCCATATTGCAAATTCTCAAAAATGTTTGATTGTTGGAAGTTTAAACCATCTAAAGAGAACAAAAATGGTGGAGTACCAGATTCTATATTTTCAATTAATACCATTCCAAGGGAATTGGTACATGTGTCCCCCGCCGTCTGTATAATTATGCTTTCATAGGGCAAGTAATCTTTGATGGATATAGTTGTATCTTTTATGCATAGATTTTGGTCCTTAACAATGATATTGTAGTCATTACTTGATAAGTCTGTAAAGGTTGAATCTATAACAAAGTCAACTCCACCATTTATAGAATATTCGTATCTACCATATCCACCACTGGGTAAGATATTAATAACTCCATTATTTAATCCAGGGCAGTTGTAAAATTGACCAGAAATTTCTGCTTCTATAGGATCTGGTGAAGTAACTTGATAGGTGAAAGAATTGGTGCAGGCGATTTCGTCTGTAATTGTAACTTCATAAATTCCATTTTTTAAATCAAATAAATTCTGAGTTGTATCTCCATTAGACCAGTTATACTCACGATTAAGCGCGTTATTGGACGGATCGGATATCTGTATTGATCCATCTTCTGAATAATCACATTGATTATCAATAATAAGTGCTACTGATTGTGGCAAGCTGCTATCTTCTATATCTATGATAAGAGAGTCACTGCATCCAAACATGTTCTCTACTCGCAGACCGTAAATATTTGCTCCTAAGCCATCTATTATAGAGTCTCTTCCTACATGTTGTTCGTTTAGATAGTAGGTGTTATTAAAATTGGAGCTAGGAAAGACTTGTATGATTCCGTTATCTTCTTCACAAGTAGTATTATAGCTATAGGCGTTAATATTTAAGGTGAATACAGTGTCTATATTAAAAGGTCTTTCCCATTTACAACCATTACCATCTTCTATATAAAGTGTATAATCTCCGTAAGGAAGATTATTAAAATTTCCATTTGTCTGATATTGAAATCCATCTAATGAATAAAGAAAAGGCGGCCTTCCATTCAATATGTCTTCAATTGTCAGACCTCCTAAAGAGGCTGCGCAAGTATCTCTTATAACTGTTTGTATAACCTCTATTTCTTCTTCGTTATACAAGTTAAAATTTACCACAACAGTATCTCGACAACCCTCTGCATCTTGTGCAATAACAATACTTTTGCCAAGAGGGAAGTCGGAATAACTTCTGCTTCTATTGAATGTTTGTCCTTCGTCGAAAGAAAACTCCACTGGCCACAAACCGCCGCGGAAATCGAATCTTGCACTCCCTGTTTCACCTCTACAAATAAAATTATCCTGTACAACATTTATAATTAAAGGGTCAGGATCGAAAAGTTCAAATTCTCTTTCTATAGTACAATCGCCATTACTCACAGTCACGGAGTAACATCCCTCTGATATATTTTCTAAATAAGATGTTTCTTCACCATTATCCCATTTGTAACTATAAATATCTTCTTCTATCAATGGGCTTAAAAATATGGAGCCTGAGGGATCATTGTAACATTTAGGGTTAACAATGGATTCACTTATATAGGGAAGGCCTTTAAAATAATGTGTTACAGTATCTAAAGGACAACCAGAATTCGAATAAGCAATAAATGTGTAACCACTTCTCAAAATATTATTGACAACCATGGAATCTATAAACTGTCCCAATTCTACAGAATAAACTTTGTGAAGATTAGTGCCTGAAGGGCTGAACCAAAATGCTGTATCACTGCAAAATACCCTCGTTATTGACGGATCAAATATAGGTGGGTCTTCAGGTGTATAAGCAGGTATCGTATCGCTTAGTACAAGGTCACAGCCAGTGGCACTAGTGACAGTCACATAATAAGTGTCACCTACTACTGGGTCTTGTATAAATATTTCGTCAGAGGTATCTCCTGTATTCCATAGATAACTATCAAATCCCGATGTAACACGCATACGAGCTAAGGAATTCTCATCACAGTTATCAAATAGTTCTATTTGTAGTGGTTTGCAGTTCGCATCTAGATAGGCATACCCCGCATGACCACCACGAGAGCAATCGTTAGTGCGCATCTCTATATTGATTCTGTCACCGAGGTAAGATTGTAATTCTATACCGATGGTTGTCCAGGGTCTTACTTTCCAGTTGCCATCACAGTTTTCAAAGTTTTCTATGTTTCTTGCTGCTGCTACTTCGTAATATCCGCAAGGATACTCTTCGCCTTGAGAATCTTTGATGCTTAATCGAAATCTAGGTTGCTCATAAGGTTCATGATTGGGGTCGTTTAGCAGTACGGCGTAATTAAGTAGAAAGAAGGAATTTTCAGGAGTCACGGTAAAGCTGATTGTAACTTTTTCCGCGTTTGCTCCTGTTTGACTATTTCCGAGCCTGAGGGCAAAAGCACCACCGCCCGGTGGGACTAAAGGAAGTTCTTTGTTTTCTGTACAATATTGTTCTGCGATGGGATCGTTTCCGTCCAGTATGAAAAATACTTTGTGTTGCTCTTCAGAATATCTTTGGTCATCTACTGTAATGGTCCCATCATCTGCGATTTTGCCTACGAAGGATGAATATCCGCTCAAATTACCTGTTTCAAAATTGGAGTTGAAGCAATTTTGTCCACAGGCGATCAGAGGGAATATTAATGCAATAGATAAAACTAATAGTGGGGACTGGATAATTGATCTAATGTAGAAAGTCATCTAATGGGTGTTATAATGATCTATAATCGAAAATTACGATAATTATAATATTCTGCCCTTAATTACTCGCGACTTTTTTGATACTAAAAAGGAGTTTTTTGGAATCTACTCTTCCTCTTCTGATAATTCGTTTTCGATTGATCTTAGTTTTTCGCGGCAATACTTGACAAGTTGTGCGGCTTTTTTTGTCTGTGCGCTGAGCTTGTCTATACTGATTTCCTGAGTTTGTATTTCTTCTATAATTGCCTGTAATTCGCTGAATGCCTTGTCGAAACTTTTCTTAGCCATCTACTTATTTTTTATGATTTGCTCGCCATCATAGAACTGTACGGTTAGCTCTTTATTGGCTTGGAGTTCTTGTTTTCTCGTAATATATTTTTCCTCTTGCTTTATCAGGGAGAATCCTTTTCTTAGTATCGTATCAGGAGTCAGAGACTCAATGAGCGTGTCGTAGTTTTTTAATTGTTCTTTTTTGTATTGCACCAGTTGATTAGATTGTGACCAGAGATTTTTTTCTAGAAAAGTGATTTCTTGATTTATAAGATTAAGTATGGAGAGAGGAGCCGTCTTTAGTTTTTCTTCTATACGGCTGAGTTCTTCCTTTTTGTATTGTATTATTTCCTTGACTTCTGACTGGAGGTACCTGTATAACTCAGATATATAGGCTTCGAACTGACCATTGTGTTCTATAATGAAATCCGCCACTGCCGTCGGTGTCTTGAGATTATTATAGGCGACCATATCCGCCACGGTCTGATCTATGTCATGACCTATACCTGTAATGACAGGCTGATCCATCGTGGCAATCTCAAAGGCGATATTATAGTTATCAAATGCCGATAAATCCAACTTAGAGCCACCCCCTCTTATAATGGTCACCAAGTCAAAAGGTGTTGATTTTTTTATAGTCTCAAAAGCGGCCACTACCTCCCTCTCTGTTTTCTGCCCTTGCATAGCCGACTGAAACAACACCACCTCGAATTGGTAGCCATATATATTATCGAATAGTTGCTGGACGAAATCCTGATAGCCTGCTGCTGTCTCTGAAGATATCACGGCTATTCTTTGGATGACGGTAGGTAGGGTGGTCTGAGCATTGAGATCTAGGAGTTCCTTGTCTCGGAGCCCGGAAATTATCTTTTGTCGCTCCATCTCATAATGACCAAATGTATAGGCTGGGTCAATATCTTGAATATTAAGACTATAACCATATCGCTCCGAGAACTCGACCTGCGCCTTCATCTTGACCTTGATACCTTCTACTATGATCGAGTCCGTAAGTTTACCCAACTTCTTTTTTATAAAAAGGTATTGACGATACCAGATAGTCGCGGTGGCCTTGGCAATTATGTCGTCTTTATCTTCTGATTTTTGGATAAGATCTAGGTAAAGATTGCCTTTAGAATTAGACACAGAGCTGATCTCACATTCTATCCATATTGGCTCTTCGAAATTGAGCGCAATAACCCGTCTTATATATTGATTAACCTCAAAGAGAGAGTAAGCTTCCAATCTTTTTTATGCTAAGATAGAAAGCTTACTCTTTTTATTTTATCCGCCGAAGGCGTTTATAGTTTGTAGCCTAATTTTTAGTTTACCGCATTGCTCAGCAGGCGCGTCTGCTTGAGGTTCTACGGTATAACCATAGATACCTCTTAAGACATCTTTTGCTTTTCCTTCCGGAATAATTGCCGTGGTCTCAAAGTCTAATAGTTCGGCGAAGGTCACAATTCCCTTTCTATTGACACAAAACTTAGCTACTATGAGTTTGCCCTCTTGATTTTCAAAGCCTACACGCAATACTTCGTTGATATTTCTGTTTTTAATTCTACGACCAAAAACCCCATTGCCCGTACCGTCATATTCCCCTGTGCCTGCACCGCCAGATCCTGATCCGCTATCACCATCATCACCGGATTTGTCTCGGCCTGCGCCATCACCTTTGCTTCCTTCTCCTGTGCCGTCTTCTGTTCCTTTGGATCGAGATGGATCACCATCTGGATTGCCTTGGTCATCTGATCCTCCCTTCTTTATTTCTTTGAGAATTTTTCCCAGTTTGGATTTTATATCCACTTTAGTTTGCTCTGGTACAGGTTCTGGTTCTGGCTCGACGACCTCTGGTTCTGGAGCAGGGTCTGGTATCGGCTCAGGATCTGGATCTTCTATTTCTATTTCTTCCTCTGCCGCGGTTATCTCTGTTTCTTCTTCCATCGTTGTTTCTGATACCACAGGATCAGTTGGTGTCGGAGGAGTCGGCGTCGGTTTAGGAAGTTTTATTTCTGGTTTTTTGACCTCTACAGTCTTAGTTTGCTGATTTTTTATTTCAGCGACTCTATCCGCATCCTTTCTCGCTTTACCTTCTTTTTCCTGAGCTTTATTACTCTGCGAGGATTCTTTAAATTCTTCCAATTTGGGAGGTACGATTTCTTCGAAATTAATCGCTACAGCATATTGGTTATCTGCGGCTTTCTCATAGTTACATGTGCTGAAAAAAGCCAGTAGAGCTAATAATAGATGAATAATCATCGATGTACGGGCACTTTTCCTACGATGCGTTCTTTCGATAGCTATTTCGTCAATCATGAATATTAGTTTATTGGAAGACCTTTCTATGATCTTATTAACTGTTAAAATATCAATAAAATTATCTCGATAATCTATTGATAGGTACTTAAGACGGCAATTTGCTGAGTAATACTTTATAAATCAATAGATATGCCAATAAAATCAAGACGATACTAAAGTCTTGTGAGGCACTTACATGGGCTTTCATACCATGATTTATTGATCGAAATTTACTTTACGTCTGTAAGTAGTCCTCATAAAGTTACATATATAAATATTTTATATATAATTTGTCTCCAGTAAATCTGATGTATCATGAGAATATTGTCCATTCTTATCTTTTGTGTGCTTTCTTTATATATAAATGGTCAGGACTTTTCCAGTTTTGATTGTCCTGTGCGAATAGATGGCAATACATTGAAATATCCTTTTACAGGTGGATTTGCCAGTCCTCAGTTATCAGAGGCGGACTTTGATGGTGACGGTGATATGGATTTGTTTGTGTTCGATCGTGGCGGATTTGTTACGATGCGGTTTTTGAGAGAAAGACCTGGTTTCTCAGATGCCTATGTATTAGATAGAAGTGATAAGGTAGAGTTTCCTGTGATCTATAATTGGGCTTTGATGAGGGACTTTAATCATGATGGTATCGCAGATATATTTTCTAATCCTACTCAGGGATGCTCATGTGTACAATTACATGAGGGATATATGGATAATGGTGTATTAAGATACAAGCTAAGACCGATGAAATTTGAAGAGGATAAGCCCTTTGATATAATCTATACTGAGATACCTGGCGGTGGCGATACTAATATCTATGTGCCCTTCACAGATATACCGGATGTGGTAGATATAGATAACGACGGAGATTTGGACATCATATCATTTGAAGGTTCTTCCGGCAGCTTTGTTTATTATTATAAAAATGAGCAAGTGGAAAGAGGTCTGCCGCAGGATACCATGTTATTCACCATTGAGGATTTTTGTTTCGGGAAATTCAAAGAAAGCGGAGTCAACTCTTCGATATTTCTAAGTGATGATGGAAGCTGTGCTTCGGAGTTTCATGATCCAGACCAAATTGCTCCAAAGCATCATGCGGGTTCCACCATTATGGCTTTCGATTATGATGAGGATAACGATCAGGATTTGTTGATAGGTGATCTGACTAATAATAACTTAGTTTTCTTACATAACGGGGGTACACCAGAAGACAATCTTATGACCTCGCAAGATCCGACTTTCCCTTCTAATAACATCATAGCGGATATGCCCGTTTTCTTGTCTTCTTTTTGGGTGGATGCGGATGCTGACGGTCTCAAAGACGTCGTAGTAAGTGTCAACAATTTCTCCAGTGTCCAAAATGTCAATAACACCTGGCTCTACAAAAACTCAGGCAATCCTGATAACCAGTTTAACTTAGTACAAAAAGACTTCCTCAGTGAGCAGACGATAGACTTTGGAAGCTTTTCTTATCCTGCATTTGCTGATTATAATCAAGATGGTCTGATGGATTTGTTTGTTGCGTCAGGTGGCGTATATAGTACTGGTAGGCCAGAGATAAGAATTTATTTATTTGAGAATAAGGGTTCTGCTACCACCCCAGAATTTGAATTGGTGGATGAGGATTACATTGGATTTAGTGCTTACTCTAGTACTTCACGTAATCCATCTTTAGCCTTTGGTGATCTTGACCAGGATGGGGACGAAGACTTGCTTATAGGCGAAGAAGAGGGACATCTGTATTATGTCGAAAACAGGGCAGGAGAGGGCGAGACATTTTCTTTCGGTACACCGCGCTATCAGTACATGGATATCAATGTATCACAAAAGAGCCGACCCTTCATCGCCGACCTCAATCAAGATGGACTAAATGATATCATACTTGGTCAAAAGAAAACTGCGGGTCGTGATACCTTATTCGGTAACGTGCATTTTCTTCCCAATATCGGAACTGAGGGCAACCCTTTCTTTAGTGCAGACATAACCCAATCGCCTAATATTGCAGTACTCGGCGGTATGACAACCAGAGCAGGATTATCAACCGCTTTGGCAGGGTCGCCAGCACCCTTTGTGTATAAGTATAATGGCTTATGGAATTTTATTTTGGGGTCGGAGTCAGGTTTCCTTAAGCACTATGCCAGTGATGGTGAGGACTTAGAAGCGATATTTGATGAGGTCGATTCTGATTTCGGAGAAGTCAGAGAGGGACTGCAAAGTGCGCCAGCACTTCATGACATAGATAATGACGGCTATTTGGAAATGGTCATCGGTAACCTAAGAGGCGGATTGAGTTTCTTTAATACAGATTTGTTAGTGGATATGGTGTCAGCGGATGAGGTGGTGATCGCTCCTGAGGAAATCCGCTTATTCCCTAATCCATCACAATCTCAGATTTACCTATCAAGAAACAGGCAAAGCACTAACTCCTTACACTATCAAATCTTTGATTATAATGGTCGAATGGTATTACGTGGAAAGGTAACAGACAATATTGATATCTCGGGATTGGAATCAGGTGTCTATATGGTAAGGCTTACGGGTGATGACCTTAATATGACACGGGTGATAAGTAAGATTTAGGAGTGCTGGATGATCAGTTTTATTACATAAAAAAGACTCTTACAAAAACATCTTCATAAGAACCTTCTAAAGGTCAATAGGAGATATGAATTTGTTGCTTTTATAATATTCACCCACTAGTCATCCTGCGCTTTTCTCTTATTAAGTTCGTCTCTGATTTTGGCGGCTTTTTCGTAGTCTTCTGTCTCTAGGACGTCTTCCAGCATTTGGTTGAGAGCTTTGACGGAATATTGGTCGTAGGAGTCTGGTTTGTGTTGCTCTGAGACGATGGATTTTTTGGATTTGACACCGCTTTCTTCATCTTCTAATACGACGCCCGCCTGTTCCATTATAAAGTCAAAAGTATATATCAGACACTTAAATCTTACCGCCATCGCGATGGCATCCGATGTCCTGCTATCTATGACGAACTCGTGACCATCTTTTTCGCAGACGAGCTGTGCATAGAATATACCGTCCAGTAGATTATTGATAATGACTTCTTTGAGAGAAATCTCAAAGGTATCCAGTGTATTTTTAAATAGATCGTGAGTCAGTGGTCGATTAGGTGTCATACGCTCCATAGCCACAGCAATCGCCTGCGCCTCAAAACCTCCTATCACGATAGGCAACCGTCTATTACCATCGGATTCTCCCAGCACAACGGCATAATTATGAGACTGCGTGACACTGTGTGATAAAGCCACAATTTCTAAAGCAACTTTCTTCATCTTATAAATATAGGGTTATCCCATCTAATAGGGGATAATTGCAAAATGTAATTACTGAGCTGCTTTAAACTTCTTTAATGATTCTGTCAGTCTCGGTACGACATCAAATAGATCTCCCACGATACCATAATCCGCTGCCTTAAAGAAAGGGGCTTCAGGATCTTTATTGATAACGACGATGGTCTTACTACTATTGACACCAGCAAGATGCTGTATCGCACCAGATATGCCTATGGCGATATATAGATTAGGTTTGATAGCGATACCTGTCTGACCGACGTGCTCGTGGTGTGGTCTCCAGCCTATATCTGAGACAGGTCTAGAACAGGCTGTCGTGGCGCCCAGTGTGTCCGCTAGCTCATCTATGATGGTCCAGTTTTCTGGGGCTTTCATACCCCTTCCAGCAGAGACGACCAGTTCCGCTTCTGGCAATGGTACGACACCTTCTACACGCTTCACCTCGACCAGTTTTACCTTAGATTCTACGGCATCTGGCGTGTAGGCTTCGGCTTCTACGGCAGCACCTGATTCTTCTACGCCAACGGCATTACGCGCGACGGATATAATTTTGTTATCGGCTTGTAAGCTATATGTCGCAGACGCTTTTCCAGAAAATACGCCACGAGATACCTGATAACCCGCAGTCATATCTGGTAGTCCATTAGCGGCACTTATATAGCTTGCGCCCAGCTTGACAGCCAGTCTACCGATCAGTGATTTGCTCTTAGAGTTATCAGCCAGTACTATTGTATTAGCACTGACATCACCATAGGCCTTGGTCAGTATAGCGGACAGAGCCTGTCCATCATGCATCGCATCAGAGCTAAAAGAAAGAACACGCTTAGCTCCATATACACCGAGCTGACCCGCGACAGAACTATCACCATTAGTAATAGCAACACATTCTGTCTGGCTCATAGCGGCCAATTTAGCACCATAGGTCACAGCCTCGTAAGAGGCCTTTTTATATTTATTGTTTATTGCTTCTGCAAATACTAAAATTGCCATAGTTATATCACTTTTGCTTCTTGGTTCAATAATCTGACTAGCTCATCCATGTTTTCTGGGTCTAGCATTTTTACTCCCGCTTTTTCTGATGGAAGGCCGTAGGCTGCGACACTCGTGTTTTCGCTATAGTCTACAGGCGCGACCACATTGAGTGGTTTTCTTTTGGCCATCATGATGCCTCTCATATTAGGGATACGCTGTTCTGCCATTCCTTTGGATGCAGAGACGACGATAGGGCCAGAGGTCGATAGGACTTCTACGCCACCCTCTATATCGCAAGTGACTGTCACCTCATTATCGCTGCACTCCAGAGCACTCGCATGAGAAAAGAAAGGTATATCCAGATGAGCTGCCAACATACCACCCATCAGCGCTCCATTATAATCTATGGTCTCTTTACCCATAAAGATGATATCAAAGCCTTTGTCCTTGGCATAATCGGCGATCTGTGCCGCCACATAGCCAGGCGATGTGGGTTCTCCGTCTATTCTGACTGCCTCATCAGCACCTATGGCGAGGGCTTTTCTTATGACAATATCATTAGAGGCAGGGCCTACATTAATAGCCACTACTTTTCCTCCTGATTTTTCTTTGAGTTCTATCGCACGGACGAGGGCATACCACTCATCATAGGGATTCATAATATACTGTACGCCTTCTGGATTGAACTTCGTATTATTATCAGAAAAGGAGATTTTGGCCGTTGTTTCTGGGGTCTTGCATACACACACCAGCAGATTCATATCTCTAAATTTTTAGGCTGCAAATATATATAAATAAAGAGTTCTATATTGCTGTAGAAATAAGACATTATTCCATGAGTCAGGATAGATTATCACAATTATTAGCATACCTCAAGGAAAGTCCCGAGGATAGCTTCCTTACATTCGCTGTGGCTAAGGAGTACGAATCACAGGATCAGGCGGATAAGGCCCTCTTATACTACCTGAAACTCAGAGACTCAGACCCCAAATACGTCGGATTATACTATCATCTGGCTAAATTATACGAGCACATAGAAGAACCCCGACTATCCAAAGAAACCTACGAACAGGGCATCATCGTCGCCAAGGAATCAGGAGATTTTCATGCCTTATCAGAGCTCAATAATGCCCTGACTAATCTTAAGCTCTCCATGGATAACTAAGGATATTAAGAATTAACATAAGTGACTTCTTTAATATCTCTGACTATCTTAAAGGCAGCCTGACCCTAAGATCTTTATTCTAATCCTTCCTTCATTTTTTTCATTCGATAAAAAAACGAAGCAAAAAAATCTTGTCGAATGTAAGGCTCTACTCTTTGCCGCCCCCGCCACCCATAAACATTCGACAGGCTCGGCTTCTTTATTTTAATATGACGTATATATTTTCATATTTTTAGTTTGATACTCTGAAAATTTTTCGACAAGCTCAGAATAAAAAAAGATATAAAAGCGGGAGGCCTGTCAAAAATCTGTTCGACGGAGGAGTTATTTTTGACGAGCATTTTTTGGTTCGTTTTTTTTGCGACTGAAAAAAATGAACGAAAGATATGAGTGGAAAAATAATCGTTGTCGCATACGATCTGTTATAACATGAAACCTGCCTTGTCAAACCTCCTAATTACATAAAGTAATTTAAAAAACACGCTTCATCCTATTCCTTTATTTTCATTTTTTTCATTCGATAAAAAAACGAAACAAAAACCTGCCTGAGCTACCGTCAGGTAGGCAGGAATCTTGTCGAATGTAAGGCTCTACTCTGTGCCGCCCCCGCCACCCACAAACATTCGACTTTGCTCGACTTGTTTTTTAAGTTTTTTCATCTCGACCATGTGGAGAGATCTTCAGATATGTATATCCAGTGACTTAAGATTTTTCGACAAGCTCAAAATGAAAAAAGTGTTGATACCAGAGCATATCTATTCATGCCGTTGTCGGCGCCCGCGCCGACAACAATACGAAGTTTGCTGGCGAAGACGCCAGCAAGGGCAGATGGTCCTTAGTCCGTTCATTATGTAGACTGCAAAGTAACATACCAAAAGGGAAAAGTTACTTCTTATAATATCTCTGACTAGATCGTGACCTCTCCCTCATACACAGGTACGGCAGGACCGCATAGCCAGATGTCGTGGTAGTTTTGGTCAGTTTTAGTCAATCGGACGGTGAGTATTCCACCCTTGGTATGGACGGAGATCTCGTGGGTGCCATCTATACCTTTTTCAGAAATATAAGATATAGCACTCGCCACCACACCAGTACCGCAGGAGCAGGTTTCGGCCTCGACGCCTCTTTCGTATGTCCTGACTGTCAGGTGGTTATCCTGTCTCTCTACAAAGTTTACATTAACGCCTTTTTCCCTATAATGGTCAGAATATCTTATCTGATGAGCAGCAGTTATAAGGTCTACTTTCTGCACATCGTCTACATAGATCATATAGTGCGGAGAACCCGTATCTATCAGTGGACAGGCCTCGGCGTCGAAAGCTATATTATGGATGTCGGCAAATTGCACTGAGATTTGATCTTGGGAGATCTTTTCCTGTATCGTGGCATTATGAGGACCATCTACCGCTAAGAAGGTCGTTTTGTCTTTTATATATCCTCGTCTATATGCAAAATGGACGATACATCGACTGCCATTACCGCAAAGGCTACTTTCGCCACCATCGGCATTATAATAGAGCATGTTAAAGTCCTCAGACTCCGTAGGTTCTATAATCATCAGCCCATCCGCACCGATGCCAAATCGACGATCACAAAGTCCAGCGATTACCTTCTGCGTCAGACAGGAAAGATCCAGCCTGTTATGATAATTATCAATGATAATAAAGTCATTGCCCGTCCCGTGATATTTACTGAATGCCAGTCGCATCGCTACCTTATTCTTTTTTTTATACCTTATAAAAGTAGTATTAAATCTATTCTGTTATAAATGTTATTATTGATTAGTTAAAAACTTGATTATCAAATCAATATACATATCGAAGATTTTTAACATTAATGGAATTATTTCTCTGATGATATTATCTTTGTCGTAGATGAATCTCGCTAAAACCATATTGACAGCCCTCCTCTGTAGTGTATCTTGTCTGGTGGTGTATCATTTTGTATGTAATCAAAAGCAAATTATCGAAATACAAGATGACCTCTCCAGATACATTGCTCGGACGGATGGTCAGGAAATAAGGTCTTATCGAGAGGCACATTACCATGATGCGCCTGATGATTTTGTCATACCGGCTAATCAAGCCCGACGCGCGGTCGTCTCCGTCAAAGCCATCAAAATAAAAGGACGCGGATACAAAAATGACCGATACTCCAAGACCAATGCCTCGGGCGTCATCATCTCGTCTAATGGATACATCATCACGAACCATCACGTCGTAGAGGATGCGGACAATATAGAGGTGACTCTGGATAACAAGAGAGAATATGATTGTCAGATGATCGGTTATGATAGATCGACCGATCTTGCCCTGCTCAAGATAGAAGAAGAGAATCTCGATTTTCTGAGGTGGGGAGACTCTGATTCTTTGCAGATCGGCGAATGGGTACTGGCTGTAGGCAATCCATTTAAGCTTAATGCCTCAGTGACCGCAGGTATCGTCAGTGCCAAAGGACGCGAGATCAATATATTCGATAGGCAGGGTGTCGAGTCATTTATACAAACAGATGCCGCGATCAATCCTGGCAATAGCGGAGGCGCACTGATCAATACCAACGGACAGCTCATCGGTATCAATACCGCGATACTAACTTATAGCGGAAAGTACGAAGGGTTTTCTTTCGCTATACCGAGTACCATCGTCCGCAAGGTCGTCAATGATCTTAGAGAATATGGTGCTGTGCAGCGTGCCTGGCTCGGTGTTGGTATCTTAGATCTGGATGATCAGCGCGCTAAGCAACTAGGTCTCGATATCGTCGAAGGGGTCTACATAGACCTCGTAGAGAAAAACGGTGCGGCACAGAAAGTCGGCATCCGATCAGGCGATGTTATTATCTCGATGGAAAACAAACCGACACTATCCAAGCCTGACTTCTTAGAAGTTATCAGTCAGAAAAGTCCGGGTGATTTGATAGAACTGACCATACTCAGAAATGGTAAAAGACTCACCAAAAAAGCCACCCTACAAAATCAACTTAATACCACCGACCTTATCGGCGTCAGAAAAGATCAGATATTGACCAAGCTGGGATTTGAGCTAAGGGAGCTGGCCTCCAAAGAAAAACAAGACCTCAATATAGAAGGGGTCATGGTCGTCAGCATCCAAAAAAATAGCACCATCGGAGAAACCAATATGGAACCCGGCTACGTCGTCACCTCCATCAACAACGAGCGCGTCAAAACCGTCGACCAACTCATCTCCAAGCTCACAGCGATGGATGGTCTCATCCGACTCAAAGGCATCTACGAGCACTATCCGAGCGAATATCCATACGAGTTTTATAAGTAATCTGTTCTATTGTACTTCTGGAGGTAACATTATCTTCTTTATTATCTCTTATGGTAGGTAAGGTTTTGTTATTACATCATTCCCTATCTTGTTAGCCTAACTAGATCATAACACATCATGTCCACAGACATCACAGAAATAAAAATGAAACGCCTCGATGACCATGTCCACTTTCAGGCGACCTCCGCTAACGGGCAATCTATACTTATGGATGGCTCACCCGCTATCGGTGGCAAAAATCAGGGCGTCAGACCCATGGAGACCTTGCTGATGGGCGTCGCAGGCTGCAGCAGTATAGACGTCGTCCTCATCCTCAAAAAAATGAAACAATCCATCGACGATATCTCTGTGCACGTCACCGCCGAAAAGATAAAAGTAGACGACCACACCGAGTTCCGCACGATCAATATCCATTTTGATGTCAAAGGCGATATCAAAGAAAAAAAACTCCAGCAAGCCATCGACATGTCTACGGAGAAGTATTGCTCGGTATCAAAGATACTAGAGAAAAGTGCGGAGATCACGACGAGTTATGTGCTTAATGGGGAGATTACACCATTTTAGAAGCAAGTAATCACAACTCTAAAGACATAGTATGGCCAAGAAAAGAGTACCGGTTTTAGAAAATTTTAGTACGGAACTTAATCATTTGTACTTAATTAATAAACTTCCAGATGTTGTCTCTCGCGACAAGGAAATAGATTTAGTCAATGCATGTCTCAGACGTGCTGCGAGTAAAAGCGTACTTATTGTCGGAAACTCTGGTGTGGGGAAAACGGCGTTAGTCCATGGACTGGTTGCTAAGCAATTTGATGAAAATATCACCACCAAATTAAAAAGACGTTTTTATGAGTTGGATCTTGTATCTCTACTTTCGGGGACAAGATACAGAGGCCAGTTTGAGGAGCGGGTTAAGGCCATAGAACATGAATTAACTAAGAATAGAGATGTCACCATTTTTATCGAAAATTTTTCGGATCTATTCTTAGATGAGTACTATGAATATAATGATGACAAGGAGGAAACCATTAAGCAAAATTATACCTTGTATGATATCCTCAAAAAGAAAATACGCGAAGGCGAAATATCATTAGTCACTTGTACGGATATAAGGTATTATGAGGAAATCTGTGAATTACATCCAGATATAAACAGCATATTTTTAGTCGTAGATATAGATGAGTTATCTACTGACCAAATTGCTCTGGTTGTAAAAGAAAACATTCAGAGATTTGAGTTATTTCATAAGGTTTCTTACAACAATTCGGTAGTAGAACTTATAATGGAGTTGTCGGATTTGTACCTGACGGAGATGAGTAACCCTGGCCGTGCCTTGCTCCTCGTAGATTCTGTCGGCGCGAAGGTTAAAGAACGTATAGATTCTAATCTTCCAGATTATCTGAAAGACTTATTTACAAGGGTAGAGAATGCCAGGAATCTGAAGGATGATGCTGTAAAGAATCAACAATACGAAAAAGCAGCTGACCTAAGAGACCAAGAATCTAAGCTGCTCAGAAAATATGAAGAAGCCGAAAAGTCCTGGATGGAAGAGAAAGAAGAAATAATAACGGAGATCGTCGAAAATGACATTTACGAAGTACTTGCTGAAATCAAAGGTGTAGATTCAGATATTATAAGACGCAGGGAGCGAATAGGGAAAAATGAAAATGCCTCTGAGTACTTTAAAAATAGATTGAACGACTTTGAGCTAGATGGTAAAAGTTCTATTGTCATAGATAAGATACCAGAGGTGTTGAAAACCTGTCTACAGCAATACATTCTATTTTTTAAAGAGTTTCTCAAAAAAGTAAAAGGTAAAGAAATATACTTTAATGTCACGTCTATAGCTGTCGGACTCAGGATAGATATAGATCCTAAAGAAATTGGGGACTTTGAAGAGTTACAAAAATGGTTTGACGAATACATGGGTTACATCTATGAAAGAGGCAAAGAATTTAAAGTGGAATTTGAAAAGGAAGTCAGCGATATAGAGGCTAAGTTAGCCATGGCAGAACTTAAAAATCAAATCAGATACCTAGAGGGTCAACTTGAGATCAATAAATTAACCATCGAAAATTTGAGAATCGGTAATGAGTCCAATGCCATTAAGCACAGATTAGAGATACCCCAAAAATTAAATATAGAGTCTTGCTCTTCCGATAATAGAAAGGCTTTTGTAAGTGAAATGAAAATTCTTTTGGGGAAGGCAAAGACTGAAACTGTTATAGATGAGATCATAGCGAAAGCCAGGATCTGGGATTACCCAATGATACAATTGATACCGTATTTATACTTAAATCAAGACTTGCTACCGTAAAAAGTCAAGAAAATAGACTTTTGCTTACCCCTTTTGATAACGAAGAACGACATCGTATAACTGATGCAGTTATGAGAATCCTAAATGACCTATAACCGGATTTAATTGTTTTTGTT
The DNA here is from genome assembly GCA_020628095.1 of Saprospiraceae bacterium. Classification (GTDB taxonomy): domain Bacteria; phylum Bacteroidota; class Bacteroidia; order Chitinophagales; family Saprospiraceae; genus RFSX01. The sequence goes on from JAHDFP010000009.1 coordinate 98,388, forward strand.
AAGTCAACGATCACGTGATCAACAACCAAAAAAAAAAGCGAGACCCCATCAAGGCCTCGCTTTTTTTATATCCTACAGATTATAACCTAATAGATGCTATATCCAAGGCTGATTCCGAAAGTCGTACCAGGGTACAATCTCGAAAATATCTCGTCGGGTGCATCGAATGCGTTATAGATGCTTTCTCTTCTGGAGTTAAGCAGGTTGTCTATGTTGAGGCCGAGTTTGATTTTGTCGTCTTTTCCGAGTGCGTAGTTAGCGCTGAAATTAAGACTATGGAAAGGGGCACTGTAGACGTCAGGGAATAAGCTGCCGCCTGTGATCTCCAGCGTACGACCTTTGACATTATAGTATAGACCAAAATCCCATGGCTTCTCTCCGTGGACGAATGTCGCTCCCGCATTGATAATAAAAGGGGCTTGCCCTGCCATCTGACGTGTCCTTGTGATGGTCTGATTATCTTTCTCGAATGCTTTTCTGGAGTTATATTCTACCTCACTCATCGTTAGCTCTGATTTGACGAAAGTGATATTAGAGCTGAGGTTAAGGCTATTCTTACGGAGTGGGACGTTGCGTCTGATCTCTAGCTCGACACCATAGACCTTACTGTCACCGACGTTACGCGTCTGAAACTCATTAGACGTCTGTGCCTGTGGAATACGGACCAGCTCGATAGGATCTGCAAAGGTCTTGTAGAAGGTACTCAAGGAAATCAATTGTCCGCCCTCGCTGAACATTTCCCATCGTACATCAAAGTTATTAATACGTGTCTCTACCAGATTGCCATCCCATAAGATATTCCCATCACGATCGCGATACTCAAAGAGTGATCCATTGAATATTCTGTCTGTGATCGGATCTAATATAGAGGCATAAGATAACTCCTTGAACGATGGTCTGGCGATCGTTCTGGAGAAAGAGGCTCTGACATTCTGCTTATCAGATATGCTGAATATCAAGTTAAGCGATGGAAAGAAATCCAAGGCGTCTAGTACCTTTTCGTTATCCAGACTATTGCCTGTAGGTTCGCCATTAGCAGCTAACTGATCGCGACCTGTGTGTCGCTGTACATATTTCTCTGCTCTTAGTCCGACCGTGGCTTTGAGGCTAGATAGGGGATTGAATTCGTTAGATATATAAAAGGCGGTGTTGTTGACCGTGGAGTTATATTGATTAGGATTGGGTGTGTTATTACCGGACTGATAATAGATCGATCCATTAGGGAAAAGATTATCCTGCGTCAGTACATTATTAGCGTCTGCACCCCAGTCAGCCTGCGTACCAAAGAATGCCATGTTATAAGTGAGGATATTATAGTCTCTTTCTTTGTTGACATAGCTGGCACCTATTTTTAGTTTGGCATCTTCTCCGAGTAGGGTATAGTCCTTAGTGATGTCTAGTTTTCCTACATAATTGACCTCATCTAAGAATCTCCATCTTCTGCTCGGAAATCCACCTGCTCCTGCTGCAAACTGAAAATCATTATCCTCTGTAAAAGCGGTTTTTCTGATGTCAGGATCGGTAAGCTCCGATATGGTAGAGGAGGCATTCCACTCCACTTTCCAGTCGTTATCCAGCGCGTAGCTACCATTGAGCAATATATTAGTCAGTGATCTTTGGCTATACTCCAGGTTATCAGAGATCGCTGTATATCCCGATTGCCCTGCCGCTTCTTCGTTGTTATCTAAACTAAACTGTGCCGCTTTGCTTTCTCCGTTTTGTAGGTGGATAAGATTTATTTTGTGTTTTGTCCTAGCGGTTTTATATGCGAGACCCGCCATACCACCGACGAGTATATTCTCTTCTCCTATCGAGCCGATGATGCTGTTAGCGCGTGTCAGGGCGTTTTGATCCGATTCTGTTTCCAGTTGATATTCGCCGAATGTCGCATCAGAATAAAAGTTACGAGAAGACTTATAGGTGCCTGATAATACATAACCGATCTTATGATCGTTGCTCAGTGTCTTTTGATCTCCGAATGAAGCGCCTATAGAAAAATCTGGCATCGAGGTCGTCGTTGTCGCTCCGAGTATCGGAGAAAATTTATTGAGGAAACCATTGACGTCTGCATCATTATGACGGCCACTGAGTGGGCTTGGGATAACTTCGTTTCTCGCTCTATTAGGTAGTGCGCGTGTCCCATCATCAAACCCTAACCAGTCTGTCGATCCACCTTCATAAGTAAGGTAGTCTGAGTTAAAGTGCATGTCTGGATTAAAACCCAATCCGAGTGAGATGTCCAGAGTCTTTTCTTCCGGAAAATCCTTGGTTTCTATATTGACTAATCCACCTGTAAAATCGGCTGGCAAATCTGCGGCGGCCGTTTTGTAGACCATCATATTATTAAGGAGATTAGTCGGGAAGATATCTATCTGTAGACTGTTTCTATCAGGGTCTAGACCTGGAATGTCTACATTGTTAAGTATGGTTTTAGTATACCTGTCACCAAGTCCTCGTACGAATACATATTTGCCACCCTCTACAGAGACACCTGTGACTCTTTTGACAGCATCACCCGCATTGGAGTCTCCTATTTTTTTAAATCGGGAAGAAGATATACCATCCACTAGTGTAGATGATTTTCTTTTGATGGTCATCAGTGCGGCTTCTGAGCTTCTGATGACCTCTGCCGTGATGACAACCTCTTGTGTGATCTCAGAGGCCGTCTCCATCATAATGTTATCTAGTAGTGTAACTTCTCCTGCCTTGACCTCTACGTCTGTGATAGTTATAGTCTGGTAAGAGATATAAGATACTTCCAGATTATAAGTACCTGCAGCTATCGGAAGATCAAACGATCCATCGAGATCAGATACCGTACCCATACCCGTCCCTTGCACGGCTATGGTCACAGCGATGAGTGATTCGCCACTCTCGCTATCGAAAACTGTACCTCTGATATTACCGTCCTGAGCAGATAAGCTCATGCCACATATCAGAAATAAAAACAACACAAATGATTTTTGCAATTTCTCCATTGTTGTATTGAATGTGTTAATAGTTATGAAAGGGAGCACCTTTAGTCTCTGGCTAAAGGCTGCTCCCTGTGTTTTATTTATAAAAAAATTGGTTGCCATATATGGGCAAATAGTAATTGTTATCTTCTTAATTATAATCCGATAGAACTAAGTGTACCCGTCGCTGCGCCCATCGTCCAGCCAAATCCTTCTGTAGTCGCGCCTACATTGTTAGCATTCATACCTACTTCTGTTGCCTCTGATCCTGCTGCCTCAAACATAGCTGCCGGACCTGTATACTCCCAGCTACCAGATGCACAAGCCCCATTACCACCAAAAGACTCAAATCCTTTAGCGATATCATAATCTGCATCCACGCCGTAGACATACAGACCTGTTACGCCCGTATTAGTGCTATCATCCCAGTCTATAACATGATCTATATCATCACCACAGTAGATTGTCCCATCTACAAAGTTGTTACACTCTCCTGTAGAGACGTCACCTTCTGGTCCATCTAGCTCCATCGCGCTACCACCTGATGGCACGGCGACGACCCAGTTAGTTACCGTTCCTGTATAGTCCTGATCTGTGTCCATGCCGTCATCTCCACAAGCCCACACTAAGAGGTTAGTACAATTAACAGTCCCACCAAACCACTCTATACCATCATCATTATTAGCCACGATCTCTATATTATCTATTGTAGTACCGTTACCGACACCACCTAGAGTTAGACCATTGATCTCATTACCTTCTCCTATGTTAGTACCTCCATGTCTTATAGAGATATAGCATAGACTACCTGAGTTATCATCTTCCACAGTACCTCCGTACAATCCATTAGTATCCGTCGTCGGTATACCTTCTATCTGTGCTTCTCCGCCATCTCCTTCTACAGAGATAGGTGCATTACCCAGGACGATAAGTCCACCCCATAGACCCTTGATAGAGGCATCGAGGTTAGGCGATGCAAAATCACCTGATGCAATCATACTGGATGAGATGTTATCAGCGACAGATGTCATCACGATAGGAGCCGCGGCTGTACCGCAAGCATTGATTTTAGATCCTCTGGCGACGATAAGGGCTTTGGCATTGGCTTCTGCACCTGCACCGCCTTTGATAAGTGTCCCTGGTTCTATGGTGAGCGTTGCGCCATTAGTGACAGTGATTCTACCTTCGAGTAAGTATGTTTTGTCAGATGACCATGTTGTATTTTCTGTAATGTTGCTCGTGACCATGACATTATCAGATAAAGAAGGATCGTCTATACAACTGCAATCGGATAATTGGATTTGTCCTTCTGGACACTCGATGCCCTCACAAGGCTCTGTCATTATGGTGATACAATTGCAATCATCATCTAATTCCTGACCCGTTGGGCAGATAGTATCACAATCAGAACTGCATGATGCGAAGAATAAGGCCAGAACGAAAACAGAAGTGAGTAGGCTAAGTAAGTTTTTCATAAAGAGATTAATTATTTTTAGAATTAGTTAGTGACATGAGTTTTTGCAATTTTTCCATATCCTTTGCTCTAAAAATCGCTGCAAACTTAGTCTTGTAATGTGTGTACCAGATTATGCTCATATTAAATCAATATTAATGTGTCACGCCCCGTTGATAACCTTGAGTTAACATAAGCTGTGAAGCCTGGATTAGCTGCCATTTTGATGTTTTTTTATTCATAAAAATCAGGCTTGCAGGAACTTTCTGAGGTCGGTCATTAACAATTAGTTCGTATCTCGTTAACGGCACATCGGCGGTGCAATAGATAAGTTTACAGTCCAATTAAACTTATGAGCTATGATTATCAGACAATTATTATTTATCCTATTTATAGGATATACGCTATCCCTATCATCACAGACCTACACCGACAAAAAGGGCAACGAGCAATTATGGGGCGAGGTAAACTTATCAGTATTGACAGAGGCCCCTTATAATTCTTGGTATGAAAAAAATATCAAAGACTACAAGACCGATCTATCCAGAACCGATGCAAAGCCATTCGATGAGATGACGGTCAAGGTCTTTATAGGTACCTGGTGTGGAGATACTAAATATCTACTTCCCAAATTTATGGAGACATGGAAGTCTATGGGACTTTCACAGGACAAGTTAGAGGTCATAGCCCTTCATAACGAAGACGAATTATACAAGCAAGGACCAGAAGGGGAGTCCAAAGGTTTCGATATACACAAAGTGCCGACTTTTATCTTTTATAAAAATGGAGAAGAACAGGGTCGTATCGTAGAGCGTACCGTCTTTGATCTGGATACGGATATGCAGTTAATAGCCAAAGGCAGACCTTACAAGCATCGTTACCAAGGCGTACCGATCGTCAGCGAATTAGCGGATAGCAATCCAGACTCGTTGACCTCAGAGAGTTACCTCAAGAAAGCAATCAAAAAGACAAGAAGGGAACTGAGTACCTCTACGGAACTCTACGTCTATGGCTTTACGCTATTATACGCAGGAGAGGTGGAGAAGGCACGATTCGTATTTACTATAAATCAGTCGATCTTTCCGCATGATCCATACACCAGATATGGTTTTGGAAAATTACGATACATGGAAGCAGACTACGAAAAAGCACGAAAATCATTTACCGAAGCTATACGGCTTAAGCCTGATTTTGACGGTGCCGTCAAATACCTCCACGAGTCTAATCTTAAGATAAAAGAGCAAAAGGAAAATGGATAATAAGAGGTTGTAATAAGTGTTTATGTGCAGGTGTGGTGCCTGCGCATTTTTTGTTTTTTTCATTTTGAGCTTGTCGAAAAATACTCAGAATGTCTTTGTATGACTTAAGATCTCTCCGCAAGGAAAGGGTAAAATAAAAGAAGTCGAGCCAAGTCGTATCCAGTGGGTTGCGGGAGCGGCACAGTGTATAGCCTAGGAGACGACAAGATTTTTTTTGATTCGTTTTTTTATCGAATGAAAAAAATGAATATAAAGAATAAGATAAAGAATGTGTCTTGTGATAGTTTCAGTAATTAGAAGGTTGTTTGCTTAATCTAATATGATAGAAAAGAGTACATCCTACTCATATCTTTCGTTCATTTTTTTCAGTCAAAAAAACACGATAAGAGACTGAAGATCTCTCCGCAAGGTCGAGATGAAAATAAGATATAATTATCAGAAATTTTGGTCAGCTATTACTTTAGATTACCCCACCTAGCACTTCCATCAGTCTCTGCTCCATGTCCTCTGTATAATCCAGATGCGTTACAAAACGTACCTGTTTCTCTCCGAAAGCGGAACAAATAACATCCTGGTTTTTCATCTTATTGACGTATTCCGCCGCGGTCATATCCTTAAGCGTAAATATGACGATGTTAGTCTTGACGGGATTAACGCTATCGACGTAGTCCAGCGTAGAGAGATGATCCCCGATGGCTCTAGCCCGTCGATTATCATCGGCGAGTCGTTCTATATTATTATCCAGTGCATAGTGGCACGCAGCAGCAATAATACCCGCCTGTCTCATACCACCACCCATCACTTTCCTGAATCGTCTCGCCTTATCTATAAAGGCTTGATTGCCGATAAGTACGGAGCCGACAGGTGCACCGAGCCCCTTGGACAGACAGATGGACACGCTGTCAAAAAGTGCCCCCACTTCCTGTGTCGATTCCTGTGTCTCCACCAGTACATTGAATAATCTGGCACCGTCCAGATGCAGGGATAATCCGCAATCAGTACATAGTTGTCGGATGGGCTGGACCTCATCGAGCGTGTAGTAGTTGCCACCGCCCTTATTAGTGCTATTTTCTAACACCACGAGTCGTGATGTCGGCAACCAGTCATAGGATGGTTTGATGGCCTTGCTGATCATCTCGGCGGTAATCTTACCGTACTGACCATGCAATAGATTGACCGATATGCCAGAGTTAAAGGCGTAGCCGCCCGTCTCATACTGGTAGACATGAGAGGTATAATCACAGATCATTTCGTCTAGTGGTTGGGTATGGACTTTGATGGCGATCTGATTAGTCATAGTGCCGCTGGGGCAGAAAAGAGCCGCCTCTTTGCCGAACATGGTGGCCATCTTTTCTTCTAGTGCATTGATGGTTGGGTCTTGTCGGAAGACGTCATCACCGACTTGGGCTTGGCTCATGACTTGTCGCATGGCATCACAGGGTTGGGTCACGGTATCACTAATTAAATTTATGAGCATGTGATGTTTTTTATATTTGCACCAAAATATGAAGACTTCATGCCATTTCAGAGCCAAATAAATAAGTATCAGACGGCATTTTCTGTCGATAACATCATATTTGGATTTGACGAAGGTAATCTCAAAATACTCCTTATCAAGCGTCGCGAAGATCCTTTTGCAGGTATGTGGGCATTGCCCGGTGATATAGTGCGCCATGACGAAAATCTCAAAGATGCCGCCTTCCGAGTGTTGGATCAGTTGACAGGGGTCAAGGATTTATTCTTGGAACAGGTCTTTACCTTTGGTAAGGTAGACCGTCACCCCAAAGGTCGCGTCATCACAGTGGCCTACTATTCATTGATTAACATTGCTGGGGTGGATATTCGTCCGGCCTCATTTGCAGAGCAGGTGGCATGGCGCGAGGTCAGAGCCATCGAGTCACTGGCCTTCGACCACTATAAGATTATGAATACTTGTCTGGCCAAGCTCAAGCGTGAGGTGAAGTTCAGACCGATAGGATTTGAGTTATTGCCACAGAAATTTACACTTTCGCAATTGCAGTCCCTCTACGAGGTGGTGCTGGAAAAAGAACTGGATAAGAGAAATTTCAGAAAAAAATTACTCAGTATGAATGTCCTAGAGACCAGCCATGAAACTCAACAAAACGTCGCTCATCGCCCAGCCAAATTATATTCCTTTGATGCAGATAAATATGAGGAAGCGAAGAGGAATGGATTTATTTTCGAATTGTAACGGACTAACTTAGCCTGAGATATTTTCACCATCCCATCTGGTGAAAGAATAAATTATTTCTGGGAAATTGGTTTTGTATTCTTCTAGTACACGCTGTAGTTCTGCCCATCGTGCTGGGTCTTTCCCATTGAAAATATATAACTCTGCTGTAGGGGTTGCATCCGCTACTTGTACGATACTTTCATTTTCTAATGAAAAATATCCATAGTCATCTCCTTGCAGATTGTATATATTGAATGGAGATTCTACATCAAGGGCGGTGACAGACTGGAGCAAGGCTACATCGACATTAGCCGCCTGACTATAATCAAAGTACCCCCATGCTAATCCTTCTGGTATTAAAAAGATATGGTCATCAGATAGACCTATGGACACTGTATTCTCAAAACCTTCGATAAACAAAGAGCGATCTTCAAAATTAAGCACCGATTCTATAACGCTCTGATCCTTAATATCTATAGACAGATTATAACTCCCTGGTGCGGGATTACCCAGGTCGAGATATGACAGAGGATAAGAAGGCATATCCTGACAAGGCGAAGGCACTATAATATCTCCTATGATAACTGAGACATCACCATTACTTTCTGTAAGCATCGCATCTATTGTCGCTTGCTCACAATCATATTGTATCAGAGAGCTGATGCGTAGCTGGTATTGGCCACCTGTGGGTGTTAGCTTTTGCCAGGGTCTGATCTGGTACTCATCTTGTATGGTCGTCACCGTAATAGGATCTGGTGTAGTTGTGCACTGGCAGAGCATTATTACTATCAGTGAGATGTAACCGATGAGGTGCTTTTGATTCATTCATACCAAATTTAGAGGTTTCGCACTAAATAAGCACGAAGCTAGGCTTTAAAAAAAATACGAATGTATCCGTTATAGACTATCTTTGCTGCACAATGAAGGAGTTAAGGAATTTTTGTGTCATTGCACATATAGATCATGGGAAAAGCACCCTATCAGATAGATTACTAGAGCATACGCAGACTATCTCAGAGCGAGAGATGAAGGATCAGGCGCTGGATGATATGGAACTGGAGAGAGAACGTGGTATCACTATAAAAAGTCATGCGATCCAGCTCAATTATCTGCATACGGATGGCAACACATATACCCTTAACCTCATAGATACGCCTGGACACGTAGATTTTTCTTACGAGGTCTCACGATCTATTGCGGCTTGCGAGGGAGCCCTCTTACTTGTCGATGCCAGTCAGGGCATCCAGGCACAGACGATATCCAATCTCTATCTTGCACTAGAACACGACCTCGAGATTATCCCTGTGCTCAATAAGGTAGATATGGAGAGTGCCATGATAGAGGAAGTCTCTGATCAGATCATAGACTTACTCGGCGTCGATCTAGAAGACATTGTCCACGCCAGTGGCAAGACAGGACTGGGCGTAGAAAATGTACTGAGTCATATCGTCGAGCGCATCCCTCCACCCAAAGGAGATATAGAGGCACCATTGCAGGCATTGATCTTTGATTCTTTGTTCAATCCATTCCGAGGGGTGGTGGCCTATTTTAAGATCATCAATGGAACGATGAAAAAAGGAGAGAAAGTCCGTTTTTTCAATACGGGAAAAGAATATGCAGCGGACGAGATAGGAATACTCAAGCTGGACATGCACCCACGCAAAGAACTATCCTGTGGACATGTGGGATATATTATAACTGGCATCAAAGAAAGTAAAGAAATAAAAGTAGGTGATACCATTACCAGTATGGCTAATCCTTGCAGTGAGGGTATTGTTGGATTTGAAGAGGTCAAGCCGATGGTATTTGCGGGAATCTACCCTATAGATAACGATGACTTTGAGGATCTCAGAGATAGTCTGGAGAAATTACAGCTCAATGATGCCGCACTGGTCTTTGAGCCAGAGTCTTCGGCGGCATTAGGTTTTGGATTTAGAGTTGGTTTTTTGGGAATGCTCCATCTGGAGATTGTACAAGAAAGACTCAGTCGCGAATACGATCAGGAGGTCATCACGACAGTACCGAACGTATCCTATTATGCCTACACTAAGAAAGGCGAAGAACTGATAATCAATACTCCCAATGATCTCCCTGATCCCACGCTCATAGATCGAGTGGAAGAACCTTATATCAGAGCACAGATCATTACGATGCCAGAGTATATAGGTAGTATAATGACCCTGTGTATGGAAAAGAGAGGAACGCTGACCAAACAAAATTATCTGACCACAGATCGGGTCGAGTTGAGCTTTGAGTTGCCATTGGCGGAGATCGTATTTGATTTTTATGATAAGCTGAAATCCATCTCTAAGGGATACGCTTCTTTTGATTATGTACAGACAGATTATAGACCCTCAGATCTCGTACGTCTGGATATCAGGCTCAATGGGGATAGCGTGGACGCCATGTCCTCACTGGTCCACCGCACAAAGGCAGAATCATTCGGTAGAAAAATATGTAAAAAGCTCAAGGATCTATTGCCTCGACAGCAGTTTATGATAGCCATACAAGCCTCTATAGGTGCCAAAATAATCGCCAGAGAAACCATCTCTGCACTCCGGAAAGATGTCACAGCGAAGTGCTACGGAGGAGACATCACTCGAAAGAGAAAACTGCTCGAAAAGCAAAAGAAAGGAAAGAAGAAAATGAGACAAATCGGGTCTGTACAGGTCCCACAGAAGGCCTTCTTAGAGGTACTCAAGATTAATGATTAGCGGCTCGAAAAGACAAAAACAGTACTTTATCTAGCTTAAAGGAAAGTTAATAACTGCAAATTATGGTGCAAGCCAATAGATTTGTCACTAATTTGTAAAATAATTAAATCAATCATTTGATTTGTTGAACTTTTCCTACAAAATATCATTTCCGACTTTCCAGCATGTCCTAGGTCTGCTTATAGGCTTGTGCTTTTCTTGTTCGGCTTTCTCCCAGTCCCATGTCCTTTTACTCAAAAATGGATCTATCATCAAGTGCGATGTCCTAGAAGAAACAGATGAGTATGTCAAAATCGTTATGACCACAGGAGATACTATGCAGATGGGTTATAAGCATGTCGATAGGGTTGTCAATGATGGTGATATAGATCTGCTAGACCGACAGTCTAAGGACATTGTCCTACAAGGTCCTAAGTACCATAAGACCACGGGGACTTTTGTAAATCTGGATTTGATATCAGTACCCTTTAGTGTAGAAGTGGGCAAAAGAATGACGCCGACATTGAATGTAGGTGGTGTGATGTTATATGGCATAGATTCCCGCAGTAATCTTATCGCCATAGGACCTTATATCCAAAAATATCTTAGTCAGAGTACATCGACGCCAAGAGCATACGTCGAACTATATGGTGGGATAGGCTTCAGAACAGATGATTTCTTTTCCGATGCGCTCACTAAATACCCTCCTGTGGGAGGATTTGCCCTGGGCTTTCAGATTCCTAATCGTAAGAAAACCAAAATATATTTTGAGATGGGATTATTTGCGACGATGGTAAAAGAGGAATTTGAGCTCAATGATCCTTTCAGGACAAGGATCGTGGATAGAGAGTCCAGTTTGACGCCGTACCTGACATTACTCGGATTACAATTTTGAATTAAGTGTATTACTCAATATATTCATATAACTTTCGTTTTGATAACAGAACATTAAATCAAAAATCATGAGATACTTAGGATTAATTTTCATTCTCGCCATGTTATTTGCCTGCTCAGAGTACAATGTGACGCAGGGAGAAGTGGTTGAGTTTAAAAACTTGGACTTCGATTATAGTGACAATATGATGGAGCAGCAGTTTGACGAAGAAGCGGTCCAATTAGGTCGTGTCCTTTTCTACGACAATATATTATCTAAGAATGGTAATGTATCCTGCGCAAGTTGCCATAAGCAAGAGTTTGCGTTTAGTGATGATGTGGCATTTAGTATTGGCTTTTTGGATGGAGAAACATTCAGGAATACACCGACACTTATCAATAATCAATTCAATACGACATTCTTCTGGGATGGCCGGGCTTCTCGATTAGAGCAGGCGGTGGCGCTACCTATTTTCGATCATAATGAGATGGGTATGTCCGAGTCGGACCTCATCCAGCGCATTAATAATGCAGAGTACTATGACGATCTGATTATGGATGCCTTCGGTAGACCAGATATCAGCAGACATGATATATCTTTTGCTTTGGCTCAGTTCGTGGGTAGTATCATCAGTATAGATTCGAGATTGGATAAGTTTATGAAAGATCGTAGTGATGATATCTTAGATAAAGATGAGCATGCAGGCTTGGAGTTGTTTGAGACGCACTGTAATACTTGTCATTCGGCATTGGGAGAGCGTGTAGATAATGGCCAGACGCAGGTCGTCAGTGATGACCCTTATATGGGAACAGGCTCCAGGAGTCTTGTCGATATAGGCTTGCCTGTAGATTTTACAGGAACCCGTGATACAAGAGTCAGAATACCTTCTCTTCGTAACCTAAGTAAGACGGCCCCATATATGCATGACGGTCGATTCGAGACTATAAGGGAGGTAATAGATCACTATAATGACGATATAGAAGACAGACCTACATTAGATAGCCGACTCAAAGACCAATTTGGTCAAGTCGTCGACATGAATATGACAGAGAAAGAGAAAGATCAGTTAGAGAAATTCTTATTGACACTCAGAGATACAAGAGTAGAAACTGACGAAAGATGGAGTGATCCATTCGTGAGATAATCTATTTGTTATTATAAAATAATGGACGAAGGCTTCTCTGATTCTGATCATAGAAGCCTTTGTTATATCTGATAAAAATGGTCAATTATGAATAATACTTATATAAAAGCGGATGGACACATCCCAGAGGGACTTGCTTACAGAAATGAGCTAAGAAAGATAATCTCTGATCCCAGCACACCTTGGTGGAAAAGGATGAAGGCGAATTTTGCTCTCTATACATACAATGAATCCACTACTGCGGCTGAATCAATATGGAATCCTAATAAGACCAGAAAACTATATAATAACTCAGATAATTAGACGTCTAATCCATATTCTTATCATACAATGGCACTCCTAAATAGATTTTCAATTAAGACGAAAATCTTGAAAACAAAATCATACAAATAAAAAATACTATACATATATTTGCACCGCTTTAATAGTGGAGGACCGGTTAGCTCAGTTGGTAGAGCAACGCCCTTTTAAGGCGTGGGTCCTGGGTTCGAGCCCCAGACCGGTCACTTATAGCCTCTGAAACGTAATGTTTTAGGGGCTTTTTTCATGGAAGCTCTAAGTATTTATTACATTGTAATAATGAACATTGAGTTTAAGGAGACTATAGTATACGAAGCAGCCCTGCTCACAATTCGATTGGGTAAATATGATGCACACTACCTTACACGAAGCCTGCCCATAGAAATATTTGATGCCGTCATTCTTCGAGAGCATTTCACTAAGCTTTCTATAATAGATAAAAATGGATTTGCAATATTTGAGGATGAGCAATTGCTAAAGGATAAGATTCTCGATAAAAAAGATGCCACTCAGTATGAATTAAAACGAAATTATTATGATGAATTAAGTGCCTTTACCCATAAGTGCCGAAAAGTGATTGCTGAAATACTCAGTGATAATATCTTACTAAGTAAGTTCACCAGTGAGATAGAGGTAAAGTCGCTGATAATCCATGACATTACTCATATCTCTAAGTTGGTAGATGATCTCAATGATCATACTAACTTGATAGAGTTAGGTTATTGCTACATTTTGCATTTCTCTGACTTGATGGATTTATCTGAGCTATTTGCATGTGATGCATATTCTGATATTCAGGATGCCTTTAATAAGCCAGACTTCAGGGCTTCGTTCTCATCGTCTGTTGCCAGTTTTCAGTCAGGAGTATATAATAATACGGTCGGTAACCCAGACACCACCTTAGCCCTTACAGATATATTAGCGCAACTGGATCATGCGGATTTTAACGATTATGCCTTACTGATGATTAAGCTATCTAATCTCTTGGCGTATGCCGATGATTACTTATCCGTCTCCGAGAGCAAACTACTCAGCGAACTACAAAATAATATAATCGGCTAGACTTGATCCCCCGTTACAAGGCAATGAATACCTTATCAGGTATATGTAAGCCCTTTTTAGTACATTGAGCCACAGACTCTTTTAGTAAAAAAACAACACAGGAATCAATCAAGACATCTTAAAGGCGATCAAGCTAGTATGGAGTGCAAGCAAACCACTGACCATACTGAGCATCGGTCTACAGCTTACGCAGGCTGTTATACCCTTGATTATATTGTATCTGACTAAAGTTATTATAGATACCTTGACCTTGAGGAGTCAGGAGGTGTCGTTTGACTATATATTGTGGTTGATGATAGGATTGGGTGGTGTGTATTTAGTGCAGATAATCATCCAGAATGTCCAGCAGCTTGTCTCAGAGTCTCAGCAGCAAAAGGTGTCCGATAGTCTGTCCGTCAAGGTCATAGATAAAGCGATCAATCTGGATATCAGTTTTTACGAAAATCCAGCTTTCTACGATACACTGCATCTTACGCAGTCTCAAGCTATGTATAAGCCCATCAGGATATTACAGAATCTGACCGATCTGATGAGGCATATCTTTACTTTGTTGTCACTTAGCGCCTTGTTGTTATTATTGCATTGGTCGATAGGGTTGGTTCTTATAATATGTGCAATACCAGTTGCTTTTGTCAAACTATATTATTCTAAAAAGCTATTCCTCTGGGAAAAACAAAGAGCCTTCTTACAAAGACAGTCTAACTATTTTAATCGTATTCTGACTTCTGATAGATACGCTAAGGAGTTGCGCATATTTGGATATGGAGAAAAACTTAAAAACCAGTTTGTAACCATCAGAGAGCGGTTGTATGGTGAGAAGTATAAGATCGGCAAAGGCACGGCACAATCGAGTATATTGGCTAAGAGCCTCGAGATCATTGCCTTAGTGGGGGTATTTACATTTACTGCATGGAGAGCAGTACAAGGTCATATTACAGTAGGAGATGTGGTTATGTATTTTCAAGCATTCCAAAAAGGTCAATCTAGTATACAGAGTGTTATGGCGTCATGGGTATCTCTATATAGTAATAGGCTCTTTATATCACATCTTTTTGACTTGCTGGAGTTAGAGTCACGATTAGAAACTGTCGATAATCCAATCGTATTAAAGCCACTGACTCATCAAATAGAGCTGAGTGGTGTCCACTTCCATTATCCCGATCATGACAAGACGGTACTAAACGATGTTAACTTGACATTCGAAAAAGGAAAAATATATGCGCTCGTCGGCGAAAATGGCTCAGGTAAGACATCCCTTATCAAGTTACTTTGTAGGTTCTATGATCCATCGGAAGGCACTATTAGTTGGGATAATGTGGAGTATAAACAGGCCAGTCTTGATTCCTTATACGATAAGATTACGGTGATCCATCAGGATTTTAGGACTTACCAGATGACAGTAGGTGAGAATATAGAAATCAGCGACTCCTCCCTAGATGACAATTACGATCAGGCAAGAGTAAGACACGCCGCGATAAGTGCAGGCGCAGACGAATTTATATCCACACTCTCAGAGGGCTATGAGCAAAAGGTGGGACGATGGTTTAATAATGGGGTAGAGCTGAGTGGTGGACAATGGCAAAAGTTAGCTCTGAGTCGCGCTTTTTATAAGAAAGCCGATGTCATTGTTTTAGATGAGCCGACCTCTTCTATCGATCCGATATCTGAGGCAAAGATCTTTGATAATCTTAGGTCCATAGCAGAAGATAAGATTTTGATTTTGATATCACATCGGATTTATAATTTGGAGTCAGCGGATGAGATTATTGTTTTTGATGATGGACGAGTAGTACAGCATGGCGGGCATAATGATCTGATCTCTCAGGAAGGCCTATATAGAAAAATGTATCATAGCCAGAAAAGATAATCCACCATAGATGTCTGAGCATTCCTATACCATATTAGAATCATGGCATAAGTCAGAAAACGACATAAGCGTATATGGAGGAACGTTAGGTTTGCACCACCCGATTTATCAACACATTGACAAGATCAATGATCCTGATTATACGGATAATTATAAGTATCTAAAGGATTCCTATGTTCTCTATTATTACCATAATCAAAATCAAGTTCTATCACTATTACGAGATATCATAGGTGGTCTTCCTCTATATTATACCATCATAGATAATCATCTTTATGTCGCTAATTCTATTACCAAAATATTAGACTGCACATCTGTCTCGCACGCACCAGATAAGAAATACAAAACCGACTATATCTGTCGCTCTTTTTCTAAAAATGACTATACCTACTATAAACATATCAAGATCCTGCCTGCAGGACACCTTTTGCTATGGTCTCAAGGAAAACTAGAGATACGGCCTCAACTCTCTTGGCAAGTGGAGGAGCAGACCTTATATGATAATAGGCCAGATTATATCTCCTATCTACAAGGCCTCATGGAGGAAAGTATCTATCACCAAGTCAAAGACAAAAAGAAAGTGGCTGTAGAGTTCAGTGGAGGTCTGGATAGTACAAGCATCACAGGGGTATTACAACATCTACGAGAGACCAGATTGCCTGATCTAGAGATCTATACATACTCTCATGCGCAGTCGCTGACTCCTTTGTATAATGAGATCGATGACGAGAGAGACCTTATAGAGATTTCGCGCAAAGCCATGGGGATAGATCCTAACTATCATGTCATCTTGGATAGACAAGACAAGAGTATGCGTGCGCTTTATATGCATGCTTATCGCCTGGGTAATTGCATCAGCAAATCGCATTATGCCATCTACTCTAAAAGCATCTATGAGCAAGCACAAAAAGATGGCATCGATCTAATTTTATCTGGGTTTGGCGGAGATCAGATCATCAGTACGCGCAAGGTGAAGCTCAGACCAAATATCAATACTCAATCCCTGAAAGAATATCTTAAGACCACATCTAGGCAGGGGATAAGATATGGGATGGATAGAAGCTATATTTTCAGAAAGCTCTATGGCTATGTCCGTAAGAGAATACTCATGGCTAAGAAAAAGCCTATTATAGATATAAGAGCTAGCTATGGACAAATATGGCCTGACCTCAAGGGTTATTTAGACCCTGTCTTACAATCTATACAACCCCAATTAGGTCAACAAACCCAAAAGAATATCAAACATCTTATGCGTTACGACTTATTGCGTATGGGGCTCATGGAGCGTCTGGAGGCGACCTATCATGCGGCAGAGCATTATGGTGTGCGGTATGCTTATCCTTTGCTCGATCCCAGACTGGTGCAGACAGTACTGGAGATGCCGATGGATTATGTCACGGGTTATCATAAGCGTAAACTATTCCGTGATATTATCAGCAAATGGTTGCCGCCTATCGTCTATAACCGTATAAAAAGAGGAACCGATATGTATGGGTGGGTGATGGATAACTACTACTACGATTATCTCCATAATATTCCCTATGACAGAACAGACATGGACGCGGAACAATTATTTTATATCGAAGTGGAAGAAATGTTTGATAGGCCCTTATGGAAGTCTTTCGATAAAGAAAAGGTCTGAGCAAGAGATATTAGTCATTAATTCGTGTTCTTTTTGCTTTTCCTTTTTTTGAAAAATAGTATCCAGATAATTTCTACAATGATTACACCCAAAATCCCTACAATAATGTTTGTCGAATCCATACTAATTGATTTACTATTTTAAACTGACTTATTCATCTTTTTATTATTACTAATAAAACGCTGGACTAGTAAAAGATAGTTAAATCGTAAGTAATTTTTTCTGTAGATTTTATTGGTTTTATCGGCTTTCATTTTTTGGATGAGGTCGTCTGATTTTTTTCTATCTACAATATCCCATATCGGGTCATCGTCCTTGATCTTGTCATACTCAGAGTACATGGCTGGCATGATAGAGAAATATCTTTGTGGCCAGTCGATGGGCCAGGACATCGGTCTAGCTTGCCAAAACTTGTCAGGTATCCCAAGTGATCTATACAATCTATGTACCAGCGGTGGCGTGTCGCCATAGCCTAGATACTCCTTGGCGTCTATACTGTCTAGTAGGACTTGTAGTCTGGGATGATTGATGAGGGCTATGCGTAAGATGTTATACCTCCTCTCTATAGAGCTATGGGGTTTGATTATACCTTTGGGGATATTCTTTTTTCTTGAGGATATTTTAGAGAGGTCAATCTTATACTTATGGATGAGTTCTTGTCTGCATAGGGAAGAGCGATGAGGATTGTAGTTATGACTCAGTATTTTTCTTTTGGTATGGATAAGGGTGTCAGGTAATTTAGATTTGATGAGTTGTTTTAGGGTTGCCGATTTATTTTTTAGATAGAAAAAGTTGCGGAAGAAAAAGCGCATCTGTTCTCCATAGATGCGGCTATACGCCTGAGGTTCGATTTGATTGTCGGTTATATTACCTGCAATATATCGACAACCCACCTTACGCAAAGCTCCATAGATGACCTCATGGTCTGTCCCTATGGGATTGACAGTTGGCGTGTCATTGACCCACATTTTGTAATCTACACTGTCGTCCATTTCTGTAGGTAGAGGGTCATTGTATCCGTGCAATAGCTGGAAAGGAAATAAGGACTGGAACTCCTGTAGACGCTGATGCATATCATCCGATCGTGGATTACGACCCTGCGGTAATATATATGACGACCCATAAATGGTCATATCGGGTAGAACCTTTCGCAGAAGCGCAATAGATAATAACGTACTTGGTCTATCAGATGCAAAACAGCCTATCTTATCTATCTCCTGATCCTGTACCACCTGCCGTAGATTGTGCTCAACTATATGGAGTATCTGAGATTCTAGAGATATAGATTTATCGGTATATAGATTATATCTGGTGATGTGATCTTGTATGGTCGTAATATGGTATTTTCCTTGGTTGAAATCTAACCACTGATAAGATGCCAGAGCTTTGACATGATGATAAGCCGTACGTCCGTCAGGGATGTCGGATATTGTAATAATACGACTTAGTGTATGTCGGTCCAGTTCTTTTGTTGTGGTTGATGCCTGTAAGATGGCTTTGATTTCTGTCCCAAAATAGAGGGAGTTATCTTGCACAGTATAGAAGAGACTCCTTCCTTTGTTACACAATACGCACGTCTGTTGTTCTGCATTATATATGGCAAAAGCATAATGGCCAGAGACATATTGATAGAGAGATTTTCCCCATTTGATATAGGCCTTAAGGAGAATCATGTCCTCCACATCGTATGCCTCCTGAGTTTGGTGTATATCCAACTGAGCACATAATTCTTTTCTGTTATAGATGATGCTGTCGCTGGTAATGGTCCATTGTCCTTCTGAGTATACTTTTGTGAGGATGCTGTGATGTGATTGACCGAATAAGATGATTTTGGCTAGGCTCGTGTGCGCATCGGGTGTATAACAAAGCCTTGAGACCTCGGAGTTGCCTAGGGACTCGGCCATCTTGCGGATATCTTCTGGTCCAATGACTGGACAAGATATATAACCTGCTATACCACCTATCATATCTGAGACGTCATGGGCGAATGTGAATCAATAATCGGATATAATACCCCTCGTGAATACACGATATTACTCACAAATCCAGTTAAAAATGCCAAAAAATGCCTTTATTTCCTTTTTCTCATTAAAAAAATCATCATACAGCGATTTAGTTATTATCTTCATACTTTGAATTAATATAACTAACTACCAATAGTCAAAAAACCAAAAAAATGCAAGACAAAAAACAATGGAAAACACCGACAATCACTGAATTAGATCATAAGGATTCTGCTGGCGGTGCTGGCGGTGCAGAAGGTGCACATAATCCTGGCTCTACATATCACACTGGGTTTTCTTTCACTGTAGTAATAGGGGCTACTGGAGTTTTAGGGTCATAATCTTATCATGATTATTATAGAAGTAGCTAAGTAAAATACTTATAGAACTACTGACCATTCTATTCTCAAAAAAAGGCTGCTACAAATTTAATATTGGACATTAGATATGCCCTCTATATGTATTAAGCATTGTGTCTAATGAAAAAACTAACAAGCCTATGGAGAATAAAAAGGAATGGAGACCTCCTACCATTAAAGACTTAGATCATAGTCTAGCTGAGACAGGTGCAGGTGGTGGTCCTGAGGGAGCGCACTCTGAAGGTGCTGTCGTGCATAATTCCATATCATTTTCTGATCTGGTCGGTGGATCTGGCGTACAGGGTATGTCTTGATTTATTTTAAGTTATTTCCTATATAATTGATAGATTTTAAAGGAAATATTAATAAATCCTCTGGGATCATAATTTACCGATATTTCTTAATAAGTAATTGCTTGGATGTTCTCTACAGAATAAGCTCTTACATCTTAGCCTTCGAGTAGATTTAGGATTGATAAGCCCTGTCAGATTATTCATCTGGTGCTTGGTAGTCTATTAGAGTATTCTCTCTATTTTATTTTTAATATTTTCTTTAGCCGTAATGATAATTTTTCTTTTCGCGTATTTGTATAGATTGTAATGCAGGTACGGGACTTCTGATTTTATATAATTAAGATAGATAACTAAGTCGGCTGGCTTATGCTCACTGCGCAAAGAGCCACTAGCCCATGATACATTTCTTGCATCCAAAAAAGTGGTTAGTGCTGCGTATGTTTCCATCCGATCATCAGAATGATGTATGAGCAAAACTGATCCCAATGCATTGTATGATTTTAGATATTGGATTATGAGCTCTTGTAGTTCTTCTTTGTTCTTTTGATAATATATCTTATCCACGGTAGGACATTGTCCGTCGTGATATAGTCTTGGTCCTATTTTGGCAAATGCACTGAAGTCGTTTTTGGCATTGATCTTCTTGTCCTTCTCTTTTTTGTTCTCTGCGATAAGGAATACATTATGATTGCTCCATCTCATATTAGGATAAAACGATTCTGTGCAGGTGGCCCAGCTTTTTATAAGTAAGGGATATAGCGGTACTCTGGACATCATAAGACCTAACTTATGGAATAAGTACATGGTCTTCTTGTTAATATGACTATGAAAGTAGGTCACAGATACGGTGTCATATTCCGTCAGTAGCATCTGACGAATGCGATCTACATTTATTCGTTTGGGACTTTCTATCAGAAGATGACCACCTGGACTGACCATATCAGATAGTTTTTGGATAACGCCTACAACTGGTCGCGGAGGCAAGTATATAAGTGTGAAACTACAGACCACCATATCCACAATATTCTTTAACGGTGGAAGATTGGCAATGTTACTTTGTACAGCGATATTTTTGCCCTGATATCTAGCTAATGATTTTTGTAGGCTGTTTTGCTTGATGTCCGCACCGATATATAAGACATCCTCGCCGAACATAAACCGATTAATAAACTGTGCCGAAGCAATATCCAATACTCTTTTGGGCTTATGTTTTTTGGCAAATTGGTGTATACGCTTATAGGCATAATGCGCATAAGGGAGGTGACTGTAGAGTTTTGTTTTGGGGTTTCGCAAGTATCTATGTTATTGAGGTCGGTACAAGATAGATTATTTTCTAGTGATCTGATAGAGTTGTCCAGAGGACAGGGATTGGTCTATGGCATTATGTTGACCATCTGCCCACACAACTTCCATTCTATCTATAGATGTTGACTTACCGATACCAAAGTATGCGACTGGAATATCAAAGGACTTATAACCACCAGAGGCTAGTATCTCTCTGATTTGGTTTTCTCCATTATTATAGTGTATGTAGATCTTCGCATTGATGCCGTGACTATTACCTTTTTTATCATTGAGTCGGAAGGCGATGCTATGGTTGTCTGTTCCTTGGTTATTATATATTGTTACTGGTCCAATACATGGAGCCATGATGATATCGAGATCACCATCCAAATCATAATCCACATAAGTATAACTGGTTGCTGGTAGATGGCTCTCTATTCCATGGTCTGTTGTCTTATCGCTAAATTTTTCGCCACCTTCATTTTTCAGAAATGTATTCCTAAATTGATTTTTCGTCAACAAATAACCATTGACAACAAACAAGTCCTGGTAGCCATCATTGTCCACATCAGCAAATTTACTATTCCATGTCCAGCCTAGATTTTTGAGGTTTATTTCCTCGTTATCTAATATTTTGTATCTATCTCCATCGAGTTTGTATAGGTTAGATTCCCCCTGTACTGTGGTTTGTTTGTATAGCGTGGTAGTGTCAGCTAACTCAACATTATTAAGGTCTAGACTATAAAGAGTTGACAAGAAAGGAGATAACACTTGGGGAAGATTCTTTTTCATGTAGTTGACATAGCTCGTATCATCAAACCATAGATATTGGTTATATGCAGAAATATAACATTCTGCCTTATGCTTTGTAGGACAGATAGATATGTCTCTTTGGGTGGATGCCGTCAGATACATCTTATGTAATGTCATGATGTCCTCGCAAGTGGCTCTTTCTTTGGGGTCTATTATGGACTTACAGGTTAGTTTAGGGTTATAAAAATAGGTATGATCCGAAGGTGAAATTTGAGTCTCTAATATTTCCAGTTCCAGATCATTATCGAGGTCAGCTGATATAAAAGACATCGTTGTCTGCGTAGAGAAAGGTATAAGACTATCTGCTCTTATCGATAAGCGGAGTTGCTTGCCATCATTAATGTACAAGCTATTGCTTACCATAAAATCATTACCCACCCATAAGTCTATATCCTTATCCTGGTCCAGATCGGATAAGAGTACGCTCAAGGTTTCGCCATCAGGTCCAGCCAAGGTGTCGGTGCTATAACTCTGACCATCATAGAGATGCCAGTAATTTTTGGAAGTTGGTATAGAGTGTAGACTGACTAAAGGACCATAAGACCAATTACCCGTAAAGACATCCAGATAACCATTATTATCAATATCTGCAAAAGCAATCGCGGACGTGTATATATGATCGTAAGGCATCTCGAATGCCCTCATCTCACCTGTCTCAAAAACACCTTCCTTGTTATATAGGATATAGTTGCCTTGATCGTAGGTCGAGATAAATATATCCGTCCAGCCATCATTGTCGAGATCGGCTGGTGCGGCATTAATTATATTAAGAGTGTCTGGTAGGCTTAGGGTCAGTTCGTAAAAAGATTCTCCTTCGTTATTATAAAATAGCTGTAGGCTCAGATTAGATGCGATGACAAGATCAGGCCAGCCGTCATTATTGAGATCAGAAGAAGAGATAGTACGACCTGTATTGTATGGAGATATACGACTATAGACAGAGAATTCGTAAGGACAATGTATTCCTATGTCAGGACCTTCTATCTGGCTAAAAAGGGTCTCGCTCTCTTTTTTCTTATTATCAAAAAATGGATGTGTCGACACCTTAATATTGTCATCATCCAATAAAAGGGTAGGCTCAATTTTATTTTTCATAAGCTGTGATCTGAGATCTGTGGTAAGGTACTGGCGATCTCTGATCGGTGATGAGATGGTAAAGAGTTCGGTTAGTCTGGGTAGATGATAATGCAATAGTTCTAGGTCATTCTTTTTGATTTTCTTTTCGGCGATATGACTGATCATTCCACTGCCTATCCCTAGTCCTACAATACATAGTAATAACATAAATGCTAGCTTCTTAGAAAAATGCTGATGCACTATGAAATAAGGATACAAAGAAAAACTACTCAAAGTAATAAGGAGTATAGCCACATACTTAGTCTCTAGTCCCAGCCCCCACAGCACGAAACAAATGATAATATCAAAGGTCATAGGAACAGGTAATAAAGTCCCTATAAGAGAAACCAAGACCATCGCTGCCAATATTGTTTTTCGGCTGGCGACTTGCGGCATCATATCTATGAGACTATCTAGAGGTAGATATGTAATAATCACATTACCTAAGAAACCAGCCAGTAGCATAAGTGGAACGGCTAGTATAATAATTGTCCATAGGTGTTTCGCATAGCTCTTGATAAGCCAGATAATAGGATTGTCGTCGGTGTCACACAGGTCTCTATTACATTTGTCATCGGATGTGCTTAACGTCGTGCCGAGCCATCGGTCCAGTAGAGAAGGTGCACGTACGACCATCAACTGATCTGCTGGAAAAAAACGAACGAGCAAAGGAATACAAACCAGTAATATGACGAGCAATGTACCAAACTTAATCAGTATCAGATAGAGCGGAAACATACTGAACAGCATCGACAGAGCAATGGGGTTAAGATTAGGCGAACTGATCATGGTGGCTAAGGCTGTCTCAGGTCTGGCGCCAGATTTTTTCATGCCGAGTGCGATGGGTGCAGCACAGTTGACACAGACGCCCAATGGAGTGCCTATGATCGTACCGAGCATAGAATTAATCCATCTGTTATTACTCGAAAATTTTTTAAGCTCCTGAAATAAGACCATCAGCGCCGCTGCAAATAGCAAACCGAAGAGCATACCTTTTTTGTTGGTTTCTATCCAGTTGAGCGTATGATATATGACGGCTTGAGCCTTGGGTGTATTATCGTCTATACGAAAAGGCATATCAAAGCTCAAGCCCTGAAAAGGTGTTTCGCCAGCCATCATGGCTTTTTCGTTGAGTTGCGGATACCGTGATCCCAGCCAAAAGAATGCGGTAATGATAACCAGCCAGATTATTGATAGCGCGATTCTGATTTTCTGAGTCTTGGTCATTTTGGTTATCAAAGGGTATGTGAGTATCAGATGATAGTTGATAGGCTCAGACTAGTAACTGACCATCAGGACTAATGTAATTATATTTTTCCATAAGCGGACGGTGCTGGTCTATGATACGCTGGGCTTGATCTTCTGAGAGGTCGTCACGCCAGCTTCCGACGACACCTTTCCTAAAAAATCTCTTGGCCCGATGAGTTTTCTCATTGAAGCCATATTCGTCTTCTTGCTTTTGTAGCTTTTCTATTTTGCTTTTGTCCAGAGCTTCTGCAACCTCCTCTTTAGTATAATCTAAACCAGAAAACTTCACAATTTTATAGAAGGTCTCGACCGAGTCCTTCTTCATGTCTTCGTAGCGGACGACGTGTATTTTCTCGTCTAGCATGTTCTCTGTCCAGCTTAGTACATGATCTGTCCAGCTTCCCATGTATTGATGGATTTGGAGATTGACCTTTTTTTTTGATTTGGCCAATGTGAGATTGGCGCTTGACATATGCTGGATTGTAATATCAAATTTGTCATGCCCACTATGATAAGCGTACGATACACAGACATCGAGAGGATTACGGATCAGATAGATCACCTTATAGGTAGCAGATAAGGGGATAAGCCAGTTGCCATCTTGATTTTTAGTCAGTGCGTCATGAGTTTTGACGAATTGTATTTCATCTAATTGCGAGGATCGCAACTCATGTACTCTGGGAAGGTAGTAGTCTATCTCTTCCGCACGCATATCTGAAGAATCTACACCGACTAACTCATCAAATAGATGCCGCGAAGATGAGATACTTCCTGTCTCGGTAAGCATATTAATATAGACGGGTTCTTCATTCTTGGACATTAGATTATTGAGGAAAATTCTG
Organism: Saprospiraceae bacterium; assembly: GCA_020628095.1. Classification (GTDB taxonomy): domain Bacteria; phylum Bacteroidota; class Bacteroidia; order Chitinophagales; family Saprospiraceae; genus RFSX01. The sequence continues at coordinate 123,788 of JAHDFP010000009.1, forward strand.
AGCCATGTATTTCCTGATTTAGGATAGGAGGCGAGCCATATTATTTTTCCTGCCTCAGCTTGTAGCATCTTCTGCTATTTTGAAGAGGTCTTTTTCTATCAGGTCTACTACCTCATCGAGGCAGAAAGCGTGTGATCTTCTGATGCGTTTGACTGGAATAAGATTAGCGAGTCTAGTCGCGTCCATAAAGTGATGATTGATCGCGCCGATATCCTTGAGTAGATATTTTCTGTAGGTCATGTTTTTGATCAATCGGAACTTGTTGACATTTTCTACATCGAATAGTTCGACACCATCTCTAGTGGATGGCTGTAAGATATATAAAGCTTTCACAGGGAGTGGGGTGGAGACGAATTGTTCGGTTATGGGGATGGCCCTTTTGTTAATTTTGTTTCGGATCATTTTGAGGTTTTCGTATTCCACCTCAAGTCTATGCAGAGTGTCATCCCAGAGTTTGGATTGTGGATAACCTGGCAGAGCAAAGGGGTTTCCACCTTGGAATATAATAGGACAGACATCATCTGTCAGCATCTTATATCCTTTAAGGCGGAAGGCATTGGCTGTGGAAGATTTTCCAGCACCTGAGATGCCTGTAAAGAGAACCGCTTCACCATTATAATCGATAGCACTCGCATGCATCGGTAGGACTTTTCTTTGTTGTAGTATCGCGCCTAGGCAAGATCCTAGTAAGAAGATGCGGATATCATCATCCAGACTATTTTCTTTTCTGTCTATAATAATCTGGTTACCATGGGATATGTAATATCTGGCTATGTCCTTTAGGTCTAAGAGAAATTGATCTTTGGCGATCTCATAGGTGACACCTTTCTTAGTGCAATCGGGTAGGGATGTCGGTGCTGGTCCATATTTGATAATCAGATCGCTATCGCCAGTATGGTCTGATGACAATAATTCTGGCAGCTCGATTTGTGATTCTATCGTTAGCCCAAAAGTTTTATATCTGTAATAACCCGTCTTTGTCATATTATTTTTTGGACAGGTGTAAAATTATCTGATACGTCATCACCAATGATAACCTTACCCTGATGCTCTATCCAGGCATGTGCTTCCAGGTCTATTTCTGCGGATGTCGCCACACCAAGACATAAGGCGGACGGGATTTCCTTTTTGTTCAGAAAATATTTGAGCGTCAAGGCACGATCATAACAATTACTCTTGAATGGTGCTCTCCGTGATAGCCCTTTTATATATCGTACTGTCTTAGCTATGTAATGACTGTCTTTATTATTAGATGTATAATTACTGGGCAGGTTAGGTTTGGATATTTTGGCTACGATTTTTTTGAGAGGCAGATTATTGATATTCCTTCTGGACTGAAACATAACGAAGAAAATATGGATTATAAAGTGCAAATCAAAAACGGTAATTTTTTTACTGGGATTCTGCATGGTTGGTGCCATCAATAACCTTAAGCAAATTATCAGATATTAATTTATCTAAAAAAGACGAAATATCAGCAACGCATTGGTCTTCAGTCACATTATAGTCTTGGATTAGATAATCTTTGATTTCGGATATGCTTTTGGGCTTCTTGATATATTCCCAGATAAGACTGCCTATTTCGTCTATTTTGAAGTATTTTCCGCTCTCTACTGTCAGTAGCACGATCTCATTTCCTATTTTGCTATATAGCAATTCAGGATCGAGCATATATCTCTCTTCCATGAGTGTTGTTAATTGGGGTTAAGTCTAAGAGCTAATATATGATGATTTTATTTCACAGATCGGACATTTAACTATTAAAAGAGTAGGTGTAAAAGGAGCGTAAGTCAGAGACAATGGCTATTTTTCCAGTGTTAGCATGCAGCAAGAACTAAAAATCATCATACAACTTATAAGCGATGCCTTTGGGTTGTCAAAGTTCTCAGTGGATAATAATAATCAGGCTACCGACTGGAAAGCGGTGCTGCAGACGGCTAGACAACATAAGGTGATTCCCATGTTATATACAGCTTGTCTTAATAATAGGTCATCCATCCCCACGCGAGTCCTGACTGCGATGGAACGAATGGTTATAAAGTCATCAAAGTTTAACCTCCTTCAAAAAAGAGAACTTCAGGAACTCATTCTTTTATTCCAAAAAAACAACATTCGTCTTATTCCCTACAAGGGTGTCATATTAGCCGAAGCTGTCTATGATGATTTATCCAGAAGAGATTTTACGGATATAGATCTTATCATAAAAGCAGATGATTATGATAAGATGGAAGAACTATTATTAGAAAGAGGCTATGGTTATGAGGTGAACTTTCCAAGATGGTTCGGTACTATTTATAAATACTTTAATCACGAAAGGAACTTCGACATTTATGTTTCTGGGTATCGGCATTTTCATGTAGAACCACATTGGACCTTAGGTTCTAAGTCTTATCAGACTCATCTGGATTATGATGATATAAAACTCTTGTCGAAGCCTTCTGATAACTCTCATGCATTAAAACTTAAACCAGAGGGCCTACTAATTACCACAGCCCTCCACCACAGCGCCACCGCCTACGAATGTCTCAAGTATGTCAATGATATTACAGCGATCTTACTTAAGTATGAGGATGTTCTGGACTGGAAAGAAATAAAAGAGTATTGTATCAGGTATGATGTACTTAATTTGGTTCTTGTCGGTGTGGCCTTAGCGATGAGGATATATAATATAAAATGTAATGAAGACATAACTCATCTAGTGCATCAACATATTACAGATCGTCAGATAGATTTTTGTATGAAGTGTATAAATGCCCAACGACCCAAAGGAGCAAAATTATATCTCCGACGTCTACAATTCCAACTAATCACTCGACGACGCGGGATAACAAAATTTAAAATCCTTTACCACACCGTATTGTCCTATATAGCATATCGACCACTTTATTATTTGTTTGCCAAACCAACAGTTGCAGAGAGAAAAATAATCTATAAATCCGCATGATATCCATCCAGTCAAAACTCAGCCAATCCAAGCCATCTATCTTTTCTATCATGTCTGCGTTATCCGCAAAATTTAATGCAATCAATCTGGCGCAAGGCTATCCTAACTACGATTGTCCAGACGCACTCAAAGATCTCATCTCTTACTACCTCAATAATGGCAAGAATCAATATGCCCCAATGACTGGTGTCAAGTCACTCAGACAAGCCATCGCTCAGAAGTATTCGCAGATATATAACATTAGTATAGATGCGGATACTGAGGTAACAGTCACAGCAGGCGCAACACAAGGATTATTTACCGCGATTACTGCCTTCTTATCACAAGGGGACGAAGCTATTATCGTAGAACCAGCCTATGACTCTTATCGACCAGCGATAGGGTTTGCTGGCGGTACTGTGGTCCCTTATCCATTAGGTAAGCCTGATTACAAAATAAATTGGTCCGAGTTTTCTACTTTGATCAGTGATAAGACCCGATTAGTTATTATCAATACACCACATAATCCGACAGGTAAGATATGGCAGTCCAGTGATATGATAGCCCTACAAGAGATTTTAACAGACCGCAATATTATCGTCATCAGTGATGAGGTCTATGAGCATCTGGTTTACGACAAGGCCAAGCATCATAGCATAATGAGATACCCTGAGTTATATGCACAATCATTAGCTATGTATTCTTTTGGCAAGACCTATCACTGCACAGGGTGGAAGATGGGGTATTGTATAGGACCGGCACACATTACTAAAGAGTTCAGAAACATCCATCAATGGAATGTCTTCTCGGTCAACTCTTTCTTGCAATACGCGCTAGCAGATTATATGGCGGATAAGGAGACCTATGAGTCTTTGCCTGATTTTTATGGTCATAAGAGAGACCTTTTTGAGAAGGCCATGAAGGGCAGTCGACTTAAGCCTTTAGTAAGCGAGGGCACTTATTTTCAGCTCTATGATTACAGTCACCTCAGCACAGAATCTGATCTCGACTTCGCTAAGCGATTAACACGTGACTACAAAGTGGCAGCCATCCCCGTCTCTCCTTTTTATACAAATGGAACGGATAATAGGGTGGTCCGCTTTTGTTATGCTAAGACGGATGAGGTACTTTTAGAGGCTGCAGAGCGGTTGTGTGCGGTGTGAACGGGAATGGTTCTATTTTATAATGATTAATAAATCTCTTTTGCGCTTCCTCACATTTATATAATAACTTTACACCATATATACATCCACTGAATCCCTCATTATTCATAGCAAAAAGAATCGCCAAATCTTCTACCAGAGGATATTCTGGTCTGATCATTAAGTTTGCGATTGCGTCTATATCTCTTGGTCTGGCGGTGATGATTCTGACGACGGCGGTACTACTTGGGTTTAAGCAGGGTATATCGGAGAAGGTTTTTGGCTTTTGGGGGCATATACATATTACGGATACGCGGATGAGCCGCACTCTGGAGTTGTCACCGATCAAAAATGATCCTGTCATTAAGGATTCCATAATGACCATCGAGGGCTTATCATACATGTCTATGTCTGATAATATGAGATCTACTTATCATGAGACACAAGGTGGTGTCAGATCAGTCGTACCATATATTACTATGCCTGGTATACTCAACCGTAAGCAAGCTATGGAGGGATTAATTTTTAAGGGTGTCGACGAGGAATATACCTGGCAAAATTTTGAGCAGTATATAAAAGAAGGTGTGATACCTTATATTAATGCCGATGAGCCTACTAGAGACATACTTATCTCGGTGCAGACTGCCCAACGGATGAAACTTAAGGTGGGGGAGAAGGTGGTGGTCTATTTCGTACAAGATGAGGATCAGGTCAAAAAAGCATTTACCATCAGTGGATTATATAAGACTGGGTTAGAGGAGTATGATAGGAAGTTTGCTTTTTTGGATATGAAGGTGATACAAGATGTGTTGGGTTGGCGTGCAGATCAGGTCAGTGGTCTCGAGATAATTTTAGATGATGTCATGGACTCTGAGCCGATTGCGGATTATATCTATACCGAAATATTGCCCAGCGATATGTACTCCGAGACGATCAAAGAAAAGTATCGATCAATGTTTGATTGGATAGAGATGCAGGATATTACGGGTATTATGTTGCTCGCACTGATGGGCATCGTAGCGCTGGTCAATATGAGTACGGCATTACTCATTTTCATATTGGAGCGGTCTAAGATGATTGGTGTGCTTAAGGCATTGGGTTATGATAATTGGTCCGTGCGTAAGATTTTTGTCATTGTGTCACTATGGATATTGGGTTGGTCTATTGTTATAGGTAACCTTTTGGGTATTGGTCTAGGAATGATACAAAAACACTTTGGTATCCTTAAGCTCAACGAAGCTGATTATTACCTGTCTCAGGTACCTATCTCATTTGACTTTATTCAGATTATCGGTCTTAATCTGTTAACCATTCTGATCACCACATTACTGATGATTATTCCGACGCTGTTTGTTACTAGGATTACACCAGTTAAGATATTGCGATTCAAATAAAAATTACCTGCTTTGTTCAATCTATATCTGGATTGATATTTGCAATTTATGATAGATTAAGGTCAGACTATGATCCAGTATTATGCATTCCAAGATAGGCGCGTTATTCAGGTCGAGGGCATGGAGCAAGGCTCTTGGATACATATCTGTCCTCCCTACGAAAATGCCGATATAGAGATATATGCCAAGGCCTTTGGAGTGCCTGCAGATTTTATTGCGGATCCCCTGGATATAGATGAGAGATCACGTTATGAGATAGAAGAGGAGGCCAAGCTTATCCTCATCAATACACCGATCATCAATCCTTCGGAAAAAGAAAACGAAGCCTTCTATGTCACGGTACCTATAGGTATGGTCATCGTGGATGACAAGCTGCTCACCATCACACCATCTGATAATCCGATTATCAATAAGATCGTAGATAACAAGACACGTAATCTTAATCCCTCAGATCGATCTTTGTTTATCCTGCACATCTTTGAGCAAAACGTGTTACAGTTTCTAGAGTATCTGAAAAAGCTCAACCTCAAAAGAAACCTCATAGAGCAAGAACTATATAACTCCAGTCGTAACGAAGAACTGAGACAATTGCTCAAGATAGAAAAGAGCCTTGTCTATTTCGTTAACTCCTTGTCTGCCAATGACTTACTGATGATGAAGCTCAAGAGAATAGACATGCTCGGCGTCAGAGACAAAGATCCTCATGAGGACCTATTCGAGGATATAATAATAGATAATGGGCAGGCTCTGGAGATGTCTAATGTCTACACTAATATCTTGAGTGGTACCATGGAAGCGTACGCATCTATCGTATCTAATAATCTCAACAGCTTTATCCATAGACTGACGATTATTACTATAATCTTGATGGTACCTACGTTGGTCGCGAGTTTTTATGGTATGAATCTGACCCACTTGCCGTTTCAGGATCAGCCCTGGGCTTTTTATGGATTGATATTGGTGTCCTTGTTGCTTGGTGTCGTTCTGATATTCTTTTTGGGTAGAGGTAAGAAATAGGTTTTTTTATTCACATCACATAGCTCGGTTATTAACATCTGAGGTCATCATCTCCTGACCTAATGACCCATGATTATTGAGTTCTTCTAAGCCCTATTTTTATATAACTATAAATTATAATATGTGTTTGATTAGTTATCCACATCTGTGGATAAATGTGGAGACATATTACAGGTTTTTCTTATTTATTTTGAGTCCCCGTAAGAGAGGAATTGCATACTGACATCTATCAAAGGAATAGACAAAGAAATAAGTGACAATAGAGGATTATTGGTCTCATATTATGCATTAATGCTATATATTTTTTTTCTTACATATATAATTTTCTTTAATTTGTATTTGAAAACTTAAAAAGACGTCGGAGTCCATGACAATGAGCAAAGAACCACTACTGCAAGAAAATCCAAACCGCTTCGTACTATTCCCAATTGAGCACGATGATATTTGGCAGTTTTATAAAAAATCAGAAGCTAGTTTTTGGACTGCAGAAGAGATAGATTTGCATCAGGACTTATCCGACTGGGAAAATAGGCTCAATAATGATGAGAAGCATTTCATCAAGCATGTCTTAGCATTCTTCGCAGCAAGTGATGGTATTGTCAATGAAAACCTCGCTGAGAATATGGTCAACGAAGTGCAGTATACAGAAGCGAAGTTCTTTTACGGTTTTCAGATCATGATGGAGAATATACACTCTGAGACTTATTCTCTGCTTATAGATACCTACATAGACGACGCAAAGGAAAAAGACTATCTATTCAATGCGATAGAGAATATGCCTTGTGTCAAGAAAAAAGCAGATTGGGCATTGACATGGATAGAAGACGCGAGTTTCAAAGAAAGACTCATAGCTTTTGCAGCAGTAGAAGGTATTTTCTTCTCTGGATCTTTCTGCTCTATATTCTGGCTCAAAAAGAGAGGTCTCATGCCTGGACTTTCTTTCTCTAATGAACTGATCTCTAGAGATGAGGGAATGCACTGTGATTTCGCATGCTTACTATATAATTCTCATATAGAAGACAAACTACCTAAAGAAACTATACAAAAGATCATCTGCGATGCTGTGGAGATAGAGAAAGAGTTTGTGTCAGATGCGATACCTGTCAGACTTATAGGTATGAATGCTGAGACGATGTGTGAGTACATAGAATTTGTAGCAGATAGACTATTAGTTCAGTTAGGAAATGATAAAGTATATAATACAGCGAATCCATTCCCTTGGATGGATTTGATCTCTATACAGGGTAAGACTAACTTCTTTGAAAAGAGAGTAGGGGATTACCAAAAGGCTGGCGTTATGGCTGACAAAGAAAAACAAGTCTTTTCGCTAGACGAAGATTTCTAAGCCCTTAAGCGTTCCTGTAAAGTCACAATTTCCCAAACAGCGGATTCTGTTTATTATATTAAAACCAACACTGAGGAAGATTAATGTCATTATTAATTTACCTCACCCTTTAAATACTGTAATTATATGGAAGTCGTAAAACGTTCTGGACGCAGAGAAGAAGTCAATTTCGAAAAAATCTCAGCGCGGATCAAAAAGTTATGTTACAGTCTCGATAAGAACTACGTAGATCATATTTCCATTTCCAAAAAGGTTATACAAGGATTATTTGATGGAGTGACGACTACTGAGCTGGATAATCTGGCTGCTGAGACGTCCGCATCATTAGCCACGCAGCATCCTGATTACGCTAAGTTGGCAGCACGTATCGCCATATCTAATCTGCACAAGAATACAGATAAGTCTTTCTCTAATACCATGGAGGCTCTATACGGCTATATAGACCCTAAGACTGGAGATAAGGCGGGTCTGATAGCGGATAAGTACATGGATATTATCAGAGCTAACTCTAGTCGTTTGGATTCGGCGATCATCTATGACAGGGATTTTACTTATGATTACTTTGGATTTAAGACGCTGGAGAGGAGTTATCTCTTGCGTATGAATGGCAAAGTGGTAGAGCGTCCACAGCATCTCCTTATGAGAGCGGCTATAGGAATACATGGAGAGGACATAGACGCAGCTATAGAGACCTATAATTTTATGTCGGAGAAATGGTTTATCCATGCGACACCGACACTATTTAATGCTGCGACACCTAAGCCTCAGTTGTCTTCGTGCTTTTTATTATCGATGACAGAGGATAGTATCTCAGGTATATTTGAGACACTGAGCCGATGCGCTAAAATCTCACAATCTGCAGGAGGGATCGGACTCAGCATTCATAATATAAGAGCCAAGGGTAGTTATATCAAAGGCACAGGCGGTACGTCTAATGGGATCATACCCATGATCAAGGTCTATAATGATACAGCCAGATACGTAGATCAGGGTGGTGGAAAGAGAAAAGGTGCTTTCGCCGTATATCTGGAGCCATGGCATGCAGATATCAAGGACTTTTTGGATCTAAAGAAGAATCACGGTAAGGAAGAGATGAGAGCCAGAGATCTTTTCTATGCGATGTGGATACCAGATTTATTTATGGAACGAGTGGAGCAAGATGCGAGCTGGTCACTATTCTGTCCTAATGAGGCACCAGGGCTTGCAGATTGCTATGGAGAAGACTTCGTTGCCCTATATACTAAATACGAAACCGAAGGACGTGCACGTAAGACTGTCAAAGCAAGGGACATCTGGAGTGCCATCATGGAGTCTCAGATAGAGACAGGTACACCTTACATCTTGTACAAAGATGCTTGTAACGAAAAGTCCAACCAGAAAAATCTCGGTACGATTAAGTCTAGTAACCTCTGTACAGAGATCGTAGAATACACCTCACCTGACGAAGTGGCGGTATGTAATCTAGCGTCTATTTCTTTGGCGATGTTTGCTGATAAGCAAGCGGGTGTCTATGATTTTGATAAGTTATACGAAGTGACACGGGTTGTTACACGTAACCTTAATAAGGTCATTGATGTCAACTATTATCCTGTCAAGGAAGCAGAAAACTCTAATTTCAGACACCGACCTATCGGTATCGGCGTACAAGGTCTTGCAGATGCTTTTATCAAAATGCGCATGCCTTTTGACAGTCCAGAGGCCAAACAATTGAATAAAGATATTTTCGAGACGATATATTTTGCAGCCTTGACGGAGTCTAACGACATCGCGCAGAAGGAAGGAGCTTATCAGACGTTTGATGGTAGTCCTGCGAGTGAAGGGATACTGCAGTATGACATGTGGAATGTCACACCATCTGACAGATGGGACTGGCAAGGCCTCAAAGAAAAGATAAAAAACACTGGACTCCGTAATAGTCTACTCGTTGCTCCAATGCCGACGGCATCTACATCACAGATATTAGGCAATAACGAATGCTTTGAGCCATATACATCTAATATCTATTCTCGTAGAACCCTATCAGGTGAGTACGTGGTTGTCAATAGACATCTACTCCAAGACCTCATAGAGCTGGGCTTATGGGATAATACGATGAAAGAAAGACTTATGGCTGCCAATGGTAGCGTGCAGCACATAGACGAGATTCCACAGGATATAAAAGACCTCTATAAGACCTCTTACGAGCTGAGGCAGAAGGCACTGATAGACATGAGTGCAGATAGAGGAGCATACATCTGTCAGAGCCAAAGTCTTAACTTATTCATGGAGAGTCCGAGTCTGGCAAAGCTGACCTCTATGCACTTTTATGCATGGAAACAAGGTCTCAAGACAGGCATGTACTATCTACGATCTAAAGCAGCTGTAGATCCGATCAAGTTTACTTTAGCAGCGGATTATAAAAACAAATATGCTAATGACAAAGAAGTCATGGACTTAGAAAATAAAGAAGAAGAGCGGACAGTAGAAGAAGGTGCGGTATGCACGATGGACGATGGTTGTCTGATGTGTGGTAGTTAGGAATAATAGTAGTATTCGATAATAGTTCTCAATTTAATGAAAAGGTGGTCTGTGCTCAGGTCACCTTTTTTTGTTACCCATTTGTGTAAGCCAATTTCCATTTCTTCACTCTTGTCCCATCTCATACCATTGTCCCCGATATTACTGTATAGATTAGAGTAATTGAGATCATAAGTTAGATAAAGTCAAATTCTCAATTATAGAATGGTAAGGGTCAACTAAAGTCGAATAGATAGAATTATAACGGCGTTAATGTCATTTTTTATAAAATGACAAAAGACGAAGTTGGACAAGTTAATAACCCTTTTTATCATTATCACCACCTGCTGTTCTCTTACCGCACAAGAGGCATCTATTGTCAAAAAAATAGAGCAGACGCAAGCCTTACCCAATCTGAGCAAGGCCACCATCTTCAGTATAGACCAATCTCTCCTCTCTCAAAGAATCATAAATAAATCCGCTTTTACACTTGATATTCCCATAGATCAGAATAAGATAATTACGATAGAGCTTGCGGAGTCTCAAGTGTTCGCTCCTGATTTTGTCCTCACAGAAATGAATAATGGCAAAGAGTCCATAGTCAACTATAATAAGCAATCCTACTATCATGGTAAGGTCAGAGGCAGCGATAAGTCGATGGCCTCTATACAGATCAGATCAGGAATCATAACGGGTATCATAAGATATAAGGGACAAGTATATAATCTGGGTCAGTATGGAAATACAGACCAGCACATTATATATGAGAAAAATAGCCTTGACGAAGAATTATCATTTTCTTGTCAGATGATAGATGGAGATGACGAACAGCATAGTCACCAACACAGCGCAAAGAGTAACAGCTGCACCAGTGCAGTCAACATCTATATAGAATGCGACTATCAGATGTATCTTAATTTTAACTCTAATACAACGACTGTCACTAATTACATCACTGATGTATTTAACGAAGTGGTGACGCTCTACGCTAATGAGAATATTCCAGTACAGATATCTCAGATACTTGTATGGACGTCCAATGACCCTTATACAGACAACGCAAGTGCTATCTATGATTTTAAAGATAGGATGGTGGCTAATGGATATAATGGAGATCTAGCCCACTTAGTAACTAATGATCCTGGCCTTAATGGCGGTATTGCCTATGTGGATCAACTCTGTGGATCATACCCATTTGCCTATAGCGATATCAATAATTCGTTCAATCCTTATCCGACCTATTCTTGGGATGTAGAGGTGTTTGCACATGAGATGGGGCATAACTTTGGTTCGCGTCATACACACTCCTGCGTATGGGGACCTAACGGCAACGAGCAAATAGATGACTGCGGTAATGTGGCGAACGGCTCAGGCGGTTCTTGCTATGATCCTAATAATCCTATTATTCCTTCTGCTGGCGGTACTGTGATGAGTTATTGCCATACTCAGAATGTAGGCATAGATTTTACAGAGGGCTTTGGGACACAGCCGGGAGATCTTATAAGGCAAAAGCACGCGGGTTGCTTTTGTGATAATTCAACTTGCGGAACAGCGATGCAAATCGTCACTAATGGCACATACAGCGCAGAACCTAATAGCGGCAATGGCGCCTCTAATAGTAATGCGACGCATGCTGATTGGTTTTATTTTACGGCTCCTGGTAATGGGCATATAGATATTGCTTCTTGCAACCAAGGGAGAGATACGAGATTATGGTTATGGTCTGGTCAGTGTAGCAGCTTAGTGAATGAGACCTATAGTGATGACGACTGCACGAGTAGTGGTAATAATACTTATGCTTCTGAGATAGCGGGTTTTCCTGTTGTGTCAGGGCAGACTTACCTTATAGAGTGGGATGATAGATGGAGTAGTGCGCAGTTTGATTGGACATTTACATATACGTCTGATGGATCATCATCACCTTGTCAGGATTATCTGACGATAGCGGGGGCGATCATAGATTCTACTTATCAGGCTAATATGATACTCGACTCAGATGGTGTGCTTAATCAAGGCAACGCGGTTTTCAATGCTGGTCAAGCCATCGAGATGAATGGAGGATTCGAAGTGAAAATGGGATCTACCTTTATGGCAGATATAGGTCCTTGTACTAATTGATCAGTCGCATAAGATATTTGCCATAGCCAGATTTGACAAGAGGCTGAGCAATCTTTTCCAGTTGTTCGGCATTGATATAGGCCATCCTAAAAGCCACCTCTTCGATACAACCGATTTTGTAATCTTGTCGCTGTTCTATGACTCGTATGAATTCTGATGCAGCAGCTAATGAGTCAAATGTACCCGTATCTAACCAGGCTGTACCTCTTCTCATAATACCGACAGAGAGTTCTCCGAGGTCCAGATAAGCTCGATTGAGATCAGTGATCTCATATTCTCCGCGTGCTGATGGCTTAAGGTCTCGTGCTATATCACATACTTTCTCGTCGTAATAATATAGGCCAGGCACGGCATAATTGGATTTTGGCTCTGTTGGCTTTTCTTCTATTGAGAGTACTTTGTTATTAGAGTCAAATTCTACGACTCCATATCGCTCAGGATCATGGACGGGATATGCAAATACTCTGGCTCCTGATTCTATATTACTGCTTTCTTGTAAAAGTTCAGACAGACCAGAACCGTAGAATATATTATCTCCTAAAATCAGACTGGCCTTGTCACCATCTACGAATGGTGCACCAATCACAAAAGCCTGTGCTAGACCATTGGGAACTTCTTGCACAGCATAATTAAAGTTACAACCCAAATCTGATCCATCTCCTAACAGTCTCTGGAACGACTCGCTGTCATGAGGTGTCGTTATTATCAAGATATCCCTGATCCCTGATAGCATCAGTATGGATAATGGATAGTATATCATGGGCTTATCATAGATAGGCATTAACTGTTTGCTTATAGCCTTGGTGATAGGGTATAGTCTTGTGCCAGACCCTCCTGCCAGAATAATTCCTTTCATCTATCCGTAATGTTTTTGATAATATTTTTGGTATTCGCCACTCGTTACGCTGTCGAGCCAATCCTTATTTTCCAGATACCAGTCTATAGTCAGAGATAGCCCTTCTTCGAACTGTAATGAAGGCTCCCAGTCCAATTCATCTTTGATCTTAGTCGCATCGATCGCATACCTGAGATCATGACCTGCTCTGTCTTTGACATAGGTGATCAGCTCGTCAGACGATCCAGCCGCGCGACCCAATTTTTGGTCAGTGAGCTTTATCAGTAACTTAATCAGATCTATGTTTTTCCACTCGTTATGACCTCCTATATTATAAGTCTCGCCTTTCTTGCCCTTATGGAAAATCGTATCTATGGCTCTGGCATGGTCCTTTACATACAGCCAGTCTCTGACATTGATGCCTTGACCGTAGACAGGTAGAGCCTTTTTATGGACTATATTATTTATAAAAAGAGGAATCAACTTCTCTGGAAACTGATATGGTCCATAATTATTAGAGCAGTTAGATAATACCACTGGCAGGCCATAGGTATGGTGAAATGCACGCACGAGATGATCGCTACTTGCTTTGCTCGCAGAGTATGGACTCCTAGGATCATAAGCGGTGTCTTCATAAAAGAAGCCCTCGTCACCTAATGTGCCATAGACCTCATCAGTGGACACATGATAGAATAATTTGTTGTCATAATTATCCTTCCATTGCTCTTTAGCGACTTGTAAGAGCGTAGCCGTACCTATCACATTAGTCGTAATGAATACAAGTGGATCAGATATCGATCTATCGACATGAGACTCTGCTGCAAGATGAATGACCCCATCTATTTTGTGATCGGCAAAGAGTTTTCTCATCTCCTTTAGATCTCTTATATCTGCTTTGACGAAAGAATAATTTTCCTTGTCTTTGATAGATCCAATGTTTTCTAGATTGCCAGCATAAGTCAGCAGGTCTAAGTTGATGATATTGTACTCAGGATACTTGGCTACTAAGTGTTTGACAACGTGTGATCCTATAAACCCCGCACCTCCTGTGACCAATAGATTCATGTAATAGCTTGTAGATTAACGTAATAATTTTATTCCGAGATGAGTACGCACTTATTGATAACGACATCTTGTAGTAGTCCCGCACATTGTCCTTTTATCTTGACGACATCACCTATCTTGACTTTGCTGTTTTTTTTGTTGTTTTCCATTGTGCATAGGACGCCTTTGTATCCCGCATTGGCACTAAGATAGAAGACTGTACTTTCTTGCTTGTCCTGATCTATCTCCATCACTTTACCCGAGACCTCTACGGTTTTACCGATATATTTTTTGTTGGCAGCTTGTTCTTGATTAGAGAACTCCGAAAAAAGATCTATGGACGTCAGTGTGTATTCTGCATCTTTATTTTTGGAACTGGCTTTGGGAAGGTTTATCACGATGGCGTATCCTATAAGACAGATCGCGATAAGTGCTAGGAGGAAGTATAATAGTTTTTTCATTAGTCTATATTCGTTTTCTTTAATGTTACGTCCAAGTTTACGTTAATATCTCGACTTATACCCAAGGTCTCTGTATTAATTGATAAGGCAGAAGGTAATTTTTGTTTCATTAGCCTGTTGGCCATTTCCATACTTTCTTCTTCTATTTTCATAACGAAAGCCGTATAGGCAAATATTTGTTTGCCGTCTCCCACTGCTGTTATAGTGGCCGTGGCTTTGGTCTTTCTTGTCATTCCCCACATATAGAGTATGCCGTCCACTTCGATTTGGTATTCTCCATAATTATTGAGGTCGATGTTGATAGGTTTGAAAGTGCCCTCGTAATTGAATTTTGGATATTCGTTGACGTTGACTTTGCTGCTGTTGAATATTCTATCCGCCGCACCTAATTTAAATTCAAATGATTTTAGCAGACCCTCGAAGTTAAGCTCGCCATTAGTAAGGTCTGCGCTACAATATAACTGGTAGTTGTCGGCTTCTACTTTTTTGATTCTGTTTTCAGACGATACGTTGATATGTCCTGTCCGAGAAAACATCGTCTGTGCTGATATATTCTGGAATAAAGTGAATAGGAAAAGTAATAGAAGATAGTTTTTCATAATTAAGTATTTATTTTAAATAACATCTGGTCCATCATTTATAGACAGATCAAGAGTTACTTTAAGTTTTTTTTAAAGTATTCGTAAGTTAATTGTAAGCCTTCTTTTCGAGTAACCATTGGATTCCAATTCAGGATTTTTTGGGCTTTGGTTATATCGGGTTGCCTGACTTTGGGATCATCTACCGGTAACTCTTTATATGATATTTTGGATTTAGAGTTAGTGAGTGCTACGACTTCCTCAGCCGCTTGTTTGATTGTTATTTCTTTAGGGTTGCCTATGTTGACAGGAAGGTGATAATCGCTCAGTAATAATTTGTAGATGCCATCTACCAGATCTGAGACATAACAAAATGACCTTGTCTGCATTCCATCACCGAATACTGTAATATCCTGATCTTTTATGGCTTGACTAAAGAAGGTCGGTAAGGCGCGACCGTCATCTACTCTCATTCTGGGACCATAGGTATTGAATATTCTGACGATACGAGTTTCTAGTCCGTGGTAATTATGATAAGCCATCGTCAGTGCCTCCATAAATCTCTTTGCCTCATCATAGACTCCACGTGGTCCTATTGGATTGACATTGCCCCAGTACTCTTCGTGCTGTGGATGCACCAGCGGATCGCCATACACCTCTGAGGTCGATGCGATAAGCATACGCGCTTTTTTTTCTTTAGCCAGTCCTAAAAGGTTGTGTGTACCTAATGATCCTACCTTAAGTGTCTGGATGGGCATCTTGAGGTAATCTATCGGCGAAGCTGGTGAGGCGAAGTGAAGTATGTAATCTAGCTTGTCGGGTACATGGACGAACTTAGTCACATCATGATGATAAAAAGTAAAATGCTTCTCCGACATCAGATGGCTGATGTTATCCATAGAGCCAGTAAGCAGATTATCCATTCCTATGACATCATAGCCCTTAGATATGAAAAGGTCGCATAGATGAGAACCCAAAAACCCAGCCGCACCAGTAATTAGTACTCTTTCCAAATTATTATTTTATAGATCTTCTACCGATGGAATAATATTCAAAACCCAAGTTATTCATCTGATCGAGATCATATAGATTTCGTCCATCAAAAATAATCTTGTTCTTCATTATTTTCTCCATCATACTAAAATCAGGAGTCCGGAACACGTTCCACTCAGTCATGATAGCCAGTGCATCGGCATCTTGCAAAGCATCATAAGTGTTATCAGCTAGCTCTATTTTGTCACCATATTTGGCCTTAATGTTTTCCATTGCTTCTGGGTCATAGGCTTTGATAGAGAATCCATGCTCTAACAATTTGTCTATAGTGTATAGTGCAGGCGCTTCTCTGATATCATCCGTATTAGGCTTAAATGATAAGCCCCAAAGTGTAATCGTTTTATCCTTTCCTTCTTTAAAATAATCGACGATCCTGTCGGCAATTTTTAGTTTCTGTATGTGATTAACTTCCATCACAGATTTCAATATCTGAAAGCTGTATTCGTTTTCTTGGGAAGTCTTATAGAGTGCTTGTACATCTTTGGGGAAGCAAGAGCCACCGTAGCCTACACCGGGAAATAAAAACCGCTTGCCGATACGAGAGTCTGTTCCCATGCCTCGTCTTACATAATCTACATCGGCATCCACTTTCTCGCAGAGATTGGCGATTTCATTCATGAATGAAATCTTGGTAGCTAAGAAAGAATTAGCCGCATACTTAGTCAACTCTGCTGACCGCTCATCCATGAAGATGATCGGATTACCCTGTCTGACGAATGGCTCATAGAGTCTCCTCATTTTTTCTCTGGCCTTATCAGACCTTGTTCCGATAATAACTCTTTCGGGTTTCATAAAATCTTGTACCGCTACACCTTCTCTTAGGAACTCTGGATTAGATACCACATCGTATAACTCTTTGCTAAGATTCTTGGACAAGGCGTCTGCAACTTTTTCTGCAGTACCGACAGGTACAGTACTTTTATCCACGATCACCTTATAGTCCTGGATCATTGTACTCAACTGCTCTGCAACACCTAGGATATATTTGAGGTCCGCCGATCCGTCCTCATCAGGAGGGGTAGGAAGGGCTAAGAAAATAATCTCTGCATCTTGGATTCCTTCCTTGAGGTCTGTCGTAAAGGTTAGTCTGTTCTGTTTTATATTCCTTTCAAAAAGTGTCTCTAGGCCAGGTTCGTATATTGGAATCTGACCGTTTTGCATCTGGCGGACTTTCTCTTCATTGATATCTACACAGACTACATGATTTCCAGTTTCGGCGAAACAGGTACCTGCGACTAAGCCCACGTAACCCGAACCGACAACAGATATTTTCATCTAATGGTGTTTTATTTTACTCGTAAGATAGAGCTAAGAGTTAAGCGCATCCTTGACTATTTTAGCAAGTACCACAATGATGATGGTAAGTATCATCCCTATGATAGCGGCTATGATGGCTTTCTTGATTTTGGAATCCTCGGTTATTCTTATAGGAATATATGATCTATCCAATATCTGAAACTCTGGTCCCTTACTGGATAAAGTAAATTCTAAGTCTTGCATCCCCTTATTGACTTCTGCATATAGTGCAGAGGTGGACTGAAGATCTCTTACTATGTCATTCATGTATAACAAAGACTTTCTACTCGTTATACCCATGCTTTTGTCTTGAGCTCTGGCCTGTTCTTTTTCAAGAGCCTTCATTTTCCATTCGAGCGAATCTCTTCTTTTCTTAAGCTTTTTGAAGTTTTCCATAGGTTTTCCTATGGTCTGGTATGCATAGAATCCCGTAAACTCGTTATAGATAAGATCTATTAGTTCTGTAGATAATTCTTGGTTTTGAGTTTTTATTTTTAGTAAAAGAGCCGTGGACACTGGATTGTGCTCTATAGTGAGATTTTTATATAGAAAGTTCTTGTGAATATTAGATAAGGTAATCAGTTCCTTTCTACTTAGCTTTTCGGGATCAGAAGAGCTTAATTCTATCGGCTTTCTTCCTACATCTTTTAGTAAAAGGTTAGCTACTATTTCCGATTTTTCTGCCACATTGATCTCTCGGGTCAGCACAGGATGGATTACCTTAGAAGATTTTAGTATTTCTATAATCTTACCAAACTGCATATCACTATTAAGTCCAAGTATGGCATTTATTTTTTCACTTGTACTAGTAAGTGCTTGTTGGTTAACTATAAAGTTAATGTGAGACTCGTATTCGGTGACAGGTTCGTCAGATCGGAAGAAAGCTACTCCACCGACTATGGCGGATATGAGCAAAATCAGGAATTTTTTATTCCAGATTTCTTTACCAAAACCTATTATCTTAAGTATGATTTCCTTTAGAGATACCTCTTCTGGTAACTTGGAAAATTCTGACTCTATATTTTTATTATTACCCAATATCTTCTGGCTGATTATTTGTTTTTAGTTTCTACGGTCTTAGGCTTTGCACTTGTGCCATTCTCGTAGATGACTACACCTTTTACAGATTTAGGAAAAATTCGTTTTACTAGTCCGTTATTATTTTCTGGGTCATCCTCTTCTTCCTCTTTTTGACCTACAAATATTTTAGATCCGTTTTCTACTTTAGGATGTTTCTTGAAGAATAAAAATTTGGAAGGCTTGCTTATCTGTCCATTGGGATATTCTACGAATATGGAGTTATAATCTCCTTCGTCACTTACACCACCCATTATATTATCTATATACCACTTGGCTGATTTTCCAGGCAAATGAGATGCTGCTATTTTGCTTATAGAATCTAACTCAGGATAGAGTTCTCTCACCTTGGTGTTATTTATATATATCTCTACGACATCCAGTTTTTTAGGGACATGGATACTATCTCCTGGTATGACATATTGATTTCTGAGACTCAAGTCTGTCATTTTATTATTCAGGATGACTTTATAATATTTGGTTACAGTCGTGTCTGACTGTACCTCTTGGCCTTCGTAGATTTCTCCTGCCTTGTAATCCATTTTATTCTTTCTATGGATGCGTATTCCTCCCGCAAAAGCCTCTTTAGTCAGCCCACCGGCTCTGTTGAGTAGATCGGACAGGTTTTGATTTTTAGAGGTAAGTCCATAAGGTCCTGGGAATTTGATCTCTCCACTGAGTTTGACTAAAGAGTTTATATCTATGTTGGCACTTTCTTGGGCGACAATCTTATCATTAGGCTCAAACTTAAAGTCTTTATTACCCTTTATAACATTATAGTTTTTGTCGAGTACTAAAGTCTCCGCAATAACTCGTGACTCCTCTGACTTACCAAGGACAAGTCTATATACATGTATAGTTCCAGAAGCATTATATTTCAATCCACCTGATAGATTAATCATATCAGTTATGCTCATATTTTCATCGAAAAATAGCTGTTTGGGATGTCTTACTGCTCCACTGATGGTGAGATAAAATTGTTCTGAATTTTCTGAGTTTTTAAGTATAATTAGTTTGTCTTTCTCATGTAGTTTGAGATCATACGAGCTACCTGGATTCTGCATGGCCCTTTTGATATCTACATTGATGTAACTTTTCTTGTTAGAATCGTCTCGTGAGGTCCTTTGTATAAAACCGAAATCCATCGCCTCAGATAAGAGTCCGCCCGAGATCAGTACGGCTTTCTGTACAGTAAGACTAGAGTCTGGGTCAAAAGGAATCGTCCGTGGTTCTAAGACTTCTCCTTCTACGATCACATCACTATAGTTAACTTGTTCGCTGAGGCTAGGAACAAAGAGTGTGTCGTTAGGCATTAAGTCGATATTGCCGCCATTGCCTGATTCTACATCATTAAGGTCAACTTCTACGATATTGGTTGACTTGTCATTGTTTTCTCGGTATAAGAAGGAAAACCCCTTGTTAGCATCTTTTTTAGGTCTTGATTTTTCTATAAGAGACTTTAGGTCTGGTGTCGCACTGAGCGAATATGCCCCCTCAAAGGTGACTGCACCTGTTACAAAGACCTGATTAAGTATTTCTTCATTAGCGGTTCTTGCTATAACGACATCACCATTATACAATGGAATAGATCTACTAGTAAAGTCTGCCTGACTAGCTTCTAATAAGACCTTACCCTGATCTGTGTACCTCAGAATATTCAGCTTTTCCTTTACGGCTTGTGGAGTAAAGTATCCACCAAATTGCATAAGCTCTTTAAGTCCTTCGCTATCCTTTAACTCATAATCGAGTGTACGCTTAAATTCTCCCTCCAGTGTAACTAATTTTCTTGCAAAAGGGACATGTATAATACTATTATCTACTAGATAGTAATCAAACTGCTTGATTGGGTTCTCCATTAATTCATAGATGTCCAAAAACTTTTGCTCTGAACCCGCGGTTATCTTTATATTTCTGACGCTAGCCAGAGGCTTAGGACCACCGGCGGCCACCAGTGCATTAAAGGCCGTGTTAGTGGCTGGAAGACTATAAGTACCAGGTCTGTTGACATTACCGAATACATTGATAGTCACTTTTCTCGGCGCCGTAATGTTAATAGCGATCTGCTCTGGGCTGAATATGTAGTGTACATCAAACCGCTGAGTTATCAGATCTCTTGCCTGCACCCATCTGAGACCTTTCAAGAAGATTTTGGGCATATTAAGCGGTTGTATGTAGCCCTTTTCATCTATAATGTACTTAGCATCAAACTGTGACTCACCAAATACTGAGATCGTAATCTCGTCACCTATACCCAGCACATAGTTTTCTGGTATCTTACTTATAGTGGCTGTCTGAAAAATCTTTATACTATCCGATCTGAACAACTTATGACCATATATCGACTCCGATATCGAAAAGTTTTCTAGCTGCAAAGAGTCAATAATGAACTGAAGCTCATTAATGTAGTCTACGATAGACTGTTCCTCGTCCAATTGCGCATTGATCTGGTCCAGATTAAGGACTTCTCTTCTTTGACCCTGTGCAGAGCCTACGAGTATAAAGACAGAAAGCAAAATCGTCGCTAAGATTTTGCTCATATTGAAATCGTACTTTTTTAAAAAAAGATATGAATTATCCATTATGTGGTATGTTCATAATAAGCTGCAAATATAATGTTATTAAGATGACGGGTAATTAATTTTTTGGTTTATATTTGAGTATTATTTTTACTCAATCATAATCTCTTTTTGATAGATACACTCATTTCATCAAAGACTCGCGTCAAATTATTGTTGAAATTTTTTCTCAATGCTAATAACAAAAGCTACCTGAGAGGATTAGAGCAAGAATTTGGAGAGTCTACTAATGCGATAAGAGTAGAACTCAATAGATTTGAGAAATCAGGCATGCTAAAGTCCTTTAGCATGGGTAACAAAAAGTTTTTTCAGGCCAATAGAGAGCATCCGCTCTTTAAGGATATTCAGAATTTGGTATTAAAGCATGTTGGTTTTGATAAGATTATCGCCAATGTGATCAATAAGTTAGGCTCGCTACAGAGAGTATACGTCGTGGGTGCCTTTGCCAAAGGTCTCAATAGCTCGGTGGTGGATCTGATTATGATAGGGGATATAAAGAAAGATTATTTTATCTCTCTTGTGGAGAAAGCAGAAGTTCTAATCGGAAGACGGATTAGACATATTATATATAAGGAAATAGGAGATGTGGACTGGGATCAGTATACTGACGAACCACTATTACTTTGGGAGGCTGACTAAGAATGGATAATGATTAACCAGCTATCAGACTCAGAGAAGAAATGGTTTGCGATCAATACGAAGTTCAAATGTGAGAAATATGTCGTCGATATATTATCTAAGGCGGGTATAGAATCTTATGTGCCATTGATCGAGACTATCAAAAAGTATAGCTCTAAGGTCAAAAAGTATAAGATACCATTGATTAATTGCTATGCCTTTGTCAAGATTAGTCGTCGGGAGTATATCAAAGTATTAGAGACGCAGTATGTATTGAAATTTATAAAAGTAGGGCAAGACTTGATTTCGATACCAGAGCATGAAATATTATTGCTAAAGAAAATAGTAGGAGAATTTAAGGACAAGATGCAGTTAGGAGAGGGCAGTTTTGAGATGGGGCAAGAAGTAGAAGTCATAGCAGGTCAGTTAACAGGTCTCAAAGGGATTCTTGTCGAATCCAATAACAAATCCGATTTTATTGTTGAGCTGAAGCATATTGGTATTCAATTACAAATAAAAATAGGCGCAAGTCTATTGAAACCAGTTTTTTAAAAAAATAATTAGAGATTAGGTCTTGGACCTATTATTTACATATTCTTTGTCGGAGATTAAGCCCAGACTTATCATCGGCGAAGCCATATAATATCTCCTAAGATAGAGATGACAGATTTGAGTAATATTAAGATATCTATAATCGGATTAGGTTATGTTGGGTTGCCCTTAGCCATCGAGTTTGCTAAGAAATATCCGACTGTCGGATTTGACATTAATGAGAGAAGAATCTCTGAGCTCAGAAGTGGGAAAGATTCCACCTTAGAAGTCAGCGATCAAGAGCTAATGCATGTACTGGCATTAGGCGATGGCAAAGGGCTCAACATAACACTTGATGATAAAGATATCTCGGACTGTAATGTACATATCATTACAGTACCTACACCAACAGATAAATATAATAGGCCAGTACTGAAGCCATTATTCGCGGCCAGTCGTACAGTTGGAAAACATCTGAAAAAAGGTGATATCGTCATATACGAATCCACAGTATTCCCAGGAGCCACAGAGGAAGAATGTGTGCCAGTGTTAGAAGAGGTTTCGGGACTCAAGTTCAATGAAGATATTTATTGTGGATACAGTCCTGAAAGAATTAACCCAGGTGACAAGGAACATACAGTCACCAAAATACTCAAAGTAACTTCTGGTTCTACAGACGCATCAGCAGAAACTATAGATCAATTATATAAATCTATAATCGTCGCAGGAACATATAAAGCTAGCTCTATCAAGGTAGCTGAGGCGGCCAAAGTCATAGAGAACAGTCAGCGTGATGTCAATATCGCTTTCGTCAACGAACTGGCTAAAATATTCAATCTATTAGGTATAGATACTAAAGAAGTACTGGAAGCCGCTGGGACAAAGTGGAATTTTCTGGCTTTCAGACCTGGTCTTGTAGGTGGACATTGCATAGGAGTCGATCCTTACTACTTGGCGCAGAAAGCTATAGAAGTGGGTTATCATCCAGAAATATTATTGGCTGGAAGAAGACTCAATGATTCTATGGGTAAATATGTGGCCTCAGAGATTATCAAACTGATGATCGGCAAAGACATCGCTGTCAAAGGTTCTAACATATTGGTCTTAGGTATTACATTCAAAGAGAATTGTCCAGATATAAGAAATACAAGAGCCATAGATGTCATCAGAGAACTAATGGACTATGAGACGCAGGTGGATGTCTATGACTCCTGGGCTGCAAAATCGGATGTCCTGCATGAGTATGGTATAGAAATACACAATGTGCTTCCTGATGCTAGATACGATGCAGTAATATTGACTGTGGCGCACAAGGAATTTCTAGAGCTGGACCTAAAGGCTCAGCTCAAACCAAATGGTATAATCTACGATGTCAAAAGCATCTTACCTAAGGACCATATAGATGGTAGACTGTAATTACAAACAGTATATAGATTGAGCAGAGTACTAGTTACTGGTGGAGCAGGATTTATAGGGTCTAATCTAGTGGAGACCTTGTTAGGTATGTCTCAGGTGGAGCATGTCAGAGTAATAGATAATCTTTCCACAGGCTCTTATGATAATCTCACCGAGTTTGAGTCCAATACCAAATTTGAGTTTATCAATGGTGATATAAGAGACTACGATTTTTGTCTGAAAGCTGTAGAAGGAATGGACCTGATTTCTCATCAGGCGGCATTAGGTTCCGTACCGAGATCTATCAAAGACCCGATTACCAGCAATGATGTAAACATAACTGGTACGCTACATGTCTTGCAAGCTGCTAAAGAATCAAAAGTCAAAAGAGTAGTGTTCGCAGCTTCCTCGTCTACTTATGGAGATAGCATAGAATTACCTAAAGTAGAAGACAAAATTGGCAAGCCACTATCACCGTATGCCATTACTAAATATGTCAACGAGTTATACGCGGATATATACAAATCAACTTATGACCTAGATTACATTGGCCTTAGATACTTTAATGTATTCGGTCCAAAGCAAAGTCCTAAGGGGGCTTATGCCGCTGTGATACCTATATTCATAACCGCAGCACTGGCAGATAAGTCAGCAAGAATCAATGGAGATGGATCATTTAGCCGAGACTTTACTTATGTACAGAATGCGGTACAGGCTAACTGTAAGGCATTATTCACCGATAATCAGGATGCTCTTAACCGAGTCTATAATGTCGCCTGTGGAGAACGGACAACACTCAATGAGTTGTGGAAGGGAATAACAGAAGTGCTGGGTAAAGATATCGAAGCAGAACATGGCCCACAAAGACAAGGCGATATTCCACATAGTTTAGCTAATATAGAATTAGCGCAAAAGCATTTAGGATATAATCCCTCGCATAAGCTAAAAGAGGGATTGCGGGAAACTATCCAATGGTATAAAAACCAATGAGCGCTACTAACAAGTCTGGTATAGTACAAACGGTCAAGAATGTTTACTCCATTCTCAGTCCTAAGCAGAGAAAGCAGTGCCTGTTCATGTTTATGTTGTTATTGGTTAATTCTGTGCTAGATGTGATGGGGATAGGGATGATCTACCCTCTGATAGACGCCTCTCTTAATAACCAACTTATCAGCGAAAAACCTTACCTGAACTATTTCTATACCACGTTCAATTTTGATGATAGCGTAGAATTTATAATTGCTATTGCTATCGTGGTTTTAATTGTATTGGTTGTTAAGAATCTGGCGAGCTTTTTCATTTATCTGATACAGACAAGATTTGCTTTTAATGTCGCTCTGGATTTGAATAAAAGAATGTTCAGGCACTATTACAAGAGAGGCTTTTCTTTTTTGAAGGATGAAAACTCAGGAACTCAGCTATACAATGTCAAACAAGCACCAGAGGTGTTTGCTCAGAATGTACTGATGCAGGTGCTTAATTACTTTACGGAGTTGTTTATACTATCATTGATATTGATAGGACTGATTGTCTATAAGCCGATCGTCATCCTATTGTTCTTATTTGTGATTGCGCCGATATTTTTGATTTTCTATTTTTTAGTCAATAAAAAATTGAAATCTCTCGGGGAGGAGTATCAGAGGCTATTTCCTATTTCTTCTAACTCCGTCTTAGAATCAATGAAAGCCTACGTTGATGTCAAATTGCTTAATAAAGAGATCAAGTTTCTCGATTACTTTTTGGGCAGCCAAAAGAAAATATTTGACGTCGTGGTCTTGCGTAATGCAATTAAGATTGTACCGAATAACTTCAGAGACATCATACTTGTATTCGGAGTTATTGCGATCCTTACGGCCGCATGGATGTTCCCAGAGAATAAGGGAACGATCGTACCGACCTTAAGTCTTTTTGCACTGTCTGCATATCGTGTCATTCCTTCGATTAATAAGATTCTTTCCAGTATGATGGATATCAAAAACAGGTATCCTGTATTCGATATATTAGCTCCTACAAAAGAAGCGGATAGTCATGACGCCTTTCAGGTTGTAGAGAAATTGCCCTTTGAAGAGTCTATCGAATTGAAGAATATTTCATTTGACTATAATGATGGCGATAAGGTATTGGATGACATAAGTCTCAAAATATTGAAAGGAGAGACGGTAGGGATTATCGGTCAGTCAGGGTCGGGTAAGACGACGTTAGTTAATTTGCTACTAGGGTTATTGCCGCAGAATATAGGAGAAATTGTAGTGGACGGAACAGAAATAAAAACGGAAACGATAGCCCGTTTTCAAAAGATTATAGGTTATGTGCAGCAAGAGGTCTTTATCAAAGATGCCACGCTAAGGGAGAATATTGCTTTCGGAGAAGAAATAGACGAAATCTCTGATGCCAAGCTAGACTACGCTGTACGGGGGGCTATGTTAGATTCTTTTCTGGAAAAGTCCAGTGAAGGTTATGAGATGATGCTGGGTGAGAATGGAATGAAATTGTCGGGAGGACAAAAGCAACGTATAGGAATTGCAAGGGCTCTCTATAAAGACCCGGATATATTGGTCTTAGACGAAATCACGAGTGCTTTGGATATCGAGACCGAGAAAGGTATCATAGAGACTATAGAGCATCTTACTAAGTTAGATAAGACGGTATTTATAATTGCTCACCGTATTACGACATTGAGAAGTAGTGATAGAATATATGAACTAGAAAAAGGCAGGGTAAGTCGCATACTGAAGTATGAAGAATTATTCGATGAAAAAATACTAAAGGCAAGTTAGGAAATGATCTACGATGTCGCCATAACAGGAGGAGGAATAGTCGGATTGGCCACAGCCTATAAGTTGCTGGAAAAAACGCCAGGGCTCAAGATTTGCCTTATAGAAAAGGAGAAGACTATCGCCAAGCATCAGACAGGCAATAATAGTGGTGTGATACACTCAGGCATATACTATAAGCCTGGATCTCTCAAGGCTAAAAATTGTCTCAAGGGTTATGATCTGATGATAGACTACTGTAATCAGAAGTCCATTACTTATGATCTATGCGCCAAGCTGATAGTCGCTAAAGACGAAAGCGAAATCCCTAATATGAATGTACTCTACCAACGCGGTATAGACAAGGGTATGAAGGGATTGGAAATAGTAGATCAGAAAGGCATTACAGAAGTAGAGCCACATATCAAAGGGGTGAAGGCCATCTATGTTCCACAGGCTGGTATCATCGATTATAAAGAAGTCGCACAAAAGATAAGAGAGGACCTAGAGGCTAAGGGTTGTCATTTTGTTTTTAGCGAAAGAGTTAGTGATTTTGATATATCTAAGGATGTAAAGGTCAAAACGACCAAAGCCACTTATGATGCAAGATTTCTTATCAACTGTGCTGGATTATACTCCGATGTGATTGCTAAGAAATCGGGTTTTGAAGTGGATTATAAGATTATACCATTCAGGGGTGAGTACTATATACTGGATGAGGAGAGCAGTAAGTTGGTCAATGGATTAATCTATCCTGTGCCTAATCCTGATCTTCCATTTTTAGGTGTACACCTCACTAAGAAGTTAGATGGAATAGTGGAAGCAGGTCCTAATGCGGTTTTGGCATTTAAGAGAGAGGGATATAAGTTTACTGATATTAAGTTATCGGAGTTATCGGAGACTCTGAGGTATAGCGGATTTAGAAAATTAGTGGCAAAGTATTCTTCTATTGGATTTTCGGAATTTCGTAGATCACTGTCTAAGAGAAAATTTCTCAATGACGTCAGAGAGTTTCTTCCTCAGTTGGGAATGAGTAATATTAAGTATAGAGGAGCAGGGGTACGTGCTCAGGCATGTGATAAGTCTGGCAATCTGTTAGATGATTTTTTGATATTAGAAAAAGACAATGTTGTCAATGTATGTAATTCGCCTTCGCCAGCAGCTACAAGTTGTTTCGCGATAGGAGAGACAATTGCGTCTTACTATTTTAACAATAACTAAAAGGATGAACGTATTAGTTACAGGCGGGGCAGGATTTATAGGGAGTCATATTGTGGATTTGTTATTATCAAAAGGGCACGATGTCATAGTGCTAGATAATTTCAGTACAGGCAGACCTCAGAATCTGGATCATGTCAAGGATAAGATCAAGTTGGTCCAATGCGATATAGGTATAGAGGGAGATTGGACTAAATGTTTTGATGGAGTCGATTGGGTTTTGCACATTGCCGCATTGGCCGATATAGTGCCTAGTATCCAAAATCCAGACAGCTATTACAGGTCTAATGTCACGGGTACATTTAACGTTCTGCAGGCTTGTAGGGAACATGGTATCAAACGAGTAGTCTACGCAGCGTCTTCTTCTTGTTACGGGATTCCTGATTCTTATCCGACGTCAGAGGAAGCAGAGATACGAGTAGAGTATCCTTATGCGATGACTAAAAGGTTAGGAGAAGAATTAGTTATGCACTGGAGCAAGGTCTATGGACTTCCTGCACTCTCAGTCAGATTCTTTAATGTCTATGGGCCAAGGTCAAGGACATCTGGTACTTATGGCGCAGTATTCGGCGTATTCTTAGCTCAGAAATTGGCAGGCGAACCATTTACCGTTGTCGGAGATGGTGAGCAGACAAGAGATTTTACTTATGTGACTGACGTGGCAGCAGCCGTACTAGCAGCCGCAGAATCTGATAAGACTGGAGAAATATATAATATAGGCAGTGGTAAGACTGTCTCGGTCAATAGATTAGTAGAACTCTTAGGTGGAGAAAAGGTGCACATACCTAAGAGACCAGGAGAACCTGATTGTACTTTTGCCGATATCAACAAAATACAAAGAGATCTTAACTGGTCTCCCCAAGTTCCTATAGAAGATGGGGTGGCTGAGATGATTAAGCAGATCGATTACTGGAGAGAAGCTCCTGTATGGACTCCTGATAAAATAGAAGAGGCCACTAAAGATTGGTTCAAATACTTAGGTGACGACTAAAGAAAAAGTGAAGGTCAAAGCATTATTACTAGCAGCAGGATTAGGTACTCGACTGAGACCTCTGACTAATCATTGGCCTAAGTGTCTCATGCCTATTGGTGGCAGACCATTATTAGAGTATTGGTTGCATGATCTCAAAGAAATAGGTGTAGAAGACGTTCTGGTCAATATGCACTATTTCAACGAAATATTTGAGTCCTTCTTAGGACAAGAAACTTATCAAGGGTGGGTAACAAGTGATTACGAAAAGAACCTACTTGGTACTGCTGGCACACTGAGGAAGCATTATGATTATTATAAGGATGCTACTGTCTTGTTGGTGCATGCGGATAATTTTTGTCAGTGTGATTTAGGCGCGTTTATAGAGGCGCATAATAATAGACCATCAGGTACGGTTATGACGATGATGACATTTACATCACCGACCCCGGAGACTTGCGGCATCGTCGAATTAAGCGATAATGGTATAGTCCAGACCATGCACGAAAAAGTAGAGAACCCGCCAGGAAACAAAGCCAATGCAGCCGTCTATCTTTTAGAACCAGAAATACTGGACTGGATCAAAGATCAGAATGGAATATTTGATTTTAGTACAGAGGTGTTGCCAAGATACTTTGGTAAGATGTACAGTTGGCATAACGGTCAAGTGCATCGGGATATAGGCAATGTTCCAAGTCTTAAAGCAGTCCAAAATGAAATTATAAGAGAATTGCCAGAGATGGCTTCCACAGATTGGAATGAGGACTTTAAGCAACATGATATTCATAGATTACTTAATTCTATTCATAATTGAATCCAAAAGATAAAATAGTAGATATAGCGTCAGTCAGGTCATCACAGACCTTGACTAATCAAGGCAGTCAAATCGTCTTGTGTCATGGACATTTTAATATTATCCATCCAGGTCACCTGAGATTTTTACAACATGCTAAATCATTAGGTGACACCCTGATACTTGGTATACATAATGACGAGTATTTTGTGGAGCGCGAGCGCTCTCATTATTACTCGCAAGACCTGAGATCAGAAACGGTATCGACAATTCAGTCTGTTGATTATGTGATCCCTTTTGATAAGGAGAATGATTTTGTGGAGCTGGTGAGATTGCTGCAGCCGTCTGTATATATAATGGGTAAGGAGTTCGAGCATGAGCGCAGAGCGGAGGTCATTGAGCTTATTGAGACTTGCGATAGCATTGGCTGCAAGGTTGTATTTCATGCGGGTGAGATACAGTATTCTGACCCCGACATATTTACCACTAACCAATCTAAACTCAAAGACGATCGCATTCAGTTGTTTAATGCCGCTTGCAAAAAGTTGGACATCAATGCACCGACGCTATTAGATCACATTTCTAATTTCGGCAAAGCCAAAATATTAGTCATAGGTGATACGATAATAGATCAGTATGTGGCTTGCGATGCCTTAGGTATGAGTAGTGAAGCTCCCGTATTAGTTGTCAAGGAAATGACTTCTAAGCAATTCATAGGAGGAGCGGCTATTATAGCGGCGCACATTAACGGGTTAGGAGCAGATTGTCATTATTTGTCTGTCGTGGGCGAAGATGATCCTGCGGAGTATCTCAGGACGGAGTTTGATCTATACGGTATATCCAGTAGCTTGATAGTTGATAAAAATAGGCCTACCTCGTTTAAGATAAGATACATGGTCGATAACCAAAAGCTTTTCAGGGTAAGTCGCCTATCAGAGCATTCCATAGATAAGGAGTTAGAGGATAAAGTAATCAAGGTATTAGAAGAAAAGATGCCTCATTATGATACGGTATTAGTATCTGACTTTGTATATGGTGTCATCACACCGCGTGTGCTTAAGGCACTCATAGAGTTAGCGGAGAAGCATGAGGTCAACTTACTAGGCGACCTCCAGTGTAGCAGTCAGGTAGGCAAAGTCACTAAGTTTACTAACTTCGAGCTGATTTGTCCGACTGAGAAGGAAGCCAGAATAGCCCTTAATAATCAAGGGGACAGTCTGGAGTGGATAGCTAATGCCATTATGAAAGAGACGGCTACACCTAATTTGTTGCTAAAATTAGGCTCTAAAGGATTCATAGCCTATGCGACTAATCCAGAGACAGGCTTTGTCCAGAGGCAACATTTTCCTGCCTTAGAGACTAATCCGAGAGATGTAACCGGCGCAGGTGATGCATTGATATCTTGTATGGCGGTTTCTCTTAGTGTAGGAGCCAGTATTATGGAGGCTTCAGCGATAGCTTCTTGTATGGCCGCCATCGCTGTGCAGAATATTGGTAATATTCCTATTGAAAATTCCGTTTTGAAAGGTAAGCTGTTACAAAGTATAGTTAATTAACAAAAAAACACTGAAATGATAATCAAAGTAATTCAACCGATTTTATTAGTTCTATTTACTTCTTTTTCTATGATGAGCTTTGCTCAGTCTGATCTATCGTCTGCTACTCTGGAGATCAGAAAACAAAAAAGAAATAAGGCCATACAATTAAGGAAAGGAAAGGCAGAAACCGTGAGAGGAATAAGAGCCAGCAATACCAAGCGCATTACAGAAAAGAGAAGTACTCATACGGCGCATATTTTAGATGCACGCAGTGCTGTCAAGAAGCGTTATACTGATAGGAGACAAGCCGCAGAGGATAGAAGTGCCAAAGTCAAAGAATCAGCACTTACTAGAAGGGGAGAAAGAAGTAGCGAAACAATTGCCAGAAGAGGAGAAAGAAGCGACGAGGCGGTGACAAGGAGAAACGAGCTTATAGAAGACAGACTATCAGCAAGGTCGGAACTCAAAGAAGATCGTCTATCTGCAAGGCAAAAAGTAACTGACCATACTAATCAGAGAAGACTGGATAGAGCAAGTGTCATCAGAACTGGTAGAAAGAAAAGGTGATCTTTTCTTTAATAGTTAGATTTTAATGGTCACAATAAAGGTTTAAATCCTCGCTCTTTAGAGCGATAAATTTCA
>JAHDFP010000003.1:0-230638 GCA_020628095.1 Saprospiraceae bacterium
AGTCGACTTATAGTCGAAATCAAATCTACCGGCTTATAGACGGTAGTAGTTTAATAATATAGTTGCTAAACTAATGTTAGACTTTTTAAATTACAATAACGGTCAAAATGGATAGTAACAGTGATGATAAGTCTCTGATCACGTTTAATGGTAAAAGATATCCTTGCTGTACAAGCCTGACGATGGATATAATCGGTGGAAAATGGAAAACAGTTATTCTTTATCATCTGAGAGCAGGGCGGCTCAGGTATAACGAATTAAGAAAGATGATGCCTATGGTAACGGAACGAACTTTAAGCCTCCAACTTAAAAAGTTAGAGGAAGATAAAATTGTGAAAAGAGAGGTCTATTACGAGAAACCTCCACTCAAGGTCTTTTACTCATTGTCGGATATAGGCGTAACTCTTATTCCTGTTGTGCAGTCTATTGCGGATTGGGGAGATAGCATCGCAGGGCATTGATATTGAAGGGGTCTAAAATTGGATTATCTCGTTGTGAATGAAGCACAATTAGTACAAACCTCTTAGTCTAATCGGTTCTTTTCTCCTGAAGCACATTGTGCTTATAATATTATAGTTTTGTGGTCTTGGAAGTATTGGGATATATACTCGCTTGTACAATCGGAATTGTGATGGGTCTTCTGGGAGGTGGGGGATCTATATTGGCAGTACCCATACTGGTTTATCTATTCCAATTAGACGAAAAATTAGCCACTGGATATTCACTTTTTATTGTCGGGACGGCGGCCCTGATAGGTGGATTACAATGTCATAAAGACTGCAATGTCGACTGGAGACTAGCTTTGGTATTTGGTATTCCTTCTTTAATAGGTGTATGGATAGTCCGACATTATGTTGTTCCCTCTTTACCAGATGTTCTATATACCTATAATGATATGGCACTGACGCGTCGATTTTTCATGATGGGACTTTTTGCAGTGATGATGCTTTTAGCCGCAATAAGCATGTTAAAGCCAAGAATAAGGCAAACACCAAAAAGTACTTTTAGTTATCCTAAAGTGGTGAGTGAAGGATTATTAGTTGGTGCATTGACGGGATTAGTTGGAGCGGGAGGTGGATTTATAATTGTGCCTGTATTGGTCCTTCTGACTGACCTTCCTATGAAAAAAGCCATTGGCACTTCGCTGATAATTATAGCACTCAAATCGTTAACTGGATTCTTTTTAGGCGATGCTTTGGTCGCATCAATTGACTGGTGGTTTTTAGTAAGGTTTACCAGCCTCACCATTGTCGGCATAATTATCGGGTCTTATTTTTCAAAGAAAATTGATGAGGATAAGTTGAAAGTAGGATTTGGATATTTCATATTACTGATGAGTGTTTTTATTCTTATCATGGAGTTCTTAGGAAATTGATAAAGAAGAGTCCATTTTTTGCATCATATTTGCAGCCTTTACAAGAAAAGTAATATTCTATGAAGGTCTGCGATCATATCGAAAAAGCTAATGGAGAGACGCTTATTTCATACGAGGTTTTACCTCCTCTGAAGGGCGGTCGCATGAAAGATATCTTCGATATGCTCGACCCCTTGATGGAGTATAAGCCACCATTTATAGATGTGACCTATCACAGGCAGGAGGTTGTATTCAACAGAAGAGAGAGCGGTTATTATGAGAAGGTATCCATAAGAAAAAGACCAGGAACCGTCGGAATCTGTGCTTCTATTATGCATAAGTATGGCGTGGATGCAGTTCCTCATCTTATCTGCGGAGGATTTACTATAGAGGAAACGGAAGATGCGCTCATTGATCTTGCTTTTTTGGGTATCAATAATGTCTTGGCTCTGAGGGGAGATGCTCGAAAATTTGAAGATAGGTTTGTACCTGAAAAAGGAGGCCATAAGTTTGCTGTTGACTTGGTCAAGCAAATGAATAGTATGAATGCTGGACATTATCTTGATCCTAATCTTGATAATGCTGCGCCCACGGAATTTTGTATTGGTGTTGCTGGATATCCAGAAAAGCACTTCGAAGCGCCCAATTTTGATACAGATCTTAAGTTTTTGAAAGATAAGGTGGACGCTGGTGCGCACTACATAGTGACCCAGATGTTTTTTGATAACTCTAAGTTCTTTGAGTTTCAAGATAAGTGTAGAGCAGCGGGAATAGATGTTCCGATTATTCCAGGCCTCAAGCCAGTCACAAGATTATCTCAACTGAGTGGTATACCTAGAAAGTTCTTCGTCAATTATCCTGAAGAATTTGTCAAAGCGATGCGCGGGGCAAAAGATAGAGCCGCAGTCAAGCAGGTGGGTATAGAATGGTGCATAGCACAGTCCAAAGAACTAAAAGCTAAAGGCGTCCCTGTTTTACATTATTATACAATGGGTGATACTAAGACGATGTTGAAGATTCTTAAGGAGGTGGCTTAGCACTTCTATAGAAATCTTAAGAAAATATATCATTGAGAGAATAATACCTCTCCACCTATAATTGTTTTCATAACCTTAGTATCCAATATTTCATAATCGTCACAAGTCATTAGGTTGGTGTCAAGAATGATTATATCAGCTAATTTTCCCATTTCCAGAGAACCTTTTATATCTTCTTCGAAAGCGCCATAGGCGGCATCTATAGTATATGATCTTAGTGCTTGATCTCTACTCATGCGCTGCTCTGTAAAGAATTCCATCCCGTTGTCTTTTCGCTTTCTTGTGACGGAGGCAAAATAGTTTTCGAAGGGATCTATATCTTCTACGGGTGTATCTGTACCGTTAACGATGGTTACACCTTGATTGATTAGTGCTTTCCAGGCGTAGGCACCTATTTTAGATCTTAGCTGTCCTAGTCTTTTTACCACAAAAGGTGCATCTGAGGTGCAGTGTATGCCTTGCATAGATGCAATAGCACCAGTCTGTTTGAATCTTTGGATATCTGATGGATTAAGATGTTGAGCATGCTCTATACGCCATCTTAGCTCTTTATCGCTTTCGTTATTATATCTTTCTATTATGTCTAAAGTCTCTTTATTGGCCCGATCTCCTATGGCGTGTACGCATAGTTGCATCTCATTGTCAAAGGCCAATTTTGCAATAGAATCCACAGTCTCTACCAAGGTGGTATTTTGACCCACAAAGTCTGGTTTATCATCATAAGGTTCTAATAGCCACGCGCCATGCGCGCCAAGCGCACCGTCTAATTCGGTTTTTATTGCACGACATGTGAAATGATTATTCCCTATTCCTATACTCCTGTATTCTTTCATTTTGTTTTTGATGGCCTCATAAGGTTGCCTTACCATCGCCCATAGTCTTATATCTAATTTTCCTTCCTGTGCCATACTCTTATATCGCTCTAACTCTTCTAGCTTAGATCCAGCGTCTTGAAAACTTGTCACTCCATTTTCGATGCATTCTTTCTGTGCTATATTGATGGCATCATACCAGATCTGTATTTGTTCTTCCTGATTGAGGCTTTTTCTGTATTCGTCCAATTTTTTCAGAATCGGTTTCATCGCCCTTTCCTCGAATACACCAATGATCTCATTGTTTTCATTTTTGACAATATGACCACCTTGAGGATTCGGACTTTCTATACTAATGCCCGCTTCTTGCATCGCCTTTTGATTGGCGAATAAAGAATGCCCTGAGGCATGTACTAGCACAACGGGGTTTTCTTCTGATAATTCGCTTAGGCTTTTGTGGGTCGGGTAGGCTTCGTAGGATTCATCAGGTGCTATATTCCACTTTTCTTGATGCCATCCTCTTCCGTAGATCCATTCTCCAGGCTTAGAGTCTTCTACTTTGTTCTTTACTTTCTCTACAATAGCTTGCCAACTGGTATCCTTGAGAAAATTGAGATTCTGTAGAGAACTGCCCAGTCCAGAAAAATGCCCATGTCCTTCTATAAACCCAGGCATGACAAATAATCCATCAGCATCTATAATCTTGGTCGTCGTTGTTATGCTCGATTCTATAGTCCCTAATTCTCCGATATAGTTGATAATTCCATCTTTTATTCCAATGGCTTCTATGGTCTGATCATTTTGATCAGAGGCAGAGTAATATGTGCCATTTTTTATAATGAGGTCATAGGAATCTTTAGAAGCACAGCTAATGCACAAAGTGACAATGGATATAGCGATCAGTTTTTGTATCATGTTATTTTTAATAGGCTTTAAAAATATTAAATCAGATTAATAGTAAACTAAGCAATACTTTCATATTATAGCCTTTTATTTAAGCCAAAAAATCAGATGATCGATTATATATCGCAACCCTGGGCTTGGTATGTCTCAGGACCTGTTATTGCCTTGATTATGTTACTCTTATTGTGGGCTGGCGGAGAATTTGGTGTTTCTTCTACGTTGCGGACCTTTTGTTCTATGAGTGGTGCAGGACGTAAGATTAAGTTCTTTGATTTTGACTGGAGGTCTCAGTTATGGAATGTCATCTTCGTAATCGGTGCGGTAATAGGAGGTTTCTTTTCTGTTAATTATCTGAATGATGCTCAGCCACTGGCATTATCACAAGCTACCATTGATGATCTTAATCAGATGGGGATTCAGTTTGATGGACATCTTGCCCCTGAAGAGATATTCAACTGGGAAATTATGGGAACTCCTACCGGATGGATAATTATCGTACTGGGAGGATTTTTAATAGGTTTCGGCACGCGTTGGGCGGGAGGTTGCACCTCGGGGCACGCCATAAGCGGTTTGTCTAATCTGCAGTTGCCATCATTGATAGCAGTGATCGGTTTCTTTGCAGGGGGCTTACTTATGACTCATTTTTTATTTCCCTTAATTTTTTGATATGAAGTTTCTTAGATATTTATTTATAGGGATATTATTTGGTGTGGTTATGACTAAGTCAGAGGCCATCTCTTGGTATCGCATACAAGAGATGTTCAGATTCCAGTCTTTTCACATGTATGGCATTATAGGGTCCGCTTTGGCCTGCGGTGTATTAATCACTCAATGGATTAAACGCTACAAAATAAATAATGCTCAAGGAAGCCAAATTGTGATAAATGATAAGACTAAGGGCTGGATGAGATACTTTTTTGGAGGCACACTTTTTGGATTAGGCTGGGCACTTACTGGGGCATGTCCTGGGCCGTTATATGTATTGGTCGGGAACGGATTTTCTATTTTCTTATTAGTTATCGCCAGTGCCATAGTCGGTACCTTTGTGTATGGATTATTAAGAGATTATTTACCGCATTAATAGTATGAGCCAAAAAGGATCGACCATATTATCTTTAAAGGAATTAGGAAATATATTCGCTTCTAATTTGGAGGATTTTTCTTTTCCTACTGGAGTGCCTTCTCTGTATAATCCATTGGATTATATCATGTCTTTGTCAGGAAAGAGAATCAGACCATTATTATTAATGGGTGCTTATAATCTTTTCAAGGAAGATGTAGCTTATTCGTTCGAAGCAGGGCTGTGTGTGGAGTTCTTCCATAACTTTTCACTCCTACATGATGACATTATGGATGATGCGGATATACGCAGAGGACAACCGTCCGTACATGTTAAGTATGATACGAATTCTGCCATATTATCTGGTGACGTGATGCTCGTGTATGCCTATAAGCTACTGGAAAAGTATAAGGCTAGTGTTTTTCCATTACTACAGGTATTCAATAAAACTTGTGTCGAAGTATGTGAAGGTCAGCGATGGGATATGGATTTCGAATGTCAGTCAGAGGTGGCCATAGAAGATTATCTCAAGATGATAGAATACAAAACATCCGTGCTTATCGCTGCGGCACTAAAGATGGGAGCCATAATAGGCGAAGCTTCTATAGACGATCAAAATCATTTGTACGAATTCGGAAAAAATCTGGGTATCGCTTTTCAGATACAAGATGACTATTTAGATACCTTTGGCGAGAAAGCCAAAGTCGGAAAAAGGATAGGTGGAGATATTTTACAAAAAAAGAAAACTTACCTATACCTAAAATCACTTCTCCTTCTCAACCAAGAACAAACGGATAGGTTGAAATATCTTTTTAGCGTTCAAGACGAAGTCACAGAAGATAGTTTAATAGAAGAAGTCAAAGACCTTTATAATAAAGCACATGTCGGAATACATAGTGATGAATTGAAACTTGTATATCATCAGTTAGCACTTTCGCATCTCAAAGCTATTAGTGTATCAGAGGATAAGAAAAAGACATTGTATGATATTACAGATTATTTGCTCAATAGAAGTAAGTAGTCGCCATATTATATTCTGATTGTCAGGCTGCTCATAATTTTTGATTTCCCTAACAGAATTGGTTCATTACAAACAGACTTTAATAGTCTGATTGGATTTGTTTATGAAAGTCATAACAGAAGTGTATGCACTTAAGTCAGACATTTGAATAAAAATTAAAACTTATGAAACGATCAATTCTACTATTCTTACTTATGTCTTCTGCGACAATGTCTTTTGCACAATCTCCATCTTACGTCGACTTCGAATGGGATGTTCTGAGATTCGGTTATGTTATTCCAGTATCTTCTGATCAAGCGACTGGTGGTGCGACGTTCGGTGGTGAGTTAAGGTATAATGCCACTGACAGATTTTCTATTGGTATAGGTGGCGCCTTCACGGCCTTCGGTAGCAACTTTGACGAACAAGAGTTCGGCATTAGCGGATCATCGTTGTTGTATGGTGATTACTATTTTGCTGATGATTCAGCAACGCGGCCTTTTGCAGGATTGGGTTTGGGGTTATTTAGTAGCGGAACAATTACGACTGATGTCAATGGTGTAGAGGAAGTTATTGACGGAGGTACAGGTTTCGGCTTCGCTCCACGTATAGGTTACGAGTTTGGACATATCAGACTTCAGGGACAATATAATATCACTTTTGGAGAAGGTCAGTCTGACTATTTTGGTGTGACTGTTGCGCTTACTTTGTGGGGTGGGTATAAGGGAGAAGGATAATAACCTTCTTAATGATTTTGATAAAGAAATTTTGTAATAATTTGAAAGGCTCTCATTGAGGGCCTTTTTTCTTTTGGTTATACACTACGATGCAGAATGCTACTAAAATATTAGAATCCCACAACTGCCTTCAGTTTTAAACTGAATTGACATCCACTGTTAAGTTCAAAGTCAAAGGATTCTTGAGAGACATACTGGTTGTCGGTTAAATGATGAAGTACTTTTCTTTTTTCCTCTGGATCGATAAGCAAATAATATTTGATTCCAAATTCTTTGTACAGGTTGTACTTAGTAATTGTGTCCTTTAGCCTTGAAGATGGAGATATGATTTCTACCACAAGCTCGGGCGGAAAATCTAAAAACTGCCCTTCGATTGGTTTGCATACGATAAGTAAATCAGGATTGACGATTGTATTTTCTCTGATTTTTACGTCTATGGGTTGATAAACTTGACAAGCACATTGTCCTTTTTCTATTGCTTCAGAAAATGCCCGACCTATCTCATTAGCAATTCGTTGATGTTCTGGAGAGGCCATAGGACTCATGTCATAAGCAATACCATCTATCACCTCCCAACGCCCTTGCCATCGCTTGTAGTCTTCATAAGTGTAATTCGGTATGATTTTCGGCTCGCCCATCTATATAAATATAAAGCATTTAGTACTGTAATTCTATTCTTAGACAGGGCTTCTGATTTAAAAAATAATCTTCCCATTCCACCATTGCTTTTCTATTGTCGCACCTTTGTTCTCATAGAATTTAGTAGCTCCTGTATTCCAATCAAGCACTTGCCACTTCATCATGGTGCAGTTTCTGTCTTTTGCAACTTGTAGTGTGGCATCGAATAATTGGCTACCTATGTTTTGACTTCGATATTTTTCTGATACTACAAAATCTTCCAGATATAGCATCTTTCCTCGCCAGGTCGAGAAGGTGTCGTAAAACAAGGTCATACCCACAATGTCATCCTCTATTTCGGCAACTAACATGGAGATCAGACCATCCTCGTAAGCCCTTTGGTAGTCTGCGAATTGAGCCTTTACGGCGTCAGGTTCTTTTTCATATATTGCCAACTCTACGACGAGTTGTCTTATCGCCTGAAGATCTTCTTTTTGAGCAAATCTTATTTGGACATTCGGATTAGCCATATTTTACTTGATTTATGATGTAAATCTACCTTTGCAAACCCAAAAATATATCATACCTTTGCACCTCATTTTTAAAAAGTAATATTTTCTAATATATGCCTACTATCAACCAGTTGGTGAGAAAGGGTCGAAAAAAGATAGTTACGGTCAGTAAGACCAGAGCTCTCGGTGGTAGTCCTCAGAAAAGAGGAGTTTGTACCAGAGTCTATACGACGACACCTAAAAAACCGAATTCAGCCCTACGTAAAGTTGCCAAAGTGCGTCTTACTAACGGTCAAGAAGTGATCTGTTATATTCCTGGAGAGGGACATAACTTACAGGAACACTCTATCGTACTGATCAGAGGAGGTCGTGTGAAAGATCTTCCAGGTGTAAGGTATACTATCGTCAGAGGTGCTCTCGATACGGCTGGTGTAGAGAAAAGATTACAATCTAGATCAAAATACGGAACTAAAAGGCCTAAGAAATAATATAACATGAGAAAAAGAAAACCGAAAAAGAGGGTATTGCAACCAGATCCACGATTTGGAGATCCTATGGTGACACAATTTGTTAACAATCTCATGTTGGATGGCAAGAAATCAGTGGCATATTCTTTGTTTTACAAAGCGATGGACATGATTCAGGAGAAAACGGGCGAAGATCCGCACGAGGCCTGGAAAAAAGCAGTCCAAAATGTTACTCCAGGGGTAGAGGTGAGAAGTAAAAGAATAGGTGGTGCGACATTCCAAATACCTACCGAAATAAGACCTGCACGTAAGCTTTCAGTTGGCATGAAATGGTTAATCAAATATTCGAGAGCTAGAAATGGCAAAGGAATATCTGAAAAACTAGCGGCAGAAATTATGGCTGCAAGTAAAGGCGAAGGAGCTGCTGTAAAGAAAAGAGAGGATACGCACAAAATGGCAGAAGCGAACAGAGCTTTCGCTCACTTTAGATAATCCGACTGACCGACTTACACTTTTTATAATTCAATTTTTTTTAAGATTTATTAATACGTAAATCATGGCTAAAGATCTTAAGTATCTAAGAAACATTGGTATTGCTGCACACATTGATGCAGGTAAGACTACCACGACTGAGCGTGTATTGTATTATACAGGTATGAGTCACAAGATAGGAGAAGTACACGATGGTGCCGCGACGATGGATTGGATGGAGCAGGAGCAAGAAAGAGGTATCACGATTACATCTGCTGCTACCAAAACAAAATGGAATTGGAAAGATCAGGAGTATCCGATGAATATCATCGATACGCCGGGTCACGTGGATTTCACCGTCGAGGTGAATAGATCGCTACGTGTTTTGGATGGTCTTGTGTTTTTGTTTTGTGCTGTATCAGGAGTAGAGCCGCAGTCTGAGACTAACTGGAGATTAGCCGACAATTATAAAGTACCAAGAATTGGTTTCGTCAATAAGATGGATCGATCTGGTGCAGATTTCTTTTCTGTCGTAAAAGATGTAAAGGAAAAATTGGGATCAGATGCAATTCCATTGCAAGTCCCTATAGGAGCAGAGGAGAATTTCAAAGGTGTGGTGGACCTTATCACAGGTAAGGCTATCGTATGGAATGAACATGACATGGGTATGACCTATGAGGAGGTTCCTATTCCAGATGATCTCAAAGATTCCGTCATGGAGTGGAGAGAGAAGTTGTTAGAGGCCGTAGCAGAATATGATGATACTTTGATGGAGAAGTTTTTTGACGATCCAGACAGTATTACGGAAGAAGAAATGATAGCTGCAGTAAGAGGAGCGGTTATAGATAACAAGTTTGTCCCTATGATGGCAGGTTCTGCCTTCAAAAATAAAGGTGTACAAGCAGTACTTGACGCAGTATGCGCATTTTTGCCATCACCTTTAGATGTTGATGCTGTCTCGGGAGTCAATCCTAAAACAGATGCAGAGGTAACGAGAGAGGCTTCTAATGATGAACCATTTACTGCTTTGGCTTTTAAAATTGCAACGGACCCTTATGTAGGACGTTTAGCATTCTTTAGAGTGTACTCGGGTACATTAGAAGCTGGATCATACATTTATAATTCTAGGTCAGATAACAAGGAAAGAATATCTCGTCTATACCAAATGCACTCTAATAAGCAAAATGCTATAGATAAAGTAGAGGCAGGTGATATTGCAGCGGGTGTAGGATTTAAAGATATCAGAACTGGGGATACCCTTTGCCAAGAAGGACATCCTATAGTTTTAGAAAGTATGGTTTTTCCAGACCCTGTTATCGGTGTGGCTATTGAGCCTAAGACCCAAAAGGATATTGATAAGTTGGGTATGGCTTTAGCCAAGCTTTCTGAAGAAGATCCGACGTTCAGAGTGCGTTATGACGAAGATACTAATCAAACGGTTATCTCTGGTATGGGAGAGCTTCACCTGGAGATTATCATAGATCGATTAAAGAGAGAGTTTAAAGTGGAATGTAACCAAGGTGAGCCTCAGGTGAATTATAAAGAAGCCTTGACTCAGATGGTCGATCATACAGAGAGATTGAAAAAGCAGTCAGGTGGTTCTGGTCTTTTTGCTCAGATGGCATTTGAGTTAGGACCTGCAGACCAAGAATTCTTAGACTCTGATGAATTTAAGAGTGGAAAAGAAAAGCTGCAGTTTGAAAATAAAATTTTCGGTGGTAAGATACCTAAAGAGTTTTTTCCTTCTATCATAAAAGGATTCACCGCAATGATGGCTAACGGTGTCCTTGCTGGATACAGTATAGATAGTATGAAAGTGAAACTCTATGATGGTGCGACAC
Source organism: Saprospiraceae bacterium (assembly GCA_020628095.1). Taxonomy (GTDB): domain Bacteria; phylum Bacteroidota; class Bacteroidia; order Chitinophagales; family Saprospiraceae; genus RFSX01. Next base: position 10,813 of record JAHDFP010000003.1, read on the forward strand.
ATGCCGTGGATTCTAAGCCTATAGCCTTTGAGCTATGTGCTAAAGAAGGATTCAAGGCGGCTGCTAAAACTGCCAAGCCAGTGCTACTGGAGCCGATAATGAGCCTCGAAGTAGTAACACCAGACGAGTATATGGGATCTGTAATAGGTGATCTTAACAGAAGAAGAGGATTACCTAAAGGTCAAGAAACGAAAACTGGCGGAGCGATTGTGATCAGTGCTGATGTGCCATTATCTGAGATGTTTGGATATGTTACATCACTGAGAACGATTACTTCTGGTAGAGCCAGTAGTACGATGACATTCTCTCATTATGCGGCTGCACCACAAGGTGTAGCGAAAGAAGTAATAGAAAAAGCCAAAGGCGAAGTAAAAGTTTAATATAAAATAAGCCCAATTATACTTGTATAGTTGGGCTTATTAATATACTTTTGCGCTCCTTTTGTAATATTTTAAAAGGTTATGAATCAAAAAATTAGAATCAAGCTTCGTTCTTATGACTACAATTTAGTAGACAAATCAACGGAGAAAATAGTGAAAACGGTACGTAATAGTGGTGCTGTGATCTCTGGTCCGATTCCTCTGCCGACTGAAAAAGAAATGCATACGGTGCTCAGATCGCCGCATGTTAATAAAAAGTCAAGAGAGCAGTTTTCGCTGCGGACCCACAAGAGACTCATAGAGATATTTACGCCGACGCAAAAAACAGTTGATGCGTTGTCTAAGCTGGAGTTACCTTCAGGTGTAGACATTCAGGTTAAGCTCACGTAGTCGTTTTTCACAGTTTATTGTTGTTTTATAAAAAGAATTAAGGACCTCACGGTCTTTATCCATATATCAAATACATTAAGATGAATGGATTAATTGGAAGAAAAATCGGTATGACCAGTATCTATGATGATGCAGGTAAGAATGTGCCATGTACGGTTATAGAGGCAACGCCCAATGTCGTAGCACAGGTGAAGACTGAGGATACCGATGGATATAACGCCCTACAATTAGTTTATGGAGAGCGTAAAAAATCTCCTACAAATGCATTGGGTGGTCACCTCAAAAAAGCGGGTGTTAAGTCTGCGATGCGTATTGCGGAATTTAGAGATTGCAATTTGGAGAAAGCCTTAGGTGATAAAATCACTGTAGAGGAGGTTTTTGAGGAAGGTGATGTGGTCAATGCAATTGGCACCTCTAAGGGTAAGGGTTTTCAGGGGGTTGTGAAGAGACATGGTTTTGGTGGGGTAGGACAGAGTACGCACGGTCAGCACAACAGACAAAGAGCTCCCGGAGCAATTGGTGCCTGTGCAACGCCATCTAAAGTCTATAAAGGGACAAGAATGGCAGGTAGAACGGGCGGCAAAAGAATAAAAACTTCCAATCTGAAAGTGGTTAAGATTCTTGCTGACAAGAACTTATTGTTAATCAAAGGATCTGTGCCAGGGCACAAGGGTTCTTTAGTAATCATTGAAAAGTAACTGTCATGAAAGTAGATGTTTACGGCATAAATGGAAAGTCTACAGGTCGATCTGTCGATCTGCCTGATGATATATTCGGTATAGAGCCTAATGATCATGCGATTTACTTAGACGTAAAAGCGATACAGGCGCATCAGCGTCAAGGTACACACAAGGCGAAAGAGCGTGGTGAGATCAAAGGATCGACCAAGAAGATAAAGAAGCAGAAAGGAACTGGTACAGCTCGTTTTGGTAATATCAAAAACCCATTGTTCAGAAGTGGGGGTAGAATATTCGGACCTAGACCACGTACTTATGATCTTAAGGTCAATAAAAAGGTCAAAAGATTGGCTAGAAAGTCAGCTCTATCTACGATGATTAAGAATGGTGCATTGAAGGTTGTTGAGGATTTTACTTATGATGCTCCAAAGACCAAGGAGTTTGCAAGTATGCTCAATAATTTAGAATGTAGCAAGGGATCATTGATGGTATTGGCAGAAGCAGATAACAATCTATATAAGTCTTGTCGTAATATTAAAAAGAGCGAGATTACGACGGCTAACAATTTGAATACGCTTAACATCCTTGGAGCAGGAACTTTGGTTTTGTCGGAAGGGTCAGTAAGTAAAATAATAGAAGCATTTAAATAAATTTTATAATGGCAAAGCAAGTTCTCATAAAGCCTATTATATCTGAAAAGTCAGAGTTGCTGTCTGGTGATGTCAATCACTACAGTTTCGTGGTCAATAAGAAGGCGAATAAAATAGAAATAAGAAAGGCAGTAGAGAAGATGTACAGTGTCAATGTAGATTCTGTCAACACGCTCATTATGCCTAAGAAATCAAAATCCAGAAATACAAGATCTGGAGTTGTGCAAGGAAGTAAAAGCGCGTTTAAAAAAGCTATTGTCAAACTATCACCAGGCGAGGAAATTGATTTCTTCGGTGATATATAATATATAATCATGGCGGTAAAGAAGCATAAACCAGTATCACCAGGGCGTAGACATCTTGTTAGTAATACGCACGATGCTCTCACGAGTAAGTCAAGCAAGCCATTCAAGGCACTGACTGTTGGAATCAAGAAAAGTGGTGGTCGTAATCATGATGGTAAAATGACAGTCCGCAACATAGGTGGTGGACATAAGAAGAAATATAGAATTATCGACTTTAAGAGAGATAACGAAGGTGCGAAAGGAGAGGTAATGACGATAGAGTATGATCCTAACAGGTCAGCATATATCGCATTAGTCAAATATGATGATGGTCATAGATATATCATTGCCCCGGATAAGCTCAAAATCGGTATGACGGTTACATCGGGCAAGAATGCGACACCTGATGTTGGTAATTGTATGTACTTGTCTGATATTCCATTGGGTGCTTCCATTCATGCGATAGAGATGTCTCCAGGGAGAGGTGCTCAACTGGCACGTAGTGCTGGTACTAATGGAGTACTTATGGGTAGAGAAGGAAAGTATGCCATTGTGAAAATGCCAAGTGGGGAGGTCAGAAAAGTGTTACTTACTTGTAAAGCCTCTATCGGTGTGACCTCTAATCCAGATCATGGTCTTCAGGTCTTAGGTAAGGCAGGAAGAAATAGGTGGAAAGGTAAGAGACCAAGAGTAAGAGGTGTCGCGATGAATCCAGTAGATCACCCGATGGGTGGTGGTGAAGGACGTGCATCAGGTGGTCACCCTAGATCAAGAACGGGTGTATTCGCTAAAGGTCAAAAGACACGTAATGTCAATAAGCCTTCTACCAAATTGATAATTTCTAAAAGAAAAAGTAAAAAATAATTATGGCGAGATCCATAAAGAAAGGTCCTTATGTGTATCACAAGCTGCTTAAGAAAGTAGAGAATGCACAGGCGAGTGGCAAGAAATCTGTGATAAAAACTTGGTCAAGATCATCTATGGTTATACCTAATATGGTGGGGCTGAATATAGCAGTCCATAATGGTAAAACCTTCGTTCCAGTTTATATCACTGAGAATATGGTAGGGCATAAGTTAGGTGAATTTTCGCCAACTAGAACATACAAAGGACACTCAGGTAATAGAAAGTAATTATCCAAAATAAGTTAAAATGGAAGCAATTGCAAAAATGAAAAATGTCCCTCTTTCCGCTCGTAAGATGCGGTTCGTAGTGGATAGCATAAGAGGAAAGTCAGTAGATCGCGCACTCAACATACTTAAGTTCTCTAAGCGTGAGGCATCAGAGTGGGTGGAAAAGGCGCTACTCTCGGCAATAGCTAATTGGGAAGTAAAGTCAGATAATGCCTTAAGTGCAGACGACTATGATCTTGTGGTAAAGGAAGCATTTGTAGATCAGGCAGGTATGCTCAAAAGATTCAGACCAGCACCACATGGTAGAGCGCATAGAATCAGAAAGAGAATGAATCATCTGACACTTGTAGTTGCTAACAATTTAGAAATCGAAAACGAAAATTCAGAAGAGGAATCTACTGAAGAATAATAAACACGTATGGGTCAAAAGACAAATCCAATAGGTAATAGATTAGGAATCATCCGCGGATGGGAGTCTAACTGGTTTGGTGGTAAAGATTTTGCTAAGAAAGTAGTGGAGGATGAGAAAATCAGAAACTACCTTAGAGCAAGGGTGCAGAAGGGAGGTATTGCGAGAATAATTATCGAAAGAACTCTTAAGAGAATCACGGTAACAGTGCACACTTCTAGACCAGGTATTATTATCGGTAAAGGTGGACAAGAGGTAGATAGAATACGTGAGGAGCTCAAAAAATTATCGGGTCAGGATATTCAGATCAACATCGTAGAGATCAGAAAACCTGAACTAGATGCAGCAATTGTGGCTGAGTCTATTGGAAAGCAACTCGAAGCAAGAGTTAATTTCCGTAGAGCTATCAAGATGGCGATACAGTCTACAATGAGAGCTGGAGCAGAAGGAATAAAAGTAAGAGTCAGCGGAAGATTGAATGGTGCGGAGATGGCAAGATCAGAAGAATTCAAAGATGGAAGAACGCCGTTGCATACCTTCAGAGCAGATATAGATTATGCTTTATTTGAAGCATTGACGGTATATGGTAAGATCGGAGTCAAAGTATGGTTATGCAGAGGAGAGGTACTGGGTAAGCGCGATCTTTCACCTAACATAGGAGACGGAAAGAATTCTAAAGGCAAAGGCGGAAGAGGCCGTGGCGGAGATAATAGAAATAGAGGAGACAGAAATAGAGGCGGAAGAGGTCGAGGTGGTAACAGAAGAAACTAATTTGCCATCAACCTAATTGTTTTACCTTTGCACAACTTTTTAAAAAAGTAGCTCAAAACATAGAATAAAATGTTACAGCCGAAAAGAACAAAATATAGAAAACAGCAGAAGGGAAGGAATAGAGGTCTTGCTTATAAAGGCAGTCGAATTGACTTCGGATCATTTGGACTTAAGTCTATGGAGAATGGTCGTATTACTAATAGGCAAATAGAAGCTGCCAGGATTGCGATGACCAGATATATGCAGAGACAAGGTAAGGTGTGGATCAGAATTTTTCCAGACAAGCCGATCACATCTAAGCCACTAGAGGTAAGGATGGGTAAGGGTAAAGGTAATCTTGACCACTATGTAGCAAGTATCAAGGCTGGTAGAATCATGTTTGAGTTAGATGGTGTTCCGAGAGAAGTAGCGCATGAGGCATTAAGATTAGCTGCGCAGAAGTTGCCTGTATTAACTAGAACGGTAGAAAGACCAGATTACGTAGAATAATATATAGACATAATAATATGCCTACTAAGAAATATATCGAATTACAAGACTATACAGAGGAGCAATTACAGAGTGAATTGGTCCAGACTCAAAGCCAGTACCAGAAGCTCAGGTTTGACCATACGCTAAAGGGGTTAGAGAACCCTTTGGTACTCAGAGAAGTGAGAAAAGATATAGCTCGATTAAATTCGGAAATAAGAAGAAGAAAAATAGCAAATATGTCTCCTGAGGAATTACTGGGAAGATCTAAAATAAAAGCTAGGAGACGTAAAAAATAATCGTATGACTGAGGAACAAACTGTAGTACAGCGAAAATTTAAAAAACAAAGGGTAGGTATAGTTACCAGCAGTAAGATGGATAAAACCATTACTGTAGCTGTAAGAAGACGTCTTCAGCACCCGATCTATGGAAAATTTGTCAAGAAGACAAAGAAATTTCTTGCTCACGATGAGAACAATGAGTGCAACGAGGGAGATACAGTAAAGATCATCGAGTCAAGACCATTAAGCGCCAGAAAGAGATGGCGATTAGTAGAAATAATCGAAAGAGCTAAATAGAATAATAAAATGATACAACAGGAAAGTAGATTGAAAGTGGCCGATAACTCTGGAGCAAAAGAAGTGCTCTGCATAAGAGTTCTTGGTGGATCAAAAAGAAGATACGCTTCGGTCGGAGATCAGATCGTTGTGTCTGTCAAAGAAACCGCCCCAGGTGGTGTCAAAAAAGGAACAGTGTCTAAAGCCGTGGTGGTTAGAACAAAGAAGGAAATAAGAAGAAAAGATGGTTCTTACATCAGATTTGATGATAATGCAGTCGTATTGCTCAATGCAGCTGATGAGCCAAGGGGTACAAGGATATTCGGGCCTGTTGCCAGAGAGCTTAGGGACAAAAGTTATATGAGAATTATATCACTTGCACCAGAGGTGCTTTAATGATACAATTATGAAAAGCGTAACATCACATAAGACGAGTAAGCTTCACATAAAGAAAGGTGATAAGGTCGTCGTTCTTTCAGGTTCTTATAAGGGAACTGAAGGTGAGGTCAAAGAAATATTTCCTAAGAAATATAGAGCGATCGTAGAAGGTGTAAATATGGTGAAGAAACACACTAAGCCAACAGCTGATGCGCCAGGAAATATAAATGAGATAGAATCACCTATACATCTTTCTAATCTAGCACTTATAGATCCTAAGTCTGGCGGTGCGACAAGAGTGGGAAGGAAGAAAAGTGGTGATAAGACTGTGAGATATTCTAAAAAATCAGGAGAAATAATTTAATCATGAGTGTATCACCAAGATTAAGAGCAAAATATAACGACGAGGTCGTTCCTAAACTTAAGGAACAGTTCGAATATAAGTCCGCTATGCAAATTCCAAGATTGGTAAAGATATGTATCAATCATGGAGTGGGAGGTGCGACGCAGGATAAGAAATTAGTGGATACAGCCGCCGAAGAGATGACGCTTATTACAGGACAAAAAGCTGTCGTTGTTAAAGCGAAAAAATCTGTCTCTAATTTCAAACTCAGAGAAGGGATGCCTATCGGAGTAAAGACAACTTTGCGCAGAAATAGGATGTGGGAGTTTTTGGATAGGTTAGTGTCTGTTGCGCTACCAAGGGTAAGAGATTTCCGTGGCATCAATGACAAAGCGTTTGATGGTCGAGGTAATTATACACTTGGTATAAAAGAACAGATTATTTTTCCAGAAATCGATATTGATAAGGTGAAGAAGATTTCTGGTCTGGATATAAGTTTTATAACGACTGCGAAAACTGATGCAGAGGCGTTGGCATTACTTAAGCATTTGGGTATGCCATTTAAAAATCAAAGAAATTAAAATCTCATGGCAAGAAAAGCACTAATCGCTAGAGAAGAAAAAAGAAGAAAGCTCGTAGAGAAGTATGCTGACCTTCGTAAGCAGCTAAAGAAAGAAGGTCGCTGGGACGAGTTGGATAAACTTCCTAAGAACTCTTGTCCTGTAAGATTACATAACAGATGTAAGCTGACAGGAAGACCTAAAGGTTACATGAGAAAATTTGGAATCAATAGAGTAAAATTTAGAAAAATGGCCGTCGAAGGCAAAATTCCTGGCCTTACTAAATCGAGTTGGTAATATAAATTTATAAGAAGACATGGCAGTAACAGATCCAATTGCAGATTATTTGACTCGTATCAGGAACGCACAGCAAGCAGGTCATAGACTTGTAGAGATTCCTGCTTCTAAAATGAAAAAATCCATAACTGAGATTCTTTACGATCAAGGTTTTATTCTCAAATATAAATTTGATGATGAGGCTGGAAAGCATGGATTGATCAAAATAGCGATCAAATACGATAGCAAAACCAAAATACCTGTTATCAAAAAACTGGGTAGAATAAGTAAGCCTGGACTAAGGCAATACGTCAACGCTACAGAAATACCGAGAGCACTTAATGGTCTTGGAGTAAATATTATATCTACATCGAAAGGTGTAATGACAGGAAAGCAAGCCAAGCAACAGAATGTAGGAGGCGAACTTATTTGTTACGTTCATTAAATTATTAGAAATTATGTCACGAGTAGGAAAAGCACCAATATCTTTACCATCAGGCGTTACGCTAGACGTGAGTGATGCTAATATGGTGACCGTCAAAGGTCCTAAAGGAGAGCTAAAACAGCAAATCGACGCCGATCTCAAACTGAGCGTCGAAGATGGTATCCTCAATATTGAAAGACCAACAGAACAAAAGAGACATAAAGCGATGCATGGTCTCTATAGATCATTGATTAATAATATGGTGGTCGGTGTATCTGAAGGTTATAAGAAAGAATTAGAATTGGTCGGTGTCGGTTACAGAGTAAATAATACAGGTAATCTGATAGAGTTTACTTTGGGTTATTCGCACCCTATATACTTTTATGTTCCTGATGAGGTTAAAGTGGAAACGGCGATGGAAAAAGGTAAGCCCCCATTGGTGACATTGGAATCAAATGACAAGCAATTACTCGGACAGGTAGCGGCTAAGATCAGAACTTTCAGAAAGGTAGAACCTTATAAAGGAAAGGGAATCAGATTTAAAGGCGAAGTTATACGTAGAAAAGCTGGTAAAACTGCTGGATAAAATTTATAGGAAATGGCTAAAAAAATTAGCGGAAAGCAAAGAATTAAATTTAGAACTAGAAAGCGTATCAGTGGTACAGCGGATGTGCCAAGATTATCAGTTTTCAGATCTAATAAATACATATACTGTCAACTCATAGATGATGTCAGTGGTCAGACTTTGGCTTCTGCAGATTCTAAGTCAGTAGGAAATAATGATTCAAAGATTACTTCTGCGGCAGAGGTGGGAAAGGCAATTGCGGAAAAAGCAAAGTCTAAGAACGTATCTCAGGTTGTGTTTGACAGAGGTGGTAATTTATATCATGGTAGAATCAAGGCTCTGGCAGATGCTGCGAGGGAGAGTGGTCTACAATTTTAACTTCTTAAGTTATACTTAATGGCAAAGCAAAAAGGTAAGAAAGTAAAAGCAGTAGAGACATCAGAATACAAAGAAAAACTGGTGAGTCTCAATCGTGTGGCAAAGGTGACTAAGGGGGGTAGAACATTTAGTTTTTCTGCATTGGTAGTGCTCGGCGATGGAAAAGGAAAAGTCGGTCATGGTCTTGGGAAAGCGAGAGACGTGCAAGAGTGTATAGCAAAAGCAGTAGATGATGCTAGAAAGAACCTTGTGGATGTTCCATTGGTAAAAGGAACGATACCGCACGAGCAGAAAGGAAAATATGGTGCTGGAAAAGTCCTCATCAAGCCAGCTTCTGATGGTACAGGTGTAATAGCTGGGGGTGCTATGAGAGCGGTACTGGAGATGGCGGGTGTACAGAATGTACTAGCGAAATCTCAAGGGTCTTCCAATCCTCATAACGTGGTCAAAGCAACAATTAATGCTTTGGAAAATCTAAGAAGCCCAGCTCAAGTCGCGGCAATTAGGGGTATCACATTACAAAAACTTTTTGAAGGATAGTATAATGGCTAAAATCAAAATAACACAGGTAAGAAGTATCATAGACAGGCCACAAAAGCAAAAGGATACAATGTTTGCTCTGGGGCTGAGAAAGATGAATCAATCTGTAGAAAAGGAAGTGTCTCCACAGGTACTAGGAATGGTCAATAAAGTGGCCCACTTATTAAAAGTAGAAGAAATATAAATAATTATAAATTCTGTAGATCATGGGTTTGCATAACTTATCACCAGTAAAAGGATCTGTAAAAACTAAAAGGAGAAAAGCACGAGGACAAGGCTCTGGCAGAGGTGGTACCTCTACAAGAGGGCATAAAGGGGCAAAATCCAGATCTGGTTATAGTAGAAAGAGAAATTTTGAAGGTGGTCAGATGCCTTTACAGATGAGACTTCCTAAGAGAGGATTTAAAAGTCCTAATAGAGTGAGTTATGTCGCTCTCAATCTTGCAAGACTGCAAGAACTAAATGATAAATACGGAATGTCTTCCGTATCAGTAGAAGGTCTTTATGAGAAAAGAATCATAAAGAAGAATGATAAAGTAAAGGTTTTAGGTAATGGAGAACTTTCATCTGCCGTCAACGTTACGGTACATGCAATCTCTGAGGCCGCTAAATCAGCCATCGAAGCAAAAGGTGGTACAGTTACATTACTTTAATCTTAGATAATGAACAAGTTTATAGAAACCATAAAGAATATTTGGAGTATTAAAGAACTAAGAGAAAGAATTCTCTATACTCTATTGATGCTCTTGATATTTAGAATTGGATCTTTTATTCCTATAGCAGGTGTTAACTCTAAAGCTCTGGAAGCGGCGACTCAGACAGGAGATCAAAGTATCTTGGGTTTAATTAACATGTTTACAGGGGGTGCTTTTAACCAAGCAGCCATTTTTGCATTAGGAATCATGCCTTATATTACGGCATCTATCATTATCCAATTATTGGGTTTCGCTGTTCCTTATTTTCAAAAGCTACAACAAAAAGAAGGAGAGTCTGGTCGTAAGAAGTTAACTCAGATTACCAGATTATTGACTGTGGCCATTACATTGGTACAGGGTGCTGGATATCTGACTTATCTTAAATCATTGCCAGGGGCTATTTACCCATCATTATCACCGTCTATATTCTGGTTATCAGGTATTATACTCTTGTCGTCAGGTACGATGTTCGCGATGTGGATGGGTGAGAAGATTACCGATAAAGGAATAGGTAATGGTGTATCTCTCTTAATCACTATCGGTATAATTGCTACGCTACCAAGAGAATTTGCAGCGGAGGTATTGGCAAGATTTGGTAGTGGTGGATTATTCTTATTGATCGTAGAGTTGGCATTCTTTTTCTTCGTGGTCTTAGTGACAGTATTAGTTGTACAAGGCGTGCGTAGGATACCGATCCAATTCGCTAAGCGAATGGTCGGAAGATCAGGAGCGAATATGCCTTCTGCTGGAGCAAGAGATTATATTCCACTTAAGGTTAATGCTTCAGGGGTTATGCCTATAATTTTTGCTCAGGCGATTATGTTCTTACCACCTCAGCTATCTACTTGGTTGACGGCTGATGGAGAGACGCCGGGTAACTTTATGATGGCTATGTCTGATTGGACATCTTTGCCATATAATATTATATTTTTCCTGCTTGTAGTTGTATTTACTTACGTATATACCGCATTGTTAGTGAATCCTCAACAATATGCAGAATACCTTAAAAGACAGAATGCTTTTATTCCAGGTATTAAGCCAGGTAAGAATACGCAGGATTATATAGATAATCTTACGACAAGAATCACATTACCAGGATCTATATTCTTAGGTCTTATTTCTATATTACCAGCAATCATAGCAAGATTCGGTGTTAATCAGGGTTTCGCTATATTTTTTGGTGGTACTTCATTATTGATTTTGGTGGCTGTTGTGTTAGACACATTGCAGCAGGTGGAATCTTATCTACTTATGCGCAAGTACGATGGTCTTGTCAAATCGGGTAGAATAAAAGGTCGTAGTGGCATGCAGCCGATAGGTGCAGGTATGTAATAATCTATGATTTTTTACAAAACAGATGAGGACATAGAAAAACTCCGTATTAGTTGTACGCTAGTGACAAAGACTCTGGCGCATGTGGCGTCCATACTCAAACCTGGAGTTACTGGTAAACAAATAGATAAGGAGGCAGAAACTTTTCTCAGGGATCATAATGCAAAACCAGGTTTCAAAGGATACCGAGGTTTTCCAGGAACACTATGTATTTCTCCTAACTCTGCTGTGGTGCATGGAATCCCTACGGATGAAGAGTTTAAGGAAGATGATATTATCAGTATAGATTGCGGCTCTTATATCAACGAGTTTTTTGGAGATGCGGCTTTTACCTTTGCCATGCCAGCGGTGGATGACGAAGTGATGGATTTATTAGTCACGACATACGAATCATTATACAAGGGTATAGATGAGGCAGTCGTGGGAAATAGATTAGGAGATATAGGTCATGCTATCCAGCAATATACAGAATCAAAGAAGTACACGGTGGTCAGGGAGTTAGTGGGTCATGGGATAGGCAAAAATTTGCATGAGGCACCTGAGGTACCTAATTATGGTAAACGAGGAAGAGGACCCAAGATCAAAGATGGTCTGGTCATCGCCATAGAGCCGATGATCAATATGGGCAAGAAGGGGGTAAAGCAGGATAAAGACGGATGGACGATTAAGACAAAAGACAATAAGCCAAGTGCTCACTATGAGCATACGGTGGCTATCACGGACGAAAAAACGGACATATTATCTGACCATAGTTACATCCTTGAGGCCATAAAAAATAATTCTGAAATCAAGAATATTTCGTTAAAAAAATAGATATTTGCACTCCAAAAATTTTTAATGGCAAAAAAGGACTTAATTCAACAAGATGGAACGATAGAAGAAGCACTTTCTAATGCCATGTTTAGGGTTAGGTTAGAGAACGACCACTTGATAGTCGCTACGATATCTGGAAAAATGAGAATGAATTACATTCGAATATTACCGGGGGATAAAGTGGCTGTCGAGATGTCGCCGTATGATCTAAGTAGAGGCCGTATCACATATAGATATAAGTAAAAATGAAAGTAAAAGCATCAATAAAGAAGAGGTCTGCAGATTGTAAGATCGTAAGACGAAAAGGGAAGCTTTATATTATTAATAAAAAGAACCCTAGGTTCAAACAAAGACAAGGATAAGCTATGGCGCGAATTGCAGGTATAGATTTACCAAAAAATAAGAGGGGCGTCATTGGCTTGACGTATATATATGGTATTGGAACATCTAAGGCTAAAGAAATATTAACCAAAGTCGGTCTTGATGAGCATACCAAAGTTAATGAATGGAATGATGACAACATCAAGCAAATCTCTAAGCTTATTCAGGACGATTTTAAAGTAGAAGGTGAACTTAGGTCAGAAGTACAAATGAATATAAAGAGGCTTATGGATATAGCTTCTTACAGAGGTTTACGTCATAGAAAAGGTCTTCCGGTAAGAGGTCAAAGAACACAGACTAACGCGAGAACAAGAAAAGGAAAGAAGAAAACAGTAGCTAACAAGAAAAAAGCGACTAAATAATAAATAATCAAGATGGCTAAAGGCAAAAAGGTAAAGAAAAGGCGAATTAGTGTAGAACCAGAAGGTTACGCTTATATCAAGGCAAGCTTTAATAATATTATCATATCTATGACCAACAAACAGGGTCAGGTAATATCATGGGGATCTGCAGGAAAAGCGGGATTTAGAGGGTCTAAGAAAAATACTCCCTTCGCTGCACAGATAGCTGCTAAAGATGCTGCTCAAGTCGCTTATGATGCTGGATTAAGATATGCCGAAGTATTTGTTAAGGGGCCTGGATCGGGTAGAGAATCTGCGATCAGAGCCATTGACGAAATCGGAATAAAAGTGACGAAGATCAAAGATGTCACACCACTTCCACATAATGGTTGCAGACCTCCCAAAAGGAGAAGAGTTTAATATAATTAAGATACCGATCAAATAACTGACAAACACTAAAAGATAAATGGCTCGATATACAGGACCTAAAACGAAAATGGCGAGAAAGTTTGGTGAAGCCATCTTTGGACCAGATAAGAGTTTTGAGAAGAAGAAATATCCGCCAGGGCAACATGGTCCAGGTAGAAGACGTAAGCAAAAGTCTAACTATGCCATCCAGTTATTAGAAAAGCAAAAGGCTAAATATACTTATGGCGTACTTGAGAGACAGTTTAGGAATCTTTTCGAGTCGGCTTCTCGTAAGAAGGGTGTAACTGGTGAGATTCTTTTACAGTTTTTGGAATCAAGGCTGGATAATACAGTATTCCGTTTTGGATTGGCACCATCTCGAAGAGCAGCGAGACAAATGGTATCTCACAAGCACATCTTAGTTAACGGAGTACTTACTAATATTCCATCTTATCAATTAAGACCAGGAGATGTCGTATCAGTCAGGAATAAATCTAAAAACCTAGAGATGATCTCTGGAGCGACTGGAGCAAGCACAAGAAAATCGACTTGGTTAGAGTGGAATCCTGAAAGAAAGGAAGGCACATTCTTGGCTTATCCTGAGAGAGATGCAATACCAGAAAATATCAACGAGCAGTTGATCGTCGAATTGTACTCTAAGTAATCACTTTCAGCAATGTCACATGCTCCGAAGAAAGTTTCGGACTTCATTTAATTTATAAGATAATACAAGAGTATTTTAAAATAAAGTATGAGCATATTAAACTTTCAACGTCCTAATAAAATATTACTTACCAAAGCTGATGATTTTGATGGTTCTTTCGAGTTCAAGCCTTTAGAGCCGGGTTTTGGTCAGACGATAGGTAATTCACTAAGGAGAGTTCTTTTATCTTCATTGGAGGGATATGCTATATCTGCGATTCGTGTTGCAGGTGTTGATCATGAGTTTTCCACTATCAAAGGAGTTGTAGAAGATGTTGTAGATATCATACTCAACATGAAGCAGGTCAGGTTAAAGCCAGAAATAGAAATGCCTGACATGGAGTCAGAAAAGATCTATCTTACCGTAAGTGGTAAGGAGGTGCTACTGGCTTCTGATATCGAGGCACATACTAATATATTTAAGGTCATGAATCCTGATCTTGTGATATGTCACATGGACAGCAGTGTCAACCTTGAAATAGAGCTCACCGTAACTAAGGGAAGAGGTTACGTAGCAGCAACAGAAAATCTGGGTAAAGATGCTACGATAGGCATGATACCAGTAGATGCTATCTATACTCCGATAAAGAATGTCGCTTACAAAATAGAGAACACGAGGGTAGGACAGAGAACGGATTACGAAAAGCTCACAATAGATATCAAAACGGATGGTACTATACATCCTGAGGAGGCGGTAAAAGAGGCATCAAGAATATTGATACAGCATCTTATGCTTATAACTGATGAAAATATCACATTCGAGACAGAGAAGAGTAGAGAAGATGACATCGTAGATGAGCATATCTTACACATGCGTAAGTTGCTCAAGACACCATTGGAGGATTTGGATTTATCAGTCAGAGCATATAATTGCCTCAAAGCGGCTAAGATCAATTCATTAGGAGAAATGGTCAAGTATGACACTAATGAATTATTGAAATTCAGAAACTTCGGTAAAAAGTCCCTTGTAGAAATCGAAGAATTGCTTCAGAATAAAGGTCTGACATTTGGTATGGATCTTTCTAAGTATAAGTTAGACGAGGAATAATTTGATATAAGGATCGCATCGACTCTTAGGGTCCTATTTTTTTTAATATTGTATTAACTCAGTGTTCGACATTTTAGAAAAGTCGATTACAAAAATTAGAACACAGGTGATACCAAATTATAAGTCTTATGAGACACGGAAAAAAATTCAACCATTTAGGTAGACAAAAAGGGCATAGAAAGGCCTTGTTCAAAAACCTTTCTCAAGCACTGATCAAGCACAAAAGAATTAATACAACTTTAGCTAAGGCTAAGGCTCTAAGAATGTTTATAGAGCCTTTAGTGACTAAGGCCAGAACTAATTCATTACATTCTAGGAGGGTGGTGTTCGGTTATCTACAGAGCAAAGAAGCGATCAAAGAACTTTTTGGTCCTATAGCAGATAAGATCGGAGACAGACCAGGTGGTTACACAAGAGTAATCAAAACTGGTTTTAGAAAGGGTGATGGCGCGGAGATGGCAATGATAGAGTTTGTGGACTTCAACGAAGTCTACACGAACACTAAAGAAGCGAAGAAAGGTGGACGTAGAAGAAGACGTAAAAAAGGTAGCGGCGCAGCGGAGGCAGCGACAGCAATAGCGTCCACAGAAACACAACAGGCAGTAGACCAACAAATGGGTGGAGCTGGCTCAGAAGAGGAATAATAAACCAAAGTGAAATATTTAGTAGAGGGTAATCGATTTTCGATTACCCTTTTTTTGTTCTAACACATATCATATTATATATATGATTTATATTTGAGCATCATTTATTTTTTCTTCAACCTATGACAGATAAAGCCTTACAGGATGCGGTTCTATTGTTAGAAGATGGTACTGTTTTCCGAGGAAAAGCAGCGGGTAAGAAGGGCATCGGTGTTGGCGAGATTTGCTTTAATACTGGAATGACTGGTTACCAGGAGATATTTACAGATCCTTCCTATTTCGGTCAGATTCTAGTGACCACCAATGCACACATTGGTAATTATGGTATCAAATCAGCAGAAGTAGAATCGGAAAATATACAAATTGCCGGTCTGGTGTGTAAGAATTTTACGGACCAATATTCTCGACCATTAGCCGATACGGCGATTCAAAAATATTTTGAAGAGAATAACATCGTGTGTATTCACCAACTGGATACGAGAGCTATCGTCAAACATATCAGATCTAAAGGAGCCATGAATTGCCTTATATCTACATCAGAACTGGATGTGGAAAAGCTAATGGAAAAGTGTAAGGAAATACCATCAATGGAGGGATTGGAACTTGCATCTAAAGTGAGTACTTCGGACTCCTATGACATGGGCGATGATGGGTCAGATATTAAGATCGCCGTGTTAGATTTTGGTACTAAGAAGAATATCTTAAAATGTTTTGTAGAAAGAGGCGCATACCTCAAGGTATTTCCTGCCAAAACAGAAATAGAAGAAATCTTGAAATTTGGTGCGGATGGCTTCTTCTTGTCTAATGGTCCAGGTGACCCATCCTCTATGGATTATGCTATAAGTACTATTAAGGCTTTATTAGAACTGAAGAAACCAATGTTTGGGATTTGTCTTGGGCATCAACTATTGGCATTGGCCAATGATATACCGACGTACAAGATGCACCATGGACATAGAGGTATCAATCACCCAGTCAAAAATCTGGTGACTGGATACTGCGAAATAACAAGCCAGAATCACGGATTTGGTGTAAGCCCAGAAGCAATTGCACAAAGCACGAAGGTGGAAATTACACACCAAAATCTTAACGACAATACTATAGAAGGAATAAAGGTGATAGATGCACCGGCATTCTCTGTACAATATCATCCAGAGGCATCACCAGGACCTCATGATTCACGTTATCTTTTTGATGACTTCATTGCGCTAATAAAAAACCATAAAAACTAATGAGCATAATCATAGATGTATTTGCAAGACAGATATTAGATTCGAGAGGTAATCCGACGATAGAGGTCGATGTGATCACTGAGAGCGGATGTATGGGTAGGGCGGCTGTTCCGTCTGGAGCATCTACTGGCAAATATGAAGCCGTAGAATTAAGAGATGGAGATGCGAGTAGCTACATGGGCAAAGGCGTCGGCAAGGCCGTCAGCAATGTGAATGATAAGATTGCTGATGCTATATTGGGTATGGATATATTCGAGCAGCGATTGATAGATGATACGCTCATAGGATTGGATGGAACGGATAATAAGGCAAATCTTGGCGCTAATGCCATCTTAGGTGTTTCTCTTGCCGTGGCTAAAGCGGCTGCGGAGCACTCTGAGCAATCCTTATATAGATATGTCGGTGGTGTTAACGCATGCACTCTACCCGTTCCTATGATGAATATCCTCAATGGAGGGTCTCATGCAGACAATAGTATAGATTTTCAGGAATTTATGATTATGCCATTGGGCGCGGAGAGTTTTAGTCAAGGATTGAAAATGGGTGTGGAAGTTTTTCATCATCTCAAAAAAGTCCTTAAGTCAAAAAACTACTCTACTAATGTAGGAGATGAAGGCGGATTCGCTCCTAATATAAAATCTAATAAAGAGGCTGTCGAGATTGTTCTACAATCTATAGAAGCTGCGGGCTATGAACCGGGACAAGATATATGGATAGCAATGGATGCTGCGGCATCAGAGTTTTATAATGCAGAAGAAAAAGTATACCACTTCCATAAGTCGACAGGAGAAAAACTGACCTCTGATGATATGGTGGGTTATTGGAAGAATTGGGTGGATAATTACCCGATCTTTTCTATAGAAGATGGTTTAGATGAGGATGACTGGGCGGCATGGGCCAAGCTTAATGCGGCCATAGGAGATAGGGTACAGTTAGTAGGCGATGACCTTTTTGTGACTAATACCAAAAGACTTCAAAGAGGAATTGACGAAAAATCCGCCAATTCCATACTAATAAAAGTCAATCAGATCGGCAGTCTTACTGAGACTATAGATGCGGTGAGTCTTGCGGACCGCAACAGTTTCACATCCGTTATGAGTCACCGCTCTGGAGAAACAGAGGATGTGACCATAGCAGATCTTGCTGTTGCACTTAACACGGGGCAAATTAAGACGGGTTCTGCATCACGTAGTGATCGTATAGCTAAGTATAATCAACTAATCAGGATCGAAGAAGAACTCGGACCTACGGCTTATTACCCTGGGACTAAGTTGCTCAAAGGGTAAGACCTAACTTTCTCGATAGATTATATACGGTGTTTCTCGCATTTATCTGTTTGAGAAATTATAATTCTTCAGAATAGTTGAGAGTCGCCGACTCCTTACTCCGTGATCTCATAAGGAATAATACGAAGAGGTTAAAAAAGTGCATCAGGCCAAGAATGATAATGATTAATCCGATTTTAATACTTAGCATTTCAATGGAATCTACGATGGAGACAATACCTTTTTTGACGATCAGATTCTTGAGTACATAGCCAAAGTTAATCAGGTAAAATCCTACCAATAGTAATTTGTTGACACTGTCTACGAGCACCTCATCAGCTTTGAATATTTCCATCAAGAAGATCTTCCCATTAGTAAATAAAGTACGACCAACCCATATTGTCAATGCGACAGAAATGGTAATGTAAGAGAGATATGTTATTACTAAATAGTCCATAATAAGTTGTGTTTATTTAATTATCGAAATTTCAGAAATAATTGAAAATATGCTATAAAATTTTTTTTTACCGAAATAGCTTAATAGCCTGACTAAAAAACCAATTAGATCCCATAGCCGTAAATTTTTCTACAAAACTGTCACTCTGCTTGGCATACTTGTGTAAGTCCTTTGTGACTTTTTTGAATTCTTTTTCTGCACCAATATTGAGATTCAATTCGGCGCCCTGTATTTCTTCCAGCATTCTTATTGCTGGCTCCAGTTCTCTTCTTTTTCTTTCTTTGGCTACTTGTATGATTAGTTTCCAGGTGTCTTTTTCGGAATAGAAATAGTCTTTGCGATCACCTGTTACATAGTCTTTATACACAATGCCCCATTCCATAAGCGCTTTTAAGTTCATGCTCACATTACCTCTTGATATCCCTAGCTCTTCTATGATTTCATCAGCTGTCACTGGTTTAGGGTTTACCATCAGCAGTGCATGTATCTGGGCCATTGTCTTATTGATTCCCCACGAGCTTCCCAGAACACCCCACGAATGAATAAATTTTTTCTTGGCCTCTTCGTAATTCATAATGCGAAGTTATAATTTGTTTTCTGAAATTTCAGATATTTCTGAAAATAAAAACATGTTACTTTGTAAATCAATGATAATCAATTCGTTATAATGATATGGTCACTGAGTAAATAGAAATATGGCTTATTATGAGTTTTATAAATATCTCTACCCAATACCTTTTGTGGCACTTAAACCCTATATTTGGACTATCAAAACGGATGTTATACAATCCAATTCTTACCTGAGAGTTTTATTTAACAGAAAATAGTCTTAGATGAGAATTTTGAGCGAAATAATTGAAAAGTTGGGCTTATCAGAAGTGCAATTAATCAACAAATACACCCTGACGGTAGTTGCATTTGTTGTTTGGGTTTCGTTTTTCGATAATTATAGTTTGCTGACTCAACACAAGTTATCTTCAGCTATAGAAGAGTTGGAGATACAAAAATCTGAGTATGAGAGTCAGTTGCAAGATGCTATAGTCAGAAGACGAAACATTGAGAACAACAGAGAAAAGTATGCAAGGGAGCAGTATAGAATGATAAAGAAGGGAGAAGAGGTGATCGTATTGGATAAAAAATCTTTAAAAAAGGAATAGGCTAATGAGTGTATTAGTTAATAAGGATTCTAAAATAATAGTACAAGGTATTACAGGTACAGAAGGCAGTTTTCATACTTCACAAATGATAGAGTATGGAACGCCTATCATAGGTGGTGTCACACCTGGCAAAGGTGGACAAGAGCATTTGGGCAAGCCTGTTTTTAATACAGTATCTGAGGCCGTCTCCAAGACAGGAGCAGACACCAGTATTATTTTTGTACCGCCGAGATTTGCAGGTGATGCAATAATGGAAGCGGCGAGTGCTGGAATAAAAGTTATTATATGTATAACGGAGGGCATTCCAGTGCAGGATATGGTCAAAGTCCGAGCTTATATAAATGATTACGATTGTAGACTCATAGGACCTAACTGTCCAGGTATCATTACACCGGATGAAGCCAAGGTGGGTATTATGCCAGGCTTTATACATCGCAAAGGAAAAATCGGAATCGTCTCCAGGTCAGGTACATTGACTTACGAGGCGGTCGATCAGGTTACCAAAGCAGGTATGGGTCAGTCGACTTGTATAGGTATAGGTGGTGATCCCATTCCGGGTACGACAACTAAGGAAGCCGTAGAACTACTGATGAATGACCCTGATACTGAGGGTATTGTGATGATAGGAGAGATAGGTGGTAGCATGGAGGCTAATGCGGCATATTGGATTAAGGAAAACGGTACTAAGCCAGTTGTAGGATTTATAGCTGGACAGACAGCACCTAAAGGTCGCACCATGGGACATGCTGGAGCTATTGTCGGAGGTGAAGCCGATACGGCGGAGGCAAAGATGGAAATTATGAGAGCATGCGGTATCGCGGTCGTCGAATCACCTGCAGAAATAGGGGAGACTATGGCCAAACTATTAAACAAATAAAGTATCAAGAATAATACTGATCCATAAGGATCAGGAAAACCGACTTTTTACAAAGCTCTCTTCGGAGGGCTTTTCTTTTTTAGTATTAATTCTACTCCAGTTCTCTTAGCCAAATATTACGGAATCTAACTAAGTCACCATGATCCTGTAATAATAACGGTAGCTTATCTGGATGTGGAAAATAATCAGCTTGACCTATGTAAAGTGTAGGTCCTTCTAACTCAAAATTGTTTTGTATCAGTATCCCATTATGAAAAGCTGTCAAGTAAGCTGGACTGAGTAATTGTCCATCATCACTAAACTTGGGTGCTATAAATATGATATCGTAAGACTGCCATTCTCCTGGTGGACGTGAAGTATTGACTAAGGGAGGGTTTTGTTTATATATCGCACCAGCCTGACCGTTAGGATATGTCTTGTTATTATAGGAATTGAGTATCTGTAACTCATAGAGTCCCATGAGGAAGACACCGCTATTGCTATAGGCTTGACCTTCTTTATCCTTATCTACCGGAGATAACCATTCTAGATGCAACTGTATACTTCCGAATGATTTTTTAGTCTGTATGTTGCCACCACCAGGTTTGACGACAAGTGCATCAGATACTATATTCCATTCTGCTTCCGTTCCTGGATGGTTTTCGTATACTGCATTTTTGGTGATGGCTTCTGTCGTTGCCATATCTGCTCCTATACCATATTTTGGTTTTTGCCAAGCTGATAGATCATGACCATCAAATAGGATGATCGCATCGGATGGTGCTAACGTATTGGTCATGGCTGGGGATACTTTACTCGGTGTACTATTCCAGTCTTCTGTAGCTTCCCAAGGCCTTGTTTCCTGCAACGCCTCCCAGTCTATTACGGGGATTTCATATTTCTGGGCGTAAGAGCATCCAGCTTGTAGAAGGAGAATTATAAGTGTTGTATAAATTTTCATCTTGGAATAGTTTTTAGAAGAGATGTATTGTAATCTCGCGTGAGTCCTTAAGATAGTCTTGAATTTGTTTTTATAAAAATAGAATTATAAAAAAACCATCTTAGTCCCATTCCTTGCTTTTTCTGTATACCGTTCCTCTGAAAAGGGCGATTTCTTCTTCTTTTTCATTAGTCACTGCGATATAGTAAATGGCTAGCTTGTGACTCAGTTGTTTTTCTATGGCCTCAGCGTACAATATATCACCTGGGCGCACGCTTTGCGTATGTGAGATACTGGACTCTATAGATACGGCATGACGTCCTCTGGAATTGGACGCGAAAGCAAAGGCGCTATCAGCAAAGGAATAAGTAACGCCGCCATGTAATATTTTGAATCCATTGGTCATTTCTTCTCGTACAGACATCGTAATACGACAATAACCTTCTTTTACATCTATTATTTTTATCCCCATCCACTGACTAAAGAGGTCATGGTCATACATTTCTTGGACGATTTCGGCAGCAGATTTCGGCATCGATTAGTAAGATATATTTTCTACTATTTCTAAGCCATAACCGATGAGTCCCACTCGTCTTCTGGGGTTGTTGGTCAGTAGTTTGATTTTGCTTACGCCTAACGCATTGAGTATCTGTGCACCTATGCCAAGGTCTCTTTGCTGGTTGGGTACGGCATTGCTATTCTGTGGTGTGTTGCTAGTGCTTCCTTTCTTTAGCTCTATCAATTTCTCTAATAATCGATCTTGGTCATTTTCGTTTCTTAAGAAAAGGAAGATGCCTTTTCCTTCTTTAGAGATAAGAGAAAATATATGCTGTAGTTTTTGTCCATATCCCTGTAAAAGTGATCCGATAAGATCATCCGTGGCTGATGCAGAATGTACTCTGGTCAAGACAGGTTCGTCGTTGTCCCAAGTGCCTTTCTTTATGGCTATATGGGTTAGGTCAGAATTGGTTTCTTGATAGGCTATCAGTTGAAATTCGCCATATTCGTTTTCGAAGTCCAGAGATAACTTTTCTTCCACAAGCCTTTCCGTTTCCATTCTGAAAGCGATAAGGTCTTTGATGGAAATTAGTTTTAAGTCCAGTTTCTTAGATAGCTTGTATAGCTCAGGTAGCCTGGCCATCGAGCCATCTTCATTCAAGATTTCTACCAGAGTGCCTGCGGGGTACAATCCAGCCAGCGAGGCGAGATCTACAGCCGCCTCTGTATGTCCAGTTCTTCGTAGCACTCCTCCATCTTCAGCGATCAGAGGAAAGATATGTCCTGGCCTGGCGAAATCTTCTGCTTTTGTTTTGCTGTCTATAATGGCCTGTATACCTGTCGATCTATCATACGCTGAGATACCCGTGGTGCAGCCTTGACCTATGAGATCTATAGATACTGTAAATGCGGTCTCATGCAAGGCCGTATTACTATTGACCATTTTGGCAAGCTCTAGTTCTTGCGCTCTCTGTGCCGTAATTGGTGTGCAAATAAGTCCTCTTCCATGAGTTGCCATAAAGTTGATAATCTCAGGAGTGACCTTCTCCGCTGCACAGATGAAATCCCCCTCATTTTCTCGTTCTTCATCATCGACGACGATAATGACCTTGCCATCAGCGATGTCCTTAATGGCGTCCGGTATACTGTCAAATATGATCTCTTCCACTCAGATAAGATTTATGTTGCCAAATTAACGGTTATATTATAATAAACTAATAACCTCCAATCCTAGTTTAAGTTGATCTCAATATTGGCTTAATTAGGGCTTGGAAACTTCTCAAAACCATATATTTATCAGTAATATTGAAATAAAAAGAGACTAATATGTTAAAAAGAGAATTAAGCCTTAGATCGATTCTGTTCTTCTCATTGATTTGCACAAGTATTTTGCTATTCCAAGCCTGTGGTGATGATGATGTAGTCGGGTGTACGGACCCAGCCGCTGATAATTATGATGCAAATGCTAACGTCAGCGGAGACTGCAACTATACTGGATGTACAGACCCTAATGCAGAGAACTATAATGCTCAAGCCAATATAGAAGGAGACTGTGTCTATGCAAGAGATAAATTCTTAGGTAATTACCTTGGTAGCTTAACTTGTCCTGGTGGATTATCCTTTATAAGTGATGACACCTTAGAGTTTTCTATTGCAGAATTTATAGATCCTGATAGTACGCATCTTATCATATTATCATTGACAGTAGAAGGTAATACACTGGATCTAGCTGGTAGTGTGGATGGCGATGAGTTGTCTATTATGCACATGTTATCAGGCGTCCTCATCCCGACTCCTTTAGGTGATGTGGCGGCTGATATTACAGCGACGGGTCTAGCCATGATGACTAATGACAACACTAGTCTAGAAGGTACATTGGGTCTTTTGGCTGATGCCGGACTTCTAACATTAGAAGATAACTGTAGCATCATAGGCGTGAAGCAATAAGAGCTAGTTAGAATAAAATAATACTGGCCTCTGCATTAATTTGTGGAGGCTTTTTTTGTCAGGTCTTTTATTATTGAGTCGAGGTTGCTATCAAAAAAAATGGATGGGTAGACCAGGAGACAAATCTTGTTATCGGATGCCATAAATGTGGCTTACCCGAAAGGTTATACCCCCTTATTAAAAATATTGTATGAATTATTTCAAGGTAGAGTTATTAGAAGTACAGGTATAAGAGTTTACCCGGAAAGTACTTTAGTTATCGGTCTAAAAAATTTGAATCGATAGTTATGCAGTGTGCATATAAAGCTTTGGAGGCTGTAAAAAAGTATGGTTTGCTCAAAAGAAATCCGGTGGATTAAACATGGATTAATTCCATTAAAGATTGGATAAAAGAAAATGATGGATAGAATATGTAAAATGAAAAACATGAGATTTGAAGTTCATTTAGCAATAGAGAATGCAGAAGAGTATGAAAGAAAAAATACGAGCAGTCTTTTCGTAATAAAATCTAATAATCATTGTCTAACAGAAAAGGAATTTTTAAGTCTGAATCTTTTTTTTGTCTTAATATATCTGCATGATGTTCCAAGGTTCTTAGTAGATTCAAAAAAAAGAATCGCATTTAACACAAGCGACCAGGCTTTCTATAAAGGTCCAAGTTATCCAGATGACGACGACGAAGATCCAATTATTCTAACGGAGAATCAAGTGATCGTTGGTGGTACATCGGATGTTTTCCCTGTTATCAGTCTAAAAGAATTTGAATCGCTAGTTATGCAGTGCGCATATAAAGCCTTGGAGGCCGTAAAAAAGTATGAACTGTTAAAAAGAAATCGCGTTGATAAAAAATGGATAAATTCCATTGAAGAATGGATAAAAGAAAATGATAATTTTCGAATACAATGTTTGTGGAGACTTTTTTTGTTAAAGTTCAACTTAAGAATCTTCTAATTTGGGGTTGGTAATTCGAAATTAGATAATTTATAACGAGATTCCTTTAAAGGTATTTAGGCAGCAATTTACATATCATCACAATCCCACATATAAATAATAAAAGAAAATCAAATGTAAATATCCTATATAGATATTATATTTGCAGTCCTTTAAAAAAGGAGGCCCCGTAGCTCAGTTGGATAGAGCAACTGACTTCTAATCAGTAGGTCTCAGGTTCGAATCCTGACGGGGTCACATAGATAGCTCTTCGTAATTGATTTTGCGAGGAGCTTCTTTTTTTAGACAATCGCTATTCTCAGTAAGAGTTTTTAACTTTCCACCTTACAAAAAAGGTGATTATGGAATATAATCTTCGGCCATGGAGAGATGATGATGTAGACTCGCTGGTTCGCTATGCCAATAATATTAAGATAGCCAGTCGTCTGACAGATAAATTTCCCCATCCTTATCTTAGGTCGCATGGGGAGTCATTTATACAATTTGCACAGGATGAAAGCGATGGCAAAAAGATATTTGCTATCGATGTAGAAGGGTAAGCCGTGGGTGGTATAGGTCTGCATCCGCAGAGTGATATATTCCGTAAGAATGCAGAACTAGGCTATTGGTTAGGAGAGCCATATTGGGGCAAGGGAATTATGACAAGAGCGATCAAGAAGATCACAACGTATGGATTCCATAACATGGAGATAGACAGGATATTCGCCAGACCTTTTGGCTCTAACTTAGGCTCGCAGAAATGCCTGGAGAAAGTGGGTTATGTTCTGGAGGGGTCTTTTAGCAAGACAATCTGGAAAAACGACCAATGGGAAGACGAACTGGTTTACGCCTATAGAAGGTCGCAGTATGAAAGTTAATCTAATAAAAGAATATCAGCATAAGTTCCATAATTACTTATCGCGCGGCGATACCTCTGAGCAAAGATACAAGTATGAGAATCTCCAAAATTTCAGGCAAAGCTGGGATATAGAAGAGTTAGACTTCCATACTATGTATGATAATAGTTTCCGATCAAAAATATCCAATAGACTCTGGGGAGGGACACATAATTCTGGTCGAGAAATGATGCTTAGGTTTATTGAGCAGGATAAAGAATTTGTAAGGTCGATGTACCGAGATCTACTTGATGAGAATAAGACGCTTAACCTGAGAGTGGATAGATTCAAATTTCATTGCGATGAGTTATTATCGATCATGCAGCGCAAAGACAAAAAGTTAGATCGACATTTTCATAGTAGCCCACAACTGCCATTTCTCTACCTCTGTTTTCATGATCCCTCTACTTACCCATTATATGATCTTCAAAGCTTTAATAAAGCACTAAAATTATTCGAAGCCCGATCAGAGATTCAACCCTTTGAAATAGAACGATATCAAAAACTTTCAAAATCAATATATACCATTATCTCCAAGGATGATTCGCTTATTTCTTTGCATGGTGATGTGCTGAGAAAGGACTTTGGTATAGAATGGAACATGCTAGGAGTCCATGATTTTATCCAGTTTTGTTCTTCTTCATAAGCGTGATCCAGCTAGGTTCGGAAAATTTAGATAGGGCCTGTAATTAAATTAGTAAAATTTATAATGTATAATTAACATAAAGTGTATATATTACACATGTTAATAATGAGTAATATGTATTCTTTCGACAATTACCTTCCCATTGCCACTTTCAATGATTCCACGATTTTTTTTAAGGCTCTAGAAGTCTTTAGGTATGGATTTTTGATAGATAGTATCGAGGAAGTAGGGGAGTATAGACAGTTGTACTCATATCATAACTACTACGTGGAGATTATCTACAAAGAGAACTACGAAGAAATCAAGGACATAATGGCTATGCCTATCAGTGTCGCTCTCAACAAATATGTAGATGAGGTCGAATTCGACATTGCATTTCGTGATCTAATCGCTGCCTAGTTAGTATATCATCTTCATCTTTTCTATCCTTCTGGATATTTTCTGTCTCAGTGCTTTCGGGGTAAGTATCTCTATTGATTCACCATAAGATAATATCGTTGATTCCAGCTCATAGTTACTGACAACCTTTATTGTGAAGGTAGAGGCATCTTTTTCTTCTTGGACTTCGATCTGACTGGGATGTAAGGGTTTAGTTCTGATATAGTTGGTGGTATTACCGTAGACCTTAAAGGTGATTTTGATAGGTTTGTTCTTTTGGTCTTTGGTTATGCCGATTACATCGCTGAAATAGTTCTCTGGATCAAAGGTTTCGTTAGGGATATAGTCTTGTAGAGATGGTTTGAGCTCAGTTATTCTCTCAAGGCCGTAAGTTCTTAGCTGATCTTTACTATGCAGCCAAGCATAGAGGTACCACCTGTTTTCATATTCTTTGAGCATATATGGGCTTATAATGTAGTTAGTCGCTTTTTTGCCGAAACCCTTATAGGACATAGAGAGCGCTTTTTCTTCTTTGATGGCATTATATAATTCGTCCAGCCATATTTGTCCAGGTATGACATTAGGTTGTGCTAGGTGTACTATTTTCTTGGATTCTGTAGCGGACTCATAAGCGAGGAGTTCCAGTTTTTTGATCACATTTTCTATACCATTAAGATGTGCAAATCCCGTGAACTGGCGCAGTAAGGATATAGCTCCTCTTAACTCTGTACTGTCAGATTTGTTAAGCGGTGCCTCTGTAATGGAGTAATCCCTTCTAGAATAATAGTAAGACTTTTCTTTGCGGTCATACTCTATTGGGGCGAAATAACCGAGAGCTTCGTCATGTCTCATATTGCTGAGATCACTTTTGATTGTTCTTTCTGACAAGGTAATATGGTGTCCTACCACCTTTTCTAGCTCTTTAGAGCAGGCTTCGGCGAGAGATTTCCAGTTCCACGCCATATCGACCTGCCTGAGACACTTGTCTATGACTCTATATCTGATGAGCGCATGTTTATTAGATGCCATATCTCTTTTTTTCTTGTAAAAAGTACGAATTCTAAATCGTGCAAATACAGTGCACGGTAAGATAGATACTTGTATTGTATTTAATAAATATCAATTAGTTGTTTTCTAAAAAATAAAAATTCAAAGGCATGAAAAACAATTGGAAAGTTCAGATCAATCATGAAGGAGACCTTCTTATAGCAGGAAGAAATAATAATGGGCAAGTACAAAATCTATTTGGTGCCCAAAGGTTTGAGTCGGGAGTATGCGTACACGCACATTATCTAAAGCCAGTCAGAAAATTATTGACCAGATTATTTCCAGATTCTTCTATCAGGAATATAGAAACTATGGAAGAAGTTATCAGAGACGAATTCTGTGTCAATAGATCCATTAGTATATTCAAAAGATACCTCGAGAAAGCCCAAATACCATATATAGCTTATAGTCATGTAGCATAGCCTTTTGTCTTTCTTCTTTAGTCTTTTATTTTAATCAGAGCAGGCTCATCTCGTATCATCTTACCTTCCACTTAGTGATTATGAGAGAGCCTGCTTTTTTATACATTACATATTTTTATAATATATAAAATACTTTATACAAGGTTGTTGTATCTTTGTAATGTGAAGTCGAACATATTTTTATTAGTCCTTATTATATTCCCCTTTTTTGGGTTTTCGCAGGATACAGGAAGTAAGCCAAAGGTAGGATTAGTCCTATCAGGCGGTGCGGCACATGGTTTTGCCCATATAGGTGTCATACAATATCTAGAAGAAATAGGTATAGAGATAGATCATATCACAGGTACTAGTATGGGTAGCGTCATAGGTGGATTATATGCGATGGGTTATACTGGAGAGCAGATCGAGCACATAGCCCGTCGACAAGACTGGGACTTGCTGATGAGTAATCATTCGCCCTTATGGGAGGTGGCTCCTATAGAGAAAGAATTCCATGAGAAGATTCCATTATCCATTTTTTGGAATAATGATGCTTTTAGATTTCCATCGGGTATCATACAGGGCCAAAAGCTAGATCTTATCATTTCCAAAATCTACAGCCCTGCTTATTTTATAGATCATTTCGATGATTTGCATATCCCTTTCCGCTGTGTGGCAGTGGATATAGAAGATGGGTCCATAGATGTTTTGGAGTCTGGATTTTTGGGCGAAGCGATCAGGGCCAGTATGGCTATACCGAGTGTGTTTCCTCCTAAGAGATTGGATTCCATTCTGTATGTAGATGGAGGCCTGAGGCGAAATTTTCCAGTACAAGAGAATATTGATATGGGTTCGGACATATTGATAGGTGTCTACGTAGGCGGTGTCCGATCCAAGAAAGACGAGCTCAACTCTGTGTTTGACATATTTAAGCAAGCTGCATGGATGAGTAGCATTCTCGACTCCGAAGATCAGCGAAAGATGCTAGATGTATACATAGAGCCAGCAGTAAAGGATATGGGTAGTTTCGCCTTTGATAAGTATAAGGAGTTTATTGCTTTGGGTTATCGAGCGGCAAGAGATCAACATGATCTTTTGGTGAAGATAAAAGATCGCCTATCGGCACATCCCAAAAGCCAACGCGGAAAGAAACTCAACAATCTAGGCTACCTGAAATTCTCAGATATTACCACTACCGAAAGTGATCCGACCTTAAGGAAAATGATTCTCAATAAGTTGAAGTTCAAGAAGAATCAGAAGGTTAGTTTCAATCAACTGGAGAGTAGTCTGGCTCTGATTTTCGGTACTAAAAATTTTTCCAAAACAAACTACGATTTTAATATAGAGAACGATGGCATCGAGCTATTAGTGGATACAGAAGAGGTATTGCCCTACAATCTAGGAGTCAGTCTTAATAGATTTAAGAATACGAATGCAGCTCTTATATTTACTGGGGAGGCCCGTAATGTATTTGGCAAACCCTCTAGCCTAAGAGCTGACCTAAGAGTATCTGAGACTCCTGGGGCTCAGTTTCATTATTATCATCGTCTACCCCTGAAACCATCCTATCTGGTCAAAATCTCTGGTAACGTGGAACAATATGACCTACCCTTTTATCAAGGCACTGATATAGATCGGTTATATAAATATGACGCCAGAAGATTACGATTTGGGATAAACAAAGAATGGAAAAACAAGTTTCTGTTTGATCTTCATTATCAGTATAGATATGACAGATTATCGCCGAGAGTATTGAATACACGGGACATAAATAGGTACCTGACAGAAAAGCATGGATTACAAGCTTCTATAGAATACAATACTCTAGATAGAAGAGTCTTCCCTCATGAGGGGCAAAAATCTTCCATTATTATAGGTTACATCAGTAGTAACACTTTTAGCAAATCCCTTCAGGACCCCAATCGCAACTTTATCAACTTTGAAGAGGACAATACCTATATGTATGCAGAATTAGATCATCAGAATTTTATACATACAGGTCGAGTATGTGGGGAAATATATCTGAGAGGTCGATACAGCAATGGGGGATCTTTTTTGGATCATTATCGCGTAGGAGGACCTATCCAAGAAAGAAGGCAACAGTTTGGATTCGTAGGTGTCGATGATAGTGAGTTGGTTATAGGAAATCATCTCGCAGCTAAAGTGTCTTTAAGGATTCACTTCAAAAAAGAAATATATCTGACACCCACCATCCAATACTTATATGGAGAAGATTTATTGTCTTACGCATTTGATACAGAAAGAGATATATCAGTCACGGGCTATGGCATCATTGTCGGCATCAATACGCCTATAGGACCAGTCACGATGGATATAGGCTATAGTGATCTTAAGGATAGATTAGTCACTAACCTTGGATTTGGATTCAGGCACATCTTGTAGTCGTTTATTTTTATATCTTTCTGTTTTTTATTTGATTATAACTTTCCGTTCTATGCACTTAAGAATAGTTGTCTTGGCCTTAATGAGTATTGTATTTGGTTGTAGTACAGATGGCCAATCTATATTATCACAAAAGCAATCTTATGTGAAATATACCGAATCCATACTAGTCCCGACTAAGCAATTGGCAGGAGGTATGCTCAGATTCGAATATTCCATAAATGGGAAAAAGGTAGAGCGCAGTGATTTTTATAAGAATCTGGACGACAAGAAATTCTTATTCGGAAGAAATGACATGAAGCTCCTTCAAGAAAATAAAGAAGGAAAGCAAATGATCAGAAAACACTTTATAAAAGGATACACAGCGGATTATATAGAATCTAATCTATACGAGCCATCCGCATTCGACGTACTTGTGGATGAAGATAAAATTACGCTTGTGCTACAGTCCCAAGAAACAGGTCCCATGATGACCTTTTTATATGATGCTAATAATGCTAAGAGCATCACAGCTTCCCCTTTCTATATGCCGAATTATGCGGGAGAGTATGAGATGACACAGTTTATCAAAAACAAAGAAGAAACTAATTACCGATTCATCTCTATGGTCGGTGAGAAGTTTTTTATCAAAGAAGTCGATAAAAAGGATCTTTAGTAGGCATCAATAACTTGGTACAAATCGAGTACCAATCTGTCAAAAGCGTTTTTGGTTTTTTTCATAAAAGAGGACTTGGACATTCTTTCATTATAAGGCGATAGCCTATATTGATTTAGCATCTTTGAGAATTCAGTCTCTTTAATGTCATCATAGACATTGATGAATTTATATAGTTTCGTGTGCAGAGAATAAAAAAGGGAGTCAGCATAACTTTGTTGCAGTTTTTGTGCGCAATAACGACTAAAGTCTTTGTCATAAGGATCATAGATGCAGCTCAGCCAGCTAGAAGATAGATAACGTGCATCTTCGCAGAGTATATAACTTCTAAGTTGTGCTAGCTGAGTTGTATTGAAATCCTCAATCTCGAGATTATTTAGAGGGTGTCTTTTACGCTTTCCGTTGAACTCAAATGTACCTTCTGCGCATTCGCCAAGAGAGCGATTAATATTTAGCTCCGCATCTCGTTGTAACGAAGAAATACATAGGTTATGGATGTTCCAATCTATAAGTGCCGTTGTGAGCCTTTCTCCCGATAATTTTTTTCTCAATTCAATATTGGTTTTCATTCTGTCGATAAAAATGTCTTTGTCGGATTTCTTTTTAAAATACTTTGTACCATAAGAAAGACCTACTGTCCAGTATTGATTTTTGTACAATTTGACAAAGGCAATAACTTCTTTGTCTTTGGTATACCTCGCGGGAGATGGGCAAATCATGAAAGGCTCATATCGAATAGATAATATTCCGTTGGGATTTTCCCCTAGGTATATTTCTTCTATTGACACAATGGCTTCGACCAGACGGTTGTTATCTTTTATAACATGATGATCGTCTATTACTAAACCCCTAATTATCAAATCTGATTCTTGAATCAATTCGTCAAGAGTGTAAGGAGGTATCGGATACGTAAACGCATTAGTAGAAAACAGAATGGATGATATTAATAGAAGCCATTTCATAGATTGATCTTTTATGTAAATAACCGTCAGATAAAATAATTATTATCTCAAAAGATGCAATCTTCCTTAGGAGCGGTGTATTGCCACCATTAATGGGGTCAAATTCTATTATGAATTGTTCTATTTAGGATGCAGAAAATTGAAGAAAGTTTTGTGATAGCCAAATATTTAGTTGTATAACTAAAAAATACGTTATACATTTATATCATTATATTAAGTATCTGATATATGAAAAGATTGACTAAAGCTGAAGAAGAAGTGATGCAAATGATCTGGGAAAATGGACCATGTACAGTCTCGCAGATGATAGCTAAGATGGAAGAACCTCATCCACCCCATAGCACCATATCATCTATTGTACGCATCTTAGAAAAGAAGGGATTCGTGGATCATAATACTTATGGTCGGACTCATGAGTACTTCCACCTAGTAGAGAAAGAGGCGTACTCCAAGTTTTCTTTATCTAGTTTGGTCAGTGGATACTTTGAAGGATCGATGAATAACTTGGTTTCTTTTTTGGTCAAGGAAAATGATATGAATCTCAAAGAACTGACTAAACTCATCCAAGATTTAGAAAAGAAAGATAAATCCAAATAAGACCAACGATGATACAATATTTCCTAGAAGTCACTATTGCATGGACACTATTCTATAGTATCTACTTTTTCTTTCTTAAGAAAGAGACTTTTTTCAATGTTAATAGATGGTATTTGATTCATACCTTATGGATTGGTGCGCTCATACCCTTATTGAAAAAACTACCTATATATTTTGAATCGACGCAGCCGATCATTACCGAGCCAGTCGCTTTTATACAATATAGCACACAGTACATTACTAATACGGTAGAGGCACCATTGACCACTCATGCGTTTGACTATTTGGCTTGGGTTGTGGTTGCATATTTTATTGGGGTGCTCTTTAGTTCCTTCAGGATGGTATTGGGATTATATAGGATTTATGGATATTACCAGTTAGGTGAAAAGCAAAAGCTTGGTCAGATTACATTGGTGGTATCAGATAGCTTTCATTTACCTTTTTCTTTTTTGGATAAGGTCTTTGTGCATCGTACACTTATGGAGAGTCCGAGTTTCCGCGAGATCTTAGATCACGAAATCACACATGTCAAAAGTCGCCATACTTATGATGTCTTGTTTATGGAAGCCATGTCGATATTCTATTGGTGGAATCCCATAATCTATTTATATAAAAAGTCATTACGACAAACCCACGAATATGTTGCTGATGCTTATGCCTCTCAGCATTCTCAAAAAAAGAATTATGGCCACATTCTTTTAGGGCAAAGCTCATCCGGGATTGAGCTTGCCCTTACTAATCAATTTTTTAATACTCATCTAAAAAAACGTATTACTATGTTGTACAAAGAAAAGTCGGCCCGACACAAACTAGGCAAGTATCTGTTAGTTATTCCATTGTTTTTGTTTTTATGTGCATTGTATTCTTTTGATTCCGATACTATTCCAAAGCATGTTCAGCAAAGGATAAATGAAATTCCAGTAGACCAGATTATTGATTGTTATAAGACTGAGCAAGAGTCTTGTGATAAGGAAATTTTGAAAACTACTTTCTCATTAGTCAATGATTTTCCTGAGCATTTAGAAGAGATTATTGTGCAAGTCGAGAAGAGGTTCAAGGATAAAGGACATGAGATTAATATTGTACATGATGGTCCTCAGTTCTTGGAGTTGGATAAGCCCGAATCTCTCAAAGCAGAACTGGACGCGAAATTGGATAAGGAGTTTTTTACTCAGACAAAAGAAGAAGCTTTTATGAAAGGCGAAAGCATTCTGTCTTCCTATAAAAGATTAATTAAGAAATACGCCTTTTACGAAGAGTATATACAGGGTGAATTTGAAAGAAGAGCAATGTTTTATGGAAGTGAGATTAAAATAATAAAGGACGAGGACTCTAATTACAGTATCGTCAAATCACCAGTTAGTAATTTGAGGTTAATGATTTCTCATGATTCAGATATTCTGAAAGCTGGAGAAACTTATACATTCACCGCTATTCATCCCAATGTCAAAGAAGCTGATATTAAAATCAATTTTAGTCCAAGTATAGGTCATAGTGTGATACAATCAAGCAAGGATGTGAGGGCTTCTAGTGACAATAGTCATTCCTTTAGCTATTCTCCAGAAAGAGCGACTGGACCTCATGAAGATTTTACTGTATCCGTGAGTTCAGGTGATGAAGTAGCGATAATGAAATTTAAAATAATAGGAAGTGATAAAGCTGAGGAGAAGAAAGAAAATGAAATCCAGAAAAAAGAGATAATCACGCTGCATAATGGTGAAAAAATAGATCTGGACCAAAGTGATTCGCTAACAGTAGATGGACATATAGAGCATATTGATGATAAGAAAATTATAAAAAAACGTTTCGGGTTAGATATAGATGAGAATACATCGGTTATTAATTTGGTAGGAGAGGTAAGGGAAATCAAAAGTTCCAAAAAGCAGGCGGGAAGTGCTATAAAACGAATAGTGAGTCCAGAGACCTATGTTTCCGAAAGAGAATACTATACGGAAGGCATGACGGATCCTTTGATCGTCATCAATGGTAAAATCTCAGAATCGGATGATGAGCATTATTTTACAGAAAGTAAAATACAAACCATAGATGTGCTAAAAGGAGAAGCCGCAATAGCCAAGTATGGATATCAGGCTAAGCGTGGAGTAATAGAGTTCAATATACTGGATAAACCAGTACAATCAGATAATGAAGAGGTATTTAAAGTGGTTCAGGAAATGCCAAGATTCCCTGGCTGCGAAGATATCGACGATGATAAAGAAGCAAGGTCTAAGTGCTCCTTAGAAAAACTGAGCTCTTGGATTCAGTCTAATATTGTTGTGCCACCACATGTCATCAAGGAAAGGCTTGATGGTAAGGTATACATACAATTCATTGTGGAGAAAGATGGATCACTAAGTAATATAAAAGTTGTCAGAGAAATACATGACTGTGGATCATCAGCGATTGAATTGTTAAAGAAAATGAATCACGAAATTAGATGGATTCCAGGAAAGCAAAGAGGTAAAAAAGTAAGAGTGTTATTCACTCTCCCGATCAAGTATGCTTATCAGAATCAAGACGAAAAACATTCTGACCAAAGTGCACTAAACATGCCGCCACATCCACCTTTACCACCAGAAGTCGCTATCCAAAAATTATTGGATGAATGTGAAGAACCTGTGATATTGGTTAATGATCAGCGGATTACTAAAGAGGCATTTCATGATTTGGATCAGTCCCAATGGTTAACCCTGAAGGTGTCTGATAAGTGTAACCTGATGGAAGAATATAAAGATAATGAGGATGATTGTGGTGTTATACTATTGACTACTAAGGAGGAGGTAGAAAACAGCACTGATGTTACCGTCAAGTCAAATGTAGATTGCGATGATCCGATATTTATAGTAGACGGAGAAAGAATGAATGCTCCAGAGGATATTGATCCAGACGATATCGAGAAAATATATGTCTATAAAGATGAGGTGCCTGATAGATATATGGAGTATAAGAATACGTGTGGCATTGTGGAGATAATAACGAAGAGAGGAAAAAGAAAAGATAAGAAGAAAGTTAAAGAAGAACGGGATAGAATAGAACCCGATGCAGACAAGAAGGTGTTAGTGGAAGAGGAGAATCATTCTGACATGGGGCAAGAGGATTATAGACTAAATCAAAATGTGCCTAATCCATTTAGGGATAGAACTACCATAGAATTTTATTTGCCAGCTGAGCAGGAAGCCACATTACATATACTGAATGTAGAAGGTAAAGTGGTCAAAGAAATATCTGAGATTTACACGAAAGGGAAAAACAGTATTGAAATAAGGAAGGAAGATCTGAGTAGCCCAGGGGTGTACTATTACCAGTTACAAAGTGGTAAGTTTAGCAAAACAAGAAAATTCATTCTTGTAGAAGGAAAACAGGAGTAAGTACATCAAGTGGAAA
Organism: Saprospiraceae bacterium; assembly: GCA_020628095.1. Classification (GTDB taxonomy): domain Bacteria; phylum Bacteroidota; class Bacteroidia; order Chitinophagales; family Saprospiraceae; genus RFSX01. The sequence goes on from JAHDFP010000003.1 coordinate 47,012, forward strand.
TATATTAATAGGGGTGGTTGTCCACCTCTATTTTTTTGATGGTCTTCTATGGGTATTCACGCTTCATTAACAATTATTACAGTGTTTATTAACTAAACGGTAGTTTAACAACTAAAATTTAGTTATATATTGGGGCTTAAACCTTTGTTACGTGAAGTATAACCTGACTGCTAAAGAGGAGCAGATAATGCAAATCTTATGGAAACTCAATAAAGCATTCGTCAAAGAAATAATCGAACAATTACCTAATCCCAAGCCACCCTATAATACGGTATCCTCTATCGTAAGAAAGCTAGAGAGCGAAGGTTATATAGGATATGAGGCTTTTGGCAAGACTCACAGATATTACCCTATACTAAAACAGAAACAGTTTAAAAAGCAAGCCTTTAGATCACTGCTGAGTAACTATTTTGAGAATTCTCATACAGAGTTGCTTTCGTACTTTGTGAAAGAAGAAAAGCTCACCAAAGAAGAAATAAATCAACTACTGTCAAATCTTAAAAAAGATTAAGATGAATACATTGACCCTTCCACAATACCTTATAGAATCTAGTATTTGTTTGATTTGTTTTTACGCTTTCTATGAGTTAATACTTAAGAAAGAAACTCACTTCCAATTCAATAGATTTTATCTTTTATTGTCTGCACTATTTTCTATTAGTATCCCTTTTCTCAATTTTCAATTATCCGTAGACGGATCTTCTAATACATTCAATGATTTTGTATTGCCAGTCATTACAGGGGCTCAGAATTCTCATCAGACCTTTGTCACATCTGTCGAAGAACCTTCTCCTTTTATAATTTCGGTAGGTGATGTGATTCGGATTATTTATCTGTTAGGCGTTTTCATGATGAGTATTAAGTTTTTGGAGGCTTTGCTTAATGTTATACGGATGATTCAGGTGGGACATAAGAAAAGAGAAGGAAAAGAAATCATTATAGATACGGCTGGAAATACACCGGCATCTTCATTTTTTAGTTACATTTTTTGGAATGGTGATAATCGGGAATCTCATGTCGGAAAGACTATTATGGAGCACGAGCTTGTGCATGTACGCCAGTGGCACAGTCTTGATGTCATTCTTATGGAACTTATGGTGATACTGAAGTGGTTCAATCCATTGATATATTTATTCAGAAGAAGTCTAAGACTTACTCATGAGTATATAGCGGACAGATATGTATCTGGTCTTACAGATAGGTTGACTTATGCTAACGTCCTACTGACACATGTTCCTCAAGAATCTCGATCAGGACTTCAACATACTTTTTATTCGGATATAAGAAAGCGCGTGGAGATGCTAAGTCGAGGTGAATCCAATGGATGGAGATGTCTGAGGATTTTAGGATTTGTGCCTCTGCTTTTGTGTCTGATGACGTTATTCTCATTTGATTTCACGGACAGAATAGAGTTTGTGTCAGAAGGAATGGATAGTATCAATGAGAAGTATGAGGATGTACAATCCACCGCTCTATTGCGAGTCAATTACGAAGAAAAGTCCGACGTCTATTCAGCAGACTCCGTCATTATATCGGATCGTATACATCCTGTCTATAAGTCTATGCAAATGGATATAGATCAGATGACGATATTCAGATGGGGTAATTTGTTGCAGGTCATGCCGTCGAAATCACAGGATTTGGAGAATGATATCTCTATGTATTCTTTTACCAGTCGGATTAGCGAAAGACCTATTTTATTTACGGCTAATAAGTATTGGGATTCTTTCGAATTTGATCTTGTTCTATATTTTGAAGAAGTCAAGGTCTACAGCGAACGAATCATTGTAGATGAAAACTATGATTTTGACAATGAAAAATTATCATCTCATCAGTTTGACAAAGTTTGGATTGATAATTTAGTTGTAAGTGATTTTAATGGAAAGTCTAATATTTCTTTCTATAAAAGAATAGATGACGATACGTATCCTCGAGGTCTGCGTTTTCCATATTTTTCTAAAAATATCGTGATAGGAGATAAAAGAATGCTTGTCATGCCACATAAGCTAGAAGGTGGGTCACCTTTTGGTCAAATGGTCAATGCGTCTGAGCTAGTCGAAACAATTATGTCGACTAAGGATTGGAAAATTGAAGAAATAGAGGAGTCCAAAGATTTTTTGCTCGAAGATTATAATATAAGAATAGATGTCATAAGAGATATTGTCGTAGACGAATCGTATAATCTTGCTCAGCACGAATTACCACAATTGATTAAATCTGAAGTATTACAGAAAGACCCACTTAGAGGTAAACTGGTACAAGAGTCTATTGCCATATTCGACTTTGATAGTGAGTATCACGTTCAAAGTTTGAAAAAGTGGGTTAGTTCGATGACAAGTGGTGACTTATTGTATTTAACTATAGAAAGTAAAGATGGTGATGAGGCTCAAGGAGGTGTACTTTCTTTTGAAATTGCGCACGAACACTCCGCTTTTGATCCTGCTGAGTCTTATTACGAGAATAGAAAATATTTGGGTGCCAAAATGCCGAGTAAATATCAAATAGTATATAGGCGAAATCAGAGGAGTCTTGTAAAAGTAGATACCGAGAATCCGGATAACGAAAAGATAGTTAGAGCTTTTTCTGATACGCTGAAGTATGAGTTAATGCACATTCCTAATTTTAGCACAGATTATCGGATTATAGAATATAAAGATGATTTCGGTTCTTCCAATGTGAAGCAGGTGAAATCAAGTCCTATTATTGACGAATTAGATGTACATGCTTTGCCAGAATTTGTATATGATGAGGATAAGATGGCTATATTTCATTGGGGGCGCATGATATCGTTGCCTAAGGTTGGAAATTTTTCTATTAAGGAATTTCATAGATCACGAAAGCAACAACCTTATCTCAAAATTGGTGACGAGGAGTATAAAGTACTAAGGTTTTCGCTGCATATAAAAGAACGTGATAAAGAGGCTGTCGCTTATCAGGCCTGCTCTGTTAAGTCATTTTCTCTTAATAATTATCTGAGCAAACTAGACCAAGAGTTATCCATCTATTTTGATGATGTGATAATCGAAAAAGATGGGATATGGTATCATTTGATGGAGCGGTATTCGTTTGTTTTTGAGTGAAACAATTAGGTAATTAGAATCGTTATGTAGTGATGCTACATAGATTTTATTGTTTGGTTGTATTGAGTTTATTCGCCTCAGAATCTGTTTTTGCACAGGATCTATTTGATCAAAATATTCAATACAATATTATAGTAGATACAGAGGATGACAGCACCATCCAAGTATCCTATGAGGTGCTTTTTACGGATAAAAAGAATAGGGATAAAAAGTTTTTTGAGACAACGGCTCAGGACTCCTTTCTTATGATTCTGATGCAGGATATAGCACAACAGGATCAGAAGAAGAATAAGATTCTTTTTTATATACATGGGATGTGGGGAGGACGCAGAATGAATTTTAACCATGCCTATGATCTGATGTCCGAGGCATATTTGGATCATAGAGAATCCGATCTAGCACGCATCTTATCTCTCAAATGGCCTGGCAATAAGATGGATTACAAAAAGAATAAGAGGACATTATATCAAACGTCGTCTCAGATTTCTGATTTGATGTTTTCTCTTCTCAGGAAGATACAGGCCATCGACTTTTTAGACGATAGTTATTCTACGGGAATAGATATGATAGCGCATTCTTTAGGTAATGAATTATTTTCTGAGATGCTATTGGACTTAGAATATGAGAATACTTATTATCCGTTTTTTGATCAGATAATTATGGCGGCCTCTGATAATGAGGTGGATATTTTTGAGTCAGCGTCGTTCGCTAAAAAACTGTTGAGAATAGGGCAGGCGACTCATGTTTATTTTAGTACGCGTGATCTAACTCTCGGCGTATCCAAAAACCTAAATAAGAGAAGTCGAATTGGTCTGAGTGGTCCGCAGAATTATGATAGCATTCCTGAGGCTATCACCTTTATAGAAGTTACAGAAATAATGGACGACAATAATTTTAGTGATAAAATGACGGGACATTCTTACTATAGATCATCACCATCAGTTACTGAGGATATGTTATTCACGATGATAAATAAGTCTAAGAAGAATAGAAAAGTCTCAGAGGATTATCCTAATCTATATTACATCATTACTAACTGATAACTTACTTTTTGATGTATTTCTCGAATAGATGTCTTAGCTGCTTTTTGTCCACTCGGTGATCACCTTCATATTTTTCAAAAGTAAAGTCTAATTCATTTTTGTTGATGACGCCTTCTATTTTTGAGATGGTTTCTTCATTGATGAATTGATCTTGAAGGCCGTAGGTGAATATCTTTGGTAAGGTGCTTAAATCTGTTTTGCTTTCTCTAAGATCAATTTCCTCCGGAACCCATCCAGAGTACATTATGCTGTAATCAAAATTAACGGGCGTATGATGTAGCCATCTGAACATCATTGTCCCACCTTGCGAAAACCCTAAGACTGTTTTCGCACATTCCTCAGGTAACTGAGGTGCAAATTGATTATATAAAAGAGATAGGTAAGAGGCAATATCTTCGATTTCGTAAAGTCTGTCACGCTTGGTCATCCATGATGCCACCACATCTCCACCAAATCCCTTCAGATAATGGCGATGTAATGCCTCTGGAGCGATTATAAAATGTTCTAATGGATCAAATTCTGCAAACTTATATATCATCTGCTCGCATCTCATTCTGGAACCATGTATAACAAACCAGAAGTATTTAGTACGTTCGCTCAGTTGACCAAAGGTGACATATCTTGCCGTCTTTTTTGTTTCTATGTATTGCGGTAGGATTTCTAGGTTATCGCTCATTAGAACAAATGTCTATAATTATGGGTTTTTAAGGCATTAATCATAAGGAAATAATTGATTCTAATCCTTACGCTGTAAAATCACGAATCATCTTATTTTTGAATCATTTAATAAAAGAAATTATAAAATGCGGGAGGCATACATCGTAGACGGGATTCGTACGGCATTTGGAAAGTTTAGGGGTGCGCTATCTTCCATAAGGACAGATGATCTATTGGCGCATGTTATAAAAGAGTTAGTTGCCAGACATCCCAATATACCGCTAGAGTCCTATGATGATGTGATGATAGGTTGCGCTAACCAGGCTGGAGAAGATAATCGCAACATAGCGCGTATGGGGCTATTGCTGGCAGGTTTACCCTGGTCAGTGCCAGGCGAAACGATCAATAGATTATGCTCTTCTGGTATGTCAGCCATTGTACATGCTAATAGAGCGATAAAAGCAAATGATGGAGATTTATTCATAAGTGGAGGAATAGAACACATGACTCGTGGACCTCTAGCGATGAGTAAATCAGCAAGGGCTTTTGGTGGAGATATGAAAGTCTATGATACCAGTTTCGGATGGAGATTCGTCAATTCGAAAATGGAAAAATTATACGGCACTGAAGCGATGGGTAACACAGCTGAGAACCTAGCAGAGAAATATAATATATCCAGAGAAGATCAGGACCAATTTGCCTATTGGTCTCAGATGAAGGCTTCTGAAGCGCAAAAAAGTGGTCGCTTGACTAAAGAAATTGTGTCAATAGAAATTCCAAGAAGAAAACAAGATCCATTGATCTTTGATCAAGATGAATTTATCAGACATGATACGTCTATAGAAGCTTTGTCCAAATTAAGGACAGTATTCAAAACGGATGGTAGCGTGACAGCAGGTAATGCCAGTGGACTCAATGATGGCTCTGCCGCAGTCATAGTAGCATCTGAGACAACCGTAGAAAAATACAACCTGCAACCCCTTGCGCGCATTGTGGGGTCTGCGGTGGTGGGCGTAGAGCCTCGTATCATGGGTATCGGTCCGGTCTATGCTACTCAAAAACTTCTGAACAAATCTGGCTTAGAATTGAAAGACATCGGTGTCATAGAGCTCAACGAAGCCTTCTCTGCACAAAGTCTGGCGTGCACAAGATTGTTAGGTATACAAGACGACGATCCACGAGTTAATCCTAATGGGGGAGCCATTGCGATAGGGCATCCTCTCGGTGTATCAGGTACACGTATTACGCATAGTCTTGCTATAGAATTGCATGAGAGAAATGAACGCTATGGATTGGCTACCATGTGTATTGGTGTGGGGCAAGGGTATGCGATACTTTTAGAAAAGGTGTAGTTATATTTTGTGGCCTATACGAAATGATGGCCAGGGTAGGTAGAAATCTTCATCAAAAAATATTTGTACACCAACGCCAAAATCTGCATTGATATTTTTCTTTAGGACTTTGACCCAAGCCAATTGGAGAAAGGGCAGATTGTCAGTAAATGTGGAACTAAAATGGAAGAAATCTCTATCTCTTTCTATGAATATGGACTGACCATAACCTAAGTCAAACCTATGTTGATTGTATATCAACGAAAAACCCATTCTTAAGGCTATGAAATAAAACTCTTCTCTTCTAAAATCATCAATAAAGAGAGAAAATGAATTCGTGGTAGAGACACCCGGAGAAATATAAAAACCAAGATTGTTCTGATCGGGAGAAAATGGAATACGGTGCTCATAATTCAATGAATACATGATTCCTGCACCACCAAACTCAAAGTAGAGGGCATTATTTTTATTAGGTTGATAGGCTCGTTCTAATCCAAAATCTACTTTGTAATGGTTTTTCTGGGCGAATGAAGGGATTGATGCCACAATGGAGAGAAAAAATAGACTTATAATTTTCTGTGTATAACTCATAATGATCTTATAATCGAAGATAGAAAATTTATATAAGTGCTAACTTGTCCATTAATCCAAAGAAGAACTCAAAATATTGATAATAATAAAATGTAAAGGTAGAAATGACAGTAACCGAAGCTATAATGGAAAGAAGAACCATAAGAGGATTTACAGATAAAGAAGTCCCAGAGGATTTAATCAGAGAAATAATCGACATCGCTAGGCATTCTCCATCTAACTGTAATACGCAACCTTGGCATATTGCCATTGTAAGTGGAGAGGCAAAGGAGCAACTCAAAGAAGATTTGGTCTCGTTGATATTGTCAGGTGCTAAAAGTAACGCGGATTGGAATAGAGGAGATAATGGGTTTACAGACATATATAAGGAGAGACAGTACGATTGTGCATTTCGATATTATGATTCTATGAATGTCTCACGTGAGGATAAGATGGCAAGGAAAGAGTTGTTTTTGGAGAATTGGAAATTCTTCGGCGCGCCACATGCCGCCTTCATTTCATTACCCAAAACGATGAACGAGATCAACTCTATAGACATAGGTATATTCTTGCAATCCATCATCATGCTTTTTACAGAGAGAGGCATAGCTTGCTGCCCTCAGGGGGCTTTGGCTAATTTCCCAGACCCTGTCAGACGGATAGCTGATATTCCAGAGGAGAATGGTATCATCGTTGGTATCTCTTTTGGTTATGAAGATGTCGGTGCACAAATAAATTCTGCTAAGATGCCGCGAGCGACTTTAGATGAGATTGCTTCTTTTACGAGATAGTTGACTATAGAAAATAAAAAATGAACAATCCAATAATTATTGAAGAACCAAAATTTTATTCGCAAAAGGGAATCGGAATAGCTACTATGTTCGGAGCACCTCTCGCAGCAAGTATTTTAATAAGAAAAAATTACAATTCGCTAAATGAAGAGAAAAAAGGAAATATAGCATTGGGATTAGGAATTACATCTACCATTCTTCTCTTTTTGGTTTTAATTAATCTACCAGAGTCAATTGTAAATAAGATCCCTAATCCAGTCATTCCTTTAATCTATACGGGAATCATTCACTTAATTGTTAATAAGCTTCAAGGAAATGACCTGAAGTCATATGAGGAAGAAGGGAATAAATTTATATCAAACTGGAATGCACTAGGTATTGGTTTATTGTGCGCTCTAACCATTTTTATTCCTCTTGTAGCCTATAATTATTTAGAAATAAATAATCCCGTGTATGAAACCTATAACATAGAATTAGAAAAATTTTCACGAAATGAAGAGGCATCGTTCAAATTTTATGACCACTTAGAGACAAATTCTCAATATCAATTAGTTCAAGAGCTAAATAACATAACTATTCCATACTGGGTACGAAACAAAAAAATCATAATGAAATTAGATACTCTTGAAGGGGTAACTGAGGAAATGCTCAATCAAAACAAGATTCTAAAAGATTACTGTGATCTCAGAATTAAAGAGTTTAGGACCTTTAAAAAAGCAATTGAGGAAGATACAGATAAGTATTCAGACGAAATAGACAAAATACTCTTGCAAATAGAAAAGAAATTGGCTGAACTAAATTAAAATCTATAGATCAAACAGAGTGGACTACAACAAGATCAAAATATTACGCCTATCATCATTACGTTGGTACTATCAATAAAAATTAAAAATTTTGGAAAGAGTCAAAATAGATATACAAGACCACATAGCCACTGTCAGTTTTAATCGCCCTGACAAAATGAATGCTTTGGATGTCGAACAATTTAAAGCCATCATCAAGGCGGGAGAAGAGGTCAATGCAAACCCTAACGTTCGTGCAGTCGTCTTGCGAGGAGAGGGTAGAGCGTTCTGCGCAGGTCTGGATGTGAGTGCCATGGGGGGGAGTAACGAGCTGATGGATAATTCCCTACTTACCAGAACTCATGGTCTTGCCAATACTTGGCAGCAGGCGGTATGGGTATGGCGTGATCTACAGGTGCCTGTTATTGCCGCTGTGCAAGGGTATGCTTATGGCGGTGGTCTACAAATTATGTTGGCCGCCGATATAAAGTATATCACCCCAGATACCAAGTTGTCGATTATGGAGATGAAGTGGGGTATCATACCTGATATGTCAGGTACTCAACTGATGTATCACAGTGTGCGTCAGGATATCATCAAAGAACTAACGTATACCAATAGAATTTTTTCGGGAGAAGAAGCAGTTAAGTATGGCTTTGCGACGCACCTATCCGATGATCCGCACGTAGATGCTCTTTCTCTTGCCAAAGAAATATCAGAAAAAAGCCCGAGCGCCATAGTCAAGGCCAAAAAACTGCTTAATGCCGCACCTTACCTAAGTCCTGAGGATGGACTGATGCAGGAGTCTATCGAGCAACAGCATATACTCAAGAAAAAGAATCAACTGGAGGCGGTCTATGCGAGCCTACAAAAAAGGAAAGGGGAATTTGATGATTATCGGGATTAGAGGTCTTGGGAAGATGGATAACTGTAGTTAGTGTCAATGTAATCAGAAACCATAATGAATGATTGAAGAATCGGCAGGGGTAATGATATTAGAGAAAAAGGTACTTCTTACAAAAAAAGTAATTGAAGATTCTGACAACTTTTTTTGGAGATTCCCAGGTGGTAAAATTGAGAGTAAAGAAACGACTCAAGAATCATTAAAAAGAGAACTTAGTAAAAATTTTAACATACAAATAGAAGTTCTTTCAAAATTTCATGAGAACGTCTACCACTATGAAGATAAACCTGTAAAACTTCATTCTTACTTTGTTAAATATGTTGATGGTGCAAACGAACTTAACGGTAACTCGGAAATAAGTTGGACGAAAATCGAAAACATACTTGATTACAACTTAGCACCTTCGGATATTCCTATAGCAATTAAACTAATGCAAAGGCATGTTATCAAGAGGGCTTATTACTCAAATACTATCGAGAGCTTTCTTGCGGAGTCTGAAAATGAGATTCGTGGAGAACTAATGGAAAACCACACAAATAGAACATTAGATGAACAACAAAGAAACGCTTGGAGAGAACAAATTAGAATCCTAAAAGATCAACTGCAGAATATAGATGGTCACATATTTTTCGAATTTGCAATTCCTCGTATGGGTAAACGCGTTGACAACATTATAATTACCAACGATCAAGTGTTTGTTGTTGAATTTAAGATCGGAGCTACCGAATATCACAATCATGATAAAGATCAAGTAGAAGACTATGTACTAGATTTACGAAATTTTCATGAGGGAAGTCATAAAATTAAATTGATACCAGTTCTTGTCTGCACCGAAGCGGCTTCAAGAAGTTCCGATTCTATAATATTGACCAACAAATCGAATTTGGGAAATTCAATAAGGCAACTTATAAATTTTGATTGCGAGAAGATTAATGTTGAAGAATGGTCAGAATCAATTTACAAACCAACACCTACCATTATTGAGGCTGCTCAAGCACTGTATAAAGGCCATAGTGTAAAGGAAATTTCGAGATCAGATTCTGGAGCGATAAATCTGACCAAAACTGCGAGTTGTATTAACAAAATCATTGAAAAATCTAAGAAAAGTAATTTAAAAACGATATGCTTTGTGACTGGTGTTCCAGGAGCAGGAAAGACACTTGCTGGCTTAAATATAGCAAATGAAAGAATGCAAGCGGATGAATCGGAACATGCTGTTTTTTTATCTGGAAACGGTCCGTTGGTTGATGTTCTGAGAGAAGCATTAGCAAGGGACTTAGTTTCCACCAAAAAAAAACAGGGAATAAAGTTTGCAAAAAAAGAAGCCCAAAGAAATACTCACTCGTTCATTCAAAATATTCATCATTTCAGAGATGAATATTTATCTGATCTTAACCCACCAATTGAAAAAGTAGTTGTTTTTGATGAGGCTCAAAGAGCATGGAATAAACACCAAGCGAGTTCATTTATGAAAAGAAAGAAAGGTTATCAAGATTTTAACAAGTCTGAACCAGAATTTCTTATTGAAGTAATGAATAGGCATATGGATTGGTGTACTATAATATGCCTCATTGGTGGAGGACAAGAGATAAATACAGGAGAAGCGGGTTTAGAAGAATGGATAATAGCTCTAAAAAATAAGTTCAACAATTGGAATTTTTACTTTTCAGATCAAATTGTAAGTAACGAGAACTATCTTAAAAAGGATGAAATAACTAAATGGGTAGTTCAAAATGGCATTAAAAAAAACGAATTGCATCTTGCTGTTTCTGTTAGATCATTCAGGTCAGAAAGGCTATCACATTTCGTCAGGCAATTACTTGATTTGGAATTAGCAAATGCTCATTCCACTTATTTAACGCTCATGTCAGATTATCCAATTTATCTCACACGTGAGCTGTCAATAGCAAAAAAATGGTTAAAGAGTAAAGCAAAAGGAACTGAAAGAATAGGATTAATCGCAAGCTCTGGAGCGAGAAGACTTAGGCCGTTGGGGATAGATGTCAAGAATGAAATAGATGCTCCAAATTGGTTTTTAAATAGGAAAGAGGATATTAGATCATCTTACTACTTAGAAGATGTTGCAACTGAATTTGATATCCAAGGATTGGAAATAGATTGGGCATGCGTCGCTTGGGGAGCCAATTTCTATCTTCAAAATAATAACTGGAGTTATCAAAAATTTAGAGGGAGTAAATGGATGAATATCAATCAAGAAGCAACAAAAGAGTATTTAAAGAATACTTATAGAGTATTACTAACAAGGGCCAGACAAGGAATTGTAATTTATATTCCAAAAGGAAGTCAAGAGGATATAACGAGACCAAGTAAATACTATGATGAAACATATCAATACTTCATTAATATTGGAATAAAAGAAGTCTAAGGCTCACTTAATTGGAAAGGTGAAATAATGGAGCATATTATAATACTCTCATTACTCTTTTTTGTAATTGCTTTAGTTTACTCCTCTGCGGGTTTTGGAGGGGGTTCCAGTTATTTGGCTGTACTTAGTTTATTTCCGCTTAGTTTTTCTGATATACGTATGATTGCACTTGTATGCAATATTGCTGTCGTCGTATCTTCAGTATGGTTATTTCATCAAAATGATAAAGTGAAGTGGCGTGCTATCTTTCCTATCATACTCGTAAGTATTCCCTTAGCTTACCTTGGAGGTCAGTACAGGATAGAAGAAGATTTGTTTTTTACCCTTCTTGGTGTAACACTTTTATTGGCATCTGTTATTATGCTGATGGATAATAAGAATCACCTGGTCAAACTTCCTAGGTTCTTTAATGGGATCATTGGTGGAGGCATCGGTTTTTTGTCTGGACTAGTAGGAATAGGCGGTGGCATTTTTCTTTCACCACTTTTGCATTTGACAAGATGGGATACGCCAAAGATTATTGCCAGCACATCAGCCGTTTTTATTCTGGTCAACTCGATAGCAGGCTTGTTAGGACAGATGAGTTTGTATGGATTGCATGTGGAGATTATTCCTCTGGCTTTTTTAGTGTTGGCAGTTGTTGTAGGTGGTCAGATCGGTGTGCGATTGACCATTTTTAGATTTAACGCGCTTTTAGTCAGACGCATCACAGGAGTTGTTATTTTATTTGTATCCTTGAGAATAATTATGAGACATTTTCTATGAAGGTTTTCTGTTTTGGTATGGCCAAAGACATAACTGGTCTGTCCACATTAGATTTGGATAATGAGTCAGTTAGTACTGTGGAAGAATTGAAAAATTATTTGATCGCAGCTTATCCAGAGTTTGAAAAATACAAGTCCTTTATGATTGCTGTTAACCAATCCTATGCAAATAATGACCTAGTCCTTAATGGGACAGAGGAAATTGCCATAATCCCTCCTGTCAGCGGTGGATAGAAAATTAGACATACAGATCAAAAGTGATCCACTGAGTGTTACGAATAATTACAATTTTGTGCTAGACGAAAATTGTGGTGGGATAGATATGTTTATCGGAACTGTGAGGAAATGGAACAAGGGGCAAGAGATTACACATTTGGAGTTTGAGGCTTATGAGCCGATGGCTATCAAAGAACTCAATAAAATTGCTACCGCGGCTTTTGAAAAGTTCAGCGTCCAAAATATAAGCATTCACCATAGAGTCGGTAAAGTGGAACTAAAAGAAGAAGCTGTTATCATTGCCGTATCTTCTATTCATCGCAAGGCCAGCTTTGAGGCATGTCATTACATTATAGACGAGCTCAAAAAGCATGTTCCCATCTGGAAGAAGGAATTTTTACTTGATGGTAGTTATTGGGTTAATTCTAGGCCCTAATCTGCAGATTTTGATTGATACTTTTGCAGTGCCTTATATCCACCCTCCAGACTGAAAATTTTTCTCCGAGCATTTGACTTGATAAGATCAGAGACCACAGATTTTGAGACTCTGCCACGTCTACAGTATATAACTATGGGCTTTGGTTCTGAGGATTTTATTGAGTTTTCTATATCGGATATTTCTGACCACTTTGTCTTTTCGTCGTAGGCCTGATGCTCGCCTTTAGGCATGACGGAAATTAGTAAGTAATCACTTCTATTATTTATTAGTTGGCTCGCCATAATCTCTGGTGCGCTGGCACAGGATGCACTGGTGTAAAGTGTTTTCTCATACAAATCTTCGAGGTCCACGTTCCAATTTTTTTTAAGATTTAATACTATTTGTTTAGAGCTAAGACATTCGTAAGTAAGAAGTTTGTTTGCTAATCCTTCGCCTACTCTTAATAAGTATTTGAGAGCTTCGTTGGCTTGCATGAGACCTATAAGTCCAGCGATTATATTATAAACGCCGACCTCTGAACAGGTCGGTATCTCGGGATTGGGTTCGGGGAATATGTCTCTTAGGTGTACATCATTTTCTTCTTGATTTCTGAATAAAGAAACATAACCCTCATATTTATAAATGGCACCATAGACTAAGGGAATGTTCTCTATGGCGCAAAAGTCATTCACGAGGTATTTTGACATAATATCATCGGTGCATTCTAAGACGATATCCACACCCGTGAGTAGATCATCTATGTTGTTTTTATCCAGAAAATTAGATTCAATGACAACATTTACCTCTGGATTTAGCGTATTTATTTTTTGACCAAGAATCTGAGATTTGGAATGTGTTTCATTGCCATTATAGAAGACTTGACGATGAATATTAGTAATATCAGGTGTATCGCCATCGATCAAAATAATAGACCCGATACCCGCTCCAGCGAGATACATGGCGGCAATTGCGCCAAGGCCACCACAACCGACTATGGCCACCTGAGACTTGTTGATCTTGGTCTGACCAGTTTCTCCGATTTCGTTGAGTAAGATTTGTCTGGAATATCTTGAGTCGATAATCAAAAAACTTTTACTTATTAATATAGATTTATCTATTTTCCTGTACTCAATAAAGATAAGTTAATGCTCATAGATCGGCATAATAGAGAGGTGAATTACTTGCGACTGTCCGTGACAGACAAGTGCAATTTGCGCTGCTCATACTGTATGCCCGAAAATATGAAGTTTGTCCCTCGCAAAGAGTTATTGACTTACGAAGAGATGATAAGGATAAGCAGGCTATTAGTCAATGAAGGCGTGACGAAGATTAGAATTACGGGAGGAGAACCCTATATCAGAAAAGACTTTATGTCTTTTCTTTCTGCTTTATCAGAGTTACCGAAACTGGAGAAAATTGCCATAACGACTAATGGTGTGAGCACTTTACCCCACTTAGAGGAGACAATTTCTTTGGGTGTAAATAGTTTTAATCTGAGCTTGGATAGTTTAGATAGAGAGCGATTTTTGCAGATTACAAGAAGGGATGCTCTGGACCAAGTGATGGCATGCCTCCATGAGATGCTACGATATAATCTAGACATCAGACTAAACTGTGTCGTCATGCAGGATCGTAACATAGATGATATTATCCCTATGGTAGAATTGGCTAAGGATCAGAACATCTCTGTGCGCTTTATAGAGGAAATGCCTTTCAACGGTCACGGCGAATATTACCCAAATCTAGTATGGAATCACCAAAAAATATTAGATCATATCACTGAAAAGTATCCCGATATAGAAAAACTAAATGACCCACCATATTCTACATCCAAGAACTATCGTATCAATGGGTTTGCAGGGAGTTTTGGGATTATCGCAGCTTATACACGGACTTTTTGTGGCTCCTGCAATCGGATAAGAATCACTCCAGAGGGCACTTTCAAAACTTGCCTTTATGACCAAGGAATATTCAATCTCAAAACCTTTATGAGACAAGGTGCAACCGATGAGCAAATTATTACTGCTATAAAAGAAGCCTTAGCACATAAAGCCGTCAATGGAAAAATGGCAGAATCTAATAGGTCCAAAAATGTATTCGAGTCCATGTCAACAATAGGCGGATGATTACCACAGAGGAAGCTTTAAATCTTATAAGTGAGAATTGTCTGCACTTGGGTAAGGAGAAGGTTTTATTAGAAGATGCCCTAGGACGTACATTGGCCGAGGAGGTCTTGGCTGATCGCCCATTTCCACCTTATGATAGAGTCACAATGGATGGGATTGCCATTGCTTATAGTCAGTTAGGGAAGGAGGTAAGGACGTTTATCATAGAAAGTACTTCGGCAGCAGGATCACCTCAGACCTCTTTGATAGACAAGTGTAAATGTATAGAAGTAATGACGGGTAGTGTCTTGCCAAAGGGGACGGATACAGTTATGCGTTATGAGGATGTCTCTATAGAGAATGGAGTTGCAACTATAACAGAGACTAATGTTAGAAAGGGACAAAATGTACATGCTCAGGGATCCGATGTAGCCAAGGGTGCAATCTTAATCCATAAAGGGATACCACTTTCTCCAGCCGAAATCTCTATAGCCGCGAGTGTGGGAAAGAGGAAAATCTTATGTGCCTCTCTTCCGAGAACCATAATAGTTACCACTGGCGACGAATTAATAGATATAGATAAAATACCCTTACCACATCAGATACGAAAGTCTAATGGTCAGACCATAGCGGCTTTGTTAGATAAGTTTGGAATAGCTCCTTCGCATCATCATCTTACTGATGATAAGCTACTAATGAAAGAGGAGCTAGAAGCATTATTAACCAATAACGAACTTATCATATTAAGTGGTGGCGTGTCCAAGGGCAAATTTGATTTTGTTCCTGAGGTAATGGAAGAATTAGGTGTAAAGAAAATCTTTCATCGAGTTAAGCAAAAGCCTGGGAAGCCATTATGGTTTGGTCGTAAGGGTGATTGTGTCCTTTTTGGCTTGCCAGGTAATCCTGTGTCTAGTTTTGTGAGTACACGGAAGTATATATTTTGGTGGTTATTTAAGTCCTTACAGCAGAAAGAAAAACCAATAAGACATGCGGAGTTAAAATCCGATTTCGAGTTCAAAGCGGACTTGCACTTATTCTTACCTGTAAAGCTAGAGTATTCTGAAGATGGTAAAGTATTAGCTCTGCCATGTTTTGGAAATGGCTCTGGTGATTTTGTTAACTTAAAGAATACAGATGCCTTTATGGAGTTACCCAGAGGTCAGTCTGATTATGAGAAGGGAGAGACTTATCCTATATTGACTTACCGAGATTAGATATATAGCTTTTTGCTTCGGCTTGTTCTATTGGTGTATTGGAGTTTTTTAATTTTTCATTGTTAGTTATTTTGATCATCTCAATATCTGAGTTGATCAGGACTTTGCGAGGGCAAGAATATCCTTGACTAAGAAAATCTAATAATATGGCATAAGCTCTTGGCTCCCAGATCGTAATGAGAGGTTCTGGAAAATCAGTTTCTGGATTGTAGAAGCAGGTTGCTAATTTTTGAGGATTTCTAGAAGATACAAGTTGACTTAACGTTTCTTTATTTAGATAGGGTAGGTCGCAAGCCAGAGTAAGCCAAGCCACATTGGGATCGTATCGAAAAGCAGAAAGTATGCCACCATAAGGACCTAGACCTAGGAAGGTATCCTTGATCTTAGGATATTCTAGATGTTCTGATTCGTCTGTACTAGATATGAAAACTTTGTCACAATATTCAGAGAGTAAGTCAGCTTCATATTCACTTTGAGGTTTTCCGTGGTAGTTTATTTGAGCTTTATTTTCGCCCATTCTCAAGCTTTTTCCGCCAGCCAAGACAAGGCCGTGTATAGGCGGAACGTTTTTCTTATAATGATTGATTATTATGTTTGCTATTTGAGCGATATCTATTTTCTTTAATACAGTAGAATCATTACTAATTCTTTCTTTTATAAAATCAAAGGTCTCGGTATCATTTTCTGCGACTATCTTCACATTGTTCAATCTATCTATTTTTCTGCTGAGGGACTCTTTCTTTTTTTCGTGGATAATGACGATTTGCTTTTGACCTTTGTAATGGTTCCCATTGACAAAAAGTATATCTATATCTGCAAATAATTTTCGATAATGGCGCTCATGTATTTTTTTAGCCGTCGACCATTGGATATAAGAAAGCTTATCTTCAAAAATTGTAGATAGGCTAGATTTGTTATCTTCTTCTTGATGTAGCATATCCAGATAACCACATCGCAACTCGTCCTTACGCAAAAGTATGGATAGCTTTTCTACCAACTCTTTGATTAGTGAGCAGGGTGCTCCTAGGATGGTCCACTCATTTATATGAAATTGTCCTCCGCTAGGCTTTGTGAGTGCCGTATGTTTTGGGTGAGTTCTATGTTCTAGTGTACTCACTTTTGCCACCTGTTTTGTGCATTAATTTTGTATCCTTTATAACTATGTCATGTGAGAAAGCCTTGCACATGTCATATATGGTCAAAGCGGCGACGCTGCATCCTGTAAGAGCTTCCATTTCTACACCAGTCTTACCATTGACTTTCACCATACAATCTATGACGACTTCATTTTTATCATTGATCTGTATGTCGATTTGACATTTACTTATAGGCAAAGGATGGCAGAGTGGAATCAGGTCGCTTGTTTTTTTGACCGCCATCGTGCCGGCAATAATGGCTGTCTGGAAGACTGGTCCTTTTGGAGAATTATAATCCGATTTTTTTAATGACTCTATTATATCTTCTGGCAGGCACATAATGGATTGCGCACGCGCAATTCTTTGAGTGATGTCTTTATGAGAGACGTCCACCATGTTCGGTTTTCCTGATTCGTCTATATGACTAAACTTTGACATGTCACAAGGATACTAATTTTTGTAGTTATAATATTCTGGAAACTAATAGGAAAGAATGGATAATTAATCTTATGCTAATATCTCCAGAGATATTTCATATTTTAATATTGTGAAATATAATGTCTTAGACTTTTCTAACACTCGCATCGATGCACTTGATTTACTTAGAGGGATTGCCATTATAGGGATTCTTATCATGAATATTATCTCTTTCTCCAATGTCGGATTAGGATATGTTAATCCTTATGCCGGGGCAGGACTGGAAGGATATAATGCTTGGGTTCATGGATTTAGTTTTGTTTTTGCGGATATGCGTTTCATTATTATATTTTCGATTCTATTCGGGGCAGGAATGATTATTTTTTCCCGCAATGCAGAGATAAAGAATAGACCTGTCAATAAGCTTCACTATAAGCGCATGTTCTTTCTGGCAATCTTTGGATTCGTGCATGCTTATCTGATTTGGATGGGGGATATCCTAGTGACTTACGCGCTATGTGGTTGTTTAGTATATCTTATCAGAAAATGGTCTATAAGGACATTGGCTATTCTTTGTGTCCTTTTATTTTTTATTCCCGTCGTTATGAATTTCATGTTGTACTACATGACACCACAAGATGTATTGCAAGATATGTACAGTTGGTGGACACCAGATCAAAGTCGCACTTCTAGCGAAATAAATGCCTATAGAGGTTCTTATCTCGATCAGATGTCGCCGCGTATAATGGGCGCGATAGAATTACAGACGATTATCTTCATCACCCAAAAGTTGTGGCATGTTTCGGCCATGATGATACTTGGTATGATATTACTGAGAAAGGGTTACCTCAGCGCGTCATGGCCTTTTTCGAAGTATAGAAATTATTTTCTTTCATTGTTTGCCATTGGATTGGTGGTGGCTTTTTTCGGTTTGTCAGAATCTTACCGTCTTGATTGGGAAGGTATATGGAGTATGAATATCGGCTCTCAGTATGTTTATTTTTCATCACTTTTTATGGCTCTATCATATATAGCCCTTGTCATGATGTGGAGTCAAAAGAAATGGTTATCGGGACTTAAACTAAGATTACAGGCCGTAGGAAAGATGGCATTGACTAATTACATCCTTACTTCTGTGCTGTGTACGTTTATATTTTATGGGCACGGTTTGGGTTTATTTGCTAAGCTCGATCGTCTTCAATGCTGGGGTATTATATTTTTGGTATGGATGATTTTAATATATCTGTCACCGTTAGTATTAAGCAAATACCGACAAGGTCCTCTGGAAAGCTTATGGCGTCGTCTGACTTACAGTTGACCTTGTTATTCTGGATGGGCTACTATACTGTATTAAATAGAGCCTTTTCAGCTCAATTGATCTAATATTCACCCTCATTTTCAGATCGTTTCTTTAAATTAAAGCGAAAAATAAACTGACCATGAGAAATACGCTTTTATGCTTCTTCTTGAGCTTGAGCTTTACGCTTTTATACAGCCCTTCATTTTCACAAAAGAAAAAGAAAAAAGATAAAACGGAGACGAAAGAAAAGAATCCTCTGGATGAGCTGTCGATCTCTGCATTAAAGTTTAGGAGTATAGGTCCGGCGAATACGTCTGGAAGAATCTCTGATTTAGCGGTCAATCCAGACAACCCTTTTGAGTATTATGTGGCTGTATCATCAGGAGGAGTATGGAAAACAGTCAATAATGGTACAACCTATAAGCCGATATTCGACAGTCAAGGTTCGTATTCTATAGGATGCGTCACAATGGACCCATCTAACTCACAGACTATATGGGTCGGTACAGGAGAAAACAATAACCAACGTTCTGTGGCTTATGGTGACGGTATATATAAGTCCGTGGACGGTGGATCATCATGGAAGCACATGGGACTCAAGGAATCCGAGCATATAGGTAAGATCATCGTACATCCAGAGAATTCTGATATTATCTGGGTCGCTGCCATAGGTCCATTATGGAGTAGTGGCGGTGATAGAGGTCTGTATAAATCTACAGATGGTGGAAAAACATGGAATAAGACTTTAGAAATAGATAAATACACGGGTGTAACTGATTTGATAATAGATCCTCGTAATCCAGACATACTATATGCGGCTTCTTTTCAGAGAGCGCGACATGTATTTACTTATCTAGGTGGTGGACCGGGTTCTTCGATATATAAGTCAATGGACGGAGGAGAAACCTGGAGTAAAGCAAGCAAAGGGTTACCTAGTGTTGATCTGGGACGTATAGGTCTGGCGGTATCGGCCGATCCTGATATTCTTTATGCTATTGTAGAAGCGGCTGAAGGAAAAAGCGGTTTTTATAAATCTACAAATGCTGGATTATCATGGAAAAAGCAAGGTGGTCACGTAACGAGCGGTAATTATTATCAGGAAATTGTCGCCGATCCTATTGATGCGGGTACAATTTATTCTATGGATACCTGGCTCAGTGCGAGTCATGATGGAGGCAAATCATTTAAGCGAGTGGGTGAAGTAACAAAGCACGTGGATAATCATTGCATGTGGATCAATCCTCAGAATAATCAGCACTGGCTTGTGGGTTGTGATGGCGGTATCTACGAAACATTTGACGCAGCGAAAACCTGGAATTTCAAGGCGAATCTCCCTGTGACACAGTTTTATAAAGTTGCTGTGGATAATGATGAACCCTTTTATAATATATATGGTGGTACACAAGATAACTTTAGTATGGGTGGACCATCTCGCACCAATACAGCACATGGTATAGTTAATTCTGACTGGTACATTACTCATGGCGGAGATGGATTCGAGTCACAGATAGATCCTGACAATCCAGATATCGTCTACGCACAATCTCAGTATGGTGTGCTGGTAAGATATGATCGGAAGAGTGGAGAAGAAGTCGGTATACAACCCAAAGAGAGAAAAGATGAAAATGGTTACAGGTGGAATTGGGACGCTCCATTGCAAGTAAGCCATCATAAGTCTGGCAGACTATATTTTGCGGCTAATAAAGTGTTCCGCTCTGATGACTACGGCAATAACTGGGAGGTCATCAGCGAAGATTTGACTCGTCAACTTAATCGCAACGAACTGAAGATAATGGATCGCGTATGGGGTATAGATGCGGTAGCTAAAAACAGATCGACATCTCCTTATGGTACTATTGTGGCATTTTCTGAATCGCCGCTAGATGAGAGTCTCTTGGTAGTCGGGACGGATGATGGATTGTTACAGATAAGTTCTGATGGTGGCGGGTCTTGGAAAAAAATAGACAACATTATCGGCGTACCAAAGCGTACTTATGTCAATAGCGTCTATTGTTCACAGCATGATGAGAATGTGATTTATGCGGCATTTAACCATCACAAGTATGGTGACTTTAAGCCCTACATTTTCAAAAGTATAGACAAAGGAATGACATGGAAGAATATCAGCAATAACCTTCCAGATCGAGGTAGTGTCTATGCTATAGAAGAAGATCACGAAAATGATCAATTGATATTTTGTGGAACTGAGTTTGGTGTATTTTTTAGTGCTAATGGAGGCGGACGATGGAAACAAATTAAAGCTGGCGTTCCTACGGTTGCGGTTCGTGATTTGGCAATTCAGCGCAGAGAGAATGATTTGGTGTTAGGGACTTTTGGCAGGGGATTTTATGTATTGGATGATTATTCAGCACTTAGGCATGTTGGAACGGGTAAGATGGGTGATGACCCTAAACTGTTAGCAGTCAGAGATGCTTATGTATACGAACCAGCGAAACCTTTAGGACTAAATGGTAAGTCCTTCCAAGGGGATAGCTATTATTCTGGAGATAATCTGGGCTGTGTGGCGATGATAGATTATTACATCAGCAAAGGTTTTAAGTCGAAGAAAGATGAGAGACAAAAAAAGGCTAAAAAAGAAGCAAAGAACAAAAAGGATAACCCTTATCCGACCTACGAGGAATTGCTAGCGGAATCAGAAGAAGTTGCTCCGCAGCTGATGTTCGTGATCAAGGACAACGATGGAGAAGTGGTAAGAAAACTATACAGAAAACCATCTAAAGGGATCAGTAGGATAAAATGGGATCTAAGATATCCGTCTAAGAATGCGATCAATCTTAGAAAATCTTCCTTTTATAATCCTTTTGCTGGCGAATCAAATGGAACTATGGTTGCCCCTGGCAAATATTCTGTGACAATGTACAAGATAAAGGGAGGAGAGACTACACAGATAGCGGACCCCTTAGAATTCAATGTAAATTCTCTTAATAATCAAGTCATGCCCGCGGATAATATGTCTGAGAAGATAGCTTTCCAAAAAGAGGTGACAGAGTTATCTAGAAGAATAGAAGGTGCGGGTAGGGTGCTTAGCGAGATAGATAATAAGCTGAGACATATAAAAGAAGCCATCAAGATGGTGGACTCACCTGGTACTGAACTTACTGAACAATATTACGCAGTGACAGCTAAGATCAAAGAAATAAGACGAGGTCTATATGGTGATAATATCAAAACGCGATTAGATATAGATCAGCCACCATCACCATCGGGTAGAGTAGGTTGGATTAATTATGAACAAAAAAATACCACCTCTGCACCGACTGGTACGCATCGAATGAGTCTGGCAATAGCCAAAGAAGAGGCAGAGCCTATTATAAGTCAGATCAAGGAAATTGCCACTAAGGACATAGAAGAATTAGAACGTATTTTGGAGGATATGGGTGCGCCATATACCCCAGGCCGAGCTATTAAGATGATTGACTAACCATAAATATTGATTAACTTTAGAAGTAATTTCCCTTAATAAGCCTATAGGACTCAATAAACTTAGTTAAAATCTAATTTTTGTGAAGGATTGGAATATGTGTCTTATGGATCAGCACCATAGGATAAGCAATGATATTCCTATGACCTTCTTTATGTTAACCTACTAGTATGCATCTTAAGTTATCTACATTGCTCTTTGCAATATTTATCAGTTTTCCAGTTTGTACCCAAGTTGTTTTTGAAGAAGGTACACCACCATCATTACATAATGATATGAGATCGGAGTTGGCGGTAATCGAAGTGCCAGCATTGGATTACGAACAATTGGATAAAGAAGATCAGCAGGATGACGAAGCTGGTATACCTTACCGTTTCGGATATGTCCACGATGTAGTGATTGATATTAATGAAGAAGGAACTTGGGAGACATTAGCTAATGGTGATCGAGTATGGCGTTATAAAATAATTGCACCAGACGCAACATCCATTAATCTTAATTATAATCTATTTGATATTCCGGTAGGCACAGAACTTTATGTCTACGGACTTTCTTACAGTAATGGATATTTAGGCCCATTCACATATAAAAATGTAAAGGAGAACAAAGAGTTTGCAACGGGATTAGTGAATGATTCCATTTGCATAGTAGAGGTAATAGAACCAAGGGATAAGATAGGACAGAGTAAGATTGAGATTAGTGGTATTGTCCATGGTTATAGATCATTTGATCGTCAGGCCCGATCTATGATTAAGCGCTTTCAGGATGCTGGGTCTTGTAATTATGATGTCGGCTGTCCTATAGCTGCAGGATGGGAAGATCAGATTAAATCAGTCGCAATGATCTTAACAAGTGGCAATAATAGAATCTGTACGGGCGCACTTATCAATAATACGAATCAAAATTGTCAGGCTTATTTTCTGACGGCAGAGCATTGCTTTTCTAATAGAAATCCAGGCGATGTACTCAATAATATTTTCATGTTTAACTATGACAGTCCTACTCCGGCTTGTCCAGGAATTCCATCTACAGATGGGCCTGTCAACGAAACCGTACAGGGCGGAACTGTAATAGCGGAAGGAGTGGATTCTGATTTTTTTCTAATAGAATTAACCAGTAATCCTATCGACTTTTATGATGTCTATTATTCTGGATGGAATCGGCAGAACTCAGGAGTCACTGATACCCGAGCCATTCATCATCCAAGTGGTGATGTCAAAAAGTTCTCTGAAGATGTCAATCCAGCTAATCCTAATGGTAATTGGGGCGGATCTCCAGCGGGTACTCATTGGATCGTGGTATGGGATAGTGGCACGACAGAGGGCGGATCATCTGGATCTCCTTTATATGATCAGAACAAAAGAATTATAGGAGATCTCACAGGTGGGGGCGCATCTTGCAATAACCCGAATGCTCCTGATTACTATGGCTCGGTATGGTATTCTTGGGATCAGAATGGTAATAACTCGGCTAATCAATTGCAGCCTTGGCTCGACCCCAGTAATGGAGGAGCTATGTTTATAGACGGAACGGATTGCAGTGTGCCAGATAACTATACTTGTGATAATGCAGAACTTATTACGTCTTGTGGTATACATACGGCATTAGCTCCTGATCAAGGTAATGGAGCCAATAATGGTGATGCGACTAACTCGGTGTGGTATCAGTTTTTTCCTAACCATAACGGAACGGTTACCGTTCGCTCTTGTGATCAAGGAGTGAATACGAGACTCTGGGTTTATTCTGGCAGCTGTAGTAGTTTGACTTTGTTAGGAAGTAGCGATGATGACTGTCAGGCTGCGCCAGGAGATAATCTGGCATCAGAGGTATTGAGCGTTCCAGTTAGTTCTGGTGTACCTATCTATATAGAGTGGGATGATCGCTGGTCTAACCAAGGATTTGATTTTGAGATAATCTGCGAAGCGAATTATACTTGTGCTACGGCAGAAGTTATTACCACCTGTGGCACTTATACGGCCCTGCCACCTACGCAGGGAAGTGGAGCAAATCAGGGAGGCGCAACCCATGCTGTGTGGTATGAGTTCATTCCTAATTTTTCAGGTCCAGTAGATATTCGCTCTTGTGGTGCTGGTGTCAATACAAGATTATGGGTGTACACAGGTACTTGTGGTAACCTTAATTTGGTGGCTAGTAGTGACGATGATTGTTCGGCATCTCCAGGTGACAATCTGGCTTCTATAGTATCTAATTTTTCTGTGACGGCTGGTGTGCCAGTATATCTGGAATGGGATGATCGCTGGTCTAGCCAAGGATTTGACTTTACCATAGCATGTCCTAATAATTATACCTGTGTCACGGCTACAGTATTACCGAGTTGCGGCACGTATGCAGCGACTCCTCCTAATCAGGGAGGCGGTGCGAGTCAGGCTGGTGCCAATAACGCAGCATGGTATGCATATATCCCGACTATGACAGGTACGGTTAACATATACTCTTGCAACGGTGGCACCAATACCAGACTATGGGTGTATAGTGGTAATTGTTCTAATCTTACTTTGATAGCGAGTAGCGATAACGATTGTGCTGCATCTCCTGGAGATAATCTGGCATCTCAAGTTTCTAATGTACCTGTCACAGCTGGAGTGCCTATATATTTTGAGTGGGATGATAGATGGTCTAATCTAGGTTTTAATTTTACTTTGGATTGTGGTGGTACACCGCCACCATGTCCGCCTGATTATGCTGGACCTAATGCACTATCAGGAATTCAGAATACCAACGAAGATTTTGAGACTGACGGTATACTACAATCTACTCAACAAATCAATGCGGATGTAGACTATGACTCTGGTACTCATATAGATTTGTTACAAGGTTTTGAGGTCTTTTTGGGTCAGACTTTTAATGCCTTTATAGACGGTTGTGGAAATCTATTTATAGATAAGAAGGATGAAGAAGTGAAAAAGAAAAAATGACTTCTTCTTTCATGTGATCATTACATAATACTAAGTAGTGAGATGTTCTTTTATCTCAGCTTTTTCATCAGAGACTTGAGCTCTGGATGATCCTTATAGTCATGAGAGGAATCATTCATTATTTTTAGTAATATGTCTTTTGCCTTTTCCTTTTCGTTGATTTGGGCATAGACGACGGCGAGATTCCATTCTGCCCGATGCTTGATTCTAATATATGAAGATTGTGCGATGAGTTGTTTTAGGACGGGGATGGCTTCAATCCATTCTTCTTTTTCTAGTAGCTCCTTAGCGGTAGTCACAATCTCACTTATTGGAGTTGTAGAATTATCGGTCCCCCTCGTAGAATCTAACTCTTTAAAGTGATGAATGTACTCTGATATTTGCGAGAATTCTGATTTGCCTATTTCCTTAGAAGGCCATAATAAATATGCTGTCAAAAGAAATAAGGTCGAAGCGGCAAGAGAAATCCACTTTTTACTACTAGCTCTTGCAATGCCATTCGCATTATTATTTGATAATTTCTTTTGTTCTATATTATCAATAACCCCTAGGACGTCCTGCTCTAGCAGAATATCAAAACTATGTTGTAAGTTTTTGTGCAGCACAAAGTCTTCTTTGAAGTCAGGGTTAGACTTTAGTTTGGACTCAAAAGAATTTACTTCTTCTGGGGTCAATTTTTTCCCTAGATATGCTTCAAATAATTCAAATTGTTTCATCCTTTTCCGTTAAATAGGTTACGCAATTTTTTTATACACTCATGCTTCTTCTTCCTTGCCATTCCATCTGATTTATATTCCATCCTGATTGCAATCTCTCTCATTTTATGACTTGTCGACCATAAGGTCAGCACGTCTTTGCACTTTTGATCTAATTGGCTCAGCGCAATCGAAAGTTTTTCTTTCTTTTCTTTATCTATTAGTATCTGTTCTATGTTTATATCATTACTTAACTCTTTTCTGTGCTCTTCGTCTACGATTTGTACGTTATTTTTGCTTAATCGCATCCATTCGTATTTAGCCACAGAAAAGATATAGGCATTTATATCCTTCCTTAGCTCAAATTGGTGTCTGAAGCATTGCTTTATAAAAGTCAAGATTGCAAATACGAATACATCATTTGCACTGTGGGATTCTCCACCATTCTTAGTTATAAATGATACAATAGAAGATTTCAGTTTCTCGTTATTGTATATATTCTCGATTATTTGATTCCGAGAATGTATGTCTTTTCTTACATCATTTACTAATTTCTCATTATCGTTCAAGGGTAAAGAGTATTGTTTTGTCAATGTGTTACCCCGAAAATACTCATTTTATAAATTTTTTCTCTAATGCCTAGGTCTACTGTTTTTGGGAGTGTAATTGTCTTATTGTCAGTTTTTTATATCCGTGTCCCTCTGGTTTCGCAAAATAATATTGCAGAGAAGTCCATAGAGTTAGGAGAGGTTAAGTGGCATAGAAGCTTAGAGAATGCTCTCAAGCAATCAGAAAAATCTGGCAAACCCGCTTTAGTATTATTCCAAGAAGTACCAGGATGTTCTACGTGTACAACTTTCGGATCAAAAGTGTTAAGTCATCCTTTCGTCGTAGAACTTATAGAAACGGAATTTCACCCAGTAGTAATCTATAATAACAAGGGCGGATATGACAGAAAGATACTGAATCGTTACGAGGAGCCTAGCTGGAATAATCCCGTAGTAAGAATACTTAATCATAAAGGAGAAGATATTATCCAAAGACATGCAGGAGATTACTCTGTTATCGGTCTTTCTCTAGCTATCAAGTCGGCGCTAATGCAAATTGGAAAGAATACACCTCTCTATTTTGATTTATTTTTAGAGGAGTTATCGCTAAATGATAAGAACCGCTCAGAGAATTATTATAGTATGTATTGCTTTTGGACGGGAGAAGGCATTTTGGGTGGCATTGACGGTGTTGTATGTACCGAGGCTGCTTTTGCTAGGGGTAAGGAAGTAGTGAAAGTAACTTATGATGGCAATAGAATTACCTCCAAAGAAATCTCGGATACGGTAAAAGACCATGACTTTCAACTAATGAAGAATCCCAAAAATTACAGAAGAGACAAGGACCCACAATACTACCTGAAGAAAAGTGATTTTGCCTATTTGCCCTTGACGTTGTCTCAGAGAACTAAAATAAATGCTGCTATCTATGACAAAGACAATCCTATACAGTACCTAAGTCCACAACAGAAAGAACTTCTCAAATCAATTATGGAACGAAAAAGAAATGGAGATCAATCATTGGAGAAAATATATCATTTACCATTTGTAAAAGCATGGAAAAAAAGTATCATCCAGTTATGATCTATTATGCTACTGACTTTTTCTGTTGCATCCAGTAAAAGCCAAAAAATATAAGTGCGCCTACTCCTAATAAGTAGTAGTATTTCTTATAAGAGGGAGTGACTAATGCCCTGGTATCTCCTGTAACTATAACTCCCGCCCAGTAATATGGCTCATTATCTCCTGGCCCTCTGGCTTCAGCTATATAATCTAATTTGGCTTGACGCAAAGCGGCATCTTTTTCATATCCCTCGGACAGATAACTATAAAAAGAAGCCATTATATGCGATGTCGTACCATCGTCCACACTCCAAAGTGTACTTACCACTGATTGTGCACCTGCATAAGCAAACCCCCTTGCAAAACTTAGAATACCCTCACCTGATAAATTTTTGCCGAGCGAAGTCTCACATGCACTAAGAGTTACCATCTGGGCCGATATCTTCAGCCCATAGACTTCGTTAAGGTCTAAGACATAATCTGGGCTAGAACTGAAGTATAAATAATTATCAATTCCTTTGTAATCAGATGTGGCATGTCCTGCAATGTGAAGTATACCTGCTTCTTCTGCTTGTTCCACAAAGTTTTGTTTTGTCGCCTCTTCTCTCAAAAATAATCTGGTATCGCTAAAGTTAGATTCCACACCCAGCACTTCCTCTATATTATTTTTTAGGCTTTTTAACTCTTGACCAGATCTTATAGAATCAAAATATGTAACTGTCCTTGTCGAATTGACACCGCTTGAGTTATAACTTGGAGCAAATCCTATAAAGTGGCTATGCTTTTTTTGTGATTTTAGTAATTCTTTGAGATGAGACAAAGAAAAGGAATAGGATATCTGACTATGATGAATAAGGTATTTTCCTTTGTAGTCCAATACATCAAAAGGAATGTAAGCTAAAATATTATCAGGTATCACTAAAAATTCTGTAGGAACGCTCTCCGGTAATAGTTTTGTAGAAAGAGTACTTATATCTACCTGAATACGTTTTTCTGTTTTTTCTGCACTATACAGATCATATATCTGATTAATCTCTTTATGGTCAAGATGAAAAGTATCAAATTTTAATTCATCATCAAAATTGTGAATACGATAAAATAGATGGTCGTCTGCTAGCGAACCGTGATAACTAATAAAATTCCTGGACCTATCAGTGATTACATCAGTGTTATCAGAAACATAATCTGGAATGGAGCTAGACTTATAAAGCTGCCTTAGTTGTCTGAGTTGTCGACATACCACTAATGATTCTTCTAATCGCTGACTTAAGGGAAGCATTTCGTCCTTCAATATCTGACGTCCCATGATTATTGAATCCTTCAGCTTTTCTGCGTACTCGATGTCAGAGTATTCATCTTTGTTGATATTTTTAGCTGCATTAAAAAGTAAGATGAGGGATTTAGATTTTTCCATCAGCCCAAGCGCCTCTTCATTATAGCGAGAATCGTTGGTTCTAGTATGCAGCAGATAACACAACTCTATTCCTCGGCTAATTAGCTTTCTTCTATCCTCTATGCTGTGTATTAATGCTTCGTGATCCGTATAGGTGTTAATTAAGGAATCTGATTCTTCGACATAATATTTGATGTAATCATAGGCTTCTTCTAGTAATTTATTATTGTCAGATTTGTCACCCACAAATTCTACTATAAACTTTGTAATAATTCCTATGTTTTTAATATTTCTAAAAGAGTGAGAATTTCTTATGTCTCTTTCATGGCAATCTTCTTTCCATTTTTCATAAAGCTCATAGCCCAAGCCTAAGTTCTGATTTTTACGAGAATAGGATATAGAGTTTATGTAGGCCGTATTAAGATCTTCTTCTATATCATTCTTCCTTGCTAATTCAATAGCCTGTTTTAATTTATTTATTGCAAGATCATAATCTTTTTTTGCCAGTATTCTTGATTGATTAATTAAGAAGGATACTTTGTTAGCTGTTGTAGAGGAGATTGACCCATATATATCTAAGAACTTCTTGGCTGAATCGAAGTCTTTGTTGGAGAAATGTAGTTTGTATAATAGATTGGAAAAATCTTTTTTTAAGTCATTCTTGGTTTTTGGATTATAGAGAATTTTTTCGTGAGGGAGGACCGCTTGTAAACCTTCTGGATATTCTTCTAAGAAAAATTTGTTGTTGGCGAACTCTATAGCCGGAATAATGAGGTTGGACTTCTTAAACGTATCTGAAATTATTTTGTATAAATCGTAATATGAGTCTGATAGAAAGCCGTCTCCTTTCTTAGAGTAACAAGTAGAAAGCTCTTCGTAAAATCTGGATTTTTTTGCCACTATTGTATCATAACCATACAGATATAATGCAGTGTCGATATAGTTAATGGCAAAGTCATTGTCACCTTTTCTAGCGTATGTTTCACCTACATTATAGTATATTTTTCTGAACTCTTCATCTCCTTCATCAAATACTTTATTACTATACTTTTTTGCAAGATCAAAATTGGTGAATGCTTCAGTAAAATTATTTTGTATTTTATGATAATAGGCCAAAGAGGTATATAACCTCGTCAATATTGAGTCATGCCTAGAGGTCTTTGCTCTGGTATTATCAATGACGAGATTATACAACTCAATAATTTGATCTCTTGAAAGATTGTTTCTTCTAAGAAATTGTAATGATCTTTCGACACAGATAGAATCTAATTCGTTGTATTCCAAAAGCAGATTTGCAAATGTGCTCTTAAATTTGTCGAATTTGAGATTATAATTTTTTTTTGAATAGGTTAATAATTCGCATTCTTGTCCATATGCATTGATAGTAAAGGTTGCTGAACTAATTAAAGAGAAAAAGAAAATTATTAACCGCTTCATAGTTATACCGTAGTTCTTGGAAGGTACTTAGCATTTTGATATTTGAGAACATTATTAGAATATACATGCCCATCTACCATAAAATTAAGATACTCAAATATTTTCTCTTTATCGAAGCCATTTGCATTCATAAAAGTGCTCTTATTATACTCAGAAAATAATCTTGCAACTATTCCAGAAATAAAGGCTGTAGAGAATGAAGTACCATAGCCATATTTTGCTCGTTGCTCTGTAGTATGATGATGATTGTTGTCATTATGATGATTGTCTACTAGATTTACATTACTGGGATAAAGATATGCTCCATTACAAAAGGCATCTACTGTTCTTTTACCATAGTTTGCGTATCGAGTTTTTTCAAAATCTCTACCTTCTGGCTTGTACTTACTGGACGATATAGAAATCACATTGTGGTGTACTTGAGCAAAGTTAGAGGGCCAATGACATACTATATCATTATCGCTGTCACTATTTCCTGCTGAGCAAACAATTAGTATCCCCGATTGTCCTGCCAGCTGAATGTATCGACTTAAGATTTTGTTTTCAGTTTTAGAATAATGACCTAAACTAATATTTAATATGTCCATTTTTTCTTTTATCCCGCGAGCTATCTGGCAACATATTGCTGAGATGGTCGCAACGGGATGACTATTAATTGTACTGTAATCATGAGTTTGAATAAGGTCCGATTGATCTTCAATTATTGATTTAAGGGTTTCTGTATGTGGATCGCCCCAACCGAAGTCTATAATACCAATCTGTATTTTGTTTGGATCATGAGGTTTAACGCTATTTAGTAATTCATTACAGCTTTTAGGTCTCCACACAGATTTTTTTCTTTTATATTTAATACCAGTTGATTCCTCTTTTACCATTTCATTGGAATTAGAGCCTCCTTCTTGATTATCACCTTCTGCGGGACCATGATTATCACCGTACTTTAATTCATTATAGCTTGACATAAAGGGCAAAGTCTCTTGACCTTTGAAAGTGTCTATGGCACTTTTATAATCTTGAAGATCAGATACAATCAAAAGTTTTTTATCCCAGCAACATCGTTTGATTTGTTCTTTAGAAATACTGTATCCCATGTCATTTAGTAGTCTTACTAGTGCGGGCTTTTCCAGTACATTTTCGGTCCTTAGAAGAATTTCATTTTTAATAACGAATCTATCATCGTCGATTAATTCCATAGGTACATCTTTTGGGCTTTCGTTTCTGCTCCTTGATAAAAGATGCTTGAATTTGTCTTTAGTCCGATAAGGGTATGAGTTTGACATAAGTTGTTGGTTTAAGTTTTAGTAAAAGAATAAGTTGTTTGTTTTATATCTATGTAGAGTGCGTATCCAGATATACGTTACCTCTGATATTTCATTTTTTTGCTTTGAGAATATGAGTAAGGAGGGTCTGGCGAAAAAATATAAGATATAGGGGTAACGGTTTTCTTCTGTATGACTCTATAAGAATACATACAGCAAATTATCATTAGCCGATTGTTATAGAAATTTTTTATTTATGTCATCTTATCCAATGATCATTACACTTAACACTTCTGTTCATTTCATGTAATTCTTTTAGAATTACTTCAATAGAAATCGATTTTAATACCAAGTGATAAAAGTGATCGTGGAGCTAATATATTTTTTTGTTGTGTGTTACTTTTTGGAAAAGGTTTCCACATGGGAGACCTTTTCTTTTGCTCTACTGTCGGATATATAAGTTTAATTATTAATATATTCGTAGCATGAGTAATCCGATCTTAGATCCTTCAGAAGATCGATTATCATCAGATGATCGACAGCTAGAGAAAGCCCTGAGGCCCAAGACCTTAGATGATTTTTCGGGTCAGCCTAAGATTGTCGAAAACCTTAAAGTATTCATAGCGGCTACTAAGCTGAGAGAGGAGGCCTTAGATCATGTGTTGCTCCATGGGCCACCAGGATTGGGCAAGACTACATTGTCTCATATTATCTCTAATGAGCTAGGTTCTAGCCTCAAGCTAACTTCTGGCCCCGTACTAGAAAAGCCAGGAGATCTCGCCGGCTTACTGTCCAATCTATCTGAGGGAGATGTGTTATTCATAGATGAGATACATCGGCTCAACAATGTCGTAGAAGAATATCTATACTCAGCGATGGAAGACTACAGAATAGATATTATGATCGACTCAGGTCCTGCCGCCCGAAGTATACAGATAGAACTTAACCCATTTACGCTAATAGGGGCGACAACACGTATGGGATTACTGACATCACCGTTAAGAGCTAGATTTGGTATTACCTGTCATCTGGATTACTATGACCAGAGGACGCTGGAGAAAATCATTGTCAGAAGTGCTAATATACTTAATATAGAGATAGAACAACGTGGTGTCGAAGAAATCGCTAGTCGTAGTCGAGGGACTCCTCGTATCGCTAATGCACTGCTAAGGAGAATCAGAGACTTCGCTCAGATCAAAGGCAATGGCATCATAGATCATGCAATAGCGGAGTATGGCTTAGATGCGCTCAATGTGGATAGTGGTGGTTTGGACGAGATGGATAACCGCATCTTATCATCCATCATTAATAAATTCAAAGGTGGACC
The DNA here is from genome assembly GCA_020628095.1 of Saprospiraceae bacterium. Taxonomy (GTDB): domain Bacteria; phylum Bacteroidota; class Bacteroidia; order Chitinophagales; family Saprospiraceae; genus RFSX01. The sequence goes on from JAHDFP010000003.1 coordinate 80,225, forward strand.
AGTCGGTATTACAACTATTGCTACTGCTGTGGGTGAAGAAGCGGGCACTATAGAAGAGGTCCATGAGCCATTCCTTATCATGGAAGGCTACATCCAACGCACACCGCGCGGTAGAGAAGCTACACAAAAGGCTTATGAGCATCTCGGTGTTGTTCCACCTTCTCAGGCGGGATCGTTATTCTGATTCACCGACAGAAGTAGCGCATTCACCGATATTAGTTTCTTTGCGTTAAGTCAGGGCTAATATTTGAAGAAAAATAATTGATATGAAAAAGAACTTATTCTTTCTCACGGTATTAGTCTTATTCTCAGGCTGCCTACTTCCTTCTTTACATCCATTATACACCGAAAAAACTATTTTAGTCAATGATGATATTATAGGTGTTTGGATAGATAATGATATTCAAGATTACGAAAAAAGCAAGGGCTTTTTTAGCACTGAGAGATGGGAGTTTGAAAGATTTGCCGAGCAGGAATTTCGCTACAAGGGGAGTAAACAATATAATTTAGTAGTGAACAATTTTATGAGGGATACTTCAATAATTAATAGCCTTAATTACGAACTATATAATTCTCAAGAAAAGAACTTCTACGCTTTAAAATATTTTTCTGGTGGTATGGGGAAAGGCTTATTTAGACGTCCGTCAGAGAAAATGATTATGCATTTAACCGAAATAGGGGGTAACCTTTATGCCAACTTTTATCCTTGGATTCCAGATGATAATAATCCTTACGAAGGCATAGCTCCTTCAAGTCATAGATTCCCAAATCTCATGTTTGGTTACGAAAGATTTCAATCTAATTTTGTAAAAGCTCATTCTTTTATGAAGCTAAAACTAGAGAATGGTCAACTTCAAATGTACTTGTTCGATGAAGAAAAAATTGAAAACTTGATCAAAAAAAACCGTGTGAGATTGAAGCATGAAATTGTCAATGATGAATTGGTCATTACAGCGTCGACGGAAGAGTTGAGGCGTTTTGTTAAAAAATTTGGTAACAATGATGACTTATTTGTGGAGGGACCATTGCTTAAGCTAACACGATGAGGAATATTCCGAATGTTCGATTCCATTGTATATTTTGGATTTCTTCTTTTGTTATTCTTTATAGACTGTTTACAGTTGATTATAGTAACGGTTTTGTTGATATACTTTACACTGCGGTTTTTCATATACCATTGGTTATTATTGTTCTAATCAATTATCGGATCATTGACTTATACTTTCTGACTTCGAGGTATTTAGTATACGCTATTTTTTTAGTCTTTTTAACAATTATTGGTATTGCCTTACACTATGCAATATTTGTTTATTTGGTCGATTATATATTGCCTGGTTTTTATTTTATACCCTTAGGAAGTGTGTTAGAGGTCGCACAATATAATTTTGTCTACCTGATTGTTTCCTTGCTTTTAAAGATTTCATTTAAATGGTTTCAGCTTAAAGAAAATCAGATCCAACTAGAACAAGAAAATCACAGAAATCAGATGGCTGTGCTCAAAGCACAGCTCAATCCACATTTCTTATTTAATAGTCTTAATAATATCTATGCGATGACATCTACCGATGTCAGTAAGGGGAGAGAGAACATCGTTAAGTTGTCAGATGCCTTGAGATATATGTTATATAAAACGGATTCCCATAGAGTAGAACTTAACAGTGAGTTAGAATATCTAAATAATTATATAGAACTGGAAAAGCTGAGATTGGAGTCTTCTGATTCTATTATAATCGACTTGCCTAATGAAGAAAACGATCGAAAAATTGCACCGTTAATTTTACTACCATTTATAGAAAATTGCTTCAAACATTGTAGTAGAAGCAACCCTGAGATAAACATCAGAATAGAGACTAGCGAAAGTCAGCTAAAGTTGCACTGTAAGAATAATAAGAGAGATAGTGAAGATTATCAAAGTGGAGGAATCGGACTGACTAATGCCAAGAGAAGATTAGATTTAATTTATGAAAGCAATTATGATCTGAATCTAACGGATGGCAACCATTATTATATATGTGATCTAACTATTAATCTAAATGTCTAATTACAAATGTATCATAGTAGATGATGAGCCGCTAGCCCGTAAACTTATAGCAGAGCATATTAATGAATTGAAGGAATTAGATCTGGTCGGAGAATTCCGGTCTGCTATAGAAGCCAAAAACTTTGCTAGCGAAAATCAGGTGGACATAATATTCCTCGATATCAATATGCCCAAACTATCAGGCATGGATTATCTTAAAAATCACCATAATGATGGACTCGTCATATTTACGACCGCGTATCCAGAGTTTGCTGTCGAAGCGTTCGAGCAGAATGCCTTTGATTATTTACTTAAGCCAATTTCCTTTGATAGATTTCTGAAGTCTATCAATAAGGTCAAAACTCACCTTGATGGTCAAGTATCTGATAAGTCACAGAGCATAACCATCAAAGAAAATAAGAGGTTATATAAGCTCCCGCTTGATCATATTCTATACATCGAAGCCTACGGAGACTATATCAAAATCCACACAGCCGATAAGGTCTACACGATCAAAGAAACCTTATCCCATTATGAGAAAGTCCTCGATCAAGACTTCCGAAGAATCCATCGATCTTTTATTATCCGTATGGACAAAATAAAATTTGTCGAAGGAAACCAGTTAAGCATTAACAATACTAAAATTCCGATATCAAGTGGCTATAAAGAGAGCTTCATGTCTCGATATCAACAATAATTTACGCCTGAGCCGTAGGTGTAAAGTTGAGCGGATAATTGATGGTTTGTTGGCTACCTTCCTGGATAGGACCAAACTGCTTTTCAAACTTGACCACATTATCGTTGAGTGCTTTGAGCAACCTCTTGGCATGTTGTGGTGTGATGATGACCCTCGACTTAACCTTTGCTTTAGGTACATTAGGTACCATCCTTATAAAATCTACAACAAACTCGGACTGAGAATGCGATATAATTGCTAGATTAGAGTATACACCATCTGCGATTTCTTCAGGTAATTCTATGTTCATAGAATTTTTCTTTTTTTCCTCTGCCATTTTCTATTATTATAGATCAAAGTTAAGTGCTAATGAAAGAATATCAAGACTATTTCGATTCTAATCAAAGATTATGGGATAAGAAAACAGATATCCACGTCAAAAGTGAATTCTATGATATGGAAACATTTTTGAAAGGTGAAAGTTCTCTCAGAAAAATCGAATTGGCAGCCTTGCCTGACCTGAGAGGTAAATCGCTGCTGCATCTACAATGCCATTTTGGTCAGGATACGCTTTCCTTGGAGCGATTAGGGGCGGAATGTACTGCCATAGATTTGTCAGAGAATGGAATACGAAAAGCCAAGGAAATAAGAGATAGCTTGGGTATGCATTCGGAGTTTGTGCAGGGCAATGTGCTGGAGACGGATAAATATATTAGTGCGCTTTTCGATGTGGTATACACGAGTTATGGGGTCATTGTATGGCTTCCTGATTTATCATTGTGGGCGGCACAAGTTGCCAAGAGACTCAAAAAAGGCGGCCTCTTTTTTATGGCCGAATTTCATTCCACCATGTACTTATTTGATTGGGATAAGAACCAGGTGGCTTATAATTATTTTAATAACGGCCAGCCTTATGTGGAAGAGACTGATGGCACTTACGCAAATCCAGAGGCAGACATCAAAATGAAGGAACATTTTTGGCAACATCCGCTTTCTGATGTATTGCAGAGTCTTATAGATGAGGGCTTGGAGATCATAGAATTTAAGGAGTATGATTATTCGCCATATAAGCTGTCTGATTGCTTTGAGCAGCGTACAGAGCAAGAATACGTCTATAAGATTAAAGGTATTGCTTTACCCTCAGTATTTATGCTGAAAGCTATAAAGAAGTAGTTAATACACTTTTATTCATTAATTTATACATTATAAAATTTTATAATATGAATATATTTGGATAGCTTTGATATCTAAATAGCGACATGATGTTCCCAAACACTGATGAGGCGCTCCATCTTAAGTATGAGAGCCCAGAACCCTATACTATTCTCCTAGGCGTAAAGGAATTTTCTCTTCTATCCATAATCTTTTTCTTTGGCTTTTGTGGTTTTTCACTTTGCTCAGAAATTGTCAATATGGACCAGTTACCAGCTGAGGAGATAGATAATATACTCATACATGATATGCCGTTGTCATCTGTCACTTATGATTCTCATCATAGCTATCACTTGATAGAGTAGTCCTTACCCATATTATAATTTAAGATTTTCCATTACCTTTATAAGTAGTGGAATCCTTAAGAAATATTGTAGAAAAATCCGTTTTTGGTGTATGCACAGCGATAGCGCGTTATATCGGAATACATACATCCAGAGTTAGACTATATTTCATCTATACTTCTTTTGTGACTATGGGATCTCCTGTTATCATTTATCTGATTATGGCTTTCTGGATTAACATAAAGAAGTATATCAGAAATAATTCTCGTTTCGTTATAGATTAATACATCAGTGATGCAGGCTCAAGAGTTGCTTTCTATCCTAGTTAAGTTATCCAAAATAGATGATTATTTTGACGAATTTGAGTTGAGTTATTTGCTCAAGGCGGGTAGTCATTTGGGGATAGAAGATTCTCAGGTCGAGTATTTAGTAAAGAACCCATTGGATGTACCTTTCGTTCCTCCTCAGAAAGAGCAGGATAGGATGGAAATAATATATTACATGTTATTTCTTATGAAAATAGACAATATCATCTCTGATCAGGAGGTGGATATGGTACATCATTATGGATTTAAGCTGGGCTTTTCTAAGCACATGATAGATGACTTTGTTCAGATTATGAAAAAGCATAAGCACAAAACGGTGCCTACCAGTCTGATGCTGGATGTAATCAGAAAATATCAGAACTAAAATCTGAATCCTTATCTGTGAAGTGGTTTCTTAAGTTTATCCTATTTCTCTATCTCCTCATTTGTCTTATCGCTTATCTGATACAGGGCAAGATCATACTCTATCCGCACCAAGTTCCGGACTCTACATCTTATCGTATAGGTCAAGAAGTGGAGATACCTATAGATGATAACTTATCCATGAATTGTCTACACATAGATAAGGGCAGCGATAAGGTTGTTCTCTATTTTCATGGAAATAAAGGAAATATAGGTAGAGCAATCTACCAGACCAGATCTGTGCATGGTCAGGATATAGATGTTTTTATCCCAGATTATAGAGGATATGGAAAAACGGAAGGGAGTCTGTGGTCAGATAATCAATTATTGGATGACGCCGATAAGGCTTACCAATATCTAAAACAAAATTATGAGGAGTCTCAGATAGTAGTCATGGGTTATTCTTTGGGTTCAGGCATGGCGAGTTATGTGGCTTCTATACATAAGCCTTCTCATCTTATATTGGTTGCTCCTTTTACCTCGTTATCGGATATAAAGGATGATTATGTTCCTTTTTTGCCTGATTTCTTGATGCGATTTGATCTGCCCAATATTGAATTTATAGAAAGTGTTACTTGTCCTATAAGCATAGTACATGGAACAAAGGATAATGTTGTACGTTATAAATTCTCTAAGGCCTTGAAAGAAAAATTTGGAGACAAAGTGAAATTGATTACGTCAGAAGGCCAAAACCACAGAGGGATAATCTTTGATAGATTGCTGACGGAGGAATTGGACCGCGTGTTTAATTAAAATGAAAATAAATGAAGAACTTTCTTATTACCCTTGTATTTATCAGTATTTGCTCTTGTTCTTCCGATTGCGAAGATGTAAGGACAGGTAGTATTGATCCGCCTATGGAGTACTTTGACTATGCTGTATACGAGGCCGGAGAAACTGTCAATTTTGAAAATGAGAATGGAGAGTTAGTATCGCTAATCGTAGATACTACCAGATGGGAAGGCAGAGTACTGGATAGAGAAATAGGCGTCAACACAGATTTCCAAAATGGTGATCAACCCTGTTATGAATATCGCTCTACACTCTGGCTCATTACACAACTTATCTCTGAGGACGACCTGACTAATCTGGAGGTAACAGTCATACCTTTTAACCAGAAAGAAGAAGATCTGGAATATGTCGCTGAGATCAAATCCTCATGGGCTGTAGAAGATTCCTCTGGCTTACAGACTGGTTTCGTACAGGCTTTTTATAATATTACGCAGGACAGGTTTACTCCAGAGCTGGGTTCTGGTGGGGTTGATTTTGAGAGGTTGATGACATGGGAAGCTAACGGGCAATCATTTGATGATGTGATGAAGTTTAAGAGTAATGAGGCTGAAATCTACTTTGTTAAGGAAAAAGGAATTGTTGGCTTTTCCAGATTGGGGGCTGAAATTTTTACTCTTATGGAATAATACCAAACGATAGCCCTCATGCCAAGAAAAGGAATCTTATTTATACTCATAGCCACTCTTTCCTTTGCGGTCATGAATGTACTTGCTAAGTCTCTTTCAGATTTTCATTTCAGTCAAGTTGTTTTTTTGAGGGCTATAGGTACATTGATTCTTGTATTACCTTTTATGTTATATAAGGGAGTTTCGCTCGTCGGCAATAATCCATCCTTATTAATGTTGAGAGCTTTTACAGGAATGATATCGTTAGCGACTTTTTTCATGGCGATTCAGATTATTCCGTTAGGTTCGGCTATATCTATTAGATATCTTGGTCCTTTATTTTCGGCCATATTAGCGACTATATTTTTAAAGGAACTTGTACATAGAGCCCAATGGTTATGTTTTGCGTTAGCTTTTGTTGGCGTAGCCATTGTTAAGGGATTCGATGTACGTGTCAGTATAATTGGCTTAGTACTTTCGCTTATTTCGGCTTTTTTCTTAGGATTTGTATTCGTAGTCATAAGGTTCTTAGCAACGCGCGAGCATTATATGACGATCATTTTTTACTTCGTTGCGACCTGTGCTATATGCAGTTTGTTTTTTATCCAACATTGGCGTTTACCTATTGCTGGAGAGTGGTATGCGGCAATATTTATTGGCATCGTGGGATTTGTCGGGCAGGTATTTATGACCTTGGCTTTTTCGCTGGAGGAGGCGTCTGTCCTAGCACCATTTAAGTATATGGAGATCGTCTATGCGCTGATTATGGGATTAGTTTTTTTCGGAGAATCATATACTATGATTGCCGCCTTAGGGATGGGTCTCATTATAGTTGGTATGATTATGAATGTAATCATTAAGTCCAGACTCTCATCTAAACTGACCACATAAAGTAATCTTGGCTCACTAATAGTTACTCACCCTCAAAGGCAAACTGCACAATGTTGGCTCCCATGCGAAGTGCTTTTAGTCGGACTTCTTCTGGATCTTTATGCACTGCAAAATCTTCCCATCCATCGCCGAGGTCACTTTCGTAACTATAAAAGCAAACCAAACGACCTTCCCATATCAATCCAAAGCCTTGAGCTGGCTTATCATCATGCTTATGAATCTTAGGCAAGCCGCTATCGAAATTATATTTTTGGTGATATATAGGGTGATCAAAAGGTAACTCTATAAACTCTAACTCAGGAAATACTTTTTTCATGGATACTCTGACAAAAGGGTCCATTCCATAGTTATCATCTATATGTAAAAAACCTCCAGCAATGAGATACTGTCTAAGGTTATCTGCATCGGCATCGCTAAAGACAACATTACCATGTCCTGTCATGTGAAGAAATGGAAAATTAAAAAGCTCCAAACTACCCACCTCGACGGTCGCATAATTAGGATCAATATTAGTTCCTATCTGTGTATTGCAAAATCGACTCAGATTAGGTAATGCCGTCGGGTTAGCGTACCAGTCTCCACCACCGCTATACTTAAGTAGGGCCAGTTTGATGGTTGGTTCCAATGTATAACTGGATAATCCTATTGCAGTTATAATGACTATGATGATATTTCTAATATTCATGTTTCTCTTAGTATGTGTTAAAATAATGATTGTCACCATTCACCACACCGATGACTTTTCCAGACAGCGTCTTATTCCAAAATGGAGAGTTCCTTGATTTAGACTGGTTGGTATCTTCGTTGAATGTCCAAGAAGCCTGCGGATCAAAAATCGTCAACTCCGCTTTTTCTCCTTCCGCAATTTGGGGTATATCTAGGCTTAATAACTTCCGTGGATTTATCGCCATGCAATTGACCATTCTATTGAGACTGATCTTATTATTATGCGTAATCAATCCAGCAAAGCTTGTTTGTAAGCCAATAGTGCCCGGTTCTGCATAGACAATTTCTTTCTTTTTGGCTTCTTCTTCCAGTGGTATATGATTAGAAGTAATAATCTGCACTTTACCATTATTTACACCCTTCGTCAAAGCCTGTCTATCATCTTCTGATCTCAGCGGCGGCGATACCTTGTAATTGCTATCGAAGGATTGCAAGGCATCATCTGTAAGACATAGGTTAAGATAACTGACAGAGGCTGTAATATTTTTATCTATCTGAGAGGCAATTTTTTCGACACTTTCTTTAGCGGATATATTATGTACAAGGAGTTTAGATTGGGCATATTTGGATAATAGTATATCTCTTTCCAGAGTTAGTACCTCAGAGAGGCTGGGGCTGCCTTTCAGACCTAATTGGGTACTAATGATTCCTTCGTGTATATTGTTACCGTTAGAGGTGCTAGGGTCATTGGGATTGTGCATAATCACAGATTCGTCACCTTTGGCATATTGGAGTGCCCTGAGCAGTAATCCGTTAGATGTAATGTTAGCCGTGCCATCAGAATATGCTATGGCTCCATGTTTTTTCAGATCCATCATTTCTGTCAACTCTTTGCCAGCACAATCTTTGGAGATGGATGCGATAGGATAGTAATCTACAAGATGGTCTTCAGTCTCATTCAGCACAAATCTGATCGATGACTTGTTATCTATGATAGGGTCCGTATTAGGGAAAATGGCTAATCCTGTGTATCCTCCTGCCGCAGCTGTAGAGGACAATGACTCTAATGTTTCTCTGTGTTCGTATCCAGGCTCCCCAGATACAGCTCCTATGTCGAGCCATCCTATGGATACATGGAGATTTTTGCTGTTTATACTTTTGGCTTTGGGTGATGATATCTTAGAGGCTATCTTTTTGATGATACCATCTTCTATGAGTATATCTTTTTTGGAATTATGATACTTAGATTGGGGCGCTATGATGTTTGCATTTTTTATAAGTATCAACATAACTATGATGAGATTATATTTTCCAAAATCTAAGCAACAGAGTTTCTATAGCCAAAAATATCAAAGCCAAGATAAGACACCACTTCCAAAATCTAATGCCTTGATCTTTTTCTTTTATAATAGTGCCGAGGTCGGCATTGGCTATGTTATTAATGACGTTAGCATTAGAGCCGTATTTGTCGGTTAATTCGTCGATGCTCATGTAGTCTAGATTAGACTCAATACGATCATAGTTGAACGCCAATCCTTTGACCAGATTATCTTCTAAATTAAGATTATAGAATCCTGCTTCCTTGATCATATTATTAAAATCAATCAGTGTGCTATTACCAAGATTAGTCTGGCCTGGAATAAATTCTTCTTCACCTTTTATTTTGTAGATGATCTCATTAGACTCAGATGTATTAGCTACGTCGATGTAGTTGTCTCTTCCTATGATGATACTGATCTTATCATTTTGTGTGGCAGAAAAGGCGAGTTTGTATAACATGGGTACGAATATCTCCGCATTGATAACAAGATCACTGTATTCCTTATCCATAGGACTCGCACAGACATATAGCTTGCCTTTTTCTCTATTATACTTAGATAGAAAATTGCTGCCGTTACGGTAGGTTAGTAGTGATTCTGCACCGCTGGCACTATAGCTCGTCATCTTATAATGTCCGGAGGTCGAGGGCAGCTTGAGGTTGCTACCTGTGGAAGTATAAACATTCTCGAAGACGAACTCTGATGTGTTGATTTTGTGTACGACAGATTCTTCTTCTATCCATTGTTCTATTTTATTCGCATTGAGCGCACTTAAGAATCTATTGAATGATTCTATGTTGACATTTCTACCTGGAAAGACGAGAAGGTTGCCGCCATTATTGACATAAGACTTAAGAGAGCTACTTAGTCCTGTGGATATCTCGCTTAGGTCGGATAGGATAATTAGATCGTTATCTTTCAGCTTGTCATATTGGATATTAGATTGTTCTTCGTTACGGAGCTGGAACTGGTTCAGTCCTTGAAACAATGCCGTCAGATAGCGATTGGATCTATTATTATAGATGGATAATACATTGATTTTGGACTTGATATTAAAATTGATATAGTAGCTATCGTCAAACTGGATAGGGTAGTCGTCTATATTTATTTCCATCTCTTGCCATCCAGACTCTGTGATGAGGATATTTATCGTATCTATCTTGCTGCTATTGGCTGGTATATCGAGTGTTCCTTCTGGTCTGTTTTGTCCATTGTGCCTTACACTGACGCGGATACCTTCTTTATTTTCGGAGGAGTGATTTTGTACTTTTAAGAAAAGCTTATTGGACTGATTGATAGAAGGCACCACTGACTCAAACCATGCGCTATCTATAGAAACATTCCCTTCTTTAATCGATTGCATAGGGATGAGGTTGACTTCCATCGTGGAATCTTGCTCTATCTCAAAGTCCGTTATGGACTTTTGAAAATCAGAAAGATAATATATGATATGATTACCATCAGCTGGTGCGGTTTGCTTTTGGCTATTGAGCACCAAAGATAACATATTGACCTCTGGGGAGAGGTCTATTTCTTCTAGAGCCGCCAGCGTATTTTCCTTACTAATCCATCTTTGCTCTGCGCCAGTCAGGTTATGTGTTAGTATCTGAAACTGGTCGGTTTCTTTATAGGCATTGATAATATCTTCGACCTTTTTCTTGGACTTGTCCAGTAAGGGGACATCCTCACTACTTGCCATCATACTGTAAGAATTATCGACAAAGAGGCTAACATAGTTTTTGCCTGATTTGACAGAATCATCCTTAGCGATAAATGGCTGCGCAAAGGCGAATACAAGAAATGCAAAGGCCAATAATCGAGATAAGAGCACCAAGAGATTTCTGACTTTATTTCTCGTGGCTTTTTCCTCTTTGATTTCTTTGAGCAGTCTTACATTAGTAAAGTAGACTTTCTTGAATCTTCTGAAATGGAAAAGGTGAATAATGATAGGAATAGCTAATGCTAATAGCCCCCAGAGTATTTGCGGATATACGAATGCCATACGGGGCGTAAAATTAAAAAATCATCAGTCAAGATGCTCTTAAATCCTTGTTATTGTCCAGTATGATGAGTAATAAAGCCCGACTTATTAATTGTTGTGCAATGTAGAGGATGTTTTCCAGTATTTTCTTCCATCTATTGTCCGAGCCAGCATTTTATGACCTATCAGAAAACGCCTGAGAGAAGCCGAATCTTCAAAGCTGTGATGTTCGTCCAGGATGGTATTTACTTCTTTTTCGGAATATGTCCTTTCGGTATCAAATTGCTCCGATAAATACTCTATCATGAGGCTTTGTAGTTTCTTTTGCCTCTTACCAGGCATCAACTGAAATCTTCCATCCTGACCTTGATAATTTCTGAGTGGGCTGTATTTTTCGATTAATGACCTCATATTTTGATTCTACTCTTGTTGCTTATCAAATTAAAGATAATTATTGATTTTCACCACACTATCCTTGGCGTCACCATAGAGCATATTAGTGTTTTCTTTGAAAAATAATGGATTTTGCACGCCAGCATACCCTGTCGCCATGGATCGTTTCATAACAATAACATTTTTGGCTTTCCAGACTTCTATTACAGGCATCCCATATATAGGACTCGCGGGATCATCTTGAGCACCAGGATTGACGATGTCATTAGCTCCTATCACTAAGACCACATCAGTTTCTGGCATATCATCATTGATTTCCTCCATCTCCAGTACGATATCATAAGGTACATTGGCTTCGGCTAGTAATACATTCATGTGTCCTGGAAGGCGACCAGCGACTGGATGTATACCAAATCTTACTTCTTTTCCCTGCTTTCTGAGATGCTCGACCATCTGGTAGATAGGGAACTGGGCTTTGGCAACAGCCATACCATATCCCGGTACGATAACGATGGATTGCGCTTGATCCAGCAAACTTGCAACTTCTTCGTGATTGAGGGCTGTCACTTCTCCTGAGATTTCTTTTCCACTACCCGTCGGCGTCGAACCAAATCCTCCAAATATCACCGACCAAAAAGACCTATTCATGGCTTCGCACATAATGATAGAGAGTATGGCGCCCGAGCTTCCGACTAGTGCACCGGTAACAATCAGTAGATCATTACCGAGCATAAATCCAGCCGCAGCAGCAGCCCAGCCAGAATAAGAGTTGAGCATGGATACTACGACAGGCATATCTGCGCCTCCGATGGCCATGACCAGCATAATGCCTATAAAAGAAGCTATGGCGGTCATAATATAGATATATATCATCCCGTCTGTCCCAGAGGCTTTGGCGAACATTACGCCGAGCACGATACAGATAATGACAAGAAGAATATTGACCAAATGACGACCTGGATATAATAAAGGTTTGCTTCTTATTTTTCCATCTAGTTTCCCCCAGGCCACTATAGAACCCGTAAACGTAATCGCCCCGATGAATACTCCGATAAATATCTCTACAAGATGAATGGTGTGACTTGCGCCTGTCAAGGCTTGTGTATCTGGATCTAAATAAGACCCAAAACCAACCAACACAGCAGCTAGTCCTACAAAGCTGTGCAGGATGGCAACCAACTGCGGCATAGAGGTCATCTCTACTTTACGAGCAACAAGAATACCTATGACCGATGCAACAGCAATGGCTGCAATGATATAAATATGCCCCTCGACACCTTGACCTAATATGGTGGATACCATGGCGATAATCATACCGACTATACCGAAGAAAACACCGCGCTTGGCAGATTCCTGAGATGATAGTCCGCCCAAACTAAGTATAAAAAGAATACTTGCAAATAGGTATGAGGCAAGTTGTATTTGGCTTGAAATCATAATTTACTTTCTAAACATTTTCAGCATACGATGTGTAACAACAAATCCTCCCACGATATTAATACTCGCCACAAGAATCGCTACGAATGCCAAAATGGTTATGGGATCAGAAATACTCTGCGTCGTCAGTAATAATCCTCCTATTACAATAATGCCGCTTATCGCATTGGTCACTGCCATCAGAGGGGTATGTAGTGCATGGCTAACATTCCAGATTACTTGCCACCCTATAAATACGGACAGGACAAAAACTGTCAGATGTTGCATAAAATCAGAAGGGGCAACCATGCCTAAGAGATAGAGCAATCCACCGACTATAGCCAATGTTATGATTGTCTTAGTGGTTCTTTTTTTGGATAAAGTGGCTTCGTCTGGGGGTGGAGCGATTTCTATATCTGCCTTGGATTTTGGTTTCTGAGGACTTACAGGCAAAGGTGCTGGTGGCCAATTGACTTTTCCATTATAAGTAACCATGGCACGGGATATGACATCATCCTCCATGTCTATTCTAAAGTTCTCCGCTTTACCCATATCATCCAGCAAGTGACATAGATTGTTCCCATATAACTGGCTGGCCTGAGCGGGTAATTGGCTAACCTTGCCTATAATCGTGACGCCGTTATCTGTAGTGTATATTTCGCCAGACTTGGTAAGCTGGCAATTTCCTCCAGTCGGTGCAGCCAGATCGACGATGACGGACCCTGGTTTCATCAGGTCTACATGATAGTCCATCCATAGGACGGGTGCTTTTCGACCCGGTATCTGCGCTGTCGTGATGACGATGTCTATGTCTTTGGCTTCTTGGCGGAATAATTCCATCTCGGCATCTATAAAGGCCTGGCTCATGACCTTAGAATAACCAGAATCCGTAGAACCATCTTCGTCTATGTTGACAGTAAGAAAACTCGCACCCATACTTTCGATCTGCTCTGAGACTTCTTTTCTTGTATCGAATGCTCTCACTATAGCACCTAAAGATTTGGCTGTGCCGATTGCTGCGAGTCCAGCCACACCTGCCCCGATGACTAGCACTTTAGCTGGATCGACTTTTCCAGCGGCTGTTATCTGACCATTGAGAAATCTGCCAAAGTGATGAGCGGCTTCTACTACAGACCTATAGCCTGCAATGTTAGCCATAGAAGAAAGAACATCCATTTTTTGTGCCCTCGATATACGGGGGATCGCATCCATAGCGATAGCGTTGACGCCTTTCGCTGAGAGCTTAGATAGCAGTTCTCCGTTTTGACCTGGTGATAGATAACTGAGCATAACCTGATCCTTTTGTAAGAGGTTAATTTCTGCATCGGTGACGGCTCTTACTTTCAAGATGATGTCAGAGGATTGGTACAGTTCTGCACTGGTTGCTATTATGGATGCACCAGCTTGCTCGTACTCCGTATCACTGATGTTAGCACGCTGACCAGCGCCAGTTTCTATTTGTACATCAAAGCCTTGTTTGAGTAGTCTTTTGACAGTTTTGGGAGTGGCGCCTACACGGGATTCTTCTTCATTGACCTCTTTAGGAATTCCTACTTTCATATTCATAATTATACAAATATTATATTAAAAGAGATGCACATATATGTTGTATTCTAGGCTATAAAGTGAAAACTTTATAAGATGATATTCTTTATAAGTCAATCATACAAAAGCAATGGAATACTTAATCTTTCTTTAAGTATTCTCATGTTAATAGTTAGCGGATGCAAAAGCACAGAAAACGGAATCAGCCTCTTGCAAAGCAAAGAGGACAAAGTGGTCTCATTGGCTAATAATCTGCTTGGGTCTAAATATAAATATGGGGGAGAGTCTCCTAAGGGTTTTGATTGTTCTGGGTTGACTTACTATGTCTATGATGAAGTAGTGGATATGCAATTACCGCGTCGATCCAGAGACCAATATGATATCGGAAAAAAGATCAAATACAAGAATGCCGAAGCTGGAGACCTCATATTTTTTAAAGAAAAAAAACGAATATATCACGTCGGTATTGTCGTATCTAATGATGCAGATGGTATTACCATGATACACTCCACTCAGTCCAATGGCGTCAACGTGACTAATGTGGATCAATCATCCTACTGGAGTAAACGCGTCGCAGGCGTCAAACGAATTTTATAGATTAAGACCTTATAAAAACTTTCTTTTTATTCGACTATAATATGCTGTACGGATGATACAGCAGCGACATTAAATGCTCCCAAGACCTCATCGTCACCATTGACATGCTCGATGTTGCCGACTGTATTATATAGTGGTTCAGCGAATATGCCATTGAGACTATTAATGAGTTGATCTCTGAGTGTCTCCATATAATTAAATGTCGGGATAGACATAGAGTGGACCTCTACATAAATCGTATCCTGCACTTCCCACGGCTCAAATAAAAGGTCATCAGTCAGTGGATTAATGGCTTCTCTTATCGGAGTAATGAAAATAAAACCATCAACCATGCTGCCACCATCAAAGCCTGCATCATAGGCAATGTTAATCTCTGCTGGACGGTTAAGATATTGGTCGTTTTTCCAGGTTTTGATCCAGTAGGTATCTCCCAGACCGATAAAGTCACGGCTCATCAGCTCGCAGTAATAGCCATCATCACCGAATAATTCGTTTTCCCTATACTCTTGCCTAATACTATCTATTGGAGGGACTCTATTCATAACCGTCGTGGACGTATACTCATCTGATTCTACCTTTATAGATAAGGTAAATGTATCACCTACTGCACCGATGGGATTCGCGACATCTTGGTAATGATAACTTCCACTTTCTTCTTCTGTAAAGGCGTAGGTTTTTCCTTGAGAAATGTTGGTCAATTCTACGACGGCATTGCTAACTCTTTCTGTAAATGTGTTCTGTAGATAATTTTGACTACGAGAAAGAATAATTATTTGGTCTTGGTCTGTCATATTATTAAGCCATGCATCCACAACTAGCTGTGGCGGTGCCTCTGCAAGTTCTACATCTATGGGGTCTTCGCAAGCCGTAACCACGATTACTAAACCGAGTAAAAATATATTTAGCTTTTTCATTTATCTTTTTTTAGAATGGATAGTTACAATAATTGTCTTAGTTGAATTTGAAGTTGTAAGATACTGATGGAATGAAGCTACCTATGACACTGAGCTTGATCGCTTCGGTATTGATAGGTTGCGAAGTGGAAGGACGTTCGCTTCCCTCGGGTCTGAAGAAAATTGCAAAAGGGTTTCTTCTATTGTAAAGGTTATATACTGAGAAGACCCACTCGCCATACCATTTTTTATCTGGTTTTTCTTTGCCTTTCAGTATTGCACCTATGTCTAATCTATGATATGCGGGTACACGCACGTTATTTCGGGTGTCAAAGGAGTTGTGCGGTACAACATATCCCTGTTGCTCGTATCTGGATGTAGGGAAGGTAATAGGCGTCCCTGTAATATAGGTAAAGGTAGAGCTAAGACTCCATCTCTTTCCAATATCATAAAAGGCAGAAACACTAAGATTATGAGTTTGGTCAAATCTCGATGGATACCAGTCGCTAGCATTGATGCCTTCTATTTTTCTTTCTGTACGAGCGAGGGTATAACTCAGCCATCCTGTGAGTTTCCCTTTTTTCTTCTCTGTCAATATCTCTAATCCATAGGCTCTCCCTTCTCCTTCTATTAATTCAGCTTCTATAAATTCGTTAAGTATAAGTTCTGCGCCATCTACATAATCTACTATGCGGTCTAATTTTTTATAATATACCTCTGTAGAAATTTCGATAGAGTTGTCATTAAGATTCTTGAAATAACCCAAGGCTACCTGATCAGCGATCTGAGGTCTTATATTGTTAGTTGCAGGAGTCCATACGTCTACGGGTGTACTAGCGGTTGTGTTACTAACCAGTTGTATATATTGAGCCATTCTGTTATAACTCAGTTTCAAAGAGCTTGAAGGGTTGAGCTGATATTTGAGGGCAAATCTAGGTTCTAAGTTATTATAAGTCTGAATAGATTCCCACTGGTCAAAAGATTGGCTTCCTGTCAATACTTTTGCATCACCAGCCGTTTCTGGCTCATCGTAGAAGTAGGCATTTCCTTTTCCTGTGAAATTGAAAAAAGACCATCTCAGTCCATAGTTTAACTTAAGTCTCGGTGTTACATCCTGTTCGTTTTCGACGAATATTCCACTCTCAATAGCATAACGGAACGGCAGCGAAATATCATTAATCTCACCCTCACTGACACCGACAGCGTTGCTTGGTTCAAATTTGTAGATGATGGCTTGTCCACCAAACTTGATTAAGTTTTTTGGATTAAGGAAAAAGGTGAATTCTGGTTTAGCACTATAATTGACGACACTAGCATTCCAATCGAATCTGTTGATAGTATCATCCCCAAATTGAATTTTGTAATCATAATCACTGAAGTATAGCGTCAGATTAGAAAACAAGCGCTCACTGAAAAGGTGATTCCATCTAAATGATACCGTCGAGTTACCCCAGCTAAATCCAGCCTGTGCTCCAAAAACGAAATTGTCACGACCGAAATAAGAAGATAAAAATAATCTGTCCTTGCTACTGATTTTATAATTCGTTTTGAATGTCAGATCATAAAAATTAAGACCTGAGTCTCTTTGTTCTTCAGGCAAAAAAGGTTTGGAAAGAATGTCAATATAAGATCGTCTACCAGCGAGGATAAAGGAGGCTTTGTCTTTGACAATAGGAGCTTCTATAGATAATCTACTGAATATGGCGCCGATGCCGCCATTGATGGTTAGTTTTTTATTGTTGCCTTCTTTCATCCTGACGTCAAGGATGGACGATAATCGTCCGCCATACCTCGCGGGAATACCACCTTTATAAAGTTTTACATCTTTGACAGCATCGGGGTTGAATACTGAGAAAAAACCAAATAAGTGAGAAGAGTTAAATATTGGCGCTTCGTCTAGAAGTATAAGATTCTGATCTATGCTGCCACCTCTTACATTGAATCCCGAGGCACCCTCTCCTACAGATGTGACACCAGGTAATAGTTGTAAGCTCCTTATGATTTCTATTTCGCCCAGTAGAGCAGGCATTTTTTTGATAACGCCTATATCGAGCTTGTTGACGCTCATCTCTATGTTAGTGACTTTTTCGTCTTCAGCTTCTGCAGTGATGACGACTTCTTCTACCTCGATGGATTCTTCTGAGAGCTCGACGTCGATGGACTGTGACGCCGATATGGTTACCGATCTGACGACGGTATTATATCCCAGATATGAGTATTCTATGTTATAACTGCCAGCTTCTAGTTTTATTGCATAATAGCCATATTCGTTAGTGGTTGTGCCTAGGCCGAGTTCTGTGACGTAGACCGTTGCGCCTATAAGGGTCTCACCATTTTGGCTATCCTTGATGTAGCCGTTGACGGTTGTTTTTTCTTGAGCAAGTAACGATATGCTAAGGCATAGCGGTAGGATTGTCCAGATTACTTTCATACAATGAATGATTAAGTCTAATAAAACCCAAAGGGGGCTTTTTGTTCATTGCAAAAGTACTTCTTGTAGAAGCCGAGTTTAAATTTTTTCTGTTATCTAAAACTTAAATTCGACCAGAGGTCAATTAAACCTTATTAGTTGTGATATTCTTGATTATGGACCAGTGTCTTTCCGCAAGATGCACAAGCTATAGCTGAGCCAGCACCCCCTGCACAACCATCAGAACAAGTGTAGTGCCACACACCTTTGAGATTTTGTGCGGGTTCTGGTGTTTTGTTCGGAGGAGTTGTAACTGGTCTTGCCACATTAGGCGTACCTAATGCTTCTATAGCAGATCCTTCGCCTAGGCTAAATGTCTGAGAACCATCCTGAGGTAGGGTAGGTATATTGCCTGGGTTAGAGTTGACATTAGTCGCAGTATTACCTGTATTGGCATGATAAGCGGCATTGTGTGTTAACGTAGTTCCGCACTTTCCACACGGCGTAGCTGATCCAGCACCGCCTTCGCAACCATTAGGGCAAGTGTAGTGCCATACGCCCTGAGCATTTTGTGCAGGCTCTGTAGTAGCTGGGGGTGGCGTGGTTGTGGATGCCGTCGTACCTTGTACTGGAGTAGGTTGATAGTTTTCGTCCAGTATAGCTTCTCCTCTTTGTGGTGTATTTCCACATGAGAAAAGAAAAAGTAGAATAGAGCTAATAAAAAGAGTCTTAATTACAGGCATAATGTGCTTTTTTTCCAATTTGCCCGCAAGATATTACAAAAAATCCAATCATACCATCTCAGACCACTCCATGACCACTTTACCTATAGAAGCACGTGACTCCAAAAAATCATGTGCTTCATCAATCTCTTCCGCACTAAATTTTTTAGCCAATTTCGGTCTTATGATTCCTTTTTTTACATAATCCATGACACCATCGAAAATTTGCTCGAATAGCTTAGGTTTATGATCGGCAATCCGTAACATATTGACGGCGATCAGTGATTTGCTCGCCATAAGTAATTGGATAGGGGAGAATATACCAAAGTTAGCCGCTACACCAAGAGCTTTCAATTTATTACTTCCTATTTGGTCGGCTGCTCCAAAATTAACCATCGTTCCTCCTGGTATGAGTAATTTGTAGCCTTTCTTAAAAGATTTTCCTCCGATACTATCGAAGACATAATCTAGCTCATGCTCGCCGTTTTTTATATAATTATAAAAATCTACGGATCGGTAATCAATAGGATAGTCAACACCATTTTCCTTGAGGAAATCTAACTTCTGAGGTGATGCTGTGCCAAAGATCTTACAGCCGTGGTGTTTGGCAATTTGTGTAATAATGGAACCGACGCCTCCAGCTGCCGCCTGTACCAAGATTTTATCTCCTTCTTTGAGTTGCACGCAATGTGCAGCGCAGTAGTATGCTGTACAGGCTTGTGTTGCGAGTGCTGTGGATAGACCTATGTCTACATTATCTGGAATCTTTGCGACACCTTCTTGGATCGTCACAGCATACTCCGCATATCCACCAAATCTCGTGAGTGCCGTGACTTTATCTCCTTTTTTGAATTTGGTTACAGCTTTTCCCACTTTGGTGATAGTGCCTGCCACATCATAACCCAGAACAGCAGGATTTTTAGGTGCATCAGGATAGAGTCCCCTTCTTGCGACGACATCCGCAAAGTTGAGCCCGAAACTATGGACTTTGATCTGTACTTGTCCATCATCAGGTTCTGGAATAGGAACCTCTCTCATCTCAAATGCACCCTGACTCTTACCATATTTTATAAGATGGATGGCTTTCATCATGTGGCGAACATTTGGCTTATATCTTTAAAGGCTTTAAACTCTAAGGCATTACCACAGGGATCTAGAAAAAACATCGTGGCTTGCTCACCAGGCTGCCCTTCAAATCGGATGTAAGGCTCTATAACGAAGTCAATATTATGTGCTTTCAGTTTTTCTGCCAGGATTTCCCAATCTTCCCACTCCAGTACGACGCCATAATGAGGGACGGGTACTTGATGACCGTCTACAGCATTGGTATGAGTTTGTTCCTCAGATTTGGGTTTGTAATGGATGACAAATTGATGTCCATATAGATCAAAATCTACCCACTGCGTATCAGACCTACCTTCTGGACAACCCAATACATCACGATAAAAGGTACGAGCAAGTTGTACATCATGTACAGGTATCGCTACATGAAATGGTGGTATTTTACCCATACTAATCTTTTAGAGTTTTTGTGGGACGTTTAAATTCCGAGGACTCATTCCACTTAGGCCAGTCTCTGTTGTTAGCTAGATCATGACCGATATTATAATATAGCTGCGCGTCTTGTACGCCACCATCTATATTCCATGTGCCGGCATCATATTCGTCTGATGGCGCATGGTATCGACTTTCTACATAGTCTTTTTTGAAAGTCTCGGCGTACTCTTTTCCTTTCTCGGCATGCTCTAGGCTGCCATCACCATATAAGGCAGGCACTCCGAATTTGGCAAAATTAAAATGGTCGGACCTGAAGAAATATCCTTTTTCTGGTTCTGCTTCTTGTACTATATATCTTCCTTGGGCTTTGGCATGTTTTTCGGCATAGTTGTCCATCTGTGAGTGCCCCATACCTGTGATGGAGAAATCTTTCATAGCGCCCATCGGATTGAGGCCGTCCATATTAAGATTGCATACTGTTTTTGCTAATGGGAAGATCGGTTTCTTGACATAGTACTCAGAACCTAAAAGTCCCTGTTCTTCTGCCGTTACAAAAAGAAATACAACTGATCTCTCTGGAGGCGTCTCCGCTGTGGCAAAAGCTTCTGCAATGGACAATACGGCTGCTGTACCACTCGCATTATCTAGGGCACCGTTATATATAGAATCTCCTTCTACAACTTTGCCGACGCCGATGTGATCCCAATGTGCCGTATACACAATATACTCATCAGGATACTTTGTTCCCTTCTGGTAGGCGATGACATTTTTGGATATGCACTCTTTAGTCTCATTAGTAAGAGAGGCCGAGACCTTGGCATCCATAGAGAATGGCTTGAATTCTTTTGTTCTCGCTTTTTTGATCTCAGTGGTAAAATCATAACCGCAATTAGTAAATAGTTCTTGCGCTTTTTGCAGTGATATCCAGCCTTTGATACCGCAATCTTGAGACCTATCTATACCTGATAAACCCTGCTGAGGTCCTTGCCAAGAACTCTGAACAACAAACCACGGATACCCTGCCGAACTAGTTTCATGTATGATGAGCAATCCTTCTGCACCTTGTCTATCGGCTTCTTCGTACTTATAGGTCCATCGTCCATAGTAGGTCATGATATCACCCTTAAAAAAATCAGGGTCATCGCCACCATAACCTGGGTCATTGACCAAGACGACGGCGGTTTTTCCTTTCATATCTATATCTGCATAATCATTCCATCCTAATTTTTCGTCTACTATCCCATACCCACAAAAAACTAATTCTGATTCCTCTAAGATAAGCTGAGATGAGTTTCTCTGCGTATGTATGACAAAGTCAGTTCCCTTTTTCCAAGACTCTTTTCCCTCTTTAGTCTCTACGATCATCTCATCTGATATACTACCGTCTATGGTCAGCAACGGGACATCCTGTGTATATGATCCATTATTTCCTGGCTCTAGTCCTAAGGACTTTAACTCATTAGTGAGATAATCTATCGTTAGTGGTTCACCAGCCATGCAAGGCATTCGACCTAGATATTTGTCTTGAGATAATTCTTCGAGATGTTTGAGTATGGTGTTGGCTTGTATTTCTGATGGTTCGTTGGTTGATGTTTTTTCTTGACAACCAAGGAATGCCAAAATCGATACCGTTAGATATAAATATTTCATACCAGAAATATAACATCTACAGACTTAATAAGAGAATGGAGAGATAAGGAAAATGGAGAATACTAGATAAAGAAAAGCCACTGAACGGAGACGTGCAGTGGCTTTAGGTATATTATTTTATTATCCGAATATCAGCCTAGTGTTTGATCAGTTTATGAGTGACCTGATAATCATCTCCTGATAAGGAAATAATGTATGATCCTGATTCTAACTGTGACATATCCATAGACAAAGATTTTTCATTAGTACTCTTGCTAATGACTAGCTCCCCGAGAATACTTACAACTTCTACTGATTTTATGACCTTTTCACTTTTAATATTTAGGACATCCTCGAATGGATTTGGATATATCTCTATATTCTGACTATAAATATCATCTACGGATACCATAGAGTCATAATCTACAGGATAAGTAAGTACGCCCGTACGACATGCATCAATGGGTTCCGAAATCTCTAAGTCAAAGAAATAACTGTAGTGCGTTCTTCCGAATAAAGCATCGGATAATCGAGCAATATTAGAAATAACATAAGGATAGTTGAAATCACCTCTGATACCATCTAGCTCTGGAGATATTGCACCGAAAGTTTCTTGATTAAACTCTCTATTAGTATTAATCAAGTAATTACCCCGTGGTAGAAAGAAATCAAGCTCTACCCTTTGTATACCAGCACCGACTAAAATCTCTTTGGAATGTATTGTATCCGAACTTGTTCTGCTAATAACCTGAAAGATTCGAGGTCCAGCCAATTTGGAATTAACCATAAATGACTTAAGTACACAATCGGTATTGGTGACTAAGTACATGCCTCCAGAGGTATTGGAACTTGGGAATTCTGAACTTTCTTGAGTCATTTCGATAGGTAATCCACCGATGTAACAAGGTGGCTCTTGTCCTATCTCATAGCTATAGTAAAAGGTACTATCCGTTTCCATTTCGTCCGTGATATATGCTGGACCAAAACCCAATGTATCTAATCCATTAGGATCAGAAAACCAGACTACATTCTCTTCTTGTATATTGAGGACCAGTTGCCTCTTCCTTCCATACCTTAACGTATCCTGTACAGGAATATCGCTTTCGTCTATAAACGTTAACTCGATCGGATCAGAAAATAATGTGTCACAATCGTTTTGGTTGATGGCGAAATAATTTCCGTTTTCTGTTACAGATATTTGTGATTCGATTTCATCCGTTGACCATATCATTTCTCCTTCTTCTCTAAGCCCTATATCGACCCGACTTCCAGCACAGAGCACCACATCATTAACGATATTAAGACGTGGGGCGGCTAGTTCTTCTGGTCCTCTGACGATAATGGTCTGACCTGGTGAGGTGCAGCCGTTAGAGTCTTCCACCTTTACACAATATATACCAGGTTCTGTTACTGTAATTAAGTTATCTGTCTCTCCTGTACTCCATTGTGCGCTTAGATTCGTATCAGCAATCTCTAAGGTCGTAGAAGACACATTACAATCAAGGCGGCTATCTGACGTCGTTACGTGCGCAATGGGGGTGATGCAATTTCCTTCTTCTATAACGTAATGCGTATTGATATCTAATCCACTATAGTTATCCACTTGTCCTGATGGCCACGTCACTGTAATGGACTCTATTTCTTCTGACTGACCAAGTCCGAAACGGGCATTGAGAGAGTGCGTTACACCGTAACCTTGCCCTGATTTGATAATTCTAGTTTGTACACCCCAGTCACCGTAGATTTGGATTTTAGCCCCGACTCCCGGTCTGTTAGAGTCCGTACCGACCAAAGTAAAGGTTGCATAATTATTTCCATTAGGTACGGCTATATATAGTCTATCACGATCACCTGTTTCTCCAGAACCAAGACCTCTATATGATGCGATTATATCTGTAAATCCATCCGCATTGGCATCGCCAAGTGCAAAAGACTGTGTCAAGGTTGTACCTATAGGTGCTCCTTGTGCTTTGAAAGTATTGTCTTTGTTATTAATGAAAATACGATCTCCTCCACCGACTATGAGTATATCCAGAAAACCGTCACGATTAAAATCTTCAAAAGCCGACTGATATATCTGACTATTAATCGTATCACCGCTATCCAAAAAAGGATTAATCTCTACAAATCTTTCGTTATCGATATTTTCGAATAATTGTGATCTGTATTCGTGATTAGCAACGAACAGATCCTGATCTCCATCATTATCTATATCTCCAAAATTAGCTGTCCATGACTGGGCACTTATATTGACGCCCCAATCCTCAGATACCTCTTCGAAGACTCCATTGTTATTAATGAACATCATATTTATTCTTCTTGGATCTTTCACACCAGTAGATACTCCGGCGGTATCTAAGATGTACTCATCGACACCGAGTCTACACTTTGCTATATAAAGATCTAAGTCATCGTCTCCATCTATATCTGTAAATACAGAACCATAGTTACCTGAGTTGTCAGAAGCTGGCGTTGTTCTCATATCTATGTACCCAGTATCACGCACAAATCCCATGTTGCCATCATTGAGATAGATCTCGCTATGCCCGTCATCATCACAAATAAAGTAGTCTAAGAACCCATCATTATTAAGGTCGACAGCATTAGAGGCCTGGGCGAAATATTCGTTCCCTGGTGTATTGAATACCTTTTGTACATCAGATGGTTTTTGTTGACCCTGATAGACTTTCATACCATTATAATTGCCAGAAGACATAATGTCATTAATGCCATCATTGTTAATATCGGCAATGGAAACAGTCCAGGAGTCGCCATCAATGGTGTCAATGGCAAAAGTTTGGAAAAATTCACCATTATTAGATTGAAGGTCAATAACTAACTTGTCGCCATTAAAAAAACGTGAAATGTCATCTCTAAAGTCACCGTTGACATCGGCAAAACCCTTGTTTATTGGACTACCAATATCATTGCGTGTAATTAGTGTGGACTGATCTTGGAATGCAATAAAATCCTGTGCACTAACAATTCCAAAATAACCTGCTAGCAATACGCTAAGTAGAATTTGTTTCATTTTTTATTCTCGTTATCATTATGCAATTATCCTCCAGACAGATATTTGCTGAAAAAATTGATTAGCTAAAAAATAGTAGGGGTGTCGATTTAAAGGATATTCTCGTAAGGAGTACAATAATAAGACCAAATTTCTGTCTATTCCTTTACAGAATCAAATATTTGGAGTATATATTTTTTGACAGTAATGGTCTTTTTTGTAACCAAGTGTGATGACTAGGTAATTGAATTCTGAAGTAAGACTGGATTTATCTTTTTGCTTCAATTGTATATAATAACTATTTCTTTATTTGATAATCACCTTTTCTACGAAGGTTACTTGGTTAAATTTGTCTTCTATTTTTAAAAAATATATTCCTGCGTCCAATCCTTGTACATTAATAGTATTTCTTTCAGACGGTTCTATAATGACAGAACCATTAGTCGAAAATAGAGTCGTAATATACTGTGCATTGTTACCAGAGTTTATGGTTATGATGTCTTGGCTAGGGTTTGGAAATACCTCAATGGTGTGAGATATTGGATCTTCTGCGCTTGTCATAATACCCTGATTAGCACAGATGCCAAATGTTCCCTGCTCACCAAACTTTCCTATCAGCCGAATGTATAAAATCTCTCCTGGCGGATAATCTTCTAATAAGATTCTGGAGTGGAAATCTTCGTTTTCTTTGTCGTCATTACAGTCTAATATGGATAGCTTATTACAAGGTCCTGCGTACACTTGTATGATAACGTCTCTCATTTGGTCTGGATCTCCACTCTCTATGGTTTCTATAATTAGCTCACCGCTCATTGGGGCGTCACACTGGAACCAAACATCTTTTAGTGGGCGTTCTCCCTCTGTGCCACAGATATAATCGGGCTCTATGATTGACTCTGTGGCTAGGTAATTATCATAATATGAAATATTACAATTCTCTCCGACTTCCAGATGTATGGCGTCTATACAATCGTCATTGACTACGGGGTTATCACCTATAGGAAGAACCTCAAAGTACTGTAAATGTTTTTCGTCCAGAGTTTCTACCTCAAAAGTCCAGGTGCCAGCAGGCGCATTAGATGGAAGTGATCGGCTATTATACCACCAGAATAAGGTATAGTGACCATCCGCGGTGCTTTGGTCATAAGATTGATTCCACGATTCCCATACCGTTCCATTAGGGCGAGTAATGGTCATGTATCTTTCTGCACCGACTAGTAAATCTTTGTGGAATTGAGTAAAGAAAATAGTTTCCCCTGGATAGAAAAAAGTTTTCTGGTTAGGTCTATCAGGTGGACAATCGTTGGCTTGCGGTACGTCATCACCAGTATATAATTCTAAGATCTTATGTTGCCTGTATTCTTGCTGTTCCTTCCATAATGATTCTCCACTCGTATCATTGCAAGCTCCTACATAAGGATCTATTACATTCTCATCAGCATCCCGTACTTCAAAGTGTAAGTGAGGACCAGTCGAATAACCTGAACTGGCAACAATACCTAAATATTCTCCCCGCTCTACATAGTCGCCTATTTCTTTGTTGACAACGCTACCTTCTTTGAGATGCCAATAATAGGAGAGGCTGCCATCCTCATGTCTTAATATGACAGAGTTGGCCGATTTGTTCTCGTCCAGACGACATTCTTCGTCAAATTCGCCATCTTTTAATCTCACTATGTTTCCTGCTGCTGCCGCTACTACTTCTACAGAACTATTATTTTTTAATAGCCATGTGAATGGTTGTATTGAGATATCCGTGCCTCTATGACCGTTGTAAGTTCTCTGACCACAATTGTAATCTTGAAGGAGTTCTGTATTATTGTGGTCTACATAGTTACTTATGACGTAGTAATTATGTTGGTTAAATCCATCTGTTCTCCTGAGGGGCCAATCGAATATCGGTAGATTTTTGCTTGGAGGCTTTATACGACCTTGTGCTTCAAGGTATTTTATATTGTCATGAATAATTTTGCTGACTAACGCTCTTTCTTCACTTGAGATACACTCGTGTTTTTTAGTATGAAAATTATCATGTCCTCCCCACCCATCTTGAGCATAACTTAGTTGAGTCAAGGAAACAAACAAAAACAGAATGTGCATTCTCATAGCGTACGATTTTTTAGCAAGCTTTAAATAAGCCAAAGAATATAGCGATCCATACCAGACCTTTAATAAAGAAAAACAAGAAGACACCGACACCGATTCTTTTGATCCAGCTCTTCTGTGGTTGTGTTTCTTTTTCTTCCATTATTCAGACCAGTCCGCTATAAATAAGTTCGTATCCCTTGTGCCTCCGTTGTTCCTATTGGATGCGAAGACCAATTTTTTTCCATCAAAAGAAAACATAGGAAAAGAATCAAAAGTATTATCAAAAGTTATTTGCTCCAGACCAGTTCCATCGAGATTCACCATAAATAGGTTAAATGGAAAACCTCGTTTAGAATTATGATTGGATGAGAAAATAACTTTTTCGCCAGATGGGTGAAAGAATGGTGCCCAGTTGGCGTTGCCTAGGTCTGTTATTTTTTTGAGGTTGCTGCCATCGACATCACAGACATACAGTTCCATTTCTGTCGGTTGCACTAGACCTTGTTGTAATAGGTCTTTGTAGGTCTTAATGTCCTCATCGGTTTTTGGTCTTGATGATCGGAAGATGAGTTTTGTGCCATCAGGAGAAAAGAAAGCACCACCATCATACCCGAGACCAGATGTTACCTGCTTTACATCAGAGCCATCCAGCTTCATAGTGAATAATTCTAAGTCTCCAGTTCTTATAGAGGTGAACACGATCAAGTCGCCTTTAGGGCTCACAGTGGGCTCAGCATCATACCCTGGTGTATCTGTAAGCTGATTTACAAGATTTCCTTCTAAGTCTGCTGTGAAAATATCAAAGTCAGAATAGATAGGCCACACATACTTACCTCCTTCTCTTGGCGGAACATGCGGACAAGCCTTATCTCCTTTGTGAGTAGAAGCATAGATAATCTGTTGATTGCCTGGCATAAAATAACTACAAGTTGTTCTTCCATTTCCAGTGCTAATCATTTTGGCCTGATCTTCTTTCGTTTTTGGGGTAAAGGGGTTCATGGTATAAATCTGATCACATTCTACACCCCAATCTTTATTGGTCGATTGGAAAACAAGTTGCTTGTCATCGAAGCTCCAGTACGCCTCTGCATTATCGCCCCCAAAGGTGAGTTGCCTAACATTTTTAAGGTGGACTTCCTCTGGATATGTTAAGGTTTCTGGATTGAGTTTTCTTTTTTCGCTTGTGCCGTGAGAATGACCATGATGCGCATCTGTATCAGAACCATGTGCATGATGATCATGACCCTCTGACCCGTGCTCTTGTCCATGATGATCGTGTGAGCTATGGGGGTTTTCGATTTTTTCTTTTGCTTCTGCTGTCTTAGCCTGTTCGTTTTTGCAATTGTAAAATGACATGCTTATGACAAGGAGAATTATGAGATTGACTAACTTCATATTAGAATTGATATTCATAAAATTAAATGATGATAAACTTATCAAAATTAATTGTTATAACACTGATCCTCGGATTATGTGCATGTAAAACAAGCAAAAATGTTATCCAAATAAAATCTGCTGACATCACGACCATGGATCAGGTCAAGGCGGATATTAGATTTCTGGCTTCGGATGAGTTAGAAGGAAGAGAAGTGGGGACGGAAGGCGAAAGAAAGGCCGCTTCTTATATAGCGCAAAGATTGACGGATCTGGGTATACCTGGGGCAACTCTGAGTGATAACCCATATTATCAATATTTCGAAAAAAGGGTAAAAAGCAACCCCCATGCCCTCGAAGCAAGTCCTGATGATAAGGTGGTGTCCGGAAGAAATGTAGTCGCCTTTGATGATAATGGATCTAAGTATACCATTGCTATAGGTGCACATTATGATCACCTCGGCTATGGGGCGGAGGGTTCTCTTTATACAGGTCCTCCGGCTCTACATAATGGCGCCGATGATAATGCCTCTGGTGTCTCTGCCATGCTGGCGATCGCCGAATATCTCAAGGATTTACCTCTCAATAGTAATTTGTTATTCATAGCATTCTCGGGTGAGGAAAAAGGCTTATGGGGATCTAACTATTTCGTCGATCACTCTCCGACTAAGCTAGAGGATTACAACTTTATGATCAATATGGACATGATAGGTCGACTCAACGAAGACCGCCAATTGGCAATCTATGGGACAGGAACCTCACCTGTATGGGATAACATGATAGAATCTATTAAGCAGCCCTATTTTAAGTTTAAAAAAGAGGCATCGGGTGTAGGACCGTCAGATCATACTTCTTTTTATCTAGAGGATATTCCTGTATTACAATTTTTTACAGGACAACACGAAGACTATCATCGACCGACAGATGACCACGAAAAGCTTAACTATGAGGGCCTCGAAGATGTCATAGAATATATCACAACCCTTATCATCAAGACGGATAATACTGGAAAAATAAAATTTACCAAGACCGTGGATGAATCACAGGAAGTTCCAGACTTTAAGGTGACTCTGGGCGTTATACCTGATTATCTTTTTGATGGGAGAGGTATGCGTATAGATGGTGTCAGAGAAAATCGCCCTGCGGCCAATGCTGGATTAGAAAAGGGTGATGTTGTGATACAAATGGGTGATCTCGAGATAGTCGATATGATGAGTTATATGAAAGCCTTAGGTGCTTTCGAGAAAGGGCAGACGATCAAAATAAAGGTGAAAAGAGATGATGACAAAGTGGTAGAGAAAGATCTGACTTTCTAAGTCAGACTACTTTTTCTTTACATTTTTCTCATATAACTCTATCCAACTATCGGCGGTAAACTTAGTACACAGTTCGCCTATAAGGTCATAAGGAATATCATCTAGTTTCTTAAAGCGGATACAACTCTTGCCCATGTCCAGCTTATGAGATGTATGCTCAGGATATTCTTTGACGAACCATTTGTGTGTCGGTTCGTGTGCATATATGCCTGAGTGATATAGGGCCACATAGTTTTTCTGCGAGGCTAGATTCATAAATGGTAAGGGTAGTTTGGGATCGCAATGGTATCCGTCTGGGTACTTGCTGTGCGGTACGACGTAGCCTATCATTCCATAACTCATACATTCCTTGAATCCTTTAGGTATATTCTTTCTTATAACTGCTCTTATTTTCTTGATGACCTTTTGTCTATCTTCTGGTAATTCTTTGATATAGTCAGGTACTGACGTGGCCTTGGATTGCATGTATTATTTTTTACAATTATAAATCAAATACTTCCTTATTCCAAAATAAGCTCTTTGCTTCACATGACTTACCTTTAATAAGTGGAAGAACACAACTGAAAAGTCTGAGAAATTGCTAAGAACTTTTTGAGAATATTTGTTAACGGTACGTATTTAATATCAAATCAGCTTAATCAACTACTGTAATTGTGCCCGTTATAATCTTGCTTTCTTGATCTGTATTATTTTCAAAATTCACTTGAATTATATATACGTATACACCAGTTACTACTGACTTGTTTTCACTTCTCCCATCCCAATTGAATAAATTTGAGGATTGGTAAACTACGTTACCCCATCGGTCATAAATAGAAGCAGAATTTATTTCATAGTTACAATTTGAAGAAATCGAAACTTGATTATTTGGACTTTGATTTGATCGTGAAATCACATTTGGTACGTAAAATTGACAATTAGATTCCGTCATACATTCCTCTACTTCTAAAAAAAAGTCTTCTTGAAAAAAACAATCTCTATAAGTACCTCTTAAGGTATGATTACCTCTTTCATAAATATCAAGAGAATCAACTAGCAAATTATCATCAATTGAAATCTCATCAAATGGAAAATCTGATTTATACAATTTTAGAGAACTTCCGCAAGGAATAATTGTATCGGAAAAATTAAAAGATAATTTTTCGACAATAACGTTATCTATTAAGACATAGGAAAGATTGTATTGTACATCATCATTATTAGGAATATTAGTCCTATCCTTCCATAATATCTCTAATTCTTCTTCACCCCAAGCTAAAAAATTACCTATAACAAATTGTTTCTCTTTGCCGCTTGCTAGGTAACAACCTTCTATTAAAACATAATTTTCCACATCATATAAAATACCGTTTTCATTATTGATATCTGATTCTATATTGAGTATGTAATCGTACTTATCTTCTCTTATTGGAAGGTTTCGTGAATCTTCTATAAAAGCCAAAGAAACTTGATCTGTTGTCATTCCATACCATGGTTTATCCCATGGGTGACTTGGTTTTGCTTGGAAACTAACTTTATAACTTTCTCCTTCAACTAGCTCTTCTGTTAGAGTACCGATTAGATGTTCTCTATAAGGAAAGGAATCGACTGACGGATTCCAACCAACTCCCCCATTTGAAAGACCAAAGCATCCATTTCCTTCAAATGCTGTTACATAATTTTTATTATTCCAAACCTGGCAACTGTCATGAATGTAATCCACACTTCCATACCTCTTCCAACCCGTCCAAGAATCTTCGGAAATATTACATTTATCTTCTTCCATATTTCCATTTATTACTAAGTTTTGTGAGTTACATGGAAACTGAAGTGAAAATATAAGTATAATGATTTGGATATATTTCATTGGCAATAATTCTTATTATATCATCATTTATGCTCTGTTGATATTTGATAGCTACCCATAAGAAAAGAAGATACGATTTATACAAACTTCTTTTAATTAACTATTGTTATCGAACCCGAAATAATTTTACTTTCACGATCTGTAGTGCTATTATCAATGCTCACTTCAATCATAAACACGTATACACCCGTTACTACAGACTTGTTTTCACTTCTGCCATCCCAATTAAATAAATTTGAGGATTGGTAAACTACGTTACCCCATCGATCATAAATAGAAGCAGATTTTATTTCATAGTTACAATTTGAGGAAATCGAAACTTGATTATTTGGACTTTGATTTGATCGCGAAATCACATTTGGTACGTAAAATTGACAGTCTGAACATGAACGAAGATCAACTCTAAAAATTTTATCCTTAATACATGTACCTCTATATGCTGTGATTGTATAATCACCTTCTTGTTTGATAGTAATATTATCCTTCTCTATTCCATCAAGATACCATCTATCATAACCTAAGGAATCTTTACGGAGACTCAAGCTGTCGCCAATGCATATAATAGTATCATTAATAGCTATATCTGGCACATGAATAACCTCAACATTGTCAACTAGAACATAGGATTTATTACTAAACCAAGAAAGTTCTGATTGTGAAGCATTTTCTCTATCATTTCTTAGCGTATCAAGTTTCGTAGCTCCTAATTCGAGGAAATTACCTAGCATAAAACCAGTTTCCTTTCCAGTAGCTTCATAACATGATTCTATCTGTTTATATTCTTGATAATTATACAAAATACCATCATGATTAACTATGTCAGGGTCAAAAAATAGAAATTCAATATAATTACCATTTTCGTCACGAGTTCTAAATTGCAAAGAATCTTGGCGAAAGACCAATGATATCTGATCTGATGTCATATAGTTCCAAATGTTATCTGCGTATGCCGAGGGTTTCACCCAGTAACTTACACTATATGATTGACCTTGCTTAAGGGTATCCGATAAAGAAGCTATTGCATATTCCCTTGCATAAAAAGTATCTTGATTAACTATATCATAGCCTCCTGTATACAATCCTATAGCTCCTCGTCCTTTAAACGGAATCCAATATTTAGTTCGTTCATTAATATAGCTACAACTATAATGAATATGGTCTGCTGTATTATGTCTTTCCCAACCCTTGATCTCCTCGGTTCTCCAATAAGGACGACAACTATCAATTTCAATATTGCCGTTTACAACTAGATTTTGACCTAATATATATGTCGAAACAAAGTGAAACAATATGAATTGATAAAATCTCATATAAAAAACAGCGAAAAAATTGCCCGCTTTTGAAGATAATTTATCTAGTCTACTTATTCTATTATTACATTGTGTGTTGCAGACATTTGGGTTGTTTGATCAATTATCGAAAACATAAAAGTCCTTTCTCAAGAAAATCGCTAGATAATTTAAAGCTACCTATCAAAGAGGAATTGCTATAAACCAATTCTACCAGCAGATATAAACTTTTAAATCATGATCGTCACTAATCTATGCTTTCTATTCCTGTATTTACCGTATAGTTAACATTCCTACTTCTTTTTCATGGATGTCGTAAATATGCGAAAACTCTATATTTGTGAAAAATTGTAAATAATGGATGTAGCGACTGGAGATGTTCTTAACTGGATAGTCATGATAATCGTAGGTGGTATAGCTGGGGCTATCGCGGCGAGAGTTATTAAAGGGGATTCTTTTGGATTATTGATTAATACACTTCTGGGAATCGCAGGAGGTGTTGTCGGTGGATTTCTTTTTGGCTTACTCAATATAAATGCAGGATCGGGAATAGTAAAAATAGTCGAAGAGCAGTTTTCTGTAACCCTACCAGAGAATATCATAGGTATGATTATATCTGCGACGGTCGGCGCGATTATTATACTGTTCGTCGCAAAAACATTGGGGCTCGGTCGAATGCGTCGATAGGCGAGGAATTATTAGGGTCCTAATGATATTGGTTATAAAAAAAGCAATATCATGGGATTCGCTCAAAACATGAGAGCCAGCCTTCAGTATAATGCTGGACAAAGAAGAAAAGCTGGTGGATATAATAAGCAGACTTCACCACACTTATCCAAAGAAGGTTACGGATTAATTCATCTATCCGTAGTCCAATAGAAAACCTTTCTCATAAGCAGACTAAGTCAGATAAGGTTTTTCGCCTTCTCGTAATAATAGCCATATTACTTTTGGTGGGGATGCTTTTATATGTTACAACTTATAATTTATAAGATTAAAAAGATGGCTTCACCCAGAGGATAAAAAAATCTTTAGGTAGGTTTCAAAGGTCGTAATTAGTAATGTCTTGATAGTCAATCAAATGTAAATTGGGTTGATTTTTCATCGAAGAAAATTGATAATTTTTTTACCTGATTGAGCAACTTTTATTACATCTTGTACGTCATAATGCGACTAAATATAAATGGCGTTGTGACTAAAAAGAAGCTTATTCTTCCAGATCAGTTTGAGCCCTCTGAACACTGGTATCCTAAAGCACTCAATGCGACAATCCATCCCATGATTAATTTCTTTCTTAATCTATCACAAGAAAGGGTGATCACTCGATATTGCCACATGCATCCGACAGTGGATAAGGTCAAGTTAAGAGAAGTCCTTAATCATCGGTCTAAGTATTTTTTATGGGCTGGCGCGGACTTACTGAATGTGACCTCGGCATCTGGCAAAAGGCAAATGGTAGTCATAGAGAATAACTCCTGCCCGTCTGGTCAGAAGTCGATGCCTCTATTAAATGATAATCAAGAACAGGGTAGTTACAGACTAATGGTGGAAAGGACTTTTAAGCCAAGCCTAAAAAATTTAAGAAACAAAATCCAAGGGGGGTTAGCGGTGCTGTATGATAAGAACCCTATGGAAGTATCTGGTTATGCAGAAGTAATAGCCGATGTTATGCAGGAACCTGTACATTATGTTAGTTATTACAAAAACGAAAGCAATCCAGAAGCAAAATTTATCGACGGGATATTACATGTGAAGGAAGCTCAAGAATGGCTCCCCATAAGGGCGGCATTCCGATATGTAACCCAAAAACCATGGAATAGAATTCCAGTCAATTCTAAAACCAAAATTTTAAATCCAACGATCGCGTGTCTGGCTGGAGGAAGAAATAAAATGGTGGCCGCAAAAGCCTATGACATATTTAATGCAGAACTACAAAGCTATGGTCTTAAGATTAATATTCCTGAGACAATATGGGATGTAAGCAAAAATGAAATTCCATTGTGGGTAAAGAAGTTGGGAGGTCATGCTGTAATCAAAGTGCCTTATAGTAATGCTGGTCAAGGCGTCTATACTATAGTCAACGAAGCAGAACTAGATGCATTTATGAACTTAGAATTTGATTACGATTTGTTTATTGTCCAGAGCCTTATAGGAAATTCTAATTGGAGTAGTACTACTTCTTCGGGTAAATTGTATCACGTAGGTACCATACCAGATAATAAGAACCAAACCTATGTTGCTGATATAAGAATGATGGTCAGTTCCACTCAGAACGGTATTAAACCATTATGCACTTATGCGCGTCGTGCCGCAAAACCGTTGATAGATAATATTACTAATGGGACTGATAGCTGGTCCATGCTAGGGACAAACCTATCTATTAAGAAACCTGATGGCACCTGGGATAGTGATACTAATAGATTAGTCCTTATGGACAGACGAGATTTCAACAAATTAGGTGTGGGCTTAGATGACCTTATAGAAGCCTACATACAGACTGTTTTGTCAATGGTGGCCATTGATAAAATGGCACATACTCTTGTCAATAAACAGGGGAAATTCAGAATTAAATTATTCAAAAGTCTCAACGATGACCAGAGTCTACTGGATGAGATAATGGTTGATTAGAGAGAATAAAATAAAAGTTATATGTACGGAAAAGTCTTTTATGAACGGATGAATGGTAAACCTTTTACAAGGATTTTAAAAAGTAAAAAGGAGAATTATTACTGATGAAAAAAACATACTTTGACCTAATAGAACAGAGTTACTACTTTCCTCAAGAAGGCTTCGATCTTACTAACGGTTATCTCACATTTCATGGTATTTCTCTTAAGTACCTCATAGAGAAATACGGAACTCCATTGAAACTTACATATCTACCTCGTATTGGAGAACAAATACGAAAAGCAAGAAACTTATTTAATAGAGCTATTAAAAAAAGCCAGTACAATGGTAATTATCATTATTGTTATTGTACCAAATGTTGTCACTTTTCTCACGTTTTGAAATCTGCTCTTAAAGAAAAGGTTCATCTGGAAACCTCCTCTTCGTTTGACATAGATATAATCTTTAATCTTTTACAAGAAGGACACTTAGACAAAAGCTGTGTAGTGGTACATAACGGTTATAAGACTGATGAGTATCTACAGAAGATTATACAATTGAATAAGATTGGATTTAAGAATTCGATTGTTGTTTTGGATTCAATAACGGAGGTTTCGAGGATAAAGGAGTATGCAAAAAGCCATAACATTCGTCTTAAAGTAGGCATACGCATAGCAATAGATGAAGAGCCACAATCTGCATATTATACTTCTCGATTAGGTATCAGACCTTCAGAAATTATTCCATTATATAATGAGCAAATTAAGGATGATGATTATGTAACACTTAAAATGATTCACTTTTTTATTGATTCTGGAATAAAGGATAACGTTTATTACTGGGGTGAGTTTCATAAGTCTTTAAGATACTATGTAGAACTAAAAAAGCTATGTCCTGACCTCAAAGCATTGAATCTGGGAGGTGGATTTCCTATTAGAAATAACCTAGGTTTTGAGTATGATTACGAATATATCATTAATGAAATCATACGCAACATTAAAGAGTGTTGTGAAGAATTTGGTATAAAGGAGCCGGATATTTTTACTGAGTTTGGAAAGTATACAGTAGGAGAGAGTGGCGCTATCATCTTTGAGGTCATAGAGCAAAAACAACAAAATGATAGAGAGGTCTGGTATATGGTCAATAATAGTCTGATGAATACCATACCTGATGCTTGGTCTATTCTAGAAAAGTTTATCCTTTTGCCTATCAACAAATGGCAAAATGAATATACCAAAGTGAATATAGGAGGAATCAGCTGTGATCATTCGGATTACTATAATTCCGAAGATTTTAACCAACAATTATTTCTTCCCAAGTATGAGGATCGGGATACTGAGCCACTATATATTGGTTTTTTTCATACAGGAGCTTACCAAGATTCTATAAGTGGTTATGGAGGTATTAAGCATTGTCTTATACCTGCTCCCAAGTTAATTATCATAGACAGAGACGAAACAGGAAACTTTGTAGATTATGTATATCGCAATGAACAGACTGTAGACGAAATGCTATCCATTTTAGGTTATAGGACACAACAATCTGCCTTATGAAAACATTTGCCGGAATATCCCAAATGTACTCTACTCTGAGTACCTCTCAGATAATTTTACAGTCCATACCTTTTGATCAAACAAGTACTTGGGGTAAAGGTGCGGATAAGGGTTTTAATGCTTTCCTGGAGGCTTCTATGAATATGGAATTATATGATATAGAAACCAACTCAGAGGTCTATCGTAAAGGAATCTACATGCCAGAGCGATGGGATGGTTTTGAAAACCCAGAGGATATGTATAAAAGCGTATACCGTAGAACCAAAGAGTTACTCGAAACAGATAAGTTTTTGACTTTCTTCGGCGGAGAGCATTCCATTAGCATAGGTATTATAAAGGCTTTTTACGAAAAATTCCAAAATCTTACTGTGCTGCAATTGGATGCTCACGCTGATTTAAGACCATCTTATCATGGGTCTCCATATAACCACGCATGTGCCCTACATGACGCTAGTCAAAACTGTAACCTTATACAAGTAGGCATAAGGAGTATGGATATTTCTGAGCGTCAATATGCAGATATGTATAAGACATATTTGGCTGAGGAAATTATCAAAGTGGATGATTGGATTATTTCCTCGATAGACCAGATGACTGATGATATATATATAACCTTAGACTTGGATGTATTAGATCCATCAATTATGCCTGCGACAGGGACACCAGAGCCTGGTGGCCTGGATTGGTACACTTTAATTAATTATTTATTCATTGTTTTTGATAAGAAGAATGTTGTTGGTTTTGATATAGTAGAGTTGGCGCCTATAGCCAACCTTCATTCACCACAATATCTTGCTGCAAAACTTTATTACAAAATGCTTTCATACAAATTCTTTTGAAAATGCAAAGAGGAAACGTTTCACAATTTTTAATAAACCATTACAAACATTTTAATGCAGCTGCACTTGTAGATGCTGCTATGGGTTACGAAGAACAATTGCAAAAGGGAAATAAAATGATGGTCACGCTGGCCGGTGCCATGAGTACCGCAGAATTAGGAAAATCTTTAGCGGAAATGATACGTCAGGATAAAGTGCATATCATAACATGTACTGGAGCTAATCTAGAAGAGGATGTTTTTAATCTAGTGGCACATAATCACTATAAGCGTATCCCTAACTATCGAGATTTGTCGCCAAATCAAGAAATGGAATTGTTAGAATTGCAATATAATCGAGTAACGGATACTTGTATCCCAGAGGCTCAAGCTATGCGAGTGATAGAAAAGCACCTATATGATGTTTGGGCCAGAGCCGATGATAGTGGAGAAAGGTATTTTCCGCACGAATATTTTTATCAAATAATTCGTGAAAAAAGATTAGAGAACCTTTATCAAATAGATGCAAAAAATAGTTGGATTCTGGCCGCAGCGGATAAAAACATTCCCATAATCGTTCCGGGATGGGAAGATTCTACATGTGGAAATTTCTTTGCATCATACTGCATAGAGAATGACTTAATGCCAACTACTGTGAAGTCAGGTATAGAATATATGATGTATTTAGCCAAGTGGTATATACGCAATACCAAAAATAGTGAAGTTGGATTTTTTCAGATTGGGGGTGGAATTGCAGGAGATTTCCCTATATGTGTTGTGCCTATGCTTCATCAGGATCTTCAGCTAGACGACATTCCAGCATGGTCATACTTCTGTCAGATAAGTGATAGTACAACCAGCTATGGTTCTTATTCCGGAGCTGTTCCTAATGAAAAAATAACTTGGGGTAAACTCTTGCCAGATACACCTAAATACATCATAGAATCGGATGCTACAATAGTTGCGCCTCTGGTCTTTGCATATTTGCTCAATTGGTGATGAGATTACAGATAAAATCTATTGAGCTATGAAAAATTTGAAAATGTATATAGAACGGTTAACAGAACCCGAATACGGAAAAAAAGTCAAAAGAAAAAATCCAAAGTTTCCTAAAAGGATCGAAGCCGAAAAGAAACCAAACGAAAAACGCCCTGATAAAAATAAACGATGATGAAAGGGCTTAAGAAAACACAGAATAGGAAAACTTTGAAAGTACTAAAGTCTAATATTTCAAAAGTGAGTACAGTAAGACAACTTAAGCGAAAATACAACGATCTCCCTTTGTCTTATCTGTTTGGAATAATAGATGAGATAGACTATCAATGTCCAAGAATAGATTCATATATAGATGAAGTACTTGCCTGTAAATCATCTTTAATCAAAGCTCGAAGAGCAAGGAAGTTGGATTCTAAAAATGCGCATCTTCTAGAGGCAATGTACAAAATCGATCAACTTGACGAAAAACTTGATAGAGATGTCAGGGATAGCTTTATCAAGTTAAGAGAATACGCTGATCAATGGAAACGTCTTGCATTATTAGCCATTAACGATTCTAAGAATCCTGAGAAATATTTAAAAAAATGAATAAGCCCAGAATAATTAAGGATTACGAAAAACTATCAGAAGAGATAGTCGCCAAAATTAAACTCCAATATCCTCATGGATTTGAGAAGAAACTGATATTATTTAAAAATAGTAAGGGTCAGCTAATTAGCGCCTTACCTTTTGAGACAACAGATTATTATTATCTCATTAGAATGACAAGGAAAGAAGCATCTGAGATTATAGAACAGGATGAAGATTATACAGACGAAGGATATTTAAGTATTGATGCTCAAGAAAGATTATCTGAACAAATATCGGAATCAACGGATGATTATGAATAACTTAAAGGTTCTCATCCTAACGGATCACTCTAATCATACTTCCGAAAACTCTTTATATGCTCTGTCCAAAGTATTATTTGGTCATGACCAAGTGAGTACAGTCCATATTGCTAGTCGCAATTATTATGGTAACCATTCTTTTTTTCTCGGATACAAAAAGAAATTTTTATGGGTAAATGAGATAGATAATACTTTTGAATACAGTGAGTTAAATCATCCTTTAGAAACAAATCTGATTCAGATAGAGGTAGATGATTATGATTTTATATGGCTTAGATTACCCCCACCGCTTTCAGAAGATTTTCTTATCTATTTGAGCGATGTATTTGATGAGAAAATTATAATTAATGATCCATTATCTATATACGAAACTGGTTCTAAGGCATTCTTGTTCAACTTTCAACAGTTTTGTCCTCCTATGAGATTATGTCGATGTGTAGAAGAAATAAGGGAATTCAGTAACAACCACCCAATAGTACTCAAGCCATTAAGAGAATATGGTGGAAAAGGTATTATAAAGATTGGCGGAGATTGGATTTATGATGGTAGGGATAAATCCTCCTTGGAAAGCTTTTTGATTCATTATGACAAACAACCACTGGAATATTTGGCAGTCAAGTACTTAGATAATGTACATCAAGGCGATAAGAGGATTATCGTTATAGATGGTCAGGTGATGGGTGCTTCTCTGCGGTTACCTGCTGAGAATTCATGGATTTGTAATGTTGCTATGGGAGGTACCTCTCATCATACCGACATTAGTAAAGAAGAATTGGATATCGTCGAAGCTATTAATCCATTGCTTAATGCTAAAGGAATTATTATGTATGGACTGGATACATTAGTAGGCGATGATGGAAAAAGAGTATTATCAGAAATAAATACGACAAGTATCGGAGGGCTGCCACAAATAGCCAGACTGACTAAAAAACCTTTAGTAAAGAATGGCATGGATCTTATGGTCAACTATGTACTAAAAAGAATATAATGATAGAATCTGTCAAGACGATCAGTGCTTTGGATTTTACTTCTATACCGAGAGGTGTTATTAGTCGATATTATTTAAAGTTGGTGGAGGATGGCATGGGTGTGCCTATTCAGATTCCTTTAATGGTTGCGAGAGGAAACGAAGACGGACCTACTTTTGGCCTAACAGCTGCAGTCCATGGTAATGAACTTAACGGTATACCCGTTATCCAGAGATTATTTAAAGAAATAGACCCTCTTAGATTAAGCGGCACAGTAATAGGCGTACCTATACTCAATGTGCCTTCTTATCTCAGGAAGAAAAGAAGATTTCTAGACGGAGTTGATCTCAACCATATTATGCCAGGTAAGAAGGATGGGACAGTTAGTCAGGTATATGCTTGGAGAGTTGTAGAAAAGTTGGTCAAGCATTTTGATTATCTACTGGATTTACACACGGCAAGTAATGGAAGAATAAACTCATATTATATAAGGGCCGATATGAGCGACGAAACCGTCAGAAAAATGGCCTTACTACAAAATGCTCAAATCATCGTGCATAATCCACCTAGTGATGGGACACTAAGAGGTACAGCGGGGGAGCTAGAAATACCAGCAATCACATTAGAGGTTGGTAATCCTAATTTGTTTCAGAAAGGTATGATCAGAGATGGCCTTACGGGCATACATAATTTGCTAAGCCATCTAAGGATGACGGATTCGGAAATGGAAGAAATCTCTGATGAAACTGTTATTTGTAAAAGATCATTTTGGATGTATAGTGACTCTGGCGGCCTCATAACCGTACATCCCAATGTGACAGACTTAGTCAATAAAGGAGATCGAATTGCCACTCTTCGAAATA
Source organism: Saprospiraceae bacterium (assembly GCA_020628095.1). Lineage (GTDB taxonomy): Bacteria > Bacteroidota > Bacteroidia > Chitinophagales > Saprospiraceae > RFSX01. Next base: position 122,118 of record JAHDFP010000003.1, read on the forward strand.
TTTTTGGAGATATCATAAAAGAATATGAAGCACCTTGTGATGGAATTGTTATCGGTAAAAGCGTTAGTCCGGTCAATCAGACGGGAGGACGTATTTTACATCTAGGTATAGTAAAATAAGTTTTTGTTTTGACGGTGTGCTTTTACTGTAGCATAAGATATATTATGCTTTCGCAGAATCTATTTTCCTATCTCCAGTGCATGCTTTTTTACGATGCTTTTGGAATTAATTTCTTCTCCTTATCGAGATATCACTTTTGGTAGGGAGATCTTCGACGTTTTATGGAATTGATTCCAGTTTGTCCCGAGTAATTAGTTACTGATAAACTCTTTGAAATTTTCTAAGATGTCTCGGTCCTTTTCATCTGAGAGGTAAAGGAATTGTCCATTTTTACCTATTATTTCATATCTCGGTACATTATATATTTGATAAGGTTCTCTGACCTCACTATGCGGCACAAGCGCATGCATGCCAGTTGGTTGATGTTTCTCTATAGCCGCTTTCCATTCTTCGGCATCTTTATCTATTGAGACGTTAAGAAGTATAACGCCTAGGTCTTCCATATTTTTCCGTATTTCTCGGTAGTTATTAAATCCCTTGATACATGGCCCACACCAACTCGCCCAAAAGCTAACATAGACGACCTGCCCCTTGAAGTCACTCAACTTCTTTTTGCTTCCATCTTCCATAGTCATCTCAAAATCTGGCGCAAATTCTCTGACAATTTCTTCCACAACTATATTAGTTGGACTACTTAGATCATTGAGTTCACTTTTATCGCTTTCACTTGGTAGTCTAAATACGATAGGCACTGTATAGAGCACTTTGACTAATTTTCCTTCTTCTTTACCTGGAATCCAAATCGGCATGCCTTCTATAACAGAGAGAATAGAGGCCTCGAAATATCCATTTATATCTCTAAGAACTTTTCCGTTTTTAACCTCGCCTGATTCATCAACTACAAACTGAATGACCACGGCTCCCTCCACTTTATTCTTCTTAGCCGCTTCGGGATACTCCAAGTTTGAATGAATAAATTCCAATAATTTTTGATTTGTACAAGTCCTGAATTCAGTTTCAGAAGACTCTGTGTTTTTACATTCTGGAAAACGAGGCATCTGATCGACTTCTGTAAAAATTTGATTATCGTTTTGCCCGAATGCGTCACAGACCAAGAGTAAACTCATTAAGCTGATAAATGGTACTAATATTCTTGAAATTTCCATAGTTTGATTTATTAATCCAGAGTACACGAAATTGATATTTCGGTAGCCTAAATATATAGTGAAATTTAGTCACAAAATTGAATCATTCATGCGTCTTTTAGAAAATAAGAATTTCAAACCAAGCAGCGTTATGAGTATACCGTCGTTATGTAAGACTCATCTATTTTTTGCACCACTTATGTATGCTTTGTGTTAATAAAATTTAACACAATTTTTTACGCTGCTTTTGCTTTCGGATTTAATTATTGAGCCTGTCGTAATTTCTTTCTCAGCCCAATGAAATAAGGACTTTTAGCTAAAATTAATTTTTTCAAAAAAAGGACATTTTTTTCAGGCTTCTCAAGACGTCTTCATTTTCGATTTTTTCTTGCAAAGGGTTGGACGCCTATTTCTATACAGAGACGTATAGGCAATTGTAAAGTGCAACTGATCAATTCTGTGAGTTCGTTTAAAAGGTTGTTTTTGACAATTTTTTTTCGCTCTCCGAAATATCTCGACTAGAGAGATTCCAAACAATGGAGACTGCACTTTTCAATTAAATGAAGACAACCAAAAATTATAGTCATGAAAAATGTTTTTACTAAATCGATTTTGTTTTGCTGCCTGAGCTTACTTCTATCGAGTAATGCTATAAGAGCAGAACATATATCTAATGAAGAGTTCTGCTTCAATGGAGATTTTCCAGAGGCACAAATGAACTTTGGCGGAATGTGTCTAACGGCACCTGTGCTATTTTGTCCACCGACATATCTGGGATGTATCGGTGACAATATAGATACAAGTGTGACAGGTGTACCTATGGCTTTGCCTGGCGAAGATGCGTGCCCTGATCCCGTTGTATCTTTTACAGATATACTTGCAGTGGATGAAAGCTGCCGACAGATTATACACAGAATGTGGACGGCAACGTATCCTCCAGGATCTGCCTCTATCAAGCTTATATCCAGCTGTCAGCAGACCATCTATCTAGAAGATACACAAGCACCGACACTCACTAATTGTCCTGCTAATATTACGATAGATCTTTCGGCACAGTGCGATAGCACAGCCGTCTGGTCCAATCCTAATGTAGATGATGATTGTACTATAGCCAGCTTCACCGTATCGCATTCTAATGGGTCGGCTTTTCCTTCGGGAAATACCACCGTTACTTATACAGCAACGGATGATTGTGGTAGATCATCACAGTGTAGTTTTGTGGTATCTGTGGTAGGGTCTTGTTGTACAGAGCCTAATATTACTTGCCCTAATGATGCACAGGTTTGTCCGGTAAGCGGAGATATCAGTCCAGATAATTTAGGTTATGCTACCGCAATGGCTTCTAATGCCAGTTGTGGCGAACCAGTTATAACATATAGCGATGCCATCATAAGCAGTGGCCCTTGTACGGAGCAAAGAGAAATCGTCAGAACGTGGACAGCTACAGAACCTACGGATAATACTTACTCTTCTACATGTACTCAAAATATATCTGTAGCCGATAACCAAAACCCTATCATACTAAATGTTCCAGCGGATATTACTATCAATGGCTCTGGAGCTAATTGCGCATTGCCAGTTAATTGGATAGTACCTACCGCCAGTGATAATTGTGATATTGCCAGTTTTACTTCTAACTATTCTTCTGGTGCGTCATTCTCAGAGGGAACAACGACTGTCGTTTATACAGCTATAGATAATTGTGGTAACTCCATTTCTTCATCTTTTACGGTGACGATAAATTGTCTGTGCAATACCAATCCAGTTATTACTTGTCCAGATGATTATTTGGCTTGTCCAGATGGTGCGTATCCTGATCCATCGGTTACTGGTAGTGCTATAGCGGTAGCGGGTGATACTAATTGCGCTACACCTAATCTGACATATACAGACATCGTCCTTAGTTCTGGACCATGTGTTGGTGGAAATGACTTAACCAGAACATGGATAGCGACTGACCCGAATAATCCAGGATTGCAGGTGAGCTGCGATCAAAGAATAACTCTCCAAGATGATGGCCCTCCCACTATTACAAATATTCCGACCGATATAACTTTATTCAAAAAAGGAACACATTGCTCTATGCCAGTGACATGGGCGGAACCTACGATAACAGATGATTGTGGCGTTGCTTCGGTTACGACTAGTCATCCTAATGGGGGAGACTTTGATGGAGGAACGACAACAGTGACTTATTCCGTAACCGATGCCTGTGGATACCTTACAACAGCATCTTTTAATATTACTATAGAATGTAACACATGTAACACAGCACCGACCTTATCATGTCCTGCGGATTATCAGGTGTGTGTCGGAGGGACGATTCCACTCCCTATAGAATCTGGTGAAGCTACAGCAACAGCTGCTGGCGGTACTTGCGGATTGCCTATTGTTTACTATACTGATGGTATTGGAGGATTTGGAAATTGTGCGGGAGCCATAACGATTAATAGAACTTGGATTGCTTTTGATACTTATAATCCTAACTTGACGACTTCATGTGTACAAGTGATAGATATAAATGATAGTGCAGCACCTGTTATCACTAATATTCCGACAGATATTACGCTTAATGGAAGTGGAAATTCTTGTCAAGTACCAGCAATTTGGACGGAGCCTACTGTGACGGATGATTGTGGTGTGCAGAGTTTAGAATCTTCTGTTCTTTCTGGTAGCTTATTCTCTGATGGAAGTACAACGGTGACTTATACAGCGACGGACAATTGTGGTAATATATCTACTGCCAGTTTTGTAGTTGCTGTAATATGTGAGGCATGTACTAACGATCCGATAATAACTTGTCCGTCGGACTACTATGGATGTCCTAATACATCTGTCGATCCAAGTGTAACAGGTAGTGCTTCGGCAAGTAATCCAGATGTAGATTGTGCAACACCAGTAGTAACTTATAATGATACCAATATCAATGCCCCAGCTTGTGCAGGAGCGCAGTCTCTGCAGAGAATATGGACAGCCTCTGATCTTAACAATAGCGCCCTTGCGGCAAGTTGTATACAGTATATCTATCTGTCTGATGATACACCACCAGTTATTAGCAATACGCCACAGAATATTACTGTGAGTGGTCAAGGCTCTGGATGTCAAGTCGCGGTAACATGGAGTGCACCGACTGTCAGCGATAATTGTGGGGCCTCATTGAGCTCTAACTATACAAGTGGACAAACTTTTGGAGAGGGAACTACGACAGTTACATATACAGCAACTGATGGCTGTGGTAATACGGTTTCTACCAGTTTTACAATAACAGTAACTTGTGCTAACTGTGATACACCACCTTCTATAACTTGTCCAGGGCATTATATGAACTGTCCTGGATCGTCTTATGATCCAGCAGTAACTGGTTACCCTACAGCGACTAACGGTGGTGTTAATTGTAACAACTCACCGATAATTACATATAGTGACCAGACGACGACTAATAATAACTGTGCTGGTTCTATGAATATTATAAGAACGTGGACAGCAACTAATCCTAATAACAATTCTCTGACATCCAGCTGTATGCAGTATGTCAATGTAGTAGATAATCAAGCACCTACAATAAGAAACGTACCTGATAATATTACAATCAATGGAACAGGAAGTGACTGTCTGATACCTGTGACATGGAGTGAGCCTTATGCAACTGATAATTGCGGTGTCCAGTCTCTTTCTGGCAACTTGGCAAGTGGTTCGTATTTTTCAGAAGGAACATCGACAATAATATATACAGCAACGGATAACTGTGGTAATATAACTACAGAGTCATTTACCGTGACTTTGATTTGTACACCGACCTGTACTAGTAATCCTAATTTGACTTGTCCTACTAATTATTGGGCGTGTCCTGATAATGGAGCGATACCATCGCCATCTGTTACAGGGACTGCATCAGCATCAGCAGGAAGTCAATACTGTGCGGCGCCATTACTTACGTATAATGATGTCATTGTAAGTAGCGGACCTTGCGCATTAGCCAAAATAGTAGAACGTACATGGACAGCTACAGATCCTAATAATTCTTCTTTGACGACAAGTTGTGTACAGAATATTAGCTTAGAAGATAATACGCCACCGACATTTACATTCATACCTCAGGACATTACAGTCAATGGTACTGGGGCAGGGTGTGCTCTTGTAGGTACTTGGTCTCCTTGTCTTGCTGTGGATGATTGTGGTACAGTTTCTTTTACATATTCTCATCCTAGTGGAAGTGTATTTGGAGAGGGGACAACAACTGTGTCGTGCACGGCAACTGATAATTGTGGTAATGCTAATACGGCAACATTTAATATTACTGTGGTATGTGCGGCGACTTGTACCTCTGTACCGAATCTGACGTGTCCTACAGATTATTGGGCATGTCCTGATAGTGGTGTAATACCGTCGCCATCAATTTCTGGTGCAGCAATTACTTCAGCTGGTGGTGCTAATTGTGCTAATCCATTATTGACATATAATGATGTTATTGTGAGTAGTGGACCTTGTACTTATGCTAAGATAGTACAGCGTACATGGACCGCGACAGATCCTAGTAATGGCAGTCTGACAACGAGCTGTGTGCAGAATATCAATTTAGAAGATAATACGCCACCGACATTTACTTTTATTCCTCAGGATGTTACTGTTAATGGAAAGGGGACTGGTTGTGCCGTTGTTGCTAATTGGTCACCATGTCTTGCAATAGATGATTGTGGTACAGTCTCATTATCCTATTCACATCCTAGTGGAAGTGTTTTTGGAGAGAGTACAACGACGGTCTCTGTTACGGCTACGGATAATTGTGGTAATGTGAGTACGGCAACATTTAATATAACTGTGGTATGTGCGGCAGCTTGTGTGACAGCGCCTAATCTATCTTGTCCTACAGATTATTGGGCATGTCCGGTGGATGGAACTATACCGACACCTGTTGTATCAGGATCAGCAGTGGCTACTCCTGGTGATGCTAATTGTGCCAGTCCATTAGTATCTTATAATGATGTCATCGTAAGCAGTGGACCTTGTGCCAATGCCAAAATCGTACAACGTACATGGACCGCGACCGACTCTGGTAACAGTAGCTTGACAACAAGTTGTGTGCAGAACATTAATCTAGAAGATAACACACCACCGACATTTACTTTTGTACCTCAGGATATTACTGTACAGGGTAAAGGCTCTGGATGCTCTGTAGTAGGAAATTGGTCGCCTTGTCTTGCGATAGATGATTGTGGTACTGTCTCATTGACTTACTCTCATGCCAGTGGTACAGTTTTCTTAGAGGGGACAACGACAGTCAGTGTGACCGCGACAGACAATTGTGGTAATGTCAGTACGGCAACATTTAATATTACGGTAATCTGCTCTGCGACATGTACGACACCTCCGACAGTATCTTGCCCACCTAATTATACGACCTGCCCAAGTGCTACAACTCCGACACCATCAGTGAGCGGAACGGCTAATGGCTATGCTGCAGGTGGTGTATGTTCTGATCCTGTGGTAAGCTATAATGATATAGTTTTGAGTAACGGACCATGTGCGGATGCCAGAGTTATAGAAAGGACGTGGACGGCTACTGATCCTAATAATACGGCACTATATGCGACTTGTGTTCAGACTATAAGTCTTGAAGATACTCAAGCACCAGTATTCAGTTCTTGTCCTAATGATATATTCCTCAATGGAACACCTCAGACAGGATCAGGTAGTGGTTGTTATGCGGTGGCTAATTGGGCAGTGCCTATTGTCAATGATAACTGTAGTGTAACCTCTGTGGTTGCTACGGATCAGACAGGAACTGTTGTGACCAGTGGGATGTCATTCCCTCAAGGTACTTCTGTGATAACCTATACGGCGACCGATGGATGTGGAAATACTTCTACTTGTACATTCGATGTTAATGTAGACTGTAATCCTGTAAATACAATCGTATGCCCTAATGATATCGTCGTACAATGTGGAGGCACTAATGGTTGTAAAGTGGTCAATTGGTCATCTCCTACATATAGTGGTGCTTGTGGCTCATGTCAGGGAAGTGATATACCAGGATTTATGTATATGGGTGAGCTCAATGGACATGAGTACTATTGCTCATTAGATCCAGCGACGTGGGCTAGTGCGAATAAGACCTGTGAAGAGAATGGCGGATATCTAGCTTGTATTAATTCAGAGGAAGAGAACCAACTCTTAGCAAACTTATTAACAATACAATCTGCTTGGATAGGATTAGGTGATCCAGATGGAGATGGACAATTTACATGGGGATGTGGTGATGCACTTAGTTTCACTAACTGGTATCCTGGTCAGCCAAATAACTACAATGGTGATCAGGACTGTGTAGAGATGCTTAATAATGGACAGTGGAACGATCAGTACCCGCATTACTTACTAGAATTTATAATGGAGAAGCCTTGCTCTTTCATACAGCAGGTAGGAGGCCCTACTTCGGGATCTTGCTTATCTGGAGGTGAGTATCTTATTACTTACGAAACCAATGACGCTTGTGGACCAGTAGAGACATGTAGCTTCAGAGTGACTGTAGAAGATGCACTTTCTATGACATGCCCAGAAGATATCGTGGTCGCTGCGCCTTCTAACTCTACAGGTGTGGTCGTAGACTGGGAAGAGCCTATCGTCAGTAGCTGTTGTACTAATTGTCCATCCGCAGGAGGTGCTATTAGCGGATTCGTCTATATGGGATCATTTAATGGTCATCATTATTATTGCTCTAATGGGGTAGACACATGGGCTAATGCTCAAGCTAATTGTGTGGCAAACGGAGGACACCTTGCAGTGATCAATAGCGCCGCAGAAAATACATTTTTGGCGAACATACTGACCTTGCAGTCGGCGTGGATAGGTGCTAATGATCTTGTTACCGAAGGTACATTCCAATGGGTCAATGGAGATAGCTTCTCTTATACTAATTGGTATCCTGGCCAGCCTAATAATTATAACTACAACCAGCATTGCGTAGAGATGCTTAATAATGGACAGTGGAACGATCAGTATGGTCATTATAATCTGGAGTATATCATGGAGATAGAATCATGCCTTACTTTGACTCAGATCGGAGGACCAGCATCTGGATCATTACTGCCTCCAGGGTCTAATCATACGATCACTTACCAAGCCGAAGATGGTTGTGGTAATGTAGAGACTTGTTCGTTCGATGTGACGGTAGAGAGTAGCAATGTGTCTCAGACACCATGTTTCTCAGAAGGATCGGCATTCACCAAGTTTTGGATAGAAAGATGCCTCATCGGAGATATAGATAATACAAGCGGTATGAATGGCGGTTACGGAGATTTTAGAGATCAGTGCGCTACATTTACCGCTGGCGAAACGTTCAATATACAGTTGTATCCTGGAATTGCTTCTACGCCTATAGAAAAAGTATTCTGGACTATTTTCATAGATATGAATCATGATGGAGACTTTGATGATGCTGGTGAGTTTTCGGCTTATGGATGTGGAACGACAGTTATGAATGGTATGCTAACCGTACCTGATAATGTACTCAATGGAGAAACAGTGATACGTATCATAGTCAGTCCAGATGATTATCAGACAGATCCATGTGTATCGTATCCAGTAGGAGAGACAGAAGATTATTGTATCGTATTCAATGGTGGAACGCCGTTTACAGATTACGAATCAGAAGATTCATTTACGAATCAGTCTGTAGAAAATCGTAGTAATAGAACAGAAGCGATACAGTTACAAACTGTCACCGAAAACAAGTATGGATTACGCGTATATCCTAATCCAGTGAGCGAAGTGATGACTATAGAGATCATTGACTTACCTAATATTGTATCCTTAGAATTAAATACAATAGATGGTAAAATGATAAAGCAAATTGACCCACAAACTCTAAAAGATGTAAACAGAGTTCCTGTGGCTGAAATAGAATCTGGATTCTATGTACTGAACGCACGTTACATAAACGGACATATAGAAAGTCAAAAAGTAATTATTCAAAAATAAAATTGACTATTGTATTGAATTATTTGCAAGGGGTCGGGCAGCAGTGTCCGGCCTTTTTTTATTGCCCCAAAAAGAAATGAAAGTCAAATTAAACTGAGGTAGTTTTTTTTGTTTCTAAGGATCAATATCCACGATTATTCTTACTGATTTTTTGCCATCCATAGACATGATTTGGTCTTTGATGGTTTGCAGATATTTTTTGATTTGATTAATTACCGATGGTTTCTTTTCCATCTTTATAAAAATCTGCTGCAGGTAAAAACCTCTCAGACGTGCAATCCCTGGAGTCGATGGACCCATGACTCTTTTACCCAGTTTTGATTGAAGTTCTTTGGACATAATCTGCGCCGCATGAGCAGCGACCTTTGGGTCCTTGTGTTTGATTGTGATATTGATGAGTCTGTAGAATGGTGGATATAGAAAGTTTTTTCTCTCCTTCATTTCCCTTCTATAGAAAGCCGCATAGGCATATTTTTGTGTTTCTATGATAACAGGGTGCTGCGGATTATAAGTCTGTATTATCACTTTTCCTTTTTTATCCTTTCGTCCTGCACGACCCGCCACCTGAGTAAATAATTGAAAGGCTCGTTCGTTGGCTTTAAAATCAGGAAAGAAAAGAATCTTATCGGCCACAAGAACACCTACGACAGAGATATTATCAAAGTCTAATCCTTTAGTGACCATCTGCGTCCCTACAAGTATGTCAATCTTATGTGATTTGAATCTGGATAGAATGCTTTGATAGGCATTTTTCGTTTTGGCCGTATCGTAATCCATTCTTTTGGTGACAGCGTCGGGAAAGATGGCTCTTAGTTCGTCCTCAATTTTCTCTGTACCGAAGCCTAATTTTTTCAGTTCATGAAAACCACAACCTGGACATTCGGAAGGCAACTTAGATCGAAAGCCGCAGTAGTGACATCTGAGCTCATTAAAATAATTGTGCACTGTGAGACTAAGGTCACAGTTAGGGCATTCTGCATGATAATCACAGACATGACATTGTAGAGTAGGAGAGTAGCCTCTTCTGTTTTGAAATATTAAGATTTGTTCTCCTTTGACTAATGCGTTGTCTATGGCATCTTTGAGATCTTTGCTTAGAAAAGACTGCATCAGTCCTTTCTTATATTGCTCTTTGAGGTCAACTATTTTTATTTCTGGTAGTACGGCTTGGCCATGCCTTTCTAGTAATTTGACCAGACCGTATTTTTCATTTTTAGCATTAAGATAGGTTTCTAACGAGGGTGTAGCTGTCCCTAGTAATGTTTTTGCCTCATGTAGTTTGGCAAGATATATGGCTGTGTCTCTGCCATGGTAGCGTGGGGCAGGATCAGATTGTTTGAATGAAGGGTCATGCTCTTCGTCGATAATAATAAGTCCCAGATTAGTATAAGGCAAAAATAAACTAGACCTCGCTCCTAAGAACAAGCTTTTACCCTGCATAGCAGCATTCCATAATTCCACACGCTGGTTATTGCTCATCTTGCTATGATACACACCGATGTCTCCCTCAAATACCGATCTTAGGCGATCGACTATCTGAGTCGTCAGTGCAATCTCAGGAAGTAAATAGAGGACCTGTTTTCCTTCAGCGATTGTCTCTTTGATGAGGTCTATATAGATTCTGGTTTTACCACTTCCTGTCACACCAAATAGCAACACCTGATCTTTGTTTTGGAATTGTTCTCTGATCTCGGTAATCGCAATAGATTGATGTTCGTTGAGCGGAGGCGTATTAGTACTAGTGATGGGCGTTTGGCTGATTCGACTGACTTCTTTTTCTTCTATTTCAAAAATACCTTTCTTGACTAAGGCCTTGATAACAGAGTTATCGACTTTCGCCATATTGTATATATCGGATTTGGGAATCCATTCTTGTTGCTTGCTGAGTTGCACATAACTGAGCAGAGCATTAGTCTGTTTTTCACTTCTTTTTATTAGGTCCATGGCTGTATGGAGCAGTTCTCCTTTAGCCGCATATTGTGAGGTTAGTTTTATAAAATCTTCTTTCTTGGGTTTGAACTTTTCTTTGAGTTCTTCCTTGATATACAAGATATTTTTTTCGAGTAAAGACTTGATAATAGGGTAGACTGTTTTTTGTTCTATTATGTCTTGTACCTGATTTATAGTGAGTTCGTTTTGTATACTGATAGCTTCTGCCAGGATGTATTCCTTGTCAGTCAGCTCGTCTTTATAATTATCTATATGAGACTGAGAAATGAGCTTCGTCTCACTATTGAGCTTAAGGCCTGTGGGAAGGGCCACGTTCATAACTTCGCCTAGAGTGGACATATAATATTGTGACATCCATTGCCATAGACTCAATTGTTCTTTGGTAATTATTGGTTTCTTATCTATAAAAGATCTTACTGATCGTGGCTTGACCAGACTGTCGGGTGCATCGACTTCTTCTATTATAATCGCAGAGTATAATTTGTTGCGTAAAGGCACCTCGACACGAAGGCCAAACTGGATGTTTTTCCAATTTTCTTTAGGCACTCTATAGGTGTACACTTTGGGAATGGCGAGTGGTAATATGACACTGATATATTTATATTTTTCTGCGGTCATCTAAAAGAAAATCGATTGTGCTTCTCTGTACGTATTGGCATGCGCATCTATGATATCGCTTATTTTTTCGGAGTAGCCTCCTCCCATAACTACCACCACTGGTATATTGTTCTGATGGCATTGCGATAATACGAAATGATCTCTTCTTTTACATCCCTCTTTACTGATAGAAAGACGACCCAGTTTGTCCGTTGCAAGTATATCCACACCCGATTGATAAAATATGATATCAGGTTCTGTCTTATCTATGATTTTTGGCAAGTGCTCATATAATAATCCTAAGTAGGCTTGGTCTTCTATTTTATCGGGTACGCCAATATCCATGTCTGATGATTCTTTTCTTACGGGATAATTTTTAGCACCGTGCATACTGAATGTAAAGACTCGATCATCATCTTTGAATATATTGGCATTACCATTACCCTGGTGGACATCGAGATCGACGAACAAGATTTTATCCACCAAGTTATTTTGCAGCAGCAGGTTAGAAGCAATCGCCATATCATTGAAGACACAAAATCCTTCGCCATGATCTGCATAGGCATGATGCGTGCCACCGGCTATATTCATGCTTACGCCATGTTGCATGGCATATAGCGCACACTCGTAAGTGCCATGTGATATATACTTACCTCTTTCTATTAAATCTTTTCTTACAGGAAACCCTATGTTTCTTTCTTCTTTTCGTGAAAGCGTAAGTGCTTCCAGTTTGCCCAGGTATTCTTCTGTGTGAGTCAGGAGTATTTGTTGGCGAGTCAGTTGTTTTGGAGTGAAAAAATTTTCATTTGTAATTGTTCCTTCATAAAGTAATTGCTCTGGTAGTAATTCATATTTGATCATCGGAAATCGATGACCCTCGGGTAAAGTGTATTTGTAGATCGGAGAATAGGCAATTTTGAGCAATCTTGTATCAGTTTAATCTGAAATGTATAGGCATCGTGAAAAGTACGTCTACATCCTTTCCATCTTTTTGCCCAGGTGTCCATGGTTGACAAGTATAATTCATTCTGTTTACAACCCATAGTGCCGTATTTCCCAATCTACCCCCTGGATTCTTTACAACCTTGGCATGAGCAATTTCTCCATTTGATTGTACCATGAATTGCACATAAGCTTTTCCTTGGATGTTATTATTTCGTTCGTAATACGGATATACTAAATTGGATTGAACAAAACGAAGTAGCTGCGTCTCGGCGCATGTTTTTAGTTCGAGGTATTCTAGGTTTTTCTCTTCGCAGCCGGGGAAAAGAGGCATGCGTTCGGCTGGCTTCTTCTTTTCATTGTTTTGTGGCAATACCTTATTATCATTGACCGTGTCATGGACGAATATACTATCTGGGTGCCTGCAAGATTTTACGTTGATCTGATTGGTAATGCTCAATAATCGATGTAGTTTCTTATTGTTTGATGCTATACTATTTTTAGAGAGATTTATAGTTACTCTTCTGCCCGTTTTAATTAAGTCCACTGGTAAAGGAGCCTCTAAGAAGTTACCAGCTAAGTTAATAGTTTTGATTTTTTTCAAATTTTCTACACCTGGTGGAATAGTGCCTTGTAAATAGTTATAAGAAAGGTTGATGTGCTCTATCCTATGCAATCGAAAAAGACTAGCAGGTATAACTCCGTTCAGATTACAGAATTCAAAGTCAAGAGCAATAACCTGATTATTCTCATCGCAGAAAACATACTCACTATTGCAAGCCTGCTCTATATTGTTGAAAACAGGGATGTGCTTGTTTTTATATTCTCCTACCAATGTGTCGATGATTCCATTGAGCAGTTCTACCTGACCAGTAGTTTGCGCTAAGGAAATGTGGCTAATAAGAAATAGAACTAATAGGCTAATGATTTTCAAGGTACTTGTTTTTAATTGTTCAGAAATTTTGAAATCGTCTCTTTAGAAAATTTTGACAATACCAATTTGCCACTTGTCTCAGCACGAGATTCTAGCAACCCATACCATTTCTCTGTTCCTTCCCAGAAAATTCGTTTTAGTCCTGATAGGGCTTCTGGATTCATGGCTTTGGTTATGGAAATGAAGTCACTTATTTTTTCATCCATTTCTTTTACATCCTCATAGACTTCCTGATAAAGACCTTTTTCTTTGGCCCATTGTGCATTTTGCCATCTCGTCGCATCTATGGCCATCTGACTAAAAGCGGATAGACCAACTTTTCTTTGTACAACAGGCCCTATGACGAATGGTCCTATGCCAACGGCAAGTTCGCTGAGCCTTACTGATGCCCATTTACTAGCGAAGCAATAATCACAAGCCGATGCCAATCCGACACCACCACCTACAGTCTTTCCCTGAACCCTCCCTATGACTATCTTTCCGCATGTCCTTATAGCATTAATTACATTGGCGAATCCCATAAAAAAGGTCTTGCCTTGAGTCTTGTTCTCTATACTGACGAGTTCGTCAAAGCTTGCTCCAGCACAAAAAGTTCTATCGCCTGCGCTTTTTAGTAGTATCAATATCACATTTTCATCTGCTCCATGTGTTGTAATCTCAGATGATAACTGAGACAGAAGATTAGAAGGTAAAGAGTTATGTGAGGGATGATAAAATTCTATCGTCGCTATCTGGTCTACAATCTCTGATTTGATATATCCTTGGAGGGTTTTGTCCATAAGTTTCTATTTGTTATACAAAGGTCTAATTTTGCACCTTATAAAGATGGCTTTAATTATATTTAATTATCGAGCATGGCTCGCTTTTGACATAACATTAAGGCGTAGTATATTAACCTAAAGGCGTAAATGGCGGAAAAGAACTTTGTAGATTATGTAAAAATATGCTGTCGCTCTGGCGCTGGGGGTTCTGGTTCGGTGCATTTTTTTAGGGATAATATGAATCCCAAAGGAGGTCCCGATGGGGGAGACGGAGGACGTGGCGGTCACATTATACTCAGAGGGAATGAACAACTCTGGACATTATTACCACTTAAGTACAGAAAGCATGTTATAGCACAGCCCGGTGTCAACGGCAGTAGTGCTAATAAGACAGGGCCGCAGGGTAAGGATGTTATCCTTGAGGTACCATTAGGCACAGTGGCTAAAGATGCAGAGACGGGAGAGGTGATGTACGAAATCACCGAGGATCAGGAAGAGAAAATTTTGGTCTCTGGTGGGCGTGGTGGATTAGGCAATACACATTTTAAGTCTTCCACTAATCAATCGCCCAGATATGCACAGCCGGGAGAACCAGGCAAAGAAGAATGGAAAATACTAGAGCTCAAGGTACTGGCCGATGTAGGACTAGTGGGTTTTCCCAATGCAGGTAAGTCTACCTTACTCTCCGTTGTCACCGCCGCCAAACCTAAGATTGCCTCCTACGCTTTTACCACTTTAATCCCTAATCTGGGTATAGTCAAGTATCGTGATCATCGATCATTTATCATGGCGGATATTCCTGGGATAATCGAAGGCGCACATCAGGGAAGAGGACTGGGAATTAGATTTTTGAAACATATAGAGCGCAATGCCTTGTTGTTATTTATGATTTCTGCGGAGGCGGAAAATATTACTGAGACCTACAAGATATTGTGCCAAGAGTTAGAGAATTATAATCAAGAACTGATGGATAAGCCAAGACTTTTAGCCATCACCAAAGCGGACTTACTGGATGAAGAGCTTAAGAATCTTATAGAAGAAGAGTTAGACTTAGATATTCCATATCTATTTATTTCCTCCGTGGCTAATCTCGGTATTCAAGAACTTAAAGATCGGATTTGGTCTTCTCTTAATAAGTCTTTCTAACCCTTCCTTAGATATTTTAGTGCGTTGCTAAATTGCTGGCTGCATGGCGATTTGATTAATACCTTCTGACCATTAAGCATAAAAGAAAGTTCTGTGGCACATAACATCATCTCTTGCATGCCTATGACTTCCTTCCATAGTTTATTTTGTTTATTACAGCCGTGAGGTCTATCTCCTATAATGGGGTGTCTTATGTGCGCGAGATGCTTTCTCAACTGATGAAATCTTCCAGTCTTTGGTGCGAGAGAAACTAAACTATATCTGGAAGTATCATATTTATGAGATGGTAAGTTGATCTCTAATCGCTCTATTCTTTTTATATGGGTTATAGCTTCTTGAGATTTTCCATTATTACTAAGGGGGTAGTCGATGATTAATTCATCTGGTGTATGGCCTCGGACTATGGCCTTATATGTTTTATTGACTTCTTGTGATCTGAAGAGTGACTGGACAAGTTTGTTAGTCTCAGAATTTTTTGCGAAAAGAAGAACACCAGATGTTTTTCGATCCAGTCGATGAGTGGGAAAGACGCGTTGACCGATTTGATTTCTCAATGTTTGCAAAGCATACTCCTTAGCATCTTTTGCTATGGATGTTTTGTGGACAAGTAAGCCATGCGGCTTAGTGATGGCAATTAGGTCTTCGTCCTCATATAAGACCTCTAGTATAGTCTTGGGTCTCAGTTGGATTTATATTTTATCAAGAGTATGGGCTGTCAGAGGTGTTTCGATTTCTCCTGTATGTTTAGTGACAGCTGGCTCAAATAACATTAACCATACCTCTTCTTCAGCAATGGGCTTATGGTCGACACCCTTGGGAATAATGGTCATATCTCCTTCTCGGAGAACCAATGTTTCTGTTTTGGTTTCGATCTTCAGTGTGCCCTTGATGATATAAAATAGCTCGTCTTCATCCTTGTGATTATGCCAGACGAATTCACCTTTTACTTTGGCAATTTTGACTTGTTGATTATTGAGCTCTCCTATAATCTTAGGTGTCCAATGCTCTGAGAATAGGTCAAACTTATCTTTGACGTTGATTACATTCATGGTAGAAAGATACATCCTTATGGATAAAAAAAAGCCCTACTCCTATGAGCAGGGCCTTCGATAAACTTAGAAATCCTTATTCTTATAAAAATATGCCGATGCTAAGGCTAAATGCATTGGCACTCGATTGTAACTTGAGTGGTTGGCCTAGATACTTGTAGTTATTCCCTATACGGTTAAATGAGACTTCTCTTTTAAGGTCGATATGGAAATGCTTGTTGACAATATATCCTACCAAAAACTGAAACCCCATGTTGAGTTTAGGATCAGTCGAACTTATAGATTCTGTTTGTGCTAGAGAGTTCTCAGAATTTAACCTGAAGTTAAATATGGGACCTCCACCTATTTTAAAATTTGATACCTTCAGTCCTGCGGCTAGGGGAATGCTCAGGTCTGTATGCTGGTATGAAAATTCGCTTACGGCTTCATTTCTTTTAAGAGATTCCATGACATCTTCTAGTTCAAAATTGTGTTTTGACTTCTTATATAATAGCTCAGAAGAGAAGAACACTTTTTCATTTTCGTCATGGACCATAAGGCCATAGGACACTTGATTGGAGCTAGATGTATAGTTGAGATTAAGCATTTCTAAGGGCTCTACATTGGTTAATTCCTTAGAAGTTTCTGCAGCAGTAATCTGAGAAAAAGAGCCTCTAATACCTATTTGGATTTGTGCTTGTGCTGTTTGGATTAGGCATACCAATACTACTAGGACTAATGTGTTTTTCATAGTTCTACGACTTATTAGATTAAGAAAAATTGAATGTTAACTGAAGTATAGGTGAGCCTTATATTGATTGTTTTAGATTGCTACCTTATAACTTCTTTGGGTGTCGGATTATTATATCCTTCTAAAAAACTTTCAACTATATAATGCGAAATAGTCTTGGAGTGCTGCGATGGGGCCGCAGATTTTTTTTTTTAACGAAGTCTTTGAGTTTACTAGTGCCGAGAAGAGATTGGAATAATGGATAACCCAAAGCCAAATCTGCATATTGCGTATTTTGAAAAAACTTTATACATTTATATATGAAAGTTAATCTGGTGAAATGGATTAATATATTAGAAACAATCAGAAATGATAAGGAGATGCTTAATGCCTTTGTCAAGTTCTATGAGAAGCTTGGCAGCGTAACTTGGGAAAAACCAAATGATATATTAAACACATTCAATTCTGCGGATATCATTAGGTGTAAAAGTTCTAACAGAATTATATTCAATATTGGTGGGAATAAATACAGATTGATTACAGGTTATTTTTTTGGGCGAAAGATTATCAATTTATATGTCAAGTTTGTAGGAACTCATAAACAGTATGACAAGATTGACGTATGTGAAGTTAATATGTTTAAGAAATGAGAAGATTAAGTCACACCATAATTAAAGATAGAACACAATACGATGAATATTGTGATCAACTAGAAGGATTAACTGAAAATTATCAAAGTGAAAATGATGATGAAATTGAATTACTTTCTTTTCTGATTCAGAAGTACAATGATGAGCAGACCGAAAAATATTTATTAGGTCTTGATCCAGTTGAACTGCTTATAGATTTGATATCTGAGAATAATATCAACCAAAAAGAACTAGCTCTTAGAATTGGGGTTTCTCCTCAATTGATTAATGATATAATTAAATACAGAAGAGAAATAACTAAGAATATCGCTCTTAAATTAGGATCTGAATTTAAATTAAAATTCTATGCTTTTCTAAAGCCTTATGAACTCAAGAAAGATAGTTGATTACTAAACCATCAAACTAAATTCCACCTTCTTCTCCAGCTCGGAGACAAGACCTTTAAATTCTGTATCTGTATCTATTAGATTTTTAATAGTATTAATAGAATATAGAACAGTACTGTGATCTTTTCCACCAAAATTAGCACCTATCGACTTAAGCGAACTGCTGGTGTAATGCTTAGCGAGATACATGGACAATTGTCTTGCCACGACGACAGGTCTTTTTCTAGTATTGGTACTTAGTTTTTCTATCGGTACTTGCAGGTGGTCCGCAACCAGTTTGGCAATATTCTGGACTGATATACCTTTAGTCTCTTGAGTAACGAATTTTTGAATAACACTTTTCGCTAGTTCTAGGTCAATGACTTTGTCATTAAGATTGGCCTGAGCGAGCAGTGATATGATGACACCTTCTAGTTCTCGGATATTGTTTTTGATATTGAAGCAGATGTATTCCATCACATTTTTAGGAATCTTATCTACATCGCTACCCAGTTTTTCTTGCATGATGGCAAGTCTGGTTTCCAGATCGGGCGCTTTGACATCCGTGACGAGTCCCCAATTAAATCTACTGATCAATCTATCCTTGATTCCTTCTAGATCTTTAGGAGGTCGGTCACAGGTTAATATGATTTGCTTATCCGTTTGCTGTAATTGGTTGAATATATTGAAAAGTATATCCTGAGTTTTTTCACGTCCTGACAAGAACTGAATGTCATCTATGATAAGTGTGTCTAAAATCTTGTAGAAGTTAATAAGGTCATCAATACTGCCATTTTTGATGGCATTGACGATTTGAGTGGTGAATGTCTCTGTTGTCAGATAGACTACGTTATGATCTGGCTCTCTTTTCTTTATCTCGTTACCGATAGCATGCGCTAGGTGTGTCTTACCTAATCCGACGCCGCCAAAAATAATCAATGGATTAAAAGCGGTCTTTCCGGGCTTATTACTTACAGATACACCAGCCGATCTACCTAGTCTGTTACAATCGCCTTCTATATAATTACTAAAAGTATATTTCGGATTGAGATTGGAGGTAATGGCGACTTTCTTGAGGCCTGGAATAACGAAAGGATTTTTTATATCCTTAGACGAAAAGTCTGTTCTGGATTTGTTTTGATTAAGGTTGTCTACTAATATTTTATATTCTAACTGCCCCTTAGGTCCTAGTACTTGATAGATGGATCTTTTGAGTATGTTGAGATAGTGCTCTTCTATATAATCATAGAAGAATTTATTAGGAACCTGAATGGTTAAAATCGGTTGTTCATATTTAATGGCCTTGATGGGCTTAAACCATGTGTTATAACTTTTTTCTTGGACGTTTTCTTTTATTATTGTGAGACACTTTTCCCACATAGATTCACAAGATTCTATCATCAAAACTACTGTTTAAATAAAGTTATTAAACTAACAGACTCAGAAACCGGTTATTAAGAATCTGGTTTATGGTTTTTTGGTTGTGTTTGGTTTTTCAGGACGATTTTTATCATTCAGGGTCAGCAAATATTGAAAAAAAATACTGATTCGTCAAATGAGAATTGATGAATTTTTGGGTCTTTTATAAATAGTAAAAATGAAAATATTTAATGTCTTAGAAATCAGAATCAATGCCTAAAAGCCCCTGAAAAATAGGGTCATTTTTTCTTTATCCGATCAGGGAATTTTTGCAACTGACACACTTGCCTCTTTTATTTTTCTCAAAAAAGACTTCTATCTGACCAAGCAATATTCCAGCCCATCCAGCCTGATTTATGACAACTTCCTTACCCTTGAGGTTACGACGGATATCTGGCTTATACATAAATGTATGGGTGTGACCGCCTAGTATAAGGTCTATATGCTCTGTGTTCTGTGCCAGATGGATATCTGATACGGTGTTATCGCTGTATTTATAACCTAAATGAGATAGGCATATTACGTAATCGCAGTCCAGTTCTTTTTTGAGATACTTAGCATATCTATCGGCATGGTGTATTGGATCTTGGTAGATGACATTTTTGTAGAGCTTGTCTGGGACGAGGTCTTTTAGCTCTATACCTACGCCGACGACGCCTATTTTGATATCACCTTTTTGGAAGGTAAGGTACTTTTTGACCTGACTGCCTATGATGGTATCCTTCATCTCATAATTGCTGACCACAAAAGGAAAATTGGCATGCGGTAGTTGTTTATAAAAACCTTCTACGCCAGCATCAAAGTCATGATTACCCATAGTGGCACAGTCATAAGCCATCTCACTCATGAGTTTCATCTCCAGTTCTCCGCCGTAAAAGTTGAAATACGGTGTCCCCTGAAATATATCTCCCGCATCAAGCAAGAGAACATGTTCGTTTTTCGATCTTATATCTTCTATAAGCTTAGCACGTCGGACTGCTCCCCCAAGGCCCTCATTTCTACTCCCATCCATTGGGAATGGGTCTATACGACTATGTACATCGTTGGTATGGAGGATGGTAATCTTAGTCAGGTTGTCATCATCTCGGAATATCGTGCTAGAGAAACCTGATGACGCCAACACCAAGGAGGTACCTAAGCTCTTTTTCAAAAATTCTCTTCGATCCGTTTTCATCAGAAGATTCTTTTTTCTGTTTTGATAATGATATCCTGATTTTCTTGCTGCAGTTTTTCTAGGTATTGTATAACCGCATCTCTTAGTAAGACACCTGTGTCTTGTTGTTCCACACCTTTGAGAAATCCACAACCGCCACCGCCGTTGGCTACATAGTCAGGCATCGCGACGATGTACTGTTTATCTTTTGATGTCGGCAATTGACCTATGGTAACATCTGTGGCTTTATTATCTGCTATAGTCAGGCTCACTCCATGACTGACAGGCCAGCCATTATCCTCTGCAATGTGATGGAGAAGCTGATACAACTTGTCGTGGTCTAGGGTCAAGAGCACTAATTTGTTATCAAAAGGCATAAGCTCATATATCTTACCTCTGGTAATATCTCCTTTGGATAGTTGGGGAATTCTTAGGCCGCCATTATTCTGTATGGCGAATGAGACATCAGCATTATATTGTAATGAGGCCTCATGTATGACATCAGAAAACCAATTCCCCAAATCATTATTAGGATAGGTCTTTTTTAAGTCTTTAGGTAAGGTGCCGATCACGACATTCATTTCTTCGTTGAGATCATCTCGGTATGGCCTGATCATATCTTCTAGTGGATGTGCTGGACCACTATATTCTGCTGAGGTTCTGTGGTATTCAGATTTTACATCTGATACATGTTGAATAGTGGAATTACATGAGATGCATATAAGAACTGCTAAGCCATAGAGTAATATTTTGCTTCTATACATTCAATATTATTTTGGCTTCTTCCTTAATCGCGGCAGTTGCAACGCTTATTGGATCTTTAGGATTTTTTTGTAATTGCACCATGAGCTTATTAGCGTAGGAGTTGCTGTCGGTATGATCGTCAGATGCGACAGAATTAATCTGACTGATGACATCATTTTTAGCTAAGGTGATGATGTCCCATAGCTTTTGACTCGTATAAAGTTGTTGTGCTATATTATGCTCATATTCTTTTTGTACGGCAATGATCATTGCATTTTTGAGTGCAGTGGAGGAAGCATCTCTTGACTTAAGGCGGAGTAGTAGATTAGGTATTTTTATCCTATCACAAAAAAGTAGTAATCTCTCGTAGGCTTGTAACTTGAGAGGAATAGCATCCTTGCTGTATTTGGATTTTACCTCTAAGGCTCTCATATTATATTGAGCATTAAGAAACTGTCTGAGCAAGTAGTATGCTGTCGCCAGTACCACAAGGGCTGGAACGGTATATTTGAATATTTCTAAAAATGATATCAAAACGCAATTTTATAACAAAACTATAATAGATAATGGTGCGTTACAAAGTTATAATTATGCGTTAAATTTGCCCTAATATGGATAACTCTATGACAAATATAGAAGCACCTATCAAGTTGACAGATGGTGCTGTGGCCCAGCTGAGAAGACTTTTTGATGAAAAGCACGTCCCAGAAGGGCATGGTCTCAGAGTCGGTATCAAAGGAGGTGGATGCTCTGGATTCTCCTATATATTGGGCTTCGATGATAAGAAAGAAAAGGATGACGAGTATATGATCAATGGCATCAAAGTCTATATGGAAAAAGCACACGCTCTATATCTCGTCGGTATAGAAATAGATTGGCTAGATGGTCTTAATAATAGAGGCTTTATATTCAATAATCCTAATGCCAAAGAAACCTGTGGCTGTGGCACAAGTTTCTCGGCTTAAGAATTTTCCTTATTTCTGTAACTACCTAATCTTCCCCTTAGAATATAAAGTATCGGAATCCAATATTGTGGCTCAATGCATGCAGCGTGCCACCGCCAAAAGACGTGCTTCTATCTGAGTAAGAATATCGTAGAGACGCATTAATGCTCATATTAGGTGATACAAAGTAGTCCATCGCAATGGAAGTTCTAGAACCGAATTGCTCACCAAATAAAGAATTATCAATAAATACATTGTCATGACTAAATCTTATAGTCGTTCTAGCCGTTGGAAGATAGGTTAGGCCCCCTCCAAACGAATAAGTATTCTGATCATCAAAATCAGTCCTGAAAACGCCGTAAGCTGAGCCGTGCCATTTCTCGTTGATAGCATGACCGTAGCGTATGTTAGCGCCACCGTTAATTGTCGTATTATCATTGTCAAAAGAATAGAAGGTACTAAGACCCGCACTTGCCTCCAATCCATGGGATAGATTAAAGTTAGGTCTCTCAAATGTATAGGCGTCTATAGCATTGGAGATTTGATAAAAGTCATTGAGTTCTACACCAAGTGATTGTAGACTTTCCAAATAAATAGCCTGCCTATCCACTCTATTCATTCGGGTATCTAGGGTGTTATTATAGTCTAATATTCTCAGCTGGTCTGCTAGTGAGAATAGGTTTTCTTGTGATCTCAGATGATCGGCTCCTAATTGTCTGGCTATTCGATGCCCCTGATAGACTGTAGATACATCTTCTAATCGGCCTATACCAAGATGAAGATTTAGGCCAGCAATACCACTGGTACCTGAATTGGCATTACTGTCGTCGATATGTGAAAAGTTAGCATTGAGACCTGATTCTAGATATACTCCTCTTCTCTTAGTAAGGTATTTTCTATAGGAGGTAGAGCCATTAATGCCAGCACTAAAAACATTTTGGTCACTGACTCTAGAGCCACCCTCGCTGAAATAACTTACTCGTGGACGAAACTCTGATCTGACTATAGACAGTTCGCTTACTTTGTTTATAGAATAAGTTGCATTTAGACCAATGTTAAATTTGGTTTCGGTGCCAAGGTCATTGTCGGTGTGTAGAAAAGAAAGATTGGGATCAATATAAAGCCTTTTAAGGGTCCCGTCAGGTTCTTTATAATCTTTCCAATTAATAGTCTGTGAGAAAATGGAATTGCAGGAAATTGTAATGATTGCAAGTAGAATTGATGCATTTTTCATGATTGCTGTTCGTAAGTGATAGAAATTATATCAATCTAAAAGTAGGAGTCCAATTCTTAATATTATCGTACGGGAGTTTTAAGGAGGTGTTAAGTAGGTATCAAAAAGAAAAGCCCCAACAAATGCATGTTGAGGCTTCATTTTTTCATAACGATTATATGTGTTCCTTACATGTGCTTAATGATCTCATCACCAAACTCAGAACACTTAAGTAGTGTTGCACCTTTCATTAATCTTTCGAAATCATAAGTGACACGCTTGGCTTTGATAGCTCCTTTGAGACCTTTCTCGATAGTCTTAGATACTTTTTTCCAGCCCATATACTCAAACATCATCGCACCTGATAGTATGACAGAACTTGGATTGACCTTATCCATACCAGCATATTTAGGCGCAGTACCATGCGTGGCCTCAAATACGGCTATGCCCGTCTCATAATTTATATTAGCACCAGGAGCAATTCCGATACCACCCACGATAGCCGCTAAGGCATCTGAGATATAGTCTCCATTAAGGTTAAGAGTAGCGATAACATCATACTCAGCAGGTCTGAGAAGTATCTGCTGTAAGAATGCATCGGCAATCACATCTTTGATGATTATCTCTCTTCCCTTATGCTCGATCACCTGCCAAGGTCCACCATCTAAATCTTTAGATCCGAATTCTCTCTTTGCTAATTGGTAACCCCATTCTTTGAATTTACCCTCGGTAAATTTCATGATATTACCCTTATGCACTAAGGTGACAGAATTTTTCTTTTTGTCTGCCAAGGCAGATTTGATAGCTGCGCGGACTATTCTTTCCGTTCCTTCTACAGAGACAGGCTTGACACCAATAGATGCTGTATCGGGGAATCTGATCTGAGTTACACCCATCTCATCCTGAAGAAATTTTTTCACTCGGTTATTCTCCTCTGTTCCGTGTAAGTACTCTATCCCTGCATAGATATCTTCTGTATTCTCTCTATAGATGACCATATCGACCAGACCTGGCTTTTTGACAGGTGATGGTACCCCTCTGAACCATTTGACAGGTCTTACGCAAGCATATAAATCTAGCTTTTGTCTGATGGCTACATTAAGCGATCGGAATCCGCCTCCTACTGGCGTAGTTAGTGGTCCTTTGATGGCAACGAGGTGTTCTTTGATACCCTCGATAGTGCTATCAGGTAACCAGTCTCCAGATTTTCTCTCATTGGCTTTTTCACCTGCATAGACTTCTTTCCAATGGATTTTTCTATCTCCACCAAACGATTTCTCTACAGCCGCATCGAATACACGCTGCGCCGATCTCCATATATCTGGACCTATGCCGTCTCCTTCTATAAATGGTATGATGGGGTCTTTAGGTACGACTAAGCGACCTCTTTTAGTCATTGTTATTTTGCTTCCACTCATGGATTTATGATTTTAAATGGATAATAAGGGCGCAAATGTATGAAATACCTCGCTTTGTGGTGGAAAAACCTACAAAATGACCAAAATTTAAGCCCAAACTACTCCATTTGCTGTAATGTGGAGCGATCTATAAGATTATGAAAGAACAGAGTATTAGCGAATAATTGGCTACCACCTAGCCAATATCCTCTGAAATTGGGGTTGTCGACCATCGCAATTATTCTTCCTTTGCCATGTCCAGCGCATATTATTCCAGCCGCATTTTTTGCTTTGGCGATATTTTGCTTGGATGCGTAGCCTGACATAATGGGCTTATCTGTATATACCATAGGCGTTGCTAGGGTATTAGTTACCTTAAGGAATTGTGTTCCTTTTTTGAATACGGGATATGTATCTTCTTTATATCCGTAGAAGAGGGGATGATTGAGGTCGATTTTCGATTGGAATATAGCGCCTCCTATTACTTGTGCGCCTCTATAGTTCTGTAAGGTTGTAGCATTACCATTAGCCTTACTTTTATTTTGCCCCTTAGGTAAATTGGGTTCTGTCTTGATCATTTCTGACCTAGATAGAAAATCGATTGCTCTTCTCATGGCTAGTAACGTCCCGCCATTATCTACCCATTTTTTTATTTTTTTGGCATTATCATCATCAGGGTCATAATTGCCATCAGGCATTATTATGATATTGAATTTGGATAGTTCAGCTCGGCGTATTTGATTTTTATCCAACATAACGACAGGCATTTCCAGACGTTGATCCATTTGATACCAAGTAGATCCTGCCTCATAAGCATTGACGCCGCTACCCACGATCATAGCTGCTTTCGGTTGTTCTATATTTTTTTGGATGCCGCCACCCAGTGATCTTCCGCTAGGAGAGAGACCAGATTGTAACACATGAGTAGAAATGTTATTATCTGTACATAAACGAGTTACAAGGTTTATTATGCTATCCTTGGATATGTCTTGTTGTTTTAGTGGTATCAGTATGCTTCCTTTATCAACTTTAGTGAGTTTGCCATTGATTTTGAGTTCTGTGTTTTCTGTGATCGTTTTTATTTGGATTTCACTTTCTAGTAATTTATAGACGACTTTGGGCGTGTTGTAGTTATTCCAGTCTAATAGTATTGCGTAGCTTTTAGGATTTATAGCTTTATTGCTTTTATTAGTCCTGTATGTAGATATGAGGTCTGATTCATTAAGGGCTAGGTTGTCCTTAGATTCTGCATATTTCATATTGAATGCTAAGGGTAAGGTCCATGCCGACACATCATAGAATATGCTATCAGGGAATGTTCTAACTCTCTCAAAAATCGTTTTGACCAATGATCCTTGTATTTGCTTCTTAGGAACAACGTAAGATGATGACTGGTCAAAATTTTGATTTTCCACTTTGAGACTTTTAGGGGCTTGGTAGACTTTAATCTGATGCCTATTGAGTAGGGTCAGAAAATAGTCGAGCTTATAGTCGTCTTTATCCGAAAATATATAATAGCCTTGGTCAGTATTATCATATCGACTTTTATAAAAATCCCTTTTATACTCTAGTATTTTTTGCTTCATATTCAGAGCGGCCTTTTGAGTGGACAGCGAAGTAGTGACCTGATTCCTTATAGAGAATGGAAAACTCAATAGACCGTTGGAGGTTTCGCGGAGGTGTCCTCTGGCACTTGCTTGCTCGAATAGAATTCCTATACATCCATTGATGTCTGGATAGGTAGACCCCTTGCCATAATAGAAGTCGTCATAGCGTTCTTTAGAGAAGTATAATGAACCTATAGAGTCAAGTGCCGAGGCGTGATAATTTCCTATTTCTTCGGTTAGCATTTGGTTGATTGCCGGTGTATTGGGATTAGTCCGACTGGGTACGCCCGGCTGGAAGAAGAAGGTCGAATTAGAGCCCATCTCATGGTGATCTGTCAAGATATCAGGCTTCCACTTATGGAAACTTTCGATACGTGCTTTACTAGACGGATGAATATTAAATATCCAATCTCTATTGAGATCAAACCAATAATGATTAGTCCGACCACCAGGCCAGACTTCGTTGAACTCTCTACTTAATGGGTCTGATACCAAGTGATGATGCTTATGACTATTTGCCCAAGTGCTAAATCTCTGAAGACCGTCTGGATTATAAGATGGATCTATGACTATGATGACATCATCTAACAATTGGTCATGGAAATCTGATTGTCCAGCGAGTAGATAATAGGTTACCAGAGGACAGGAATTGGACCCGCTGCTTTCGTTGCCATGTATGGAGTAGCCTTGATAGATGATCATAGGTGTCTCGTCTATATTTACTTGATGGCTTTTGGCAGGATCTATGAGTTGTGCATGCTTTTCTACCAGATCTTCTAGATTGCTCAGATTTTTTTGACTACTGATGACCAGATTGAGCAAAGGCCTGTGTTCGTGTGTTCTGCCTATTTCTGATAGTTGGCAGTTGGGGCTTGATTCGCAGACCTCAGTCATGTATCGTACTAGTTGATCGTGGGTTATATGCCATTCCCCGATTTGGTAGTCCAGAACAGACTGTGGAGTTGGAATATTTTGATCATATTTGATATCAGGCAAATAGTAAGTAAGGTCTGTCTGAGCCGATATACTTAATATGCTAACTAACCCGATTATCAAACTAAGAAATCTTTTATTACCCATACTTTTCATATTCTGCCAAAGATTATAATATGTCAATTGTCTTTTCATATCTAGTGGTACCTATCATTTTATTAATGATAATAATAAATGTCTTTTTGAGACTTAAGATCATCAAAATATACAAAGAATTACGAGATCAAAATATTGAGATAGAACCGGGAATCATTTTTAATAGAGAGAGATCAGAGGCTTACATCGCACAAAATTATCCGGAGCATACCAATCAGGTCAGAGCACTGACGACTAATTTAAGGCGATTATTGTTGTTTGGTCTGATGGGTCTGATCATTATTGTATCCATTTTTGTCTATGTTTATCTCAATAATCCACAGTAAATAAATGTTAAGGATTGGTATTTTTGGAGTAGGCCATTTGGGAAAGATTCACTTGAAGTGTCTAGATATGTCACCTTTTGAGGTAGTCGGTGGGTATGATCCATTGTTAGTAGATGGTCAGGAGATAATTGGTGTAAACATGTTTTCAAACCCAGAGAGTTTAATGCGTCAAATAGATGCGGCAATCATCTCATCTACGACGACATCACATTACCAACTAGCCATGCAACTCCTGGATTATGGTATTCATGTTTTTGTAGAAAAGCCATTGGCTAGTAATTTGACAGAAGCAAAGTCTCTCGCTAAACTGGCTGCGCAAAAAAATCATCTCGTGACTCAGGTGGGATTTGTAGAAAGATTTAATCCAGCGTACCGATATGCTGAAAAATATATTGAACAACCCAAGTTTATAGAGGTACATCGTCTGGCTAATTTTGTCGAAAGAGGAACGGATGTATCAGTTGTCTCTGATCTAATGATCCATGATCTGGATATCATATTACATATCAAAAAAGATACGACTATCCGAGAGATCAAAGCCAATGGAGTGAGTCTGCTAACAGATAGCTTAGATATATGTAATGCACGCTTGGAGTTTGAGGATAATTCTGTGGTGAATATTACGGCAAGTCGCATGAGTATGAAATCAATGCGGAAATTCAGAATATTTCAAGATTCCCAATATATAAGCATTGATTTTGCAGACAAAAAAACGGAGATTATTAATCTATCAGATATTCCTCAAGACAACTCTATGGAATTTCCACTAAGAGACATGAAAAAATATATTACCATTAACTCTTCTGACGTTTTAGATGGGAACGCCATACAAGAAGAACAAATGGCTTTTTATAATTGTATAATGGATAAACGAAAAAGTAATATAGACTTCGGCTGGGCTTGTAAGGTCTCTGAGATTGCAGAGGAGATAGAGTCGAAAGCTACAAATGCCGTCACGAT
This sequence comes from Saprospiraceae bacterium, assembly GCA_020628095.1. GTDB lineage: Bacteria > Bacteroidota > Bacteroidia > Chitinophagales > Saprospiraceae > RFSX01. Next base: position 151,252 of record JAHDFP010000003.1, read on the forward strand.
ATGAGACATATAGTAGGAATATTGATGATGAGTATGGCATGTAGTTGCTCCTTGGTTGATAGTTTTGATGAGGAGCCGATGTTTTTAGAAATAGATAAGGTGGACCTACAGACTGAGATATTGCAAGGTGCGCCGACGCATGACATAGAGGCCATCTCCGTGTATGCTGATGGTTTTAACATTGGCGTATTTCCTTTGCCTGCATCTGTGCCAGTATTAGATGACGATGCGACGACTATGATAGATATCTTACCTGTCATCAAAAATAACGGACAAGGCAACAATAGGGTAGAGTACCCTTTCTATGAAGGTTTAAATTTTCCATTACAATTTGAGCCACTTAAAGTGACTAACCTTGATCTGGTTTTTAATTACAGGGATGATGTTAATTTTATATGGATAGAAGATTTCGAAAATCCGCATTCTCTCATAGTGGATGTAGATGGCAATTCGGATGTTTCTTTTAGCAGAGATTCTGATGCTTTATCAGGAGAATTTGCTGGAAAGGTGACGACGACTGCCGAAAATCCAAGATTTGAAAAAGCATCTTCTCAGATTTTTCCAGCGGCCGACGTACGCGAATCCGTTGTCTATATAGAGTTAGATTATAAAAGCGAGATTGCATTTAGAATAGGGATAATAGGTTATCGTAGTATGCAAGGAACGCGCTTATATAAAATAGAACTCGTCCCTAATCAAGAATGGACTAAATTATATCTTGATTTGACACAGGAGATTAACATTGGCGATTTCGATGAATACCAAATAGTGCTCAGCAGTGGATTGATTAATTCTGATTTGGGCTCTTTATGGATAGATAATATAAAACTCACACATTTCTGAGGTTTCATAATTCGCAATCTTCCCTTATACCTTTGATGCTCTTATACCATGCGCGGAAGTAGAGAAACAGAAATATTATTCTATCGCCTATTAGATTGGCTAGCCGCATCTTTAGCTTGGTTATTATTTTATTACTATCGTCGTACAGTAGAGATACCTGGGATATTTTTTTCTGAGGTACTGGGTGAGAACAAATTACACGTCGGTCTTCTGGTAATACCCTTCGGATGGTTGTTATTGTATACACTTTTTGATAAGTATCAGGACATCTATCGCTATTCTAGATTAGCCACAGTGTTGCGTACTTTTTGGTTGAGTCTCGCGGGGGTGACTGTTTTGTTTTTTACGATAATGGTGGATGACGACACCTATCAATACACGAATTATATCAATCCTTTCTTTAGACTTTTGATATACCATTTTGGTATTACGGGGATACTAAGAATGATATATCTGACCATCGCTAAGTGGCGCTTGAGGAGAGGAAAAGTCTATTACAATACCTTGGTCGTGGGTGATGCAGCTCAGATAATAGAAGTCGTCAAAGAATTATCAGAGACCCGACTTAATCTAGGCCATCGAGTTGTAGGTTATTTATCAGAACAGAAGATAACAGAGCTAACAGAACAGGACTATTTAGGAAGTAATAATGACATGGTGGAGGTGATGGAACAACGAGAAATAGAAGATGTCATTATTGCCACAGATCCAGAGAAACCAGAATTGACCAGGCGATTGCTCACACAATTATATGATCTGCGAGACACTGTCAATGTAAAAGTGAACTCCGCGAACTACGAGAACATCATCGGTCTTGTAAAAATTAATCACCTCTATGGCATAGGCCTTATCGAGATAGATCAGGATGTGATGTCACGATATGCTTATATGCTTAAGCGGTCGGGTGATATTTTCTGTAGTCTGTTGGGATTGATTTTGGGTATTCCTTTGTTTGTTTTTATAGCGATCAGGGTGAGGTTGTCCTCAGAGGGTCCTTTATTATTCAGTCAGGAGAGAGTCGGTAAGGATAATGAGACCTTTTTCATTCATAAGTTTAGGTCTATGTATTTGGGATCAGAAAAGGATGGACCTCAGTTGTCTAGTGATGCTGATAGTCGCATTACACCCTGGGGAATGATTATGAGAAAGTATAGACTCGATGAGTTGCCGCAGTTTTATAATGTACTGATAGGTGATATGTCTTTTGTGGGACCGCGTCCTGAGCGGCAATATTATATAGATCAAATCGTCGCGAGAGAACCTCTGTATAAAAAATTATTGCAAGTAAGACCTGGTATTACCTCTTGGGGACAGGTCAAATTTGGCTATGCCAGTAATATAGAAGAAATGGTCAACCGCGTAAAATATGATCTTATTTATATAGAAAATATGTCTCTCACTTTAGATATGAAAATATTGCTACATACGGTCAAAATTCTAATTCAGGGAAAGGGCAAATAGTATAATTATGCGTAAATATGGTCTTATAGGTTTTCCGCTTTCTCATTCTTTTTCGCCAGATTATTTCAAGAAAAAATTTGAACAACTCGGAATACTCGATGCGGAATATACCTCTTACCCATTAGCTAATATAGATAAGTTACCAGCGCTAATAAATGAAGGAATCAATGGTCTAAATGTAACGATTCCCTATAAAGAGAAGGTTATGCCTTATCTCGATAACTTGGATGAGACATCCAGAACTATCAATTCTGTCAATACGATCAAAGTCATAGATGGTAAACTCTATGGCTATAACACCGATGTCTATGGCTTTGAGATGAGTATCGCCCCATTGTTATCAGATAAAAATGTGTCAAGAGCCTTGGTTATGGGTACTGGCGGCTCATCTAAGGCGGTGGCTTATGTTCTCAAAAAATTGGGCTTAGAAGTTCGCTTTGTTTCTACTTCCAATAAGGGAATTTCTTATGATGATCTCGACAAAGAAATCATGGATTCTCATCAAGTAATCGTTAACACGACCCCTCTGGGCATGTACCCTAAAATAGATGCGATGCCTTCCATTCCTACACAATATATAGGCAAATCACATCTATGTTACGACCTTATCTACAATCCTGAAAAAACATTATTTTTGGAAAGAGCGGAGGCCAAGGGAGCTATGATTTCCAATGGACTCCACATGCTAAGATTACAGGCCGATAAATCATGGCAAATCTGGAATGAAGACTATACCAACCGAACCAAACCCTAAGACTGCATTAGATTTTTCTAATACAGAAATCGCTTTTGAATACATTTCCGATAAGGAACTCAAGGAGCTTAGATATCTATTTAGCGTAATGAATAATCGCAATCTGGTAAAGCTGGGTACTGCAATGACACCGCTGGCACTTAAGCTAAATCTGCCTTTCGTGCGATCTGCGGTCAAGCGTACTATCTTCAGACAATTTGTAGGTGGCGAAAACCTGCTGGATACGCAAAAAACCATAGACCTCTTATACAAATATAATACGCTGACCATACTGGACTATGGTGCCGAATCCAAAACCACTCAAGAAGAGCTGGACGCCGTCATGGCAGAGACAGTAAAAGCAATAGAGCTAGCAGCCTCTAATGATTCTGTCCCCACCGTCAGTACTAAAGTGACAGGTCTTGCAGATAACGCCTTGCTTATAAAGATGCAATCAGATAAGCCCTTATCGACTCAAGAGCAAGGACAAAAAGAGCGATTAATAAAAAGACTAAATACGATATGCCAAAGAGCGTACGAGCTAGGCGTGGGTGTAATGATCGATGCGGAGGAAAGCTGGATGCAGATCACCATAGACCAGCTCGTAGATCAGATGATGGCGACCTATAACAAGTCTGGGGTCATCGTCTATAATACCTACCAGCTATACAGACATGACAAACTGGATCATCTCAAGGCGGCACACGAAGAGGCTCTATCGAAGGGCTATAAACTGGGCGCGAAGCTCGTCAGAGGCGCTTATCTCGATAAGGAAAATAACTACGCCGAAGAAAATAATATCCCTACTGTCACTAATCCTGATAAAGCCTCGACAGATCTGATGTATAACAAGGCCCTCAAATATTGTGTCGAAAACTATAAAAGTATCGCTTCTGTCTGCGCTTCTCATAACCAAAAAAGCAATCTATATCAGGCGCAACTCATAGAAGAAAATCATATCGAAAAATCACATCCCCATCTTAATTTTTGTCAGCTACTGGGTATGAGTGATAACATCACTTTTAATCTGGCCAAGGCGGGTTTTAATGTAGCGAAGTATGTACCCTATGGTCCACTCAAGGAGGTGATACCTTACCTCATCAGACGTGCCAAGGAAAACAGTGCTGTCACAGGCGACATGAGCCGGGAACTAAAACTTATTAAGAGTGAGGTGAAGAGGCGGGGGCTGTAGTTAAGGTGGTTTATTTAGTTGTAATTAATCTAGTTTATATATTTCAAACTAAGGCCACCATTCTGTTTGTGAAATTTGTAGGAACTCATAAAGAATATGATAAAGTTGATTCTTGTAAAGTAAACATGTTTAATTAGACTAATAATGAAATACAAAAGGATATATAACATAGAAAAATACAATGAATACTGCAAGGTCTATGAAAAACTGATGATGAAAGATTCTGAAAAATATGCAGATGAAATTGATTTATTAGAATTGCTCATCGAAGATTATGATAACCGTACTATTGAATCAATTGGCATACAAGAAGATATGAACCCCATTGAAACTCTTCAATATCTAATGGAAGAACATAAGCTTACTAAAGCCGAACTTGCTCGACAACTTATTGTTTCGAGACAGCTCATTACCGAAATTCTAAACTATAAACGTAACATCAGCAAAAAGATGGCAATCAAACTCAGCAATAGATTCAATATGCAGCAGACAGCTTTCAGTAGAGAGTATGAATTAAAAAACAAGAAGAAAGCCGCATAAATGAAATGCGATATAATCTGCTCGTCTTGTAATTCTTTCTCCATTAAATTGGTAGGGTGTACAAGTATTGTTAATAATCAGGAATAAGGTAATCATGACAGAGTCACCAAACATAGTATTCTTAGATGCGAACTCTTTGGGAAGAGACGAAATAGACTTTTCGATTTTGAGTGAGCTTGGCCAAGTGACTTTATATGATAATACAGAATCCGCACAGCTCATAGAACGTTGCAAGTCCGCTCAAATAATTATCAGCAATAAAGTAAAAATCGAAGCCACACACATAGAACAGTTACCTGCGCTTAAGATGATCCAGGTAGCCGCCACAGGCTATAATAATGTTGCTGTCAGTGCAGCACGAGATAGAGGCATTACGGTATGCAATGTCAGTGGATATAGTACATCCTCTGTCGCACAACATGTATTTGCTATGTTGTTATCATATCTCAATAATTGCTCATTGTATTATACGGAAAGCCAATCTGGTGTATGGAGTCGTCAGAGTAGTTTTTCTTATTGGCACGGTCCTATCGAAGAACTCGCGGATGAGACGATGGGTATATTTGGTTTTGGAAAAATAGGAATGGCCGTGGCGAAAATTGCATTGGCTTATGATATGAAAGTCTTAGCTGTCAGCAAGTATCCCGATAAGAATCAATTGACAGGTGTACAGTTTGTAGACATGGATGCATTACTCAGATCATCGGACATCTTATCCTTGCATGCTCCTCTTAATCCATTGACTAAGGGTGTCATCGATGCACATGCTCTCGGCATTATGAAGAAAGATGCGATACTGATTAATACTAGTCGCGGACCATTGATTAACGAAGATGATCTGTACGAAGCCTTAGAGAATGATCAGATATCTGTGGCACTATTAGATGTGCTTTCTCAGGAACCACCACCACAAGATCATCCCTTATTAGGAGTTAAGAATTGTTTTATCACACCACATCAAGCTTGGGCGAGTCTGCAATCTAGAAAAAGGTTGTTGCAGGGGATTAGTGATAATATCAGAGCGTTTTTATCTGGCACACCTGTTAATGTGGTGTAACTTTTTGGACACATTCATAAGTAGCCTAAAACCATTTGACTTGGACTGGGAAGATATTTTATTGTTTAACACGAGTTGTTTTAGTAAGTTACCGAACAATATTCTTTAAGGAAGTCTCAAGCAAATTCAAATTTTATTGACCTTGGATGAAGGAATAGAGCAGAGCAAAAAGACCTTATAATGAACTAGGGTTTTGGTTACTTTAGGGCTATGTCAGAGTAAGATATCAAAGAGAAAATTTACTTCTTATCCCTGACTATCTCAAAATCTCCTCCGCCACCCAAAATCATTCGACGTGGCTCGGCTTCTTTTCTAATATGACGCGTACGTTTTTCATCTCGACCTTGTGGAGAGATCTCCCGATGTGAATTTCCACTGACTTAAGATTTTTCGACAAGCTCAAAATGAAAACAATGTTCAAAATCGTTTGGCTATCAAAAATTGGTTTGGGCAATGCCAAGTAACATACCAAAGAGGAAATTTACTTCTTAATATCCCTTTCTGAGAAACTAAGAAAAGGCCACCCAGATGGATGGCCTTTCAAAATTTTCATACTGAATGTATCCTTATACGGCTGGTACTCTGAGTACTTGTCCTGGATATATCATATTAGGATCTTTTAGCATCGGCTGATTTGCCTCAAAGATCAAGTTGTATTTCATGGGATCGCCGTAGACTTCTTTAGCTATTTTCGATAAAGAGTCACCGCTTTTTACGGTGTACATAGTGGATTCAGGTTCTTGAGTGACGACTGATATTCTATCGTCGATAGATGCGACACCTTCCATATTTCCTAGTATAAGGATTGCTTTCTCTCTAGCCGCTTGCGATTCTGCTTCTCCATAGACTTTGACGACATCATTTTCGATTTCGACATCTATGTCTTTGATCCCTACATTCGAGCTATAAAGAATGCCCTCTAGTAATCCTTCTTGCCTCTCTACGGCTGCTTCAGCAGATCTTGCCTTGGCTTCGTTTCTTTCTGCCGCTTTCTTTAATGATTTGTTTCCAACGTTTTTGAGGAATGAAAATAAACCCATGTACTTTTGTTTTTTATTAGTTTGATGAATATTACACCTGACTAACTATTTTTTGTCAAGTATAATTCAATTTTGAGGTGTAAAAATTAAAAATTATCTGTTATTTATTGATTACTCGTACATATATCAATAATTTAGAGTACGAATGAAAACAGCGGCTTTCATATTTTACTTCCTTTTGTCTGCGGTCAATCTGGGTTTTGCCCCAGAGCCTAACGAGCAAACTGAACCAATTCAGCACAAAATATCAGTGCTTGAGATATTAGATCATGGCTTTATTTCTTTTGCGGAGGTAACACAGGAGTTAAGAAAATCAGTTGAAAATATTCCTGATCTGAATCCTTTGGGAGTTATAGATGTGATGTCCTCCTTGGAGGTCAAAAAGCCACTTTATTCTTTAGGACTTATTACATCAGATTTTGCACCTGTCATTTCGGATATGCTACTTAAGTATACACACTTTCTACGTATACCTTTTCCAAGTCATTAGACCTATTCTTTTAGCTATTATTGGACCAATATGTCTATTAATAGTCTGATTATCACCATTTTATACATGGTGATTCCGCCTTATTCAATATTGAATTAATTTTTAATTATAAACTTATATTTGCGGAGTTTTTTCGCAAGCCAAATCATATAAAAAAAATGCAAGGAAAAGGATTAATAAAAGTATTTCTGGTATTACTTATACTGGTAAGTATACTGCAAGTATTTTATGTATTTCCCACTAGGAAAGTAGAAAAAGAAGCTGATGAGTTCGCAGAACAGTATGCAGCTAATTATACAGGCGAGGATGCTTATCTCGCCAAGAAAAGAGTCAGAGCTAACTATATAGATTCTGTCTCAGGAGAAGAAATTATGTCGATTCCATTATTAGGATCGTTTTCTTACTCCAGTCTCAAGGCCAGACAATTAGCACTCGGTCTTGACCTCAAAGGAGGTATGAGCTCTGTCTTACAGGTCAATCTCAAAGACCTTCTAGAGCGATTATCGCGTAACTCTCGTGATGAGAGTTTTAATCTGGCACTGGAAAATGCTCGACAGAGACTTGCCAGTTCTCAGAGTGATTATATAACACTATTCCGTCAGGAGTATGAGAAGATAGATAATCCAGAGAAGAAGAAATTGGCTACTATATTCAAAAGAGATGCCGCGCTCAATGAGGAGCTGAATATAGATATGAGCGACGTGGATGTCATACAGGTTATCAGAAGGACAGCTGACGAAACGGTCAAAAGAACCTTCGAAAGACTCAAGCAACGTATAGATAAGCTCGGGGTAGCTCAACCTAATGTCACTTTGGATAATAATAGAGATTTGATTTTGGTGGAGATACCTGGTATCGATTCTCCTGAGAGAGCAAGAAATTTCTTGCAAGCCTCTGCCGCCTTGGAGTTTTGGGATACTTATAGAAATACAGACCCAACAGTGGCAGGCAAGCTAATGCAAGCGGATAGAATACTAAAGAATCTGGAAGCAGGAGGTGAAGTAGAAGAAGTAGCGGCGATAGAGTATGATACTATATGGGCTCCGACATTAGATACTTTAGGTAATCCTACAGGAGATTCTACATTTACACTTCAGCAGAAAGCCGCTGACCCATTCGCTAATCAAGGACCATTGTTTAATATGCTGACGCTTAATACGGGTGCTGGTGATTTGGCTTATGGTAATGTTGTATTTGGATTTGCTGATAAGAACAAAAGAGATGCAGTCACTGGATTATTAAGCAAGCCAGAGGTGGCTTCATTATTCCCAGCCGATGCTAAGTGGTTATGGTCAAGAAAGGCTTACAAAGATAGAGATGGAGAAATGACCGATAAGTACATGCTCTACATGATCAAAAAGACAGGTACATCGGACAAAGCACCGATAGAGGGAGATGTCATTACAACAGCATCTTCTATGTCTGATCCTGTAGAAGGTATGGTAGTCAACCTCAGCATGAATAATATAGGTGCCAAAAAATGGGCGGAGATGTCCACACAGGCCTTCAATGGTGGTAGAAGAGAAGTGGCTATTTGCTTAGATAACGAAGTGATCTCAGCACCAAGTGTCAACCAATCCATTACGCAGGGTAGAACCCGTATTAGTGGAAATTTCACGGTACAAGAGGCGCAGGATTTTGCGAGCATCTTAGAGGTCGGTAAGCTACCAGCGAAGATAGATATCATCCAGGAAGAGACAGTAGGTCCATCTTTAGGTGCAAAGAATATTAGCAGTAGTATTAAGGCTTTGGTCATAGGGTTTGGATTAGTCTTATTGTTTATGATATTTTATTACGGTGGTGCAGGGATTGTATCTATCATTGCCTTGTTACTTAACCTATTCTTCATATTTGGGGCTTTGGCTTCGTTTGGTACGGTTCTGACCTTGCCAGGGATAGCGGGTATCGTCCTCACTATCGGTATGGCCGTAGATGCGAACGTGATCATCTACGAACGGATACGAGAAGAACTCCGAGCAGGCAAGACTACCTTGGCGTCTATCTCTGATGGATTTAAGCATTCTTATTCTGCCATCATAGATGCTAACGTCACTACCATACTCGTCGCCTTGGTCTTATTTTATTTTGGACTCGGTCCGATCAAAGGATTTGCTACAGTATTAATTATTGGTGTATTAACATCTTTATTTACTGCTGTCTTAGTGGGTCGTATGATTATAGATTGGTGGACTAAAGGAGATAGAGGCTTGTCATTCTGGACAGGCGCATCTAAGAACATGTTTGCTAATCTTAATATAGACTGGATGGGTAAGAGAAAAATCGCTTACGTTATTTCTACAGCCGTATTATTATTAGGATTTGTGTCTATGTTCTTCCTTAAGGGATTTGACTTAGGTGTAGATTTCAAAGGGGGATACTCTTATAATGTTCAGTTTGACGAAAGTAATGCTGTAGACGCGGAAACACTAAGACAGGGTCTGACTGATTATTTTGGTGCAGAACCAGTCGTCAAAGCCGTAGATACCAGAAACACTTATAATGTTGTCACCTCGTACCTTATCAATGATCAGGGCGAAGATGCAGCCGAGCGTGCCTTATCTAAATTTCATGAAGGTGTTGCTGCCATCACAGGTTCTTCTGTGACCTTGGATCAATTCAAGGATACAGATGCGCCAGGAGGCATCCACGTAACGAGTTCTAGTAAGGTCGGACCGACTATCGCAGATGACATCAAGACAAGTTCTTTCTATGCGGGTGTGTTTGCCCTACTATTGATCTTCTTATACATCTTTATCAGATTTAATAGATGGCAATATAGTCTTGGTGCCGTTGCGGCCTTATTCCACGATTCTTGTATACTACTTGGAATATTCTCATTGTTATGGAATGTTATTCCGATTTCATTGGAGATCAATCAGGCATTTATAGCGGCACTATTGACAGTCATCGGTTACTCTATCAATGATACGGTGGTCGTGTTTGATAGAATCAGAGAGTATCTAGGAATTTATTCTCAGAAGTCCACTGACGAGATTCTTAATATGGCGATCAATAGTACTTTCTCCAGAACAATCATCACATCATTGACGACGATGGTCATGTTGATTCCATTGTTCATCTTTGGTGGTGGTAGTATTAAGGGTTTTGCTTTTGCGATATTGATAGGTATTATCGTCGGTACATATTCTTCGATATTCGTGGCAACGCCAATTGTGAGAGATTTATCTAAAGATCTGTCTTCTAGAAAAGTCGCCAGTGACGGTACTCGTAAGAGTTTCTCTAAGGCCGCGGCTTCAGCGAAATAAGAATTAGTTCTTTATAAAATTATATGTTAAGATGGTGTCATGTGTGAGCGTGACGCCATCTTTTTGTTTTAGGATATTCCTTATCAATATGATTTCCGAAAAGGATCAATGAAATTAGTTCTTGGTATTCTTAATATTGTGGTATGAGAAAGAGCTCATTCAAAAAGCACATCGACCAACTGGACGAAGAAGGATTGAGGTCCGAGTTGTTGTTGCTTTTTGATAAGGTCAAGGAGGTGAAGACATTTTATAAAATGGAGCTAGGTAATGAGGGGGATCGAAAGAAAATGTATGACAAAGCCAAAAAAGAAATAGAGGCCAAATACAAGACCAAGAGTTATCGCAAGCCCCGAAGACCAAGAATCCAAAAAGTAAATCATATTATCAAAGAGATACGAGAACGATCTGTTTTTGAGCATGAGATGATAGATATTTATTTGTTCAATGCAGAATGTGCAGTGGGATTTATGGATACCTATGAATACTATTCGACTCCCTTGGTCAACACGATTAAGAATTCTATGGAGAAAGCGATTAGCTCTATAAAGAGTCTTGGATTATCATCGGAATACCAATCCCGATGTATGAGAATACTGGATAAAATATATTTTGATAGAAATCTAAAAAAAGAACTTACTAATCTGATATCTCAACTTACAACATAACATACATATATTTGGTTATCATAGAGTTATGAGGAGCTTATCCATAATATTGTTTCTATTTCTAGTCAGTGCTTGTACAGTCACTAAGAAAGTCAAGACTGGCGAAATGGCTTATCGACTGAAGCAATTCCCGTTGGCTACAGACTTGCTAGAAGAGGAATATAAAGACGAGAACGATAATCGAGCGCGCGCCAGAAAAGCCCACCTACTCGCTAAGTCTTACGATATGCTCCACGAATATGGAGAGGCTCTGCAATGGTATGATGTTGCAGATCAACTGAATTATAATGAGCGATCGGATATAGAATTAGCAGAAGCACTCAAGCGAAATGAACGATATACGGATGCTGCTCAGCTATTTATAGATGTATACAAAAGAACTAGAGACCTGGATTATAAACTGCAATCGGACCTTTGTCTGGAAGCAGCCCGGAATATGGATAAGGAGGACAATAGTTATGTCATACAGCCGATAAGTAGCAATTCTAAATATTCAGAATATAGCCCGGTTTTTTATCAGAATGACTTTCTTGTATTCTCTAGCGATAAGCCAGCAAGTACGGGTGGTAAGGAATATGCATGGACGGGTAATACGTTTTCTGACTTATTTGTGATGGGTATCAAGGATCGCAAGGTGTATAATTTTGACCCTTATATTAATACCAATGCCAATGAGGGCACGGCTTGGTTTAATAAATCTTATGACGAAATATATTTTACACGCTGTTACTCAGAAGATCAGCGAGATCAATATTGCAAGTTATATTTCAGCATGAAACCCAATGATTTTTGGGTCGAGCCAGAGGCACTGCCGTTCTTTGATGACAAGACGAACTATGGTCAGCCGACTTTGATAGAAAATGATAGTGTGCTGATATTCTCTGTCTGTGCAGAAGACAATAAGACCTACGACTTATACTATTCTGTACGCGTAGAAAATGGATGGAGCGAAGCCGATATAATGCCCTCAAGCATTAATACAGAAGGAAACGAAAAATTTCCAACGGCGTATAAGGATACCCTCTATTTCGCTTCGGATGGATTGCCAGGATATGGGGGATTGGATATATTTAAGACTTATCTGAGATCTGATGGATCTTGGTCTCGACCTGAGAATATGGGCATCCCTGTCAATGGGGGAGCAGATGATTTTGGATTGGTCGTAGACCCTAACTTTAAGTCTAACTCTAATGTCCTCTCACAAGGATATTTTACTTCATCAAGGAATACGGGATTTGGAGATGATATTTTCTTTTTTGCCCAGTACGCCAAAGAGGAAGAAGACAAAACCGATACAGAGGAGCCTGAAGTGGCGGAGTCAGAAGAATATAATATTTACTTGGCGGGTCGAGTCGTGGAGGTCCAATATCAAAACGATGACCCCAATGAGCGCATCACAGGTAAATCACCAATCGAGGCATCAGATATCAATATAAGCAGTCCTGATACTCTCCTGAACCTCAAGACTGATAAGAACGGTAGGTTCTTATTGACTCTAAATGACGGTAACTATGCCATAAAAGCCTCAAAAAAAGACTTTCTGACCAATAGCATCAGACAAAGGATAAATTCTCAAAACCTTACAGGAGACACCACCATCAATGTGGAAATAGCTCTCGATCCGATTATCTATAATCAGGAGATCATATTGCAAAACATCTACTACGACTACGATAAGTGGGACATCCGTGATGATGCCAAACCAACCTTGGATAGTTTATATGCTACACTGGATCTTAATCCTGAAATAAGCATACAGCTATCATCTCATACTGATTGCCGTGGAGAGATAGACTATAACAATATACTTTCACAAAAAAGAGCACAATCAGCCGTCGATTATCTCAAGTCTAAGGGTATTTCAGAGGGCAGATTAATGGCTAAAGGATATGGTAAAACCCGCCTTAGGGATAATTGTAATTGTGATGATTGCACAGATGAGCAACACCAGATTAATCGTCGTACAACATTCACCATATTGAAGTAATTGCTTTTTAGGCATTTTACAGGGGATTAAAGTTTTTTACTTTCGATATATCTTATTTTCTTTGTCATCCGTTAATAAGGGTCATTAGCTCAGTTGGTTTAGAGCGCTGCCTTGACAGGGCAGAGGTCACTGGTTCGAGTCCAGTATGACCCACTTTATAAAGACTTGCAATAATTGTGGGTCTTTTTTTGTTTCCCATTATGGTAAGCCATATTCTTCGTCCGATGTAGAACATGATGCGTTCTTCATAGAATTACCCCATTTACGTGCCTTTTCCAATGCAAATTTTGGCGCACTTGGTAAAAAATATGTTGCAGAAGCCTTTTCTGCCCCATAAACCCTACCGACAAGTATAGAATTAATTTTTTCTTTAAGTCTTTCGACCTAACCAACAAATGATATAGGATCGTATGATCTACAGATTTGTCCTTACTGTTTTCTCTATTCTGCTGACTTTGTCGTTGGCTATTAGCCAGATTCCTCTTGTTAGCTACGAAAAAGATGGTCTTCTATCAGTCGAGATGGAATCTGTCAGACTTTCTGACGGCTGGATAATGGGATCGGAGACGGATTCACTCGGTAAAAGTGTTGATTTCATTTACTGGGGAGGTGAGCAATATTTTAATGAGACGGGTCACGGCATATTAGAGATACCAATTTATATCAATAGTGCGGGCACTTATAGAATAGACTGGCGCATGAAGGTCGGTAAAGGGGAGGATGTCACACAGCATAATGATTATTGGCTCAAAATGGATGGCGCTCAGATATATGCTCAAAATCATAAAGGTCATAAGGTTTTTCCCCGACCTGCATGCCAATATGTAGAGGGTTATGATTGTCCCAATGGCTCATCAGATGATGGTTTTTTTAAGGTCTATGGTCAAAAGTCTCATTTTGGCTGGCATGCGCATACCAGTGACCATAATGGGCATGAGCTCTATGTGGATATTGAGACGCCCGGTCATTACGAAATAATAATTAATGCGCGTTCCTCCTACTGTTATCTTGATAAAATATTGCTGCATGACATCTCCCAGATCAGCAAAGATGAAGCACAAGCTCTGGCAATAGTGGCATCACCTAAGCAGCCTATGCGACGTACGTACCTCAGCATAAAGGAAAACCAATTTTACATCAATGATAAGCTAACCTATGAGGGAAAATATCACCATCACCATAAGATAGAAGGCTTACTTTTTAATGCGAGACTAGTGCAGGGTATCTTTGATGATCTTAACCCAGAGACCAGATCGAGGTTTGTCTATCCAGATACTAAAGAATGGGACCCTCTAAGAAATACCATAGAATTTGTCTCAGCCATGAAGGCATGGAAGGAACATGGTCTTCTATCATTTACCTTGAACTTACAAGGTGGAAGTCCGATGGGTTATGGTAATAAAAATTGGCTTAATTCGACTTTTGATAAGAAAGGAAACCTCAGAGAGGACTATATGCACCGACTGGAGATGATATTGGATGAGGCGGATAGATTGGGTATGGTGGTCTTACTGGGATATTTTTATTTTGGTCAGGATCACAATCTTAAAAACGAGAAAGCGGTGATAAATGCGGTTGACAATATCACACGTTGGATTTTGGATAAGGGATATAGAAACCTACTTATAGAAATCAATAACGAATGTGATATATACTATGATCACGATATTCTCAAAGCAGATAGGGTACATGAGTTGATAGCTCGGGTGCAATCGATGACTAAGGACGGATACAGGCTATACGTGGGCACAAGTTATTCTGGAGGATATGTACCTAAATCAAATGTGGTGAGCGTATCGGATTATCTCTTACTACATGGTAATAGCGTGGAAGATCCTGATCGCATTGCTAAGATGGTAAAAGAAACAAAAGAAGTGTCTGGTTATAAAAACCAACCGATACTTTTTAACGAAGACGATCATTATGATTTTGATAAGCCGCATAATAATCTCATGTCTGCAGTCAGCCAATACGCCTCATGGGGGTATTTTGATTTTAGACGCGAAGGAGAAAATTATAATGAAGGTTTTCAATCCGTTCCAGTAGATTGGGGCATAAATTCTGAAAGGAAAATGAATTTCTTCCAGAAAATAAAAGAACTAACTGGATACTGATTATAGGTATCAATTTTATTTATACTATGAAAAGAAACATACTAAAACATAAATCGAGTCCTGTTATAATATTACTCCTTGCTGTGTTGTGTTATGGTTGTCAGTCAAGTATGGTAACACAGAAAGAAGAGCCCACGCTCAAAAAAATATTCGAGGATGACTTCTACATAGGAGCGGCGTTGTCGGGTTCTCAGATTAATGCAGAAGATAGTGCGACGACGCACGTTATAGAGACCGAGTTCAATTCTATTACTCCTGAGAATGTTATGAAATGGATGTATATCCATCCAGAACCCGATTCGTTTTACTTTGAGATGTCGGATCGTTTTGTGGAGTTAGGTCACAAGAATGGGATGAACGTGGTGGGACACGCTCTGGTATGGCATAGCCAGATAGCCGAGTATATGAACGAAGTATCTGATAGTCTGACGATGGTCGATTATATCACGAGTCATATCAATGTTATTGCGACGAGATACAAAGGAAAAATAGATACATGGGATGTGGTCAATGAAGCTTTTAACGAAGATGGCACCTATAGAGAATCTAACTTTTATAAAGTCTTAGGCCCAAGTTATCTGGAACTTGCTTTCTCTTTGGCTGCTGCCGCAGATCCTAATGCCAAACTTATATATAATGATTACAACTTGTGGAAGCCAGAAAAACGACAAGGTGTTATCCGCATGGTAAAGCAATTCAGAGAAAAGGGAATAAAGATAGATGGTGTGGGCATACAGGGACACTGGAGTGTCCAAGGACCGGATATAGCGCAGGTCAGATCCTGCATTCAGGACTTTGTAGATGCTGATATAGAGATAATGTATACGGAATTAGACTTGACTACATTACCTAATCCTTGGGAACTCGTCGGGGCGGAGATAAGTCAGAATTACGAAGGAAGTCCATACATGAATCCTTTTACAGATGGACTACCAGATACGATGGCGGTCAAGCTAGGTGAAAGGTATCAGGATATATTCGAGTTATTTGTAGAATACAAAGAAAACATTAGTCGTGTCACTTTTTGGGGTGTCAATGATAAGCAGTCCTGGCTCAACAATTGGCCTATAGAAAATCGTACTAATTATCCACTTCTTTTCGATAGGGCATCGAAGAGAAAGTTGGCCTACGATTATGTGGCTAAAGTGAAGTTGTCAGAAACTGAATAAACTAATACAATAGAGTAAGAAACAGATAATGTCAGAATCAGCAATTACGACAGAGCAAAACGAAAGCCCTATCCCCATCTCGGAGAAACTTTCGATTATAGAAAAAATAGGTTACAGTCTCGGAGATTTAGCAGCCAATCTGATCTTTCAGACCTTGATGACTTTTTTGGCGTTTTTCTATACTGACGTATACCAGATACCCGCTGCTCAGGCTGCAACGATCATTTTTCTCGGTGGTATGATCGGTGCATTTTTTAATATTGTGATGGGCATCATTGCCGACAGAACCCAGACGCGATGGGGTAAGTTTCGTCCATGGATTCTTTGGACTTCTGTACCTTTTGGTATTATTTCATTACTGGCATTTACGACGCCAGATTTTAGTAGTCAGGGCAAGGTCATCTATGCGATGACGACATACATATTGCTAGTCATTATTTATTCTGCTAATAATTTGCCGTACTCTGCTCTTAGTGGTGTGATGACAGGTGATATGGCAGAGCGCAATAGTCTTTCTTCTTATCGTTTCGTCGCGGTGATGGTGGCGCAGTTTATTATACAAGTTTTACTATTGCCATTGGTGTTGATCCTGGGTAATGGAGATAAGGCGGCGGGTTTTCAGAGTACGATGACAATATTTTCTATAGTCGGTGTCATATTTCTGATTATTTCTTTCTTGACCACAAAGGAACGTATTATTCCTAAAGCCGAACAAAAATCTTCGATCAAAGAAGATTTGGTAGATCTTATTAAGAATAAGCCTTGGATTGTCATGTTGGTCTTAACCATTTTGGTATTTATCACTTTGGCACTTAAGGGCGGATTATATATTTATTATTTCAAAAATTATCTGGACGTCACGGCACTCCAAGAATTTCTGGCTAAAAGTGGATTTAATGGATTGATAGGTGGGATTAATAATCTTTTGACAGGCATGGGTTTTTCTGAATTCCAATGGCCCAAGGATGCCGCCACTTCCGCCTTTAGTTTATTCAATGCTTTGGGAATAATTAATATGATCATTGGGATTTTCTTTTCCAAAAGATTAGCAGATAAGTTTGGTAAGCGCAATGTTTTTGGCGTTGCTCTTTTTCTATCTACCTTATTTATTCTGGCCTTTTATTTTTTCAGTCCAGAGTCGGTGGGTCTTGTCTTTTTTTCGCAGGTGCTTCATGGATTATTTTATGGGGTCACCATTCCATTGCTGTGGGCTATGATAGCAGATGTCGCAGATTACTCCGAATGGAAAAATAATAGAAGGGCTACCGCGATTATTTTTTCGGCAATGATATTTGGACTCAAAGTAGGTCTGAGTATCGGAGGGGCATTGGTGGCTTCTCTACTATCGTGGTATGGATATGATATTGCCCAGAATATCCAAAGCGCGGCTACTGTCAATGGTATCAAGGTATCTATTAGTCTGTTCGCGTCTTTGCCTTTTTTAGTAGGGGTAGGCTTACTATTCTTGTATGAAATCAATAAACCTTTAGAAGTCAAAATAGAGAAAGAGCTTAAGCTAAGGCGATAGCTACTAAAATGATATGAAAAACAACTGTAACAAATATTTTAAAAACCAATAAGTATGGAAGAACCTAACCTTCAATTACTTAGGCAGTATCAATTATCTAAACCACTGGTAACGCACTTGTATACGGCAGACCCATCAGCACATGTTTTTGATGGGAAGTTGTACATATATCCTTCACACGATATCGATGCGGGCATCCCTTTTAATGATGACGGTGATCATTTTGGTATGCGGGATTACCATATCTTTTCTATAGATGGAATAGAGGGAGAGATAATAGATCATGGAGTGGCATTGGATATAGACGATGTTCCCTGGGCTTCGCGTCAGATGTGGGCACCCGATGCGGCACACAAGGATGGCAAATACTATTTCTACTTTCCAGCCAAGAACAAGGATGGATTGTTTCAGATAGGTGTGGCGATTGGGGATAATCCTGGTGGACCATTCAAGGCGGAGGCTAGTCCGATTACTGGAAGTTATTCTATTGATCCCGCGGTTTTTGAAGATAACGATGGTGAGTACTATATGTATTTTGGAGGTATCTGGGGTGGACAACTGCAGAAATACAGGAACAATAGTTATGATGAGAATAATGTAGAGCCACCAGCACAAGAAAAGGCATTGACTCCTATGATGGCGAAATTATCCGAGGATATGACCTCCTTTGCCGAGTCACCAGTCGAGATATTAATCATAGACGAAAATGGCCAGCCTCTATTGGCAGGAGATAATGATCGGCGTTTTTTCGAGGCAAGCTGGGTGCATAGGATAGGCGACACATACTACTTTTCTTATTCTACTGGAGATACGCATTTTATATGTTATGCCATAGGTGATAATCCGTATGGCCCATTTACTTATAAAGGCAGGATATTAGAACCCGTAGTGGGATGGACATCTCATCACTCTATCTGCCAATATCTAGGACAGTGGTACTTGTTCTATCATGATTCTCTGTTATCGGGAGGGGTTACACATCTGAGGTCTATGAAAATGACGCCTCTCATACATGACGAACATGGTCTTATAAAAACAATTTTGCCCTATAAAATTATGTAGACGAGGCGCAGACGAGATTGTCTTATGAAAGCCCATAAAATGGGGCGTTATGCAACAAAAATCTCATTAAATGAATCAATTTTTTCATTCTAAACTGATGATTTAAAGGAGGTTTATAGCAATTAATGAAAGGAATAACTATTCTGAGGATGTTAAATAAAATAAAACCATACTATAAAGAATTGATGATGCTATGCATTCTTATGGTTTTGTTTTTTCTAATTCTTCTCGTGGCTTTAGTACGATGATTTTCAGAATATGGTTCTTATGAAAAAACTATTACTACAAAAAATTAATCAAACCAAAAAGAAACGAAATGGCTTATCACTCAAAACTGAAAAGTCTCTTCCCTAGGTCCTGGCGACAGGAGAATAGACGGAATCAAACCAGATTTTCAGTTACTATTTTTGTTTTTGCACTTTTTTCATTTTTCTCCATCGCATCTGGTCAAGGCACGATTACGGGTGTCGTTATGGAGGCAGATTCTGGTGAACCTTTGCCAGGAGTTAATATTTTAGTACAAGGAAGTACTATAGGGACAATCTCAGATTTGGACGGTTCTTATAAGCTTAATGTTCTGGATAATAATTCTGTGATAGAATATAGTTTTACAGGTTACATTACAGAGCAGGTATCGGTAGATGGTCGCTCGATCCTCGATGTGAGCCTCAGAACCAATGTCCAACAACTTAACGAAGTCGTCGTTGTAGGCTACGGTAATCAAGACAGGGCAAAGGTCACGGGAGCTATTGCCTCTGTAGATGCTTCCGAGATAGCAGAGGTGCCAGTCTTTACTGCAGATCAGGCTTTACAAGGAAGGGCTGCAGGCGTATATGTCTCCAACAATGGTTCGCCTGGGACAGATCCGGTGGTGAGAATCAGAGGACTAGGTACGACAGGTGACAACAGCCCACTTATTGTAGTGGATGGTGTTATTGTTGTCGGATTAGGTGATATTAATCCTAATGATATAGAATCCATTACAGTCCTCAAGGATGCCTCTACGACAGCAGTTTTCGGAGCGCAAGGTTCTAATGGTGTCATCATGGTCAAGACAAAAAACGGTCAGTCTGGAAGAACTCAGGTAGAGCTAGATTCTTATATAGGAACGCAGTCTGTAGCTAAAAGATATGATGTCATGAATCGTGCCCAGTATCTTCAGCACGCTTCTAATTGGGGTGTTGCGCAGGGACGTATTAATGACGAGCAATATGCTGACCTTATCAATAATGATACAGACTGGCAAGACGAAATTTTCCAGGATGGAATGATGCAAAGTCATAACATAGCAGTATCAGGAGGTAACGAAACTTCGACTTTCAGGGTCGGTGCTAACTATATAAACCAAGAAGGCGTCATGCTCAATACGGGCACTGATCGTTATACCTTCAGAGCTAATAGTTCTTTCACGACAGGTAAGTTTACGTTTGGAGAAAATCTATCTGTTTCACTGGTAGATCGAAAGCCTGAAAATACGGCTGGTGGAAGATCAGCCATAGAACATGCGATCAAGATGCCACCATATTTTGGAGTATTTAATTCTGACAATATAGGTGGATATCAAGGAGTGGATAACTCACTAGATGCACAAGATGCGGAGAATCCTGTACGTGTATTAGCCCACCCGCAACGTACTCAGAAAAGAACCAACTTGTTAGGCAATCTATTTGCTGAGTACGAAATAATAGAGGGACTTAAGTTGCGCGGTCAAGCGGGATTAGATTGGTGGGCTTTCAATAATGATGATTTTACACCTTCATTTTCTGGAGAACCGACGGCTGTACCATTTGCTGTAATCGGCAAAGGAAACGGAACGCACAGGCAAGTGACCACTTTTGCTCAGTTGAATTATACGAAGAGTTTAGGCCTGCATAACCTCGATGCTTTGCTCCTGTCAGAATATAATAACTCTTATGACACCAGAGCTGGCGCGAGCAGTACTAATGCGATAACGGATGAGATACCTAATCTGACTAATCAAGATCCTCAGATCGGTTCGTTTAATTTTGAATATACAAGAATCGGATATCTCGGTAGACTTAATTATGACTATAATGGGAAGTACATATTAGCAGGGTCTTATCGTAGAGACGCTTCTTCTCGTTTCGGACCTAATAATCGATGGGCAGGTTTTTATTCTTTGGCTGCCGGATGGGTTGTTAATAGGGAAAACTTTTTTCCTCAGAATGGATTTGTATCAGGTTTGAAATTAAGAGCGAGTATCGGTACTGTGGGTAATGATAGGATAGGAGAGTATCGTTATGGCTCTTCTATTAATACAGGTAGTTATAATACCTCATTTGTGGATGTACTGACGGGATCATCTTATCTTGGAGCAGGTACCACTGCTGGTAACGTGGCTGTACCTGACTTAAGATGGGAGACCACAACAATGACTAATATTGGTGCTGATGTGTATCTATGGGATAACCGTATATCTTTCGCAGCAGAGTACTATAAGAATAAAAGTGATGACTTACTTATCAATGTACAGTTGACACCGTCTTTAGGTGGACATAATGGATTTGGTCCTAGAAATGTGGGAGCTGTAGAGGTCGATGGGTTTGAGTTTAACTTAGGAATAAACGACGCAGAAGGTGCTTTCAAATGGTCTGCAGACTTCAATCTGAGTACAACTAATAATGTGGTCGTGGATCTCAATGGAGAAGTATTGTCCAATGGTGGATTCGAAGGGGCGAATTTATTGAGAAGTGTCGAAGGACAATCCCTTAATCACTTTTTTGGATTTGTAACATTGGGTCTTTTCCAGTCAGAAGAGGAGATTTTAACTTCTCCATTCCAGGAAGATGCGCAACCTGGTGACATTAAGTTCGCCGACATTTCTGGGCCTGACGGAATACCAGATGGAGTCATTAATGATTTTGATAAGACGAACATAGGCAACCCAATACCTGACTTTACTTATGGCGTGTCATTAAGAGCTTCTTACAAAAATTTTGATGCCAGTGCTTTCATCAATGGAATGCAGGGCAACCAAATATATAATACCAATATATGGGATCTGGAAGGTGGTCGTCGATTTTTCAATGCTAGTCCTCAAGCTTTAGATGCTTGGTCACCGACTAATACAGATACAGATATTCCAAGAATAACAACAGACCCTCAGAATCTATTGCCATCTACTAGGTTCGTAGAAGATGGCTCATTTATGAGGTTAAAGAATTTGACTATTGGATATACGATTCCTGGATTAGGTGGAAACAGTAACTCTAGTATAAGACTATACGTAAGTGGTCAAAACTTAATGACAATAACAGATTACACTGGACTTGATCCAGAAGTGGGTTCTTCGGCATTAGTGGGTAATAATGGTTCGCAGGTAGGAATAGACCGAGGAAACTATCCTTTATCCAAAACCTATATTGGTGGTATTCAACTAAAATTTTAAGACATGACTTCGACAAGAATATTTTTAATCATAGGCCTTATTATATTTTCGATCATCTCTTGTAATACAGATGATCTGGAATTATCTAATCCGAATGAACTTTCGGCAGAGACTTTTTTCAAAAGACCAGAGCAATTGCAATCTGCTGTGGATGCGATCTATGCTAATCTTCAGACAGAGGCTTTGTTCTCCAGAGTGTGGTATTATATGTACGACAACATGGGTCACGAGGTAGAAACCAATCCTCAGCACGAAGCCAATAAGCGCGTATATTTTGATTTCAATTATAATGCGGATGATGGATACATCTTTCAGTATTGGGATAATTGTTTCAGAGGGATCAATAAGGCCAACTTTGTAATACAGAATGAAGAGAATTTTGAAAATGTAACAGAACAACAAAAGAATCAGGCCATAGGCGAAGCCAAGTTTATGAGAGCATATTATTATTCTATGCTTGTAAAGAGATTCGGTGGAGTACCTCTCTATATAGAGCCTACAGGAGAAGGACAACCAAGAGCAACAGAAGAGGCTGTATACGAAGCCATATACAGTGATCTTAATGATGCAGCGAGTAAATTACCTAGTAAAGCAAATACAGATGGTGGTAGGCCATCTTCTGGTTCCGCTTTAGCCTTATTGGGTAAGATGTATTTACATAATGGTCGATGGGCTGATGCTAAAAGTGCTTTTGGAAGTATGAGTGGTTTCGCACTAGTCAATAATTACGAGGACAACTTTCTAGAAGAGACAGAATTCAATATTGAGTCAGTATGGGAAATCAATTTCACTTTAGCATTTGGTGCGACAACAGATTGGAGTGGAGTTGGAACTGGCACAGGAATTCATGAGTTTAGTTTCAGAGGTCAGGATATGGGATGGAACGATTGGTTCAACTCATATCCTACCCAAGACCTTGTCGATGAGTATGAGGATGGTGACCCTAGACTGACCGCTAACTTTTATTTCAATGGTGATTCTTTTGACAATGGAAACCAAACTGTTGCATTGCCTTTGGAGAGAGAAGTCGCGTGGAAAAAATATCAGTTGTACTATAAGCAATCTAATGAAAATCAGGCTTCTGGAATCAACTGCCGGGTTATAAGATATGCTGACGTATTGCTTATGCACGCCGAGGCGGAAAACGAATTGGGAAATAGCCAAGCTGCAATAGATCTCTTAAATCAAGTGAGAGATAGAGTCGGCATGCCGCAATATGGTTCGGCCGAGATGAATGCAACATTCCCAGTCACTTCTCGTCAAGAAATATTTGATGCCATCGTACATGAGAGAAGAGTGGAATTGGCTGGTGAGCAGGTCCGATTTGATGATCTAATCAGATGGGGAATGGCAGAAGAAGAGTTAAGTCCTTTTGGATTTAGAGTAGGAGTCCATGAGCGTTTTCCTATTCCATTCAGAGAAATTAATACGAATGCCAATATTTCTGAATCAGATCAAAATCCAGGCTTCTAGTACTTGATGAGTCATATTAGGTTATTAGTATTTGGTATCGTTGGTATTATAGTACTTGCTGGTTGTCATAATGATAATCATGATGAGATACCATTGTTTAACCTATTGGACTCTGACGTGACAGGTGTAACATTCAGTAATAATATTACAGAAACAAAATTGATTAATTATTTCACATATCCATATCTATATATGGGAGGAGGAGTAGCTATCGGAGACATTGATAATGATGGTCTTCAGGATATTTACTTTACTTCCAATATGAACGATAACAAGTTATATCGCAATGTGACCACTTCTGGTGGTGGATTAAAATTTGAGGATATAACCGCTACGGCTGGTGTTGCTGGTGATGATCGTTGGGATACAGGTGTGGCTATGGTCGATATCAATGCGGATGGTTGGTTGGATATTTGTGTTTCTGTATCGGGAAAGTGGACAAGTAAGAAAAACATTCTCTATATAAATCAGGGTGACCGCACGTTCTTAGAGCGTGCGGAAGAAGTCGGATTGGCGGATGAGGGACATACGACACAGACGGCATTTTTGGACTTTGATAGGGATGGGGATTTAGATGCTTATGTGCTTAACTATCCGCCTCTACATTTCAAGTCTCCTAATTTTGTCTATAGTCAAAATGCGCTAAATCCTAAAATACAGACCAGTGATAAGTTGTATAGAAATGATGAAGGGAGATTCGTAGATATTACCGAACAAGCGGGTGTGCTTAATTTTGGTTTAGGACTTGGTGTATCCGTTGCAGATTTTAATAATGATGGGTGGCAAGATATTTACGTTTCTAATGATTTTGCAGCCTCGGATTTCTTTTATATTAATAATCAAGACGGCACGTTTTCCAATAGGATAAAAGAGTCTTTTCCGCATACCGCTTATTACGGTATGGGTACAGATGTCGCCGATGTGGACAATAATGGATTGTTGGATTTGATGCAGGTTGATATGACGCCAGAAGATAATTTTAGATCCAAAGCTAATATGGCGAGTATGAATCCTGATAACTTTTGGGAGATGATCTCGCTGGACATAGATTATCAGTACATGGAAAATGCTTTCCAGTATAATTACGGAATATCTGCAGATGGAATACCACTCTATGGAGATATGTCAAGGCTTACAGGGACAGCACTAACGGATTGGAGTTGGTCGCCATTATTTGCTGATTTTGATAATGATGGAAATGTGGATTTGCATATTACAAATGGAACAAGACGAGATATAAATAACAAAGATTTTTTTAAAAAAATAGAAAAGGAGACTAAGTTATCTGATCTCGAAAAATCTCAAAAGATACCTGCAATGAAGATTGCTAATTATGCCTTTAGAAATAAAGGTGAGTTGGCTTATGATAATGTAGGCGAAAAATGGGGATTAGATTATAAAGGATACTCTAATGGTTCTGCTTATGGTGACCTAGACAATGATGGCGATTTGGATTTGGTAGTTAATAATATAGATGATGTGGCTTCTATATATGAAAATCAAAGCCATGAAAATAATTGGTTAAGAGTCAGATTGATAAGTTCTTTAAACAAGAACTTGGGTATAGGCGCTAGAGTGACCTGTTACGTAAATGATAAAATACTGATGTCTGAAAGTCATAGGGTAAGGGGGTATCAATCTTCGTCAGAATCAATAGTGCATTTTGGATTAGGAAACGTTGATAGAGTGGATAGCTTGTTAGTAAGATGGGGTAATGGCCACTATCAGATGATCAAAAATATTAGAGCTAATCAATTATTATCAATTGAGTATAAAGAAAGTAACCTGTCATTTTATTCTTCCCATGGACTCGTTGAAAACAATCGTTTTTCGGAAATAAAATTAGAAGTGCCTTTTGTCCATGAAGAGAATGATCATGATGATTTTGAGAAAGAAGTTTTGCTTCCACATGCTATGTCCAAATTTGGCCCTGCACTAGCGGTGGGTGATGTCAATAATGATGGATTAGAGGATTTTTATATTGGAGCGGCACGAGGAAAAAGTGGAAGAATTTATTTGCAGACAAAAACAGGAGGCTTCAGAATTTCGGAAGAGAATAATTTTTTAGAAGATGCCCAGCATGAAGACATGGATGCCTTATTCTTTGATGCTGATAATGATAGCTGGCAGGATCTATACATTGTCAGTGGAGGAAATGAGGAGTTACCGAATGCAGAATATTACAGAGACCGTTTTTATAAAAATAATAATGGAAGACTAATCAAATCATTGACTGCTATTCCTGAAGTAATGAGTTCTGGATCTAAAGTCAAAGGTTCAGATATAGACGGTGATGGCGATATTGATTTATTAGTAAGTTCTCGGTTGATGCCGCAGAATTATGGAAAGAGCTCAAAGTCTTATTTGTTACTAAACGAAAGTAATGCTGATCAAATCACTTTTAAAGATGTAACAAATAAGAATGCACCAGACTTTGCTGATCTGGGAATGGTGACTGATTTTGCCTGGTCTGATTATGATAAGGATGGAGATGATGATCTTGTCATTATAGGGGAGTGGATGCCTGTTAGTTTTTATAATAATGATGAGGGGCATTTCAGATTAGATCGTGGAGTGCAGAAAGCGAAGGATTCCTATGGATGGTGGTTTAGTATCGCTGCGGACGATCTGAATGGAGATGGAAGAGATGATTATGTATTGGGTAATCTTGGACAGAACTATAAGTATCAAACAACGGATACAGAGCCGTTCGAGCTATACATTGATGATTTTGATAGTAATAGCCAGAATGATATTGTCCTCGGTTATAGACAGAATGGAGAGTCGTATCCCGTACGAGGACGACAATGTTCCGCAGAGCAAATAGATAATATTAATGATAAGTACAAAACTTACAATGCCTTTGCTGCTGCAACCCTGAGTGAGATATATACAGAAAGTGCGCTTTCGCAATCTGAGATACATGTCAAAGCCAATACGTTTGCAAGTCAAATCTGGTATAGTAATGCAGATGGTGGCTATGATACAATTAAGTTGCCAGCACAATGTCAGTTTTCTTCTACTAACGCGATAGTTATACATGATGTGGATAGAGATGGTGATAAGGACTTACTATTAGGCGGTAATTTGTTCTCTTCTGAGGTGGAGACCAAACGTAACGATGCGTCCATAGGACAGTACTTGGCAAATAATGGTAGCGGCAAATTTTCCTATATGCCTTATGGCAAATCTGGATTATGCTTAAGATATGATCTAAAAAATTTAGAAATTATTGATAATAAAAGTCATAGTTTTTTATTGGCCGCTAATAACAATGGGCCACTTCAAATTTTGAAATTTTAAAATTTACGATAATGAAAAAATCAATTAAACTAGCTTCATTACTACTATTGCCCCTTATAGTTTTGATCTCTTCCTGTGGAGAGGAAGAGTACCCTCAAGGTGTTATAGAATCTACTGCTCCGACGGCAAGTTTTACTGCAGTACCTTGGGATGCTAATCCTAACTATATAGTTCTTACTAATACAAGTTCTGGAGAGGGTATATTTTCAGCTTGGCGATATAAGGCGGGTGCCTCTTATGTAAGAGACGAAAGTCCAGAACCAGATACGGCTTATTATCCTGACATGGGAATGTACGAAGTAACTTTACTTGTGGGTAATGATGCTGGGCAAGATTCTACGACTATCACGGTCACTGTAGATCAGAGAGATCCAGATTTGCCAGATCCTAACGCAGATAACTGTTTAGTGATAGGTGATTTTGAGGATGGAGAAGTCGGTGGATGGAACTCCTGGGGACAAGATGTGTCCGTCGTGGATAACCCAAGTCCTTCGGCAGTTAATGCCTCCGACAAAGTACTGAAAATGACGCAGACGGACCCTTTTTCACAAAACGCAAATTTGACTGCCGACTTCTATACGCCTAACGCAATAAAGATAACCGTCGATGTATATTTTGAAGTCGAGGGTTCTCTTAAGCTGCAGATAGAGCCAGATTTTGCTACGGGTTATTTTCAGGATGTGACACCAGGTTCTTGGGTGACATTAGAGTATGATCTACAAGGTCAGGTGGTGTCAGGTGGTGAGTATCCTTGGGTCTTGATTCAGGGAAATACGGCTGGAAATTATTATATCGATAATATAAAGTATTGTGCTCTGGATATAGCGGCTGATAACTGTGATCTTATAGGAGATTTTGAGGATGGTCAGGTAGGAGATTGGAATGCCTGGGGTCAGGATGTAAGCGTTGTGGATAATCCAAGTGTGGATGCGGGTAATACATCTGCTTTAGTACTGAAGATGACACAAACAGATCCATTTGCTACTAATGCTAATAGGAGTATTCCGATAGTCACAGAGAATGCAACTAAGGTGACCGTAGACGTATACTTCGAAGTCGATGGTTCTCTTAAGTTGCAGATACTTGAGGATTTTGCCACAGGGTATTTCTTGGATGTTACAGCGGGTAGTTGGACGACACTGACCTATAATCTTGTAGGAGAAGTCAATGGGTCGGATGAGTATCCTTGGATATTAATACAAGGCAATACAGCTGGTGATTATTATATCGATAATATCCAATATTGCGAATAGAGGTTACACATTGTTTTTTCATATTTACTGAATGCGCATAGGCGCATTCAGGTTTTTTATATTTTAGACTATTATGACAAATTGTATTAACCACTTCTCGACTTTTATCTATTCGCTTTTGATTGTGATTTTTGTCCTGTCATGTAACAGTGGTGAAGAACCTATGACGGGCGGCGAAATGATGTTCGATCTTGTCCCGCCTTCTGGGATAGAAATCTCAGCCGTAAGTGAGACATCATTTAGGGTGGAATGGAATAGAGTGGAAGGGGCCGAATATTATGAGGTGACGGTGGCTAGAGATATGCAGTTAGATGATGGTGTTGTACCTTACATTGATCTTAGAGAAAATGGTCTTGGAATTAATGTTATTAACCTACAGTCTAGTACAACTTATTATGTCAGTATAAGAAGTGTTATAAATGGAGAAGAGTCATCTCTATCTAATCCAGCGGAGGTCACAACACTATCAGAACCCGATCCAGAGCCCGATACAGCACTTAAGGATGTGGCGACTACTTTTGCGATGGGTATGGCGGTAAGATCATCTTGGCTGACTGGCCAACATGATGCAGTGCTAAGAAGAGAATACAATAGTCTGACCGCAGAGTTTGAGATGAAAATGAATATCATGTATCCTTCAGAAGGAAGGTTTGATTTTTCGAGGGTTGATGCGATTGTGGATTATGCGGAGGCCAATGATATGCATGTCCACGGACATGCTCTGATATGGCATGCGGCGACTCCCGACTGGGTGGAGAATTTTTCTGGAACGGATGAAGAGTTCGAAGAGATGGTAGAAGACTATATCAAAACGACGGTGTCGAGATATCAAGGAAGAGTACGATCCTGGGATGTGGTCAATGAGGCTTTTGATGATGGGAGTGGTAATTTGCGCAACACGGTATTTCTCAGACGCATGGGGTCAGATTATATAGAGAAATGTTATCGATGGACGAGAGAGGCAGACCCCGATGTACTTATTTTTTATAATGACTACAATATGGTTATAGATGATACCAAGCGCGGTGCGGCTGTAGCTATGATAGATGATTTTATTGCTCGTGACGTGCCTGTAGATGGTTTCGGTTTTCAGATGCATATATCCTATCAGGGACCTTCTAAATCCAAAATTGCCAGTACGGCCAAAGAGATTACGGATAGGGGATTGTTATTGCATTTTTCAGAATTGGATATCAGAGCTAACCCTAACAATAATATATCCTCGTTGTCAGAAGAGAGAGCAGAACTACAAAAGGCAAAGTATAAAGAGGTCACGGAGGTATATAACAGCATTCCAGACCAAAGTAAATTCGCGCTCACGATATGGGGAATGAGAGACAACGAATCATGGCTTCTTGACTTTTGGGGACATATTGATTGGCCTTTGCTGTATGATGAGCAGTTCAACATAAAGAAAGCACACACAGGTATATTGGAAGGGTTGGAATAGTCTTCAACGAGGAGGTTATAGGTATAAGCAACATTCCAAAATTTACTTGTCATTAGTGTAGGTCTGACATTTGTTAGGTCAGACTAATGTTTTTAATTGAGACAGATCAGAACATAATATGATAAAAAGCATAGCTGTATTTTTTATACTCTTTTTTATCGGCTGTAAGTCTACGACTGGGGATAGGGCTAATATGGAAGAGAAGAATGCTACAGCAAATGAGCAGTCAAAAGGTGCTAAGTACGAACCGAAAGATGGTCGATGTATACTTTTCGTTGGGCAAGAATTAGAGGCCATTGGGGGATTAGAAAAGTGGCAAGACGGTTACATGGATCATTTTGATAGACCTGGCGGTTTTACTATGTACACTAAAATAAGACCTGGCGACGAAGAGTTTGGATTTACTTATGATGGCTTAGCAGGTATACATACGACTGATGACTGGGGGGATGGTCCTAGTAATATGTCCTTACAAATTGCAGATTCTGATTTTCAAGGTATGGCTTTGGCCATAGGATTAGAAATAGTAAATCACGAAACAGAAATAGCCGATGGAGAACTTGATAGTTTGGTTCTCGATTTGGGATATTGGCTGAAAGGGTTAGGAGACAGACCGGTTTTTTTAAGAATAGGATACGAGTTTGCAGGTTCTTGGAATAATTATGACAGAGAGGATTATATAAGATCATTCCAGAGGATCAGGACCTTATACGATTCTATAGGCGTCAGCAATGTAGCCTATGTCTGGCAATCTCATGGTAGCGGAGAACCCCTTGATTTGTTGGAGTCTTGGTATCCGGGAGATGCGTATGTAGATTGGTGTGGATTTTCATTTTTTGCATGGTGGGATCAAGTTAATATGATAGAATTTGCTCGTCAAAAAGGCAAGCCTGTATTCATCGCAGAAGCCACACCTACTCTTAAACATCCGACTAAAGAAGGCGGAAAAACGAAAGAAACGATACTATCTAATCCAGCCCAGGCCAAAGAGGCATGGGATCAGTGGTTTATTCCTTTTTTCGATATGATATATGATAATCCAGATGTCGTGAAAGCCGTGAGTTATATCAATTGTCACTGGAAAGCGCATCGGATGTGGTATGATAATCCGACTTTTCAAGATGTCGATGCTAGACTACACACGAATAAAGAAATAGCCAATCTATGGAAGGTAGAAACAGATAAAGATGTATTTGTCAAGGCATCACCAGATATATTATCTGATCTTAAAATCTAAAGCTGTACATTTAGTTATCTAATTATCGTTTTTATGGGCGATCATTTCTGGTTAAAGAAAACTCTGTTCTTAGTAATCTGTAGTTTTTTATTTATTGGAAATATCCAAGCCCAAAGCAAATTACCTGTCTTTGAATTTGTCAATACCTACGAAGGATTTCCCAAAAGGGGTGTGACTTCTATTACCACGGATGACCAAGGTTTCTTGTGGGTCGGTATGCATGGAGCTGGATTATATAAGTATGACGGCATCAATTATATCTCATATAATAGAGAGTCAGGAGATACCACATCTATTAACAGTAATGTCATACATGCAGTATATAAAGATAGTCAAGGAAGATTATGGATAGGCAGCGATGGTGGTCTTAATCTATATAATCGCTCGCTAAATAACTTTACAGATATACCTTTCGATGGACATCATGTCGACCGCGACCAGCAGATGATAGTTCTTTCTATTATAGAACATCAGGATGGTATGATTTATTTAGGGACTAATTACAACGGGACATTTGTATTAGATCCTGATACTTATAAAATAAACCCTGTAGAATATAAAGGAAAGGATGAGCAGCTAGGCTTGCCTCATATTTTAGGATTTGCAACGAGTTCTTCTGGAGAGATTTTGGTAGGCACTAATTTGGGACTAAAGCGAATAGATGCTGATAAGGGTATACTAGTGGATGCATATATTATCACCGAGGAAGGTAATATAACAATGGATTTGCCCATTCAGTCAGTGCTGGTAGATGATCTAAATAATTTATGGATAGGCAGTCAAAACGATGGCATTTTCAAATCTTCCTGTCTTAATTCCAAAGCCACTTCATTGAAATATCTAGAGCATTATCCTGTAACCAATAGACGAGTGATGTCGATGGTGCAAAGTAGGGAGGGTTATATATATGGAGGTACTGAAAATGATGGTCTATATATATTGAGTCGAGAAGGCGAAGTACTCAGAGAATTGCGATATGACAGAAACGAAGAAAATGGAATCAAATCAAATTCTATATGGAAAGTATTTATCGACGATTCTGAGCGATTATGGTTGGGATATTATGACAAAGGCATAGATATATATGATCCTAATTATAGAAAATTTCAGACGCTGACTAATTTATTTCCAGAGGCGAGCATACTCAATTATACTTCGGTAACTGGCATCGTCAAGGACGAAAATGGAAATCTGTGGGTCGCAACTGATGGTAGTGGAATTTTCTTTTTGGATTTGAAAGAAAGAAAAATTAAGTCTTATCTGAATAAAATATATGCCAATACAATTGGTGCCGCTATACAGTCGATATTCATAGATAGCGAAGGAAATATATGGGCAGGTGACTGGAACGAGGGTGTTTTTTTTCTGGAAAAAGGCAAAGACCAATTTCTTAATTATAACATGGATAATACCAATGGTGGTCTCGTCACTAATCGCGTCGTCACCATTGCAGAAGATGCCAAAGGTAAAATGTGGTTTGGTACTTGGGGTAAAGGCATTCATTCTTATGATATAAAAACAAAAAAATTCTTGCATCGTAATGATGCCTTAATTACTGATCACGGACTAGCATATTATGATGTCAGAAAAATATTGGTGGATAGTAATGATGACCTATGGCTCGGCTCGACTAAGGGTTTTTATAAATTATCACTGGATGAGAATAATGAAGTCGTAGAGCTTATTGATTACAAAGAGATATGGAAGGATCAGTTTGATATAGATAACAGTTTTAGCAATGTGTTGTCTTTATACAAATCATCAGATAATACATTTTGGATTGGTACCGAAGGTGCGGGATTGCTATCCTATAATCCAGAACTTGATTCTGTTATAAGTTATAATGACAAAAATGGATTTCTCCAAAGAACGACCTCCGCAATAATGGAAGCCAGTCCAGGTCAGATGTGGGTCAGTGGTCGATCAGGTCTATCACATATTAATACTTCGTCTGGAGTTATAAAAAATTATTCCGAGGCCGATGGACTAATCTCTAATGATTTCAACTATAACTCTGTGATGAAAGATAATCAGGGTAGGTTGTATTTCGGTAATGTTATGGGCGGAGCTAATTACTTTGATCCAGATTCTATTCCTACTAATCAATCAGACATAAAAGTTTATCTCACCAATCTAAGAATATTCAATAAGCCAGTATCCGTGGGAGAAGAAAAGTCTCCTTTAGTACAGACTCTAGAAGTTACTGACGAAATAACTTTTGATTATATGCAATCTGTATTTACGATAGAGTATACAGGAATAAACTTTACCAGACCTGAGAAAAATCAGTTTGCATATTATCTGGATGGATTAGAGGATGATTGGAATTATGTAGGTAGTAATAGAAGCGCGACATATACATCATTGCATAGTGGAGATTATGTATTCAAAGTCAAAGCGGCGAATAATGATGGAGTATGGAGCGAAGAACCCGTAGAACTTGCCATCAAGGTTTTGCCGCCCTGGTGGTTATCTAATACGGGTTTTGTTATATACATTTTTTTATTCTTGCTTTCTTTATATGTGTTCTATTGGATGATGCGCAAGCGTGTATTAGAGCGTAAGGAAATTCAGAACGAGAGACAAAATCGACAGAAGGAAAAAGAACTAAACAAGAAGAAGATTCAGTTTTTTACTAATATTTCACATGAGTTTAGGACGCCTCTGACTCTGATAGTCAATCCTCTGGAGGACATTATAAGTAACGAGATAATTGACTTACCTGATGAAGTAAATACCAAGCATCAGATAATCCATAAGAATGCAAAGCGTCTAGAACGCCTCATCAATGAATTGATGGATTTTAGAAAATTAAGTTTTAACAAACTTAAGGTTCGTGTGCAGAAAACGGAAGTTGTTTCTTTTGTACATTCTGTGTCTGAGTACTTTAACGGCGAAGCCGTGGATAAAGATATTCGATTCCAAATAAATTCATCAGTAGATGAGCAGTATGCCTGGATAGATTCTGGTCTTATAGAGAAGGTTTTATTTAATTTATTATCTAATGCCTTTAAGGTTACTCAATCTGGTGGTAAGATAACGATATCTATAAGGACGCAAGAGCAAGTATTCCCTGAAATAGATACCGATAATAATAAACCCTCACTGTCTATTACAGTTTCTGATACAGGGCCAGGATTATCTCAAGAACATATTCAGCATATTTTTGATAGGTTTTACCAAGTGGAAAATCTTAATAAATCTTATTACGGTGGGACTGGGATAGGTCTGGAAGTAGTCAACAATTTTGTCAAATTACATAAAGGAAAAATAGAAGTAAAAAGCGAGCTAGATGTGGGAACTGAGTTTACGGTTTTCCTACCTATAGAGAAAAACTACTTAACAGATAGCACTAAGGTAACCCAAAAGAAATCGATACAAAATAGGCCAAATGGAGTAGTAAACGGTTCTACAATTAAGTCACAATCATCAGACTCCAAATCCGTGACGATACTAATAGTGGAAGATAATATCGAATTACAAAATTATCTTAAAACGGAGCTACAGAAATTATATCATATCAAAACCGCATCAGATGGATCAGAGGGACTAAAAGTGGCCTTGGAGACTTTGCCAGATCTTATTATATCCGATGTGATGATGCCTATGATAGATGGCTTCGAGTTGTGCAAGAGCATTAAGTCAGATGTGCGGACCTGTCATATCCCTGTATTAATGCTAACCGCGAAGTCAAATGCTGATGAGCAGGTAAAGGGTATTGATCTGGGGGCAGATGCATATATAACAAAACCGTTCAATATGCAACTGCTAAAATCTAAGTTGCAACAGCTGCTACAAAGTCGTCAGATTATATTCAATAAATATTTCAATGATATAAGCGAAACCAAGCTTAGTAAAGCGACCTCAGCCTTAGATAAGGACTTTGTACGAAATATGCTTAAGATTATACACCAGAGAATCGGTGATACAAAGTTGAATGTAGAAACTCTATCAGATGCCCTTTTTCTTAGTCGCAGCCAGTTGTACAGAAAAACAAAAGCCCTCACAGGAATGAGTGTCAATGAATTTATAAGAAAGATAAGATTAGAGGAGGCTAAGAAGTTGATAGAAAATGGAAATATTAATATTTCAGAAGTCTGCTATGGTGTTGGGTTTTCTTCTCCATCTTATTTTTCCAAGTGCTTCAAGGAACAATTCGGTATGCTGCCCACGCAAGCCATCAGTCAGAACGTGAGAAAATAATATTTTTGTCTTGCGATGAAAGAGATAAGAAGCATTGTCAGTGCTTATAATAATATAGATCATAGTAAAGTCCGCGTAGCATTAGCTTCTGTAGTCAATATAGAAGGGTCATCGTATAGGCGCATAGGTGCGCGTATGTTAGTGCAGAGTAATGGTGTCTGGGTGGGAGGAATAAGTGGCGGGTGTCTAGAGGGCGATGCCCTAGAAAAGGCACAGCAAGCCATATATAAAAATCATTGCTCTGTAGTTACCTACGATACCTTAGAAGATGATCAGAATCAAATAGGTGTCGGTCTCGGTTGCAATGGGAAAATCGATGTCCTTTTTAGTCCTATTGACCCCAGTGATGACAGTAACGAAGTGTTGACATTGAGTGGAATCATAGGTGCAGAGCAACCTAAGATATTAATCAAAATTATAGAAGATAATAATCAGAATAACTTAGGAAAGATCAGGCTTGTGTCAGATGAGTTGCAGGATCAATTTTTTGATTTGGATGTGGGAGAATTCAATAATGCAATCCGAAATACCTTTGCGCAGGAGCGATCTTCAGTTTTGGAAATAGGCGAGAAAAAGATACTATTAGAATTTATCAGACCAGAGACTCGTATCATTTTGATTGGTAATAACCATGATCTTTCGGCGATGGCAGGTCTTTGTCATCAGATGGGGTGGTATGTCACCATAGTGGGAAGAAAAAGAAAAGTACCTAAGTCCTTGTTCTCTATGGCTCATCATGTTATGGAATATGAGGACGCCGATAAGATAGAATGTACTAAGTATACTTGTGTGGTTCTAATGACCCACGACTATAATAAGGACAAAGCATTATTGCCTATTTTCTTGGAAAAGAAGCCTGCCTACCTCGGCATGCTTGGTCCAAGAAAACGATTAGAAAAATTGCAATCGGACTTGAATATTAACCTAAGCAAAATACCATTTTTATACAGTCCCACAGGTTTAGACTTAGGCGCAGAATCTCCTGAGGAAATCGCATTATCTATTTGTTCGGAGATAATGGCTGTTATGCGAGACAGTGACAAGTCATCTCTCAGAG
This sequence comes from Saprospiraceae bacterium, assembly GCA_020628095.1. Taxonomy (GTDB): domain Bacteria; phylum Bacteroidota; class Bacteroidia; order Chitinophagales; family Saprospiraceae; genus RFSX01. Next base: position 187,784 of record JAHDFP010000003.1, read on the forward strand.
AAAGAACTTCTCCTATTCATTAGCAAACTATAAAGAATATTACACCTCTTCTCCTATCCCTCTATATCCTTTATAATATAATAATGGTCTTGATTCATCATCGCGATGTACATCCAATACTTGACATAAGACTATGTGGTGATCACCAGCAGGTATAATTTGTTTAATTTCTGCTTTATACCAAGCCAAGCAGTTTTCTAAAATATGGAATCCACCAGATGAATTAATGCTGACTTCTATATCTTCTTCATTAAATCCCGCGAACTGGTTGCTGATTACCTTTTGGTCTTCAGACAAAATATTAATAGATAGTTTTTTATTCAGTTCGCAATACGAAAAGAAATCAGCGGTATTACCTATAGAAAGCATGACTAATGGAGGGTCTAAGGATATGGATACAAAAGAATTAGCCGTGATGCCTTTGATATTATTCTGGCTATCTTCTATAAGAGCAACAGTAATACCTGTAGCAAAACCACCTGCAACAGAACGCAATTTTTTGGGTTCTATTTTTTGACTCATAAAATTTGAAGACGTTGTTATTTATACCTTGGTAACTTCTGTAGTTTGTTATTGTTCAAGGATATTAAGAACAAGTTTTCCTCGTTTGTCACCAGAGAAAAGTCGTAAGAAGGTCTCATGAAAATTTTCTATTCCCTCGTATATGTCTTCTTCTGTTTTTAGTTTTCCTTCCATCATCCACATCCCCATCTGCATGGCGGCCTCTTTATACTTGTGCGCATAATCTAATACGATGAAACCCTGCAAGGTGGCACTATTAACTAGTAGAGAAAGATAGTTTTTAGGGGCATACACATCTGTAGCATTATATTGTGATATCGCACCACACAAGGCTATTCTTCCATGTTTTCTCAGTGCTGCTAAGGCCGCATCTAGAGTTTCTCCGCCCACGTTATCAAAAAATACATCTATTCCTTTGGGACAATGATTCTTGATGGCCTTGTAGATGTTTTCATTTTTATAGTCTATGCAAGCGTCAAATCCGAGTGTGTTAGTGACATAACCACACTTATCTGGACCACCAGCGATGCCTATGACATGACATCCTTTGATCTTAGCAATTTGTCCAGCCACACTGCCGACGGCACCAGCAGCTCCTGAAATAAGTACCGTTTCGCCTTCTTTTATGCGTCCCACATCTAATATCCCAAAATACGCCGTCATGCCTGGCATCCCCAAAGCGGCAATATATTTGGTCATGGGTACATGTGTGGTATCTACCTTGTAATGTCCTTCTCCCTTGGTCGTATAATACTGCTGTACGCCGCCCCATCCTGTAAGTATATCTCCTTCCTTATACTCATCATGCTTAGAGTCTATGACAACCCCTATAGAACCTGCGCGCATAACCTCGTCTATCTGTACAGGTGGAATGTAAGATTTTACGTCATTAATCCATCCTCTCATGGCGGGATCCAGTGATATATAGTGATTCTTTATGACGACTTCTCCTTCTCCGGCAGAAGGGATATCTTCAGTGATTAATTGCCAAGTGTCTTCGTCAGGAAGACCGACAGGTCTTTTTTTGAGGATTAGTTTTTTATTCATTCACTATTATAGTGAGAGTCCACCATCTATACAAATAGTTTGACCAGTAATATAGGTGGATTGTTCTCCTGATAACCAATATATGACATCCGCAATTTCTTCTGGTCTTCCGAATCTTTGCATAGGCGTAAAGCTCTTGAATTTTTCCTCCCAATTGGGCTTTATTTTAAAAAGACCCTGTAAGAGAGGGGTTTCTGTATATCCTGGGCAGACTGCATTGATTCTGATGTTTTTTCTGGCGTATTCTAAGGCAGATGCTTTGGTCATACCGACGACGGCATATTTGCTGGCAGCATAGGCGAGATTGTTACCTGAGGCCTTTATCCCAGCCAGTGACGACACATTGATGACATTGCCATATCCCTGTTCTTCCATTATTTGAAGACCCTTTTTCATGCAGTGAAAGACACCTGTTTGGTTTATACTAATGACTCTATTCCAATCCTCTATACTGTGATCTGCGGTTTTCGATATATTTTTATTGGCAATACCAGCATTATTGACAAGTATATCCAGCTTATCGTACTTTTCTGTGACATGACTGAAAAGAGAATCAACGCTTTTTTCATCAGAGACATCACAGCGGATATACTCAATATTATTGTTATGCGTCTTTAGATCAGTGACTAATGCATTGGCTAACTCATCATTGATATCCGCTATGATGACGGTATAATTATGATGCGCAAATTTTTCTACCGTCGCCTTTCCTATACCGCTTGCTCCTCCTGTGACTATAATAGTCTGAGAGTCTGATTTTAAATTTTCCATCTTGCAACAATATATGTAATCCAGTATTTTTTATATGCGCGTTATTTCTAAAAATGATGAACTGTCACTTTTTATTTATTTTCAGACCTCAATAACAAATCGTACTTATGGAAAATAGATTATCACTAAATAATAAAGTGGCTATCATCACGGGTGCATCCAAGGGTATAGGAGCAGCTATAGCCAAGAAACTGGCCGAGCAGGGCGCGTCCGTTGTCGTAAGCAGTCGATCGCAAGCGGCTGTCGATGAGGTTGCTCAATCGATAAAAGATAATAACGGCAAGTCGATAGGTATAGAGTGCCATGTAGGAAAACAAGAGCACTTATCCAATCTGGTAGAAAAGACCGTCGCTGAGTATGGCAGAATAGATATTCTTATCAATAATGCGGCAACCAATCCGACGTTTGGAGGATTGGCGGAGGCTGATCTGGCAGTATTCGATAAGATTATGAATGTCAATGTGAAAGCTTGCATGTTATTATCCAATCTTTGTTATCCATATATGAAGAAGAGTGAAGGTGGATCTATTATCAATATTTCTTCTGTCGAAGGTGTCAGACCTTCAAGAGGATTGGGGATGTATAGCATTAGCAAATCTGCATTGATAGCATTGACTAAGTCCCAGGCTATGGAGTGGGGAAGTGATGGAATCAGATCTAATGTAATATGTCCAGGTCTTATAAAAACAAAGTTCAGTAAGGCCCTCTGGAGCAATGAGCAGTTACTCTCACAATTCGAAATGCATATTCCACTGGGAAGAATGGCCTCACCTGATGAGATATCTGATTTGGCTTTGTTGTTGGCATCGGATGCTTCTAGTTACATTACGGGGAGTGTCTATAATGCAGATGGTGGTTATCTTATATAGACTACTTCTTTCTAACTATTTTTAGTTGAGGTCATTTTGATTGAAAAAGATTCCCCTATACTTAATTGATTAAAGTAATTAAGTTCTTCTCTACGTATGTAAGCAATACGTGGATATCCACCTGTGGTCTGTCCATCTTGGAGCACAACGATGAGTTGCCCTGATGGAGTGCACTGAATGACACCAGGAAAAGTTGCAGCACTTGATTCTAAGTCAGGTGGATAACAGGATATTTTTGGACCTTGTAATCTGCTGCCCATTCTATTTGTTTGATTAGAAACTACAAATACACTTTCATCAATGGTATGTTTAGATTCCTCATCTAACCAATGGTATTCTGGACCACGATGTAGGGTTATTACATTCTTTTTTAGTTTGGAATTATTGATTATAGTTTCTGGGATTGACTTATGGTGAGGTGACCATTCTATAATATCATTCTTCTTAAGCGGTACTAATTTGTAACTAGTTACAGAGTGGTGTATTCTTCCATTGACAGCGATGTATGATCGGAATCCATCTATCATTTTTTTTCCTTCGAGAATTTGATTTGCGTTGACATCTATAATAGTTCCGATCTTAATTTTTTGCTGTTCTAAGGTCCACTGAGCATCCGCACCTGAGATAGCGATTTTGCAATTTTGTAAAAACTGAATTTTGGGCGCGACGCCTGTACACTCTATCAACGGATCTTCTTCTCTGTTACTTAAAATGGCATTGGCAATATTAGCTGATTTGCGATCCATAGGTCCAGATATGGGGTAGGCATAAAACTGGCTACGATGGGACAATAGACATTGCACCGAAGTCAACATACCAGCTTTTAATATCCTAAGCGCGTGCATTATAATCGTGTAGATTATCAAACTTTTCTTTTAACTCATTTCCTGATTTCTTATCTACAGGTATTAGCTTAATAGTATCTGATGAGCTAATAAAGAAAGGCTCGGACTTAGATTCATCATAAACTGGAAAGACTAATTGACCGATGATATGCCAACCGCCAGGGCTAGGATTGCTGTATATTCCAAGATATTTTCCACCTACCGCAAGGCTATGACAGGGAATGGATATAGATGGTTTGTTCTTTCTTGCGATGTGATATTTTTTATCAAGTTCTCTCATATAGACGAAGCCAGGAATGAAACCAAACATGGCAATTGATATATTCTGAGTAGTGATGTGTCCTAGGAAGTCTTGAAGAGTTAGCTTTTTGTTTCGTAGACTCTCTAATAATGAATTTTCAGGGTTCAGTATAAAAGGGACCTGTATGGACTTGGTGGTATTTATTGCTGTAAATTGTATCTGCTCTATTTTTTTTAGTTTACCTACACTGTAATTGTCGTTGATGTCAAGATAAATTTCATTTTCTGTCGCAATGACATCATTTATAAAATCAAATTTCTTTGAACGGATTTGATGACCCAAATCGCATAGAGACCTTTCTTCTTTATTGGTCAAAAGGACAAAGTCTTTGTTGAAGACTTGTACTTCTAATTTTATATTACCAGATTGCAGATACTTCAATGTTATTGCTTTGCAAGTGAGAGTGAATGTGCTGAGCATAACTAACTGAGTGATGTGTGTCACTGTGTATGCATATAGTATCAACCGACATAAGGTGTATATGGTTATTTACATCTTTTACTTTCGACATGATTAGCATGTCCAAATGTTTATCTAATTCTGTGATGTTTGGTATCAATGCATCATTATATTTTCTGGATCTTAATTGAGTGGCATTTTCGTATTGGCGATCTGCGAAAACTTCATGTGCATATTTCAGTCCGAGTTTCTCGCAAGCTTTCGCAACTTGAGAATTGGCAAGGCCATAAATGAGTATAGTAGGACAAAGATTTTTAATAGTGTCTAATACTAACAGGCTTAGTTCAATATTATTGGCCATGTCATTGTACAATGCTCCGTGTGGCTTGATATGGTGCAAATTAGCTCCTAGTTCAATTAGTATCCTATTGAAGTTGTTCAGTTGATCTTCTATCTGGTTTTTTAGTTCAGCAGGCTTTAGATTAAGGCTTTTGCGTCCAAATTTTTTCTTGTCTTTGTAAGATGGATGTGCGCCGATGACGACCTTATGCTTTAGTGCTAATTCGATTGTTTTTTTGATGGAATCATTGCTGCCGCTATGGTAGCCACAGGTTATATTACAAGACGAGATGTAGGGCATAATCTGCCGATCCACTTCTCGGCTAGTCAATTCGGGCCACTCACCCATGTCACAATTTATATCCACCGATTTCATCAGAACAAATTGAAAAGTTGGTTTATTGTTTTGAGGGAAAGCAAGATGGTGACGAACATGACCATTCCAGCTAGTATATTGGTTAATAGGCTGTTTGTGTATTTTCCTAGAACTTCTTTTTTGTTACAGAGATAGATCAAATATATCGCAATGAATGGCAATAATAAAGCATTGGTAACCTGAGCAAACTTGATTATCATTATTGGCTTTAAGCCAGTGGTCGCCACAAGAACCCCAATCAATAAGATAGTTATCCACGTTAACTTAAACTTTACATCATCCTCATTCCAACCGAACAAACCTTTCGCCGCATAAGAGGCGGCTATAGGTGCGGTAAGTGTAGAGCTGAGACCAGCAGCTAATAGACCGATACCCATGAGTAATTTTGCGCTCTTACCAAAAAGAGGTTCCATTTGTATGGCTAGATCTTGAGCGGATTTTATTTCGGATATGACACCGTAGTTGGCAGCCGCTGTGATGACAATCAAGATGGATATAATGCCTCCTAGTAGGATGGAGACAGCATTTTCAGTTCTGATGTCTTTGAGGTCATGTTCAGCCGTCCATTTTTTGGATATGGTCGAGGCGTGTAAGAAAAGATTGTAGGGAACAACAGTCGTCCCTATAAGACCAAGTATAAGTAAAAACTCAGAGTAAGAATGCGGACTGGGCACGAAACCTTTTAGGATTTCTCCCAAGTCTGGTTGGACCAAGATAGCCGTCACTAAAAAACAAATACTCATCAGAATGACTAATCCAATCAAAATAGATTCTATGAATTTGTACTTGCCAGCATACAATAAAACAAAAGCAACTAGGCCTACAAGTAAAGGTAAAAACTGAATATCACCAGCCATCAGCTGTGCGCCCAATACTGCACCGGAAATATTTCCTGCTTCGTAAGCGGCATTGCCTATGACTATCGCACTAACGATAAGAGAAAAAACAATAACTCTATTTACACCTGAGCTAAATCTTGCACTGATTGCCTCGCCGAGTCCAGATCTTGTGACAAAACCTAGGCGCGCTGCCATTTCCTGTAGAATTATAGTTGCCACGATAGAAAATAGCAAAGCCCATAATAAGCCATATCCAGTCTGAACACCTGCCATGCTGCACGTCGTCAATGTGCCAGGTCCAATAAATGCTGCCGCTACCAATGTACTTGGTCCAAAGAGTTTCTTAAGCATTGTTATTGAGCTTCGGTTCTAGTTTTGAAAGCATAGAGTGCAAAGGATGCCAACCAATGTTGTCCAGCATAATCACCGTCTGCAATTTTAGATAACGAATAATCTAAATGTTGGTCTGCAAGCATTGTAGGATGCACGTCAGCCAATGGATAAAGACACCAAGCTCTTGAAAAATTGAGACCGTCTAAATGAACAAGTTTTCCGTCAGATCGATCGATTATTTTACCAGGTTCTATATCGAGACTATTATTGTAAACGCCTGGTAGGAATTTTTGAGACCACCGGTTAAATGCTTCTTTGTCTAAGACCTTTCTCATAATATCCATTTCTTGCAAACAAGGTGATAAAAAATCATAGCCACTTGGTTCCCAACTGATTGGACACCCTACATCATTAGAATAAAATCTGATTGCAGATTCTTTTATACTTTGCATAAGTTCTGGATGATTGCAGGTTAGAGCATAGTCGTATGCAAAGCTCAATCCAAAGGCCGTATTACTGTGTTCGCCTACACGTATGGGGTAGACTAGCTTAGGTAAATAATCTATATAGGCTGATGAGATATAATCGGCTAGCGGTTTCAGGTTTTTATACAATTTTTTGGCTAACGGATCATCCCAGGTATAGAGTTCTTCTTGTAGTTTGAGTAACCATGCCCAGCCATAAGTACGCTCGAAGGATTTGGTGTACCTATTCATGGAGAAGTATTCTACTTCTTTTGAGATGTTTTCGGCACTAAGGTTTTCTGCTAGCTTCGTTTTTATTTCTTTGGCTTGATCTAAGTCTGGGAACTCTTTGAGCAAATAAACCAATGACCAATGCCCATGTACTGCAGAGTGCCAGTCAAAACATCCATAAAATGCGGGATGGTGTACTTGTGGCATATCCAGGTCTGCTTCCTTTGATAAGGTATGTCCTGATTTATAGGGTAGAGGATTTTGTATACACTCGAGAGGCAATTTCACTAGTCGCTCCGCCTCTTCTAGGTCTAATTCTATTTCTATATTATTGGCTGGAATTGGCTCTATGGCATTTGATTTATTATCCGTGGGCTGGCAGCCTATATATATCTGAGTGGTGAGTAGTATAATCAGACAATGTTTTATTCTTATCATATTAATTGTCAAAATACTCATCTCTCACTAATAGACAAACACATAGACTCCTTAATATTTCAAAGAAGACTCTAAACTGGAGGCAGATAATGGATTCATTTGAAAAAAATCAAAAAAAAATTACAAATCTCGCAGCAATTATTTTCGTAGCGTGTATATACCTATGTATGAACAATTGGCTGGCTAATCTTTACAATAACTTAAATTAGAAAATGAAGCGTCATGGACGTGAATTATTACGAAAACAAAGGGTTGATTTGCGCTTACAAGTAGCTGATAATCAGTCTTTATAAAATAAAATCAAATGAAAAAGTATTTTGTATTCTTTATAGCATTAATGTTGTTTTCTTCTTGTCAAGAAGATATCATCGAATCCCAAGTCAACGAAGAAATCAGTGACCCCATCGTGGTCGATAACACCTCGCTGTCTGGTCGTGTGTTAGATACTAATGGTGATGTCATCGCTGATGCGGCGGTAGAATTATATCAAGACGGCGAATCTATAGGTCAAGTGTTTTCCGATTCTCAAGGAGAGTATAATACCAGTTCTATAACTGTCGATCCATTCAAGTCTGTGGTAGTTAAGTATCAAAAAGAAGAATATCTAGAAAAATACCGCAGTCTGACGATAGAGCCAGAGCAGTCCATAAAAAAAGACGTCATATTGGGTACAGAGTCTTTAGCCGATGGAGTGGATGCAGAAGAATCGGCTCTTAGCAACGCTCTGGATACTAATCTGATTAAGATTTATGGCTATGCAAGATTCGCCAATGGTGATCCTGCTGTAGGCGCTGAGTGTCGAGCTATATGGGACTTTGAATCTCCAATACCTAATTTCGTATTTATAACAAGACTTGCCCGTGATTATACAGATCAGGATGGTTACTTTGAGTTATACGTACCTAAGGATTCTGTATTGTACTTCCGATCAAAGACTGCACTTAACGATAACACTTTCAATGCTTGCGAGTTTTATTTCAATCCTGACAATCCAGTGGCGGATAATATACTCGGTGAGGTTTGGAATCATGTGGATTTGGGAATAATTACGGAAGATACAATGTTGGAATTAGATGATACCAATGTCATTAATTCTATAATGACAACGGTATCAGGAGTCGCTAAGTATTGTGATGGTTCGCCAGTGACACAGGCTAATATCGGAGGCGCCATATTAGCTCTTTCTATAATACCAGTAGAAGGTCTGAGCATTAAGGATTACCAATTTGGTGCCGATGGTTCTTTCCAGTTTGATATTATAGGGGAATGCATAGATAATAGATATATGGACTTGAATTCTTTGGATGTCATTGTCGCTATAACAGATACGGTAATTGGATTTACGGGTGATGCGACCATACCTTTTGATGAGATAGCTAATGTAGGAGAAGTATTATTATGTACGGATCAGAATGATTACGATGATGAGTTCGAATTAGATTTTGACGGAAATGTTATCGACTTTGAGCAAGGTTGGGATTATTCTAATAGTGGAGTTGGTAATTTGAGAACAGAGTTTTCTGATACCGAGAATGATATCAAGACCATAGTCAAGTTCACTATAGAGGATGTAAAATTAGGAGAAAACCCAGTGTCCTACATACAGATGCGAAAGGGACAAGTGGATGGCAATACCACGCGTATTATAGAGACGACTTTCGAGGAAGAGCCTGCCTCAGGACTTGTTGCGAATGTCACTAGTATAGAACCACTTGCAGGGAGAGCGGGAAGTTGGGTAACCGGAGAGCTTAATGGTCAAGTCCTTACTTCCAGGGGTATGAAAAACCTATCTGCCACTTTCAGAATATTTGACAAATAGCCATCAGAATTATTTTGGACGGAATAACCAACAAATTAATCGAGCAATGTCGGCAAGGTAATAGGGCTGCTCAAAAGCAACTCTATTACCTTTCTAAAGACAAACTAAAAAGGGTTGCACTGCGATACTGTAAGGTGGTCGAAGATGCTCAGGATGCCATGCAAAATGCATACGTCAAAATTTTCAAATCCATAGATTATTTTGATAGTAACAAAGGCAGCTTCTATACATGGTCTACGAAGATATTAGTCAACGAGTGCATCATGGTCTTGAGGAAAAGAAAGAAAATGGATTTAGCAGGGTTAGATCAAGTGCCAGAGGTGGGTTACGAAATAAAGAATCTCGATGCCATGACCATCCAAGAAATAAGAAAAGCGATGGACCACCTTAACGAAGATCATCGACTTGTCCTCAATATGCTTTTATTCGATGAGTTGACATATAAGGAAATGTCAAAACTACTTGGAATCAAAGAGTCTAGTGTCCGCTCTAAAGTGACACGAGCAAGAATGCAACTAAAGAAAATATGGTCTCACTTTAATATGATTCAATATGAACACTAATAATAAATCTGATCAAAATATAAATCACGACGAATTTTGGGACGATGAACTCATGTGGGAGAATATCGAAAAGGAATTGGATAAGAAGGATAAGGATAAGTTAGGACTATGGTTGTTTTTTGGTATCGGTTGTTTTCTTGTTGTTTCATTTTCTCTACTGTATTTTACGAATGACGGAATTGATCAAGTCTCTGAAAATGTCATATCCACAGAAAGTGTAAACTTTCAGAAAACTGAAAGAAATGATGAGGTAACAGAAAGAGATGCTATAGAAAGAGGAAATGCTGAATTGAAATTAGATGAACCTACCAACATACAGAGTCGTCAAAATGAAAATGAGATAAATGCCAGAGCCGTCGGAACGAGTAATATTAGAAACCGACAAAATGAAACGACTCGCTTGACTATGCGTGATAAGTCTGTACAAGAAGAGCGTAAGCAAAATCAGACATTGAATAGTCTTCTGTCTAAGAAAAATTCTGAATCTACAGACGAAGTTTATTCTAACCGAGGCGTTAATCAGGATAATGATTCAGACCAAAGGTCTATTTATGCAATGATGGCAGAACTGAAAAGTATAGCTAGTAATTCAAGAAAGAATAATGTCATTTCAACTTATAATAGTGAAAGAGTATTTGGTATTGATGTTCAGCCTGTAGATCCTTATGTTAATCTAAAAGATAGCTATCCTACATCTCTATTATTCTATACGTCATTAGGAGATTTATCAATGGATAATGAGTATGATAGCACTGTGGATTGGATGTCCGCAAAAGAACTAAGTGAGGAGTCTCTTTATTATTTTGACTTGGGTATCCAATATAATAAGCCAGTATACAAGTCGTTATTTGTTTCTTTAGGTGCAGAATATTCTAATAATACTTACAGAGTGATCACGACGGATACTGCCATCATTGACCAACAACTAGTCCAGAGCGATACTGCAGTAATCGTCGATGGTGTTACGCCTTTATACTTGTCAGGTCAGCGAACAAGAACTCTGACTGAGATAACGGACTATGAGGTCTATAATAAATTGGAAAGAATCTCCTTGCCTATTTCTATAGGCGTAAAGAAGGACTTTGGTAAGAATGGATTGATGCTATCTATCGGAACGCGACTTGATATTTATAATGGTACGAGGGGCTATACTATATTGCCAGATGGAAGAGTAGGCGCATATAGTGCATTAAGTGATAGGATTACTAAAAGTAGAATTAATAGTATGAATATATCTGCACTCTATACTATAACTCTCTCTGATCATTGGGGACTGGCTTGTGGAATCTACTGGAATAGAGCGATAGGAAGAGACTACAAGATTACCGACTCCGAGAGTAACCACTTTGAAAGAAATACGCAGAACGTCGCACTCAGATTGGGATTGACTTATAGTTTTTAGATTAACCTTCTTATAGGACTTGTATGTATGTTTTTATCTTTGGAATATGGGTAAAGACGTACTTGATAAGAAGGCCATCGTTGATCTAAGCAATAGGCTATATGAGGCTTCTAAATCTATAAGAATACTCAGATCTATAAATTGGGAAAATTCTGTGCGAGAGGATTTTTTTGCAAATGGAGCAGACAAATTGCCCAAGGTAGATTACCCGAGTTATGACCCCTCGTCCACACTGAAACTCATAGATGAGTTAAGGCCTGATATAGAACAACTGACACCATTTTCTGCTTGGGGGCATCGCATCGCGGATAAGATAGAAAATGGGGCACGTATGCTGGCTAATATGGGTACGCCAGATTTTTATAAGTACTCAACACGCTTATATGGAACTCCTACGGATACCATGCCTGATGGCAAAACCAATGCACTGCAATTGGCTCGATATTTTGAGGAGATGTATGCGCATATAGATCAGTTCGATCTAGAACAAAATTATCCAGAGGTATACTCTGCTAAAAATATCGCCGATCGTATGCTGTTGGAAGTTAATACGATGTTTGGAGAAGATGCACCGGAGATCGTTATAGACGAAAACGTATCATCTAAGGTCATCGCAGGTAGACGGCGTATACGCATACGTGAGACGGCTAAGTTTGACGATAATGATATAGAACAACTAATCCATCATGAGGCATTCATCCATGTCGCCACATCTATTAATGGTTATACTCAGGACAAAATAAAAATACTAAGAGCTAGCCATCCAGGTACGACCAAGACGCAAGAGGGCTTGGCTGTTTTTGCCGAATTTATTACAGGTCATATAGATCTAGAAAGGTTGCGAAGATTGTCGGATAGGGTCGTCGCGATACAGATGGCTGTAGACGGTGCGGACTTTATAGAGGTGTACAGGTATTATGCGGCTAAGATAAGTAATAAGGAAAATGCCTTTGATTGTACCAGAAGGGTTTTCAGAGGTGGGGTTATGACAGGTGGAGCGCCTTTTACTAAGGATATGGTTTATTTAGAAGGATTACTGCGTGTACATAATTTTCTACGTGTTGCAGTAGCTGCTGGTCGCGCGGATTTATTGCAATTGCTCTTTGTAGGAAAACTTGCTATAGAGGACATAGATGTCCTTATTAAACTAAAAGAAATGGGATTGCTAAAATCACCAAAGTACCTTCCACCTTGGATGAAGGATCTAAGGTTTCTGATAACTTATCTGGCATACTCTTCTTTTTTGAATAGTGTCGATTTGACTAATCTTAAGGAAGTGTATAAGGATCTTATTTCCTAAGACTTCAAAGGACATCGTCATCATAATAATCCTCCATTACTGCCTGAGATTTTTTATAGTATGACTTATCTAATACTAGAAAAATAATAAGAAGCAGGATATCTAAAAATAGACTGAAATATATGCCAACATTACCCCATTTTTTTATGGTGTGACCTGTGCCTACGTCGGCCGCATTAATGAACAGTTGAAAAATTCCAAAAGAGATACTTGCTGCTAAAGTCAACAGGACAACCTGAATGGTATATTCTCTTGATGCTAATAGTAGGATACCAGACAATAGAAAAAGAAAAGAAATAAACAGACCTATATATCCAAACCTTACTATCCATGTCTTGCGATAGTCTGACAATTTGAATGCCTCCATCATTGTTTCTTGGATATTGACGTTATTATCGCTGTCTATAATTATGGTGTCAGCTAGCATTTCAAAAGTTTTGAGACTGGAGCTGTCTATTTCGTCTATATGCCTTAATTTTTTATTCTCTCCTTCATACAGACTATCAGGAGAGGAGGCATCGAATTCTACATTTTCGAATGCCTGATCATAAGCACCCAAAAAACCTTTGCTCATAATGGACCCCGCATGGTTACAACCACCACAGCCACCAAAAAGTAACATAAATACTCCTAATACGGTCGCCCAAGTTGGTTTATGCATCTATTTATTTTTACTTTGAAAATAATAATATTCAGTACCACACATCAATTTTTTATGCGAACTACCTTCAAATTAAGACATATCCTTTTGTTTCAAATAATTTTGGTATTAAGCTCTTGTCAACAAAAGACTCAAAGCAGTTCTGACGTGGTTTTGGATAGGCCAGATATAGAACAAAGAATCATCGATCTTGGCATAGAGCTACCAGTAATCAGTCCACCGATTGCTAATTATGTTAATGTCACCAGATCGGGTAACACACTATATCTTGCTGGTAAAGGTCCTAAGAGTGATAATGGCGAATACATTACGGGAAAGCTAGGCAAAGAGCTTACGGAGCAACAAGGGTATAATGCTGCACGGCAGGTAGGGATTATGCAACTGGCAGTCCTAAAAAATTATCTGGGCGATATGAATAGAGTCAAGCAAATACTAAAAGTGCAAGGAATGGTCAATGCCGCACCAGACTATACTAATCACCCCGAGGTCATCAATGGATACAGCGATCTTATGGTAGAGGTATTCGGAGAGAGTGGCAAGCATGCTAGAGCGGCGGTAGGTATGGCCTCGTTGCCTCGCAATATATGTGTGGAAATAGATATGATAGTAGAAATCTATGAGTGAAGTGGCTGAAATCGAATATCTGTTGTCCCGCCGAAAACAAACTAGGTATCTAATTAATAATAATCCTTTTATCCATTCAAATATTAGTCACATGTAAATATTGTTACATGTCTAACCTCTTATAAACCATAGGCTTAAGTGAGTTAACAATTTATTTACATAATGGGAAGCAACCTTTAGCCCATATATCGAGTATTATAGGTAAGTAATGCATAATGCAGCGATTTCAAAAGAATAGTCGTTGTACTTAAAAAAAAGTTGCGAAAACATGGTTACAAAAAGTGAATTCGCAACATTACTAAGTAGAGAAAAGATCATACCTATGGAAACCATGCTTACAAGAAATAACGAGAGACCTTACCTAAAGGTCGTGCCTAATATAGAGGAGCGAAAGATTACGATAAAAGATAATGTATACGCGCATCCGTTTAGTTGGTTTATTACCAATTCATCAGGAGAATTGTCTAAGAGTGGGCGTGTTGTAGGTAGAGAGATGATAATATCTGTTCCTGATTTGGAAGACGGTATTTATCATTTTAGGGCGCAAGGAGAGATATACGAATTTAACCTGGATTTGGCTATATAATCAGCTAGTTAGAATAATTAATTTAGTGAGTGAAAGCTCCTTGGAAATTTTTTCAAGGGGCTTTTTTTATATTCAGGACTTATTAAATATAAGAAATGAAAATATACTTGTTCCTTATCCTTGCCATATTATTTGTCCATTGTGCGGAAAATACCGATTCCTACGATACCATATCGAACACAACAGTGAGCATAACCATAGATGGTCAAGCAAATGAATCAGCATGGAGTAATACAGAATGGAGGCCGATAGACCAGTTGTGGATTGGGGAAGATTATTCAGAAAGAGATTTTCAGGGAAAGTATAAAGTTCTTTGGGATGAGAATCATATCTATGTATTAGCTTCTATTTTGGATGATACGTTGATGGATATTCACATGGATGGATTGGATAGGTATTGGGATGATGACTGTCTTGAGATTTTTGTAGACGAAGATGCCTCTGGAGGGGATCATCAGTATAATTACAATGCTTTTGCATATCATATAGGATTGGATGGTAGCGTCGCAGATATCGGCGTGGATAGCTTGCCGCATTACTATGATCATTGCACATCGAGACGCGTAACTAATGGTCAGGAGTCGATATGGGAAGTGGCTATAGATTTGTATGATGATACATTTACTTTAGGCGGTTATAATCAGAGCGTTAGTTTGATGAAGGGTAAGAAAATTGGATTCGCCATTGCCTATTGCGATAATGACCATAGCGAAGAAAGGGAAAACTTTATAGGAAGCACTTATGTAGCTGGAGAGGATAAGAATCGTGGATGGATAGATGCTGGTATATTTGGTAAGTACGTTTTATCTGAGAAATAAAAAAAGCGGACCAAAAATTTTGGTCCGCTCATCCTATATAATTGTTCTAAAAGGATTGGCATTACTCTGAGTCAGAACTATTTTCTTGTTTAGTACTTTCTATATGACCGTTCTGCTCTTCTTTAGTCTTTTTGACAAGAGCTTCTGGTAAGCTCATGCCGCTTTGCTCGAGGAAGTCATTGAGTTGTGGCATCATTCCATATAACCCCTGTACGAAATTGGATACACCTTGACCAGATCCATTATCATAGACCACGACTTTGTCTATATCTAGGTCTTTGATGGCTCCAGTTTGTATTTCAGCGAGTTCTGTCAGTTTGTCTATCATTAGATATCCTATTGCACTTTGAGGATCGCCATTTGCTGCATCCACTAGTTTCTTGAATCCTTCCGCCTGCTTAGTCAATAGTTCTTCTTGCCCTTTGGCTTGCGCTAGGTACTTTGCTAATATGGCATCCGCTTCACCTTTAGCAATTTCCCTTTTCTTTTCTGCCTCCGCTTGTGCCGCGATCACAGCCTTTTCTTTTTCTATGTCCGCCTCTACAACTTCGTCTGCTTTTTTACGAGCAAGTTCCATCTGACCTCTGGCGTCTTCCGCTAACTTTTCTGCTGTGTATGCTTCTTCTAATGCTTTGGCTGCAGCGACCTTCTTGGCAGCAGTTGCCTTTCTATCTGCCTCAGCGATCTCTATGTCTCTTGCAGCATTAGAATTAGCGATCTTTATGGAGGCAGAGTTTTTTCCTTCCGTGGCAATGGCCTGTGCTTCTGCTTCTCCGATTTCGGCTTTGGAGTTGGCATCTGCAACGCTAACCCTTTGCCTTTGTGTGGCTTCTGCTTCTCCTATATCCGCGAGTGAATTCGCATCAGCGACTTTGATCCGTTGCTTTTGTATAGCTTCTGCTTCTCCGACTTCTGCTCTGGAGTTTGCATCAGCAACTTTGATCCGTTGTTCCTGCTGCGCTTCGGCTTGACCTATTGCCCCTATCCTTTCTTCATTAGATACTTTTACTTTGGCATCATTGATAGCTTTGGCAGCGGCTTCTTTACCAAGTGCTTGGATATAGCCAGACTCATCCTGAATGTCGGTGACATTGACATTTATTAGTTCTAGACCTATCTTATGTAGCTCGTTACCCACATTAGAGTAGACAGAATCTACAAATTTGTCTCTATCAGTATTTAGTTCTTCGATATCCATATTGGCTATCACGAGACGCATTTGACCCATTATGATATCATGTGCAAGGGAGCGGATGTTTGGTTGTTCGAGTCCGAGTAATCGTTCGGCCGCGGCATTCATGAGGTGAGGTTTGTTACTTATACCCACTGTAAATTGCGCTGGCACAGAGACTCTAATATTTTGTTTTGATAGAGCATCTTGTAGATTCACATCTATAGATATGGGAGTCAGATCTAGATATCTATAGTCTTGAATTACGGGCCAAACGAAGGCCGCACCTCCTGCGTAACATTGAGCAGATTGTTCTCCCGATGTTTTTCCATAGACGACAAGGATTTTGTCAGAGGGACACCTCTTAAATCTACTGATGAAAAAGATTATCAAGAGTAGTGCAACAAAGACTAAGAATCCTACGATGATTAATATCTGTGTGGTCATAACTATTGGTTTTGATTTTAGTTTTCTAATAATTGTACTTTGACAAACTCTCCGTCTATATCCATCACGGTAATCGGAGAACCTGTTTTTATTTCTTTGCTATCATAGCTCAATGCTTTTAATTCTCTATTTACACCATTTACTCTGACATGTACAATGCCATTTCCTTCTTCAGCAGGTACTCTTAAGTAGACTTCTCCTTTTTGGAATAAAGCATCCTCCATTTTCCAGTTCACATTGCTTTCGTTTTTCATTAATAGTCTAAGTAGATAGTTGAGTATCCATAAAGCAAATAGTCCTGAAATTATTCCAATGCTTATAGCGATTACTGGTGATTTATTGGTTGCTAATAATACTTTGATAACCCAAGAGCCTACGGATACAAATGTGAGAAACCCTTTTATCAGACCTAGTCCACCAGAATCAGCATCTACTTCGGTATCTCCTATATCTATGTCCATATCGAGACCTCCCAATAGTGATAGTAGCAAAAGAAGGACTAATATTCCTCCAGCGAAGATTGAGGTCCAGGTGAGAATTTCGATCATCATGAAAGTGTTAGTTAGGGAATAAAATCTTTAAAATATAACATATATACGAGCAATTAGAGTTTCGTATATTATTATAGTTAATCTATTAAATTATGTGATTGGTCGTAATAATCAATGTTTTTCAAATGATGGACGTGTACGGAAAAAGAGTCACCTAATGTTAGAGAATATTTAGGTGAGATTGTTTCAATAGTATTCTTGCTCCTATGAAGAAAGTGTTCCGCCTACTGGCTTTATAACGTTAATTTGAGAAGGCATTTTTTTAGCTGGCGGTTACTTTCATTGAAGGGGGAAAGGTTTATGACTTTTGACTTGATATTCGAAATTCTGAGATTATAATTCTATATATCATTATATCTGAATAACCTTTCCCCTTGAGAACGCCCAAAATGAAAAAGTATTGAAAAAAATACTGAAAATGGTCGCTGCGTGCTTGAAAAGAACTCTAATGGGTGTTAAGTCTTATGATTAGCTAATGTTCTTTTTCTAGGTTTTCACTATTAAGTCAAATCTTAATTAATGCAATAATTCACACTTTTAAATTACACTGATGTAATACGTATTTCAAAACGTTGAGTTTTTTCTTACCATAAATCAAGGGAAAAGGTATGATGACGTTATTTTCTTATCATAAATCAAGAAAATCAATTATTTTCCAATATGAATTTGACTGAGGAGAAGAGAAAGATTTCCCAATTTTTTAAAACCGCATTGCTCAATTTAGGTGAAATCGATGATTCTGTTTTCGATATTTTCTTTAGTAAAACAAAAACTGTAGAATATCCAAAGAATAGATTTCTAATAGAACCTGGGCGTCAAGAAGATTATATTTATTTTATAATTGATGGTGGCGTAATTGTTTATGTAGAAAAAGGCGGAGTTCAATATATTACTAATATTTGTTTCACCAATCAATTTACAAGTGCTCTAAATTCATTTTTAGTGCGCCTTCCGTCGAAGTACCATATTAAGACCATTGTAGATTCAAAGTTTTTGGCGATTAGTTACGATGATCTCCAATACATTTATCGCGAGTATCCGCAAATAAATACTCTAGGACGCCTAATGATGGAGCGTTTGCTTTTGGAAAAAAGAGAACGAGAACTTGACTTTATGATCCTGTCAGCTGAAGAAAGATATAATAAACTCATAAAGAATCATCCAAAGTATATCCAACAAGTAAAGCAGAAGCACCTGGCCTCATTTCTTGGGATTACACCAGAGAGTCTTAGTCGTATTAGGAAAAAATATCATAAGTTTAACTCGACTATTTAGACAATATTTTTTATCCAATTAAGAACTTAATAGATTCTTGTGAAGAGGACATAACGTTTGGTCTTGCGAAATAGGACTTAATTATAATTGTTCCTTAAGTGCAAAGACCGATTATTTGGATGAGATTGCTGTCAACGATATTTTGATAACAAATGTATAGATGACAAGAAGGATATACTAGGTTATATTGGCGATACCTCTAAGGTAGCTTTGTTTCTTTATTATGCGAGACCCGTACCATGAGAATGCCTCTCCATCTACTGTGAGTACTTTTGTTTTTGGAAAAATGTTTTGAAAGTAATCTACATGTTTTTGTTTGAAAGGAAATGGCTCAGAGCTAAGTAGGAGATATTCTAAGGATAATGACTGTAGTTCTTCTATTGTAACTTCTGGGTATCTCATGGTGGATCTGAAAATGTTATCAAAACCGCATAAGTCCATCATGGCATTGATGAAAGTATCACCACCGGCAACCATCAGAGGATCTTTCCATATCAAGTATGCGGCTTTTCTTTTTTGATCCGAGTATATGGAAGTCACTGCCTTTTTTAATTTGTTTCTTAGCTGAACGGATTCAATAATTCGGTTCGTGAGAGTTCCTATTTTTTCTATAAGTTCAAAGTTGTCGGCAAGAGTTTTGACATCTGATACATAGACTTGATAATGAATCATCAAGGACTCAATTTGCTCCTTGGTGTTTTCCTCTTTATTGGCAATGATAAGATCTGGATTTAGCGTTCTTATTTTTTTTAGATTCAAATTTTTCGTGCCTCCTATCCGTAGTTTGCTTTTATACCATGACTCTGGGTGTACACAGAATTTAGTGATACCGCAAACTTGAGATTCCAGACCTAAGTCAAAGAGTAATTCTGTCTGAGATGGAACTGTAGATATTATTTTCATTAACGACATTAAACTATAGGACAAATTGACTAGTAGTTTCGAAGTAATTTTAAGAAAAATATACTATAACTAAGATGGGGTTATGTCGTATGAGGATATCCTAGACAATTTCAGTAAAGCAAACTTGACCATCTAAGAATAACTTTTTCTTTGATTGCTATTTTATGATAATGATTTTTTTTACCAATAAGTTACTTCCAAATAAGTCTGTAACATGAATTATATAACTACCTGCTGATAAAGAAGAAGTGGGTAAATATATTAGCTTAGACGTCAAGCCGAAATAACTACCAATTTCTTCTCCTATAGTATTGATTATTTTTACATTACATTCTAGCTTTTCAGGATTCTCAAGATAGATTATATCTTTTGCTGGATTCGGATATAATTTAAAACTTGAAGATGCAGAACTTCGAACTCGTATTCCTGGCAGTATTTGCTTGTCGCAATCTTGATTTGGTTCTGGTTTTTTGGATAAGAACGGACTGCCTTGCATAACCATCTTGATTCTTGATGCTTGACCTTTTGTGATATGCTTGTCGCAACCTAAACCTGCGTAAGACATAACATTTTTTCCATCAGGTTGATAATAATCTCCATTGGAATCTGTCAAAGCATCATTGTATCTACAGGTAGAAGGATTATACCCACCATTAGGGTCAGCTGGTGTATCGCAAACTAAATCTCCGCATTGTTCACAGTTACTTCCATTTACAAGCTCAGGGCAAGAAGTAATATTTAAGCCTGTAGTGCTGCAGGGAAACATAGTGTTTGTATAGTCGGTACTTTGAAAAGTATGAAAAAGCCCCAGGGCGTGTCCCATCTCATGAGCAATTATTGAACTCCTTGAGGTTGCCACAGGCATTGGGTCAAAAACGAATTCACTATAATTAGGATCTATAGGATTCCCCCATTTACCACTTACACCAAAAGCACCTCCCGGTATGTCAATTGCAAAAGCAGAAGGTTCACCTTCGTCCGAACCTATAAACATATCAATGCCATCATCATTATGATAATCCAGTAACCAATCATCACATAAGTAAGCTGCTACACCTGCGGTTACTAAAAAATCATTCACGATATAGTCTGGACATTGGTAGTCAAAATATATGCTATGGCGATTAAATATTTTATCTAATTGTGATTTTGATTCTTCAAGTTCTGCTTTTGAGATAGCTAATTGACCTGTTGCATCAGTCATAATATGAGGATATACTTTGATGTATATTCTATTTTGAGATAATAATTGACTTGTAACTAATAAGCTCAAAACTGTAAACAAGCTAAAACTCTTAATGTATAATTTGAACATTACATTTATTTTGGAACATTAATTTAATAAACATTAAACAAATCACATATTCCTTCTATACTGCCCACCTACCTCAAACAGCGCATTCGTTATCTGACCTAACGAACATACCTTGGTCACTTCCATTAATGCTTCAAACAAGTTTTCGTTATTGATGGCTTTTTGTTGTAATGTTTTAAGGGCTGTTTTGGCCGACTCTGCATTTCTGTGATTAAGGTTTTCTTTGGTGTTAATTTGTGCTTTTTTCTCTTCTTCGGTGGCTCGGATAACTTCTGACGGTATGATGGTAGGAGACCCTTTGCTGCTCAGAAAAGTATTGACACCGATGATAGGATATTCTCCACTATGTTTGAGGTGCTCATAGTACATGCTTTCTTCTTGAATTTTGCTGCGCTGATACATGGTTTCCATGGCACCCAGAACACCGCCTCTTTCTGTTATCCTATCAAACTCCATAAGAACCGCTTCCTCTACCAGATCTGTCAGTTCTTCTATTATAAAAGAACCTTGGAGTGGATTCTCGTTTCTGGCGAGGCCAAGTTCTTTGTTAATGATAAGCTGAATGGCCATTGCACGGCGCACAGAATCTTCAGTAGGAGTGGTAATGGCTTCGTCATAGGCGTTCGTGTGCAAAGAGTTGCAGTTGTCATATATGGCATATAGCGCCTGTAGTGTGGTTCTTATATCATTGAAATCTATTTCCTGCGCATGAAGGGATCTTCCAGAAGTTTGTATATGGTACTTAAGCATTTGAGCACGTGCATTGGCTCCATATTTATGCTTGAGCGCTTTGGACCAGATGCGTCTAGCGACTCTTCCGATGACTGCATATTCTGGATCGACTCCATTACTGAAAAAGAATGACAAGTTAGGTCCGAACTTATTGATGTCCATGCCTCTGCTGAGATAATACTCGACATACGTAAATCCATTAGCCAATGTAAAGGCAAGCTGCGATATCGGATTAGCCCCCGCCTCAGCTATGTGATAACCAGAAATAGAGACAGAATAAAAATTCCTTACATTATGGTCAATGAAATATTCTTGTACATCCCCCATGAGGCGCAGCGCGAATTCTGTGGAGAATATGCAAGTGTTTTGTGCTTGATCTTCTTTTAGTATATCGGCCTGCACGGTGCCCCGTACTTTACTAAGCGTTTCAGCTTTGATCTTATCATAGACTCTGAGAGGAAGTACTTGGTCACCAGTAACACCCAAAAGCATTAATCCCAAACCGTCATTACCTTCGGGTAATTCTCCTAGGTATGTGGGTCTATCTTTATCTTTGTAGAGAGCATTTATCCGTAACTGCGTTTTTTCTTCCAGCCCATTTTCCTTTATATATATTTCGCATTGTTGGTCTATGGCTGCATTGAGGAAGTATCCCAGGAGCATCGGTGCTGGACCATTGATTGTCATGCTTACAGAGGTCTTCGGATCTGACAGATTAAATCCCGAGTATAATTTCTTCGCGTCATCTAGACAGCATACAGATACACCGGAGTTTCCTATTTTGCCATAGATGTCAGGTCTGTAATCTGGATCGTGTCCATATAGAGTGACAGAATCAAAAGCCGTAGATAGTCTTTTAGCCGGGAGACCGAGACTTACATAATGAAAGCGTCTATTAGTCCGTTCAGGTCCTCCTTCTCCTGCAAACATTCTGGTCGGGTCTTCGCCTTGTCTTTTGAAAGGGTACAGGCCAGCGGTGTATGGAAACTCCCCAGGCACATTTTCTTGTAGTGACCAAAGCAGGATGTCACCCCAGCCTTTATATTTTGGTAAGGCAATTTTGGGTATGTCAGAGTGTGATAATGATTTAGTATGTGTATCTAGCTCTAATACTTTATCTCTGACCTTAAATTTGAAAATGGGGTCTTTGTACTTTTTGATTTTTTCTTCCCATGCCGTAATGATCTCCCAATTGTAGGGATCAAGATTCATTTTTACTTTATCGAATTCTTGGTAAAGTAGATCAGTCAATTCTGGTTTAGTAGAATTTGTGATTTTTTCTATGCCATTTTTTTCTAATGTTGGTTTTTGTTCCGATACGGTCTCTATAGTTTTGTAGATGCCGTATAGTTTTTGTGCGACCTCTACCTGCTGATCAGACCTTTTGTCATAGGCTCGATTATTTTCAGATATTTCTGAGAGATACCTTGTGCGTGCAGGCGGAATGATGAATATTTTTTCTGACATTTCACCTGACGAGAATAGTGTAGACTCCATCGCGGCTTCTGTCTTATCGTCGATGGTATCCATAACCTTTTTGTACAGTGTATTCATACCAGGATCATTGAACTGTGAAGCTATGGTCCCATATACAGGTAAAGAAGAGGTGTCGACTTCCCAAAGATTATGATTGCGCTGATATTGCTTTTTGACGTCTCTCAAGGCATCTTGTGCACCGCGCTTATCAAACTTATTAATAACGACAATGTCGGCAAAATCCAACATGTCAATTTTCTCCAGCTGCGTCGCCGCACCAAATTCAGGTGTCATAATGTACATGGAGACATCCGAGTGTTCTAATATCTCCGTATCAGATTGTCCGATACCCGATGTCTCTAATATTATCAGATCGAAATTGGCTGCTTTTAGTATTTCCGTCGCTTCTTTCACGTACTTAGATAGTGCTAAGTTGCTTTGCCTTGTTGCTAGAGAGCGCATGTATACCCTTGGATGATTGATGGCATTCATTCTTATACGATCTCCTAGTAGAGCTCCACCAGTTTTACGCTTAGAGGGATCGACAGAGATAATGCCTATGGTTTTATTTTCAAAATCTAACAGAAATCGACGAACAAGTTCATCTACCAGAGAAGATTTTCCTGCACCACCTGTACCTGTAATACCCAGAACTGGTGTAAATTGATTTTTGTTTTTATCATGGATTATGTCGAGACTTTCTTTCGCTATCTCAGGAAAATTTTCGGCAGATGAGATGAGTCGAGCAATAGCTGACGGATTTTCAGGATTTAGTTTTTTGACCTGTCCATTCAGGTTCTGTCCTAGTGGAAAATCTGACTGCTCGAGCACGTCATTGATCATGCCTTGCAGTCCCATCTGGCGGCCATCATCTGGCGAATAGATTCGAGTAATACCATAATCCATTAGGTCCTTTATCTCATCTGGCAGTATCACACCTCCACCTCCACCGAATATCTTAATGTGCCCAGCACCGTTTTCTTTGAGTAGGTCATACATATACTTGAAATACTCGTTATGTCCGCCTTGATAAGAAGTCATAGCAATGGCTTGTACATCCTCTTGTATGGCGGTATTGACCACTTCTTCTACACTACGATCATGCCCGAGATGGATGACCTCGGCACCAGTCGATTGCATAATACGGCGCATAATATTGATAGCCGCATCGTGACCATCGAATAGCGAAGCCGCCGTGACTATTCTTATTTTGTTTTTAGGTTGATACTTCTCAGCTTGGATCATTGATTAGGTATTGGAATATAAATATCGTTAAGATTACATATCATTCAAAATGAAGACAATTTTGAGCACTTTACTTTCGTCAAAAAGGTTAAATCGGCATAAGTGTTGGATATAAATACCAAAAACAGGAAAATATGAATCTTAAGCGCAAGGTAGAGCACTTCGTAGAAGAGTTACTGGATATGATGTTTCCTGTACGTCTGGGACTGAGGTCTAAGCCTTCTGATAAGCAAGGATATTTGTGTGAGGTGTTACTGGATTTGTTGGATAACAATATAGAACAGAGCGAGATCAAGAATCAGAATATTGCCAGTTCTTTCATGGAATTCGTGCCACAGCTGGAGGCCCTATTGTTAAAAGATATTGAGGCCATATATCACGGAGACCCATCGGCCAAAAGCCATAATGAGATTATTCTGGCGTTTCCTGGTTTTTTTGCGGTTGCAGCTTATCGTATTGCGCATTATTTACATAATAACAAGGTGCGATTGCTACCTCGGATGATAACAGAATATGCGCATACGCATACAGGTGTAGATATACATCCCGGTGCAGTAATAGGATTATCTTTTTGCATAGATCATGGTACGGGTATAGTCATAGGCGAAACGGCCATTATAGGTGATAGAGTGAAGATATATCAAGGAGTGACCATCGGTGCACTGAGTGTAAAAGATAGAAATACGCAAGGCAAAAGACATCCCACTATCGAGGATGATGTCACGATATATGCTCAGGCCATTATATTAGGTGGAGAGACTATTGTGGGCAGACAGAGTATTATAGGAGGAAATGTCTGGATAACCAAGAGTGTACCCTCTGGAACTAAGGTCTATTATAAAAACGAAGTATAGGGACTAAGTCATTCATACTTAACTAATTTAAAAACAAGCTTTTACCATGAGATTAGAATCTTTAATCGGAAATACGCCCTTGGTCAAACTAACCACAATAAACCCTAATCCCAATGTAAACCTCTTCGCCAAGCTAGAAGGGCAAAATCCTGGGGGTAGTGTAAAAGATAGAGCCGCCTATTACATGATTAAGAGTGCTTTAGAGTCTGGTGATATTGATAAGAATAGCACGATTATAGAAGCAACCAGTGGTAATACAGGAATCGCATTGGCTATGATTGCTGTGATTTATGGTATCAATATAAAGCTCGTTATGCCCTCCAATGCCACGCCAGAAAGGATCAAAACCATGAAAGCTTATGGGGCAGAAGTGATACTGACTCCTCAGGAAAAGACAATAGAATTCTCCAGAGAGCATGCTCAAGAACTGTCTGATAAACATGGATATGTTATTCTGGACCAATTCAATAATCCTAATAATAGAAGAGCTCACATAGAGACAACAGGCCCAGAAATATGGCGTGATACAGATGGAAAAGTGACACATTTCGTATCTGCAATGGGGACAACAGGAACGATTACTGGGACATCTACATATTTAAAATCACAGAACCCTGAGATACAAATAGTCGGAGCGCAGCCGACAGAAGGCTCTCGAATACCTGGAATCAGAAAGTGGTCGCCAGAATTTTTACCTGGCATCTACCAGCCAGAAAGAATAGATAGAATAGAGCTGGTCAGTAGAGAAGAGGCCGCCCTTAATACTAGGAAACTAGCAAAAGAGGAGGGAATCATGGGCGGTATGAGCAGTGGGGGCGCTTTGACAGTGGCCTTAAGGGTAGCTCAAGAGCTCGGTAGTGGTCATATCGTTTTTATAGTTTGTGATAGAGGAGACAGATATTTGAGTTCTGACCTTTATATTTGACCGCAATGAGCGAGTTGCATGAAAAATTGGACCTAGATCGACTCAATTCCGTTTATACAGAATTGGACATATATGAGAGGGTGGAGAGGTTGTATCAGGACTTCGACAGCGAAGAGATTATGTTAACATCTTCATTTGCGGCGACCTCTGCGTTCTTGCTCAAGGTGTTTTCTGATGTGAATAAGGACCAGATAATCTACTTTATAGATACAGGTTATCACTTTCCTGAGACCTTAATATATAAGGAATACCTTACTAAATTGTATGATCTCAAGGTATTCAATATAAAAGCGGATGAATCCGAACATAAAAAGACCCTGGATGCTAAGATGTGGGAGAAAAACCCCAATAAATGTTGCGAAATCAATAAGGTCAATCCATTAGATTCTATTAAGGTCAACTTCAAAATATGGGTGTCTGGTCTTATGCGCTGGCAAAGTGATTATCGTAATAGTCTCAATTTTTTCGAACAAAGGGATAATATCACAAAATTTTATCCACTCCTTGATATAGACTTTATCGGTCGGGATCAATTTATCAAGGATCATCATTTACCGTTTCATCCCCTTAAATCAAAGGGTTATTCCTCTGTAGGATGCCAGCAATGTACCGTGCCTGGAGACGATAGAACAGGCCGATGGAATAATTCTCCCAAAACTGAATGTGGTCTACATCTATGATATATTGGCATCTGACAGCTTTTTAATGTTTTTCTCATACCAATATTGACTTTCAGCTTTTCATTTCAGTTATAATCATGGAGGTATCTTATCTTTGCGCCCAAATTGAGAAAATCCATGAAATTTAGCCTATCCGAAGAACAGTTGATGATCCAAAAAGCGGCGCGTGATTTCGCTCAGAATGAGTTAAAAGCGGGCGTTATAGAAAGAGACTCTCATAAGACACACCCGACAGAATACCTTAAGCAGATGGGTGAAATGGGATTTATGGGTATGCTCGTCAAGTCAGAGTACGGAGGATCAGATATGGATACATTGTCTTATGTACTGGCGATGGAGGAAATCTCTAAGGTGGATAATTCTTGTAGCGTCTGCATGTCTGTCCAGAACTCTCTTGTTTGTTCTGGTATACAGGCTTATGCCTCAGAAGAACTTAAGAATAAATACTTACCTAAACTGGCCAGTGGTGAGATGATAGGTGCTTTTTGTCTATCAGAACCGGAAGCTGGGAGCGACGCTACGATGCAACGCACCACAGCAGAGGATAAAGGTGATCATTATCTTATTAACGGTACTAAAAATTGGATTACCAATGGCAAGCACGCTGGCATGTATATCGTCATCGCACAGACTAATCCAGAGCAGAAGCATCGCGGTATCAATGCCATCATCGTCGACGCCGATGCAGAAGGCGTGACCACGGGAGAATTAGAGGATAAGTTAGGGATAAGATCTTCTGATACCTGTTCTGTTATGTTTCAGGATGTCAAAGTGCCTAAGGAGAATAGGATAGGGAACGAAGGATTCGGTTTTAAGTTCGCGATGAAAGTGCTTAGCGGAGGAAGAATAGGTATTGCGGCCCAAGCCTTAGGGATATCAGGAGGAGCTTATGAGTTGGCAGACATATATGCTAAAGAAAGGAAGGCATTTGGCAAACCGATAGGAGAGCATCAGGCGGTTGGTTTTAAGTTAGCCGAGATGGCGACACAGATAGAAGCTGCAAAGCTGCTGGTGTATAGGGCGGCGTGGCTCAAGGATAATGGTTATAATTATGACCAAGCCGCTGCGATGGCTAAGTTATATGCCTCTGATATAGCTCAGACAATCACTAACGAAGCGATACAAGT
The DNA here is from genome assembly GCA_020628095.1 of Saprospiraceae bacterium. GTDB lineage: Bacteria > Bacteroidota > Bacteroidia > Chitinophagales > Saprospiraceae > RFSX01. The sequence goes on from JAHDFP010000003.1 coordinate 216,032, forward strand.
CCACGGTGGATATGGATATGTCAAGGAATATCATGTAGAACGCCTCATGCGCGATGCTAAGATTACTCAGATATACGAGGGTACCTCAGAAATCCAAAAATTAGTCATCAGCAGAAATATCAGGAAAGGGGACCTTTATTTGCCTGTACAAGAACAGGCTTAATACCCAAGGACAACCCATGTTGTCGCTACCTTCCAGGTCCTGACTTCTCTTTTCTGTAGTGCTTTTTCCACGGCTTCGGTCATGATGGGCTGTCCGTTCTCATCGGTCTCATATTCTATCTCGGCAGAGAAGATATATCTGTTTCTTAGCAATCCGTTAGTTCCTACGACACCAGTCCATTTCAGATCAGAAGGTATGATGTCTATTTGTGCAGGGTCTTGCTTGGGCACTTGTCTATATATTGCTTGTATCTGTGTGAATACATGCCCACCTATTATACTTATAAATTCTGCATCTATCCAATGCTCCAGATCTATTTCTCCATCTCTATTAGAATCCATTGTCCATCCCACACGGACCTTATGACCATCTTGGATTTTGGAGATTAGTTTTTCTATAGAACCAGAGATGACCTCACCTTCTGAGTCAATTTTTACCATTGTTTTTGTCTGAGCGGTCAGAGAATATGAGGTGGTCAATAGTATTATCAAAGTAATTAGTGAGGATATTTTCATATAGTAACATTTTAAAGATTATAGGAAAAAAGAAATAACCACGAGAAATAAGAGAGCAGCATTGATTATCGGAGTCCAGATTAATATTTTATCAATAGTGCCGATTTTATCAGACTTATTTTTTAGAAACGAAATAGAATAAATTAATCCCAAAAGTACAATCACCACAATGGGAATGGCGATCAATAATAATATAGTAGCCGATGTTATAATGCCTAAGAACTTTCCAGATAAAAAGACGCCCAGAATAATTGCTAACAGAAGTAATAAATTGAGAAATCCCAGTGTGCGTATGGCTATTGGCATATTGTCCTATACAGTGATTTTTATTACAAAGGCTTATAAGCGACTGCTTTTATTTCAATCAATAGATTGGGATGAGGCAGTTGGTATACGGCGACCGTTGTCCTTGTCGGACCCGTATGATCAAAGAATTGACCATACACTTCGTTATATCCTGCGAAGTCTTGCATATCCACTAAAAAGGTCGTGATATCTATAATCTTATCGAGTCCACAATCCATACTATTCAGTAAAGCTTCTATATTCTTAATTACAGCTTCTGTCTGGGCTTTTATATCCAGTATCCACTCTCCGTCTTCTTTTTGTTCTGCACCAACATGGGTATTATCTGGCTTTCTGCTACTGGTCCCAGATACATAGATGAAATCTCCGACTCTTTTGACGTGCGGGTAGTTGCCTAAGGGTTGAGCTTTATCTTTTAATACTTTAGAGGAATCGTTCATATGGATAAGGTCTTTATATTATTATATACTTCCTGTATGTCGAGATCATCTATCTTGTCGAGGTCTTTACAGATGGATAACAAAAGCGCATCCTGAGCACGACCAAGCGCCATGGCTTTCTGATAATCTAGTTCTGGTCTGAAGGTGACCATAGAGTACTTAGAGTAGTAATCAGGAAGTTGTTGTTCCATTTTCATTTCTAATTGCCTTTTGAGTTTAAAAGCCATGTCATCCACTTTATCCCGCATTTCATAGAAATTATCAATGGCCAGATCTGCAATAGCATTGGCATTATCAACCCTTAGCTTTTCGAATTGCTCAAAAATTGTAGACCAGTCTTCGCCATACTGGTCGAGTAAGTCATCGAAAACGCGGACATCCTCAAAAGAAGCATTCATACCCTGACCGTAGAATGGAACAATGGCATGCGCCGCATCACCCATGATCAAGGTCTTTCCATAGGCTTGCCACGGATTACATTTTATAGTACCTAAGGTGCCGACTGGATTCTCAAAATATTCGTTAATATAATCTGGCATAAGTGGTATCAGTGTAGGAAAATACTCCTCAAAGAAATCTTGCACTTTTTCTCGAGTGGTCAGCGCATCAAAGCCTAGCTCCGGGCCATAGGGATGAAACATAGTCACAGTGAAGCTGCCATCAAGATTGGGCAAAGCGATAATCATAAAATGACCACGTGGCCAGATGTGCAAAGCATTTTTTTCTATTTTCCAATTGCCACCTACATCAGGTAGTATTGTCAATTCCTTATAGCCATGACGTAGAAAACTTTGCTCATAGTTGAATAAAAGTCGGGTCGTCTGAGCCAGCATGCTACGACGTACAATAGATCCTGCGCCATCTGCACCCAGAACAATTTCTGCTTCGTCCGTATGTTTATTACCATCTTTGTCGAGGTACTCTATACTCGCGTTTTTAAGATCGACACTTGTTACTTTACTATCAAAATGAAGTGTGACACTATCATGATAATCAGCTTCATTGAGTAGTAAAATATTGAGCCCCGATCGGGAGACAGAATTGATATAATCTTCCTCACGTCCACTATAGGGCGAAAGAAAGCTAGCTTGTCCTAAGGCATGTATCATTCTACCTTTCATCGGAATGCATACCTGACTTACTGTTTTTCTCAGACCAACTCGATCTAGTGCCATTAGTCCTCTGGCGGAAAGCGCAAGATTGATGGATCGTCCCTCATCTTTATTGCTTTGTCTCATGTCATGTCTTTTCTCATAGACATGGACCGAAAAGCCCCTTTGTGCCAACCTAAGTGCTAACAACGAGCCACAAAGACCCGCGCCGACGATTATTATTTTCTTGTTTTTGATAGATTTATTTTTTGATAAAAGTACGAAGTGCTCAATTCTAATGGGTTGATTTCTTTAGATATTAATTTGGTAAGAATAGGTCATTTATTTTGTCAGGGAAGTGATGCGATATGACCTGTCTTAGTTCTTCTTCTTTTTGTGTTCCTATGATGATGATCTTGTGCTTCCTTGCTACATATAATCCTTTGCTTCCCCTTACATTATATACGACCTTGCTTGTAGAAATATATCTTATTCCCCATCCTCCCACAAAGCCATAATCTGTCACCGCCAATTTGTCGATTTCTTGTATTGAGATAGTTTTTGTCGAAAATGGAAAGAATCTAATTCTAATTTCCTTAGGATTAATCTCAGTCCTTAATTCCATTTTATAAAAGAACAGCAACATGATTGACATTAATATGAGCAGTATGCTCAATTCCATGTTAGAGCCAGGTCTAGAACCGAAAGGCTCTCCTATCATAACCTGTTTATAGAGTCCATAGATCGGTATAGCAGTAATGCTTATAAGTAATACCCATAACCACCACTGAATAAATTTTTGATTTTCGCGGAAAAGTATGGACTGACTCATCTGATGGATTTATTTCTTACTAAGTCTTTTCTCTATTTCGTTCATCATATTTTCTGCTGTCGCAAATCCTTGTGCTATTACGTATGTCTGTCCCTCAGTGACTAATAGAAGAGTCGGAAAACTTCTGACACCTAATTCTTCCGATCTCTTAAAATCCTTCTGGACTAATTCTTTATACTCCGACGAATTAAATTTCTCATCGAACATTTTTACATCCACTCCTAGTTGCTCTAATATAGGATGGTAAGATTCTAGCTCATGTAGATTTTTATTCTCTTTATAAAATGCCTTTTGTACAGCTTTGAAAAAATGAAATTCTTTTGACACGTCTATAGATCGCACGACGACACTGGCACGACAGGGTGGTTCTGTGTCATAAGTGATATGACCATTATCCAGAATGTCATAAGTGAATTGCTGACCGCTGGCTACCGACACATCTTCCCAATGGTGGGTAAGAAAATCTTTGAGATCTGTCATGGTCTCCGTATTATATGGTCGCAAACCACCCATGACCATTTCGAAATCCAATGTACCGTCGTAGTGATTTTTTACTTCTTTTAATTCTTCTGATATACCGTAACACCAGGAGCACATAGGGTCTCCGACATAGATTAGCTTGGGATTATTTTGTGCCATACATCCTTGATAAGTTAGCATTGTGATAAGGATAGAAAACCATTTAAAATTCATGTTATTATTGAATCATGTACGTGCAATATATTGAAAAAATATGCCATGTTAATCTAAGTTACATGTATAAACTAGTTAGTATAATGTGACCTAGACTTGCAAATCCTATCAATTATTGATAACTTTAAGTTGTGAAAGTAAATTTATATGATAGCATAAGAAAAAAGAAAATAATTGGGTATATCTCAAAAGCTACCAAAAGGGAATTGCCTCAGACTGAATGGAAATTTGATTGGAAATCACTTCACACTAAGAATGCCCAAATATTTAAACTTTGTTATGAAGATGAAATTCAAGGATTATTAAAAATGACTCAAGTTGATGAAGGATACCATGAAATGTCAAACCTTGAGCTTTCTCCAACAAATTATGGGTCAAAAGGCAAAATCACTAATGTGGCAGGCTGTTTAATTGCATTTGCTTGTCTATTGACTTTTAAACTTAATGAAAGCAACTATAAGGGACACTTAGCTTTCACAAGTAAGGGTGAGTTAATACCACATTACGAAAAACACTATTATGCTGAATTAGTTTACAGAGAGAAAATGATAATTTTTCCCGCTAATGGAAAGAAGCTAATAAGAAAATATTTAAACCTAGAAATATAAATATGGCTAATAACATAGAATTAATAGGAATCCAATCTAATAAAGTAAACAAATCCGAATCTGAGATAATAAAAAGGATTATTGATGCAAGGGCACAATCACAAAGTAAAGATGCAATAATTGAGAACCAAATGATTGGTGTAAAATATAGCATCAACGAATACTTGAATGGACCATTAGATACTGAAGTAATAGAAGCTGGTGAATTTCTTAACGATATTCTGAAAGTTTATCAAATAAGGAAAAACAAGTTCGCTAAATATATTGGCTTGTCTGAGCCAAATCTTCATGCCTTGCTTAAGGGAAGAAGAAAAGTGAACAATGAAATAGCTAAAAAATTGGAGCTGATTTTTAAAATAGGTGCACAGGCTTGGTTATATATAGAGACAAAGAATGATATTAAGAAATTCAATTCGAAAAACTCTATTACAGAAAAAGACTATTCTATAAAGGAACTCATCAGTTGAAAACTTTATCCCTAACACATACTGGTCACCTCATACCCTTCGGGATATGTCGTATACTACCGAACCGTAATAGATTGCAATAACCAGAATCTATTCCTAAGCATACATCAATCATTCAGCTTTCTAAGAAAAGCCTCAGGGTGATTTAAGAATGATTTGGTGATGCTGTAATGCTCAGTATCTTCTAGTGCTGTTTCTTCCATGCTATTGTCTCTGAGTTCGTAGATTTTGGAATGAGGGATAGACATAAGTATAGGTGAATGAGTCGCAACTATAAATTGTGAAGCGTGGCGAGAGAGATGTTCTTGAATAAAATATATAAGAGATAATTGTTTGTTAGGAGATAAGGCGGCTTCTGGCTCATCGAGAATATAGATTCCGCGTTCTGTAATTTTCTCTGACATGATTTTTAGGTAGGCTTCACCATGCGAATAGCTCTGCAAATCTTGACCATAATTTAAGCGTACATGCTTACGTTGGCTATTAGCATTCTCTACCATTTCTTTTATAATATGATCAGGAACTTCCCCTTTCAGGCTTTGCAGACTTCTATATAGGGCTTGGTCACTCCTGTATACACTATTGATCAGATCTCCAAAGTCTTCCGCTCTAAAGAAGAAACCTATAGATCGCATCATATTCCACTTTAGATGCAAGTAGGGTAGTAAGCGACGTGCTGTATTGAAACTGGGTTTGCTATATTCTGAGCCATCCATGTGTGGCAACTGTAACCTAAAAGCTAATGTCTCTAAAAGAGTAGATTTGCCAGTACCATTATCACCTATAATGAAAGTTATACGATCATTTAGTATGATGTTTTTAGCATTTTGTACTGCGGAGAGGTTGAATGGAAAAGGATGTTTTACATCAGGCTCTATACTAAATGATTTGATAAATGGCATCTTGACTTGGTGTTGTTATCCTCTTAAAAGATTAATGCTCACCGTCGCCAACTCAGAATCAGGAAAGCGGTGTGCATATTTGGTAACCGCCTTTAGACCTGCACGATCTGCCACTTCTTTAAAAACGTCTAATTCTACTATGTATTGATCAGAATAGCCGTGTGTACCATCATAAGCGGTTGCGGCTGTACGGCCTATATTTTTCGCTACGATCGCTGGATCGACAGTGTGCAACTCTATAAGGAGTAGTCCATGTTTTTTAACATAAGGCATCCATTTGCCAAAGTGTTCCAGCAGGTTTTGCTCTACAGAATTATTATTAATACGCTGACCTCTGTGAGCGAAAGCTCCAGTAGAAAGGCTCGTATGAGCGGCGCCATCTCTTAGGTTTGTCCATATACGATTATGATCTAGAAACGTACGCACATTGAGCAAATCAGACAGCTGGATGTTGAATTGATCTTTTAGATCATCATTTAGTCTATCTGGATCTCCGATGTCGCCAAACATCAATTTGCCCCATACGTCTGCTTGTATCAAATTGGCACGTGTTACCTTGAGAGCTGCTTTATTGTAATCTGCACCTACAAGAAATAGCGGATGTTCTTCTAATAGTTGACCCCGTAATGTACGCTGCTCTATCGTCTCAAAGGCATGAATCAAAAAAGCACCATTGCCGCAACCCATATCCAAAATACCTTTGGGTTGATCTTCTATGGGCTGATTAAAAATGTCGATAATTACTTCGTCCATTCTTTTGAAATAAGCTGCATGTGCGCCACCACTTCCCCAGACATTCATTTTACGATCTACATGTTTTTCTGATTCTCCCTCGGCAACCGACCTTAGCTTATGAGCATCACCAAAAATAAGATCGTCTAAGTGCCTGAACATAGGTATGTACGAGACAGTCACTCCATAAGCTGAAGCGCGCTTGGCAAAAAATAGCCCCTTGTCAGTGAATGAGTAGTGTTGACCTTTTTTAGTAAACCATCCTAACCATACAAAGAAATCCAAAAGACGCCCAAAACTATCCGCATCCTTATGAAATTCGTCAGCACTAAATGAGGTCTCCATAAAGTACTTATGGAACATTCCACTCATACCCAGTTGTACCACTGTCGGACCGACTATGATTCCTTCGATATGTTTGAGTATTTGATAGTGGACATCATTTTTAGTATCAAGACCATAATGATCTTGGTACTGCTGCATTATTTTTTCCAAGACAGAAAATGGCTCTGGGTGAAAAGTACGCTTAGGATAGTTGGCAGAAAATTTCAGAAGATGATCTACACCTTCGTAGAGATGAGCCAATTCGAAAGCCGCTATAGATTTCTCGTTGGTCCTATATCTGATGGTGTCACTCTTATTGTCCAACTCCCGAACAAGCCAGCCTTGAGATGCCAGAAGGCGCAATGCCACATTTAGATATCCTTCGTTGGCCTTATATTTTTTTGTTATATCTGATAGGCTGACTTCTCCATTTTCCAATAGGTAGCTAAGTATCCCATGTTTGTGTAGGCAGTACATGGTAGGACATATAGCAATACCGTCGAGATGTCTAAAAAGATCAGCTCGTAATTCTCTTTTTTCTTCTTTTGTAAGCATAATTAAAGTTCTATAATACTGAGCTCTTTTGCCACACTAAAATTACTCTCAGCAAATTCTTTACTTTCTTTGGAATGGGCGTTAAGCAGTGGGTTGGTATGATTGAGATGTATAAACTGTACTTTCTTCTGGTCTATCTCCGATAGACTTTCAAACTGCATTTTACTTTCCACAATAAAAGGGTGGGGTATCTCGCTCATATCTCGTCCCCAGATTTCTCCATTTTGATAGAAGCAACCATCGAGCAGGGCGTAGTCACAATTTTGTATATATTCATTTATATCTGTATCCCACTTATTCCACTTGTCGATATCTGGTATAAAGATGAGTTCTTTATTGCCATTGATTTTGTATCCGACGGTTTCTGAATATTCGTCTCTATGTGGTACAAGAAAGGGAGTGATGCTTAGATTCTTTGATAGGGCTATTTTTTGGTCATCTTCCATAGGAATGAGATGAATGTTCTTAAGGTTAACAAGTTGCTCCCATGGCCCGTTCTCTTCAAGGTAGGTTTTCATTATTGGCATAGCGTATACGGGTATTGAGTCAGCGCCCATAGCTTCTCGACCCAGTTGCATGAGACCTGTATAATGTCCGATGTGTGCATGTGTCAAAAAAATGCCACCCAACTCATATTTATTGGCACATAATAATTTAAGTTGATCTTTAAAATCTGGTGTGGCATCGATCATCCAAGCTGTCTGGGATATATTGTCTCGTATGCCTATGCAAGAGACCATTTTTCTTTTTGACTTGTCTGTCCATAGGTCTCTGCAGCATGATTTTTTACAATTGGCTTGAGGGTATCCTGCATCTTGTGCTATGCCAAGGACAATGACCTCATGGTCAGGATCGATCTTTTCGGGAACCACTTTATTATTGATAAAAAGAGCAAGCGCCGCCAGAGCGACTAAGCTAAAAATGAGGAATTCTATTCTGAAGACTTTCATCTGTTTTTAATATCTATAATGACAATATTCCATTCTTCTCCATCGGCTGTATAGTTTAGTAGTAGGTCAAAACCATAATTCTCATGAGCGCGCATAGATCTTAGATTGTAGGAGGATATTTCGGTTATAATGTAATCAAAACTATGAGACATGCGCTGAGCAAGTCCATCGTAGAGCTTAGAAAATAATTTTTTTCCTCTATGCACTTTATCAATACAGATTTGTCCCATAATGAAATATTTCGCATCTCGTAATGGAATCCCCTTGTAGGATAATTCATTTACTTTTTCGAAAAGCGCAACCAAAATAGGAATGGCGTTTTTCATTTCCTTGAGCATAACTAAGGCGTAGGCCACTACTTCGTTTTGAAAGGTGATGACCTCGTGGGGGTGGGGATGATTCATCTCTTGGAGTAATGTGAGATTGTGCTCCACAGTAAGAAAACCTTGGGATATGGACTCTTCTTTGCTAAGAGACTGTTTAAGATTTTTAGCTTGTAATCTTAAGATGCGATTTAGACAATGATCTGTCGCTAGTTGATTTTTATACATATATAAAAAAAGAATGAGGTTGCAACTCACTATAAAGTTACAACCTCATTTGTTATGAAGTAGAAAGAATTATTTTCTGTTAGAAATCGTAGGTTAGTCTAACTTTCATATACCTTCCATTGAAACCAAATTGGTTAACTCTCCATGGGTATTGTAACCTGTACCCGAACGCATCCAATTCTCCATCTATTCGGTCAGGGTATACATCCAAAAGGTTATTAACTGTAATACCCAATCTTAATGCGTCCGTAACGTCATAATTTAGTAATAAATCTGTAACTATCTTGCTACCAAACTCTTGGCCTGTTGTTGGTGAGTTCACTTCACCAAATCGAGTGTTGTTTAATGTTACACCAATTTTACCTATATCAAAATTAAGTCCTAAGGCAATCTTAGAATTAGGTCTTGCATTAGTCAAGAGATTAGCCGGAGTGTCTCCAAAAATACTTACATCACCGAAAGCAGCAGGTGCAGTAATCTGACCATCAATATCTACTGAATTAAAATTAGCAGCAAGTGTAATATCAAAGTTATTACCGCCATCACCTAAGGCAAAGTTGTCAGCATTCAATACGATATCTACACCTGACGTCTTTGTATCCGCGGCATTGATAAAAAACTTAAATGCTTCTACATTAGCACTTGCCAAAGCATCACCCAAAGCAGAGCCTTCAAAGTTAGATGCACCGATCTGATCAGAAAATAACACTCTGTCATTGACAGTGATATTGTAATAGTCTGCAGAAAGAGACACATTGTCGGCAATCTTAAATGTGAAACCAGCCGTATAGTTGAATGATGTTTCTGCATCCAATTGAGGAACACCTAAAACGTTTCTTGTTATATCATCGACATTACTGAATGTACCTTCTTGTATCAATCCGGAAGCTCCCGCTGTAGTCTGTATGTTACTCAAGTAAATCTGATGTAAAGATGGTGCTCTGAATCCTGTACTTACTGAGGCACGTACGGCACCTGACTCACCGATGAGATATCTTGTATTCGCTTTCCAAGAGAAATTGGATCCAAAGTCAGAATAGTTTTCGAATCTAACAGCACCACCGAATAAGAATTCTTCGCTAATGTCATAGTCTGCACTCAAGTAAACACCCACGTTATTTCTGTTTTCGTCCACCGCGTTATCTGGCGTCAAACCTGGGAAAGAATCTGTACCAGGTGCTGGGCTGTAAGAGGCCTCTTCTCCAGCTCTTGTCTCGAAAAGTTCTCTTCTGTATTCTACACCGAAAGCTAATGATAAGGCATCCATAGATTTTGAAAGATCCCAGTTTACAACTTGATTCTCAAAAGAATATCCTCCTGGGTTAAAACTCGTCGGACTGTTTTCAGCTAGCGACCTATTAAGGGAGTTGTTGACAGTGTAGTCAATTGTATTACCTCCATAAGTAAAACTTAGATCAGAATTTAATCCAGCAAATTTGTTTTGTGTTCCAAGTGTAAATGTGATATCTGATATGTCAGTCTCGAATGTTGGTTGATAACCAATGTATGGATCTCCACTATCCGTCAGCTTACCCCAGTCAGTTTCTCTCCAGTACCATGTTCTGTAAAATGCAAATGACTTTCCTGATCTACCTGTATAGCCCCAGTTACCATATAATTTGCCTTTGCCGCCACTGTATGAAGTGCCGAAGTTTAACATAGCTGAAAGTTTAGTTATTTCTGGCTGACCATATGTAATTCCGAGGTCTGGGTAGTCTCTAAAGTAAGCATCCAATTCTGGACTTGTGCCTAAAGGAATTCCGAATAATGGATCACCCACCTCATCAGCAAATTCTCCTGCTCTATCTGTCACATCCTGATAGCTATACTCTCCAGTAAAATTAAGAAAACCGCTATTGCCTATTTTGATTCCTTTGTTAACATCTACGCCATAAGTTGTACCATCACCTTCGGCAGTGACACCATACTGTACATTCACTTGTCCCTCTGTTCTTTCTTTGAGTATGACATTTATCACACCTGCTATGGCATCAGATCCATATTGTGCGGCCGCGCCATCTCTTAATACTTCTACTCGTTCTATGGCTGCAGCAGGAATACTTTTCATATCGGTTCCTACCTCACCTCGACCTGGTGTATCATTAAGATATACTTGTGATGACTGATTTTTTCTTTTACCATTAACTAAAACCAATGTTCTAGAAGGTCCTAAGTTTCTGAGTTCTGAAGGATCTATATGCGCAGAAGCGTCTGAGATCGCCATATTAGAACTATTATAAGATGGCACTTTGAAGTTAATGATCTGATCTAACGAGGTCTGACCACTTTTTCTCAGTTCCGCCGCATTGATATTATCAATAGGTACGGCACTGCCAAGGACAGTTCTAGGCTTTCCTCTTGTACCTGTGACCACGACTTCGTTGAGCGTAGATCCTTCTTCCATAATGACATTGAGAGCACCTCCGTCAGGCATAACCTCCTGAGTACCGTATCCTACAGAGGAGAATACCAGCACCGGATTATCTGTTACTGTTGTCAGGCTAAACGAACCGTCGAGGCCTGTGGTCGTACCAGAATAGGTTCCTTTCTCTAGGATACTTACTCCGATAAGCGGCTCTCCGTTACTATCTGTAACTGTGCCTGTGATCTGTGCTGTTGCCGCATAAGTGCAAAAACACATAAATAGAGTTATGAGCTTTTTCATAAATAAGTTTTGGTATAAAAAATAAACTGGTTAATTAAACTATCTAATATAGACGCTTTATGTTATTAAGTGGTTATATATTAAGAAAATTTATTATTCGTCTATGACGCCATTGCTTAGTGTGCCGACGCCAGCACCCGTGATTTCTACAATATCTCCAGGTACGAGGTAGATGGGTGGGTCAAATCTAGCCCCTGCACCATTAGGTGTGCCCGTGCTGATCATATCACCTGGCTTGAGTGTCATGAAGGTGCTGAGATATGAGATAATATAATCGAAAGGAAACATCAGATTAGAGGTGTTGTCTTGTTGTCTTATCTCGCCATTGACTTTGGTCTGGATGTCTAGGTTATTATAATCTGCTATCTCGTCTGCAGTCATCATCCACGGTCCGATAATACCCGTCTTATCAAAATTCTTACCCTGAGTCACATTGAACTTGGCGTGTCGTACCCAGTCGCGGATAGTGCCTTCGTTCATGAGAGTGAGACCTGCGATGTGGTCTAATGCTTTTTCTCTTGGGATACGTCGACCTCCTTTGCCGATAATGATAACGATCTCACCTTCATAATCCAGCTTGTGAGATTCTGGTGGTCGGACCATATTTTGCCGATGTCCTACGAAAGAATCATGGTATCGTAAGAACACGCTAGGGTACTTGGGTAGGTCGCTATTGTCTTTATATTCCGCGTTGCGCTTGGCATAGTTGACACCGATGCAGACTATTTTTTCTCCATGCTGGATAGGCACCATGTACTCGATTTCTTCCTCTGTATATTTTGCTGAGAGATTAGCAGCAATGCTCTGGAGTTCGTCCATGGCATCTCGCTCTATCCAATATTTGAGATGCTGACCGTATTCTGCTCTGATGTCTGTAAACTGCATGCCTGCGTCTGACTTTATGACAGAACCATAGGAAACCACGCCAGTACTTTTTATTTTATAGGTAGAAAATTTCATAGTGATCTTTTTATAAGTGGGACTTATAGGTATGCAAGATACAGAAAGAGATCAATAGGAGATTTTTTGTTAATTTAATGGTAGGTGTTAAATCAAAAAATCATCTCTATGACTTCTTTAATAAAATTGTGGGTATGTCTGTGGTTGCCTCGATAACGGCGGTGGCGATATACGTCGCAGACAAGATTCTTGAGACAGAAATCCAAGAAAGTGTCTGGGATAAAGCACGAGCATTCCTGTTTCCACCCAAAGACTACAGACGTCGCCTGATAGATTGTATAGAAAAAACAATTATCCAATATGATAAAGCCTATGGCCAGAATATACCTCCAGGTCATACACCTTTCTATAAGTCGGAGGTCATGTTCGCTAATCTGACCAAGTATATTCTACTGGATAAGCTATCTATAGATCAGAGCAAAAATCTATTCTCTGACGATCCACGTATCATCTATCCGACTAAGGAAGAATTAGACTCTTTCTATACGCTGTTTTTCCAAAATATAAAAGCCGATAATAAGCTCAAGAAAAAGTACTACCACGAAAATTATCAACAAAAAATCTTCCAGATATCAGAACAACTTGGGCTACTGCATAAGAAAGCAGATGCTATCAAATCTGACACGGAGGTCATAAAAGATCAAGGAGGGCGGATAGAAAGTAAGACCTCGGAGATCATAAGAAGATTAGCCACACCCGATACAAGTAATAAGGCGGCCAAAGAACTCACCGCTAAGATGCCGCTCTTATCAGGTCAACAGGTTGTCCAACGTCGCAGAGATGTAGATGATCTGCATGAAAGATTATCCAAGAATAAAAACGTCGTCCTAGTCAATGGCATGGGCGGTATCGGTAAGACCACGCTGGCGCAGATCTATCTGACGGAATATTATCAGTCCTATAAGCATATCGCATGGGTGAGTATGACTTCTCAGGACTTTATAAATGACTTCATAAATACGCCTGGTCTGGCGATAAGTCTAAAGATCAATAAAACCAATAAGAGTCCTGAAGAAATATTCCATGAGATGATTATGGCACTCAAGTCGCGACCGCATGCGACTGGCGAACAATCCCTACTCGTCCTAGACAATGCAGAAGAAAGTATCATGTCCTATCGTGATCACTTACCTAATCCACCACATTGGCATATACTTGCGACATCCAGAATCAATCTTCCAGACTTCGATGCGAAGGAGCTGGACTTTATGAATGAGGAAGAGGCGGTGGGTCTGTTCCGATTGTATTATAAGAATGGGAAACTGTCAGATGATAATATCCGTGAGATTGTCAGCAGTCTGGAATATCATACCCTCACTATAGAGATACTAGCTGAGGCGGCAGAGCATGACGGCCTCGATCTTAATGAGACGCTTAATGCTATAAATGATGATTACCCTGTAGAAGTACGCACCAGACATAACACCGATAAAATAAAAAGAATCACCTCTTATCTTGTCTCCATATTCCAGAGAAGTCACCTAGAAGATGATGAAAGATGGCTGCTCAGTAGAATGCCTTATCTACCGCCAGATAATCAATCTATAGAGATTATAAAAGCTGTTATCCCTCAGGAAACTGATATAGGATATAATTACAAAAAACTCTTATACAAAATCGTTAACAAAGGATGGTGTCTGTATAGTACAAAAACTCAGGAATACAGACTCCATCGGATTATCTCAGATGTGCTGAGGATAACTTGCCCTTTATCTGAAGAAGAGCAGTTATCACTTGTCAGTAATATGGCTGATCTTTTAAAGCTGGACCAGACTAAGGATAACCCTGTAGATAAATTTGTCTGGATACCTTATGGCAGAAATATTCTCGACAAAGTAGAATTTCAGCATGAT